>NZ_JBHFFP010000024.1:0-23294 GCF_042611105.1 Neorhizobium fuzhouense | reverse complement strand
AAGGACCAGAACGCCGTGTTCTGCGGGTTCATGGCGCAGGCGAACAACGACAGCCGGCGCATCGGTGGCGTGAACCCGGGAAGGCCGCTCGACGAGGCGGCCTCGACCATTACCCAGTCCGGCAGCCAGCAGCAGCTCGTGTCCGCTTATGTGGCGCGGCAGTTTGGCACCTCGACCGGTCATGGCGTGGATGAGCCTTCGGCCACCATCATGGCGGACGGGCAGGGCAAGAGCCAGATGGTGATGCCCTACCTGCAATCCTATTACGGGCAGGGTGACGGTGGGAGAGAGGATGAGCCATGCCGCACCGTGACGACGCGGGACCGGTTCGGGCATGTTGCTGCAACCGTCAGCGTGCCGCCCTTCACCGAAGCGCAGGCGGGCCGTGCGCGGCAGGTGGCGGAATTCCTGCGCGCCCATGGCGTTTGGGATGAACGCGAGTTCGTGACGCTTGATGTGGACGGCGTGACCTTCGTGGTGGTCGATATCGGCATGCGGATGCTGACTCCGCGCGAGCTGTTCAACCTTCAGGGTTTCCCGACCGACTACAAGATCGACGGTTATTTCGACACGGCGCGCGCCGGCCACGATGGCGGGCCGCTGTGGGTGCCGTTCTCCAAATCCGTGCAGGTCAGCTGCGTTGGCA
The DNA here is from genome assembly GCF_042611105.1 of Neorhizobium fuzhouense. Lineage (NCBI taxonomy): Bacteria > Pseudomonadati > Pseudomonadota > Alphaproteobacteria > Hyphomicrobiales > Rhizobiaceae > Neorhizobium > Neorhizobium fuzhouense. Next base: position 22,648 of record NZ_JBHFFP010000024.1, on the reverse strand, counting down.
ACAGCGTGTGCCCACCGGTGGCGAAAGCCCTTGTGGCGGCCAATTGCGGCCACCTGGCGGTGCAGGAAGAGAAGGTGGCGGCATGAGCCATAAGGCGACCATGTGGGCCGTGACGGTGCGCGGCATATCCTGCGCAGAGGCGCGGGTGCTGTGGCATCTGGCGGACTGCCACAACCCTGTGGAAGGGTGCTTTCCGAGCCAGGAATATCTCGCGGAAGCCTGCGAGATCGATGAACGCTCGGTGCGCCGGAATTTGCTGTCTTTGAAGGCCAAGGGTCTTGTGAATTGGTCTGAGCAGAGGGAAGGCAAGTACCGGAAAAACAACAGATATGCGCTTGCCTTCGAAACGGGCTTTGTGAGCGGTGCAGGCGAATTTGAACCGGGCAATTTGTCCGGTTCAGAAAATGGGGCTTCAACCGGACAAAATTGCACGTTTGAACCGGACATTTCTGTCGTTTTGAACCGGACACCAGAGTCCTCTAAACCTGTAATAGAACCTGTAATCAACCTCAAAGCGGGTGCGCGTGACCGCGCCCCGGAAGAGGGAGGCTTGAAGCGGGTTGATCGAAAGAGGATTGAGCGGGAGTTCGTGCTGTGGTTCTCCAGCTGGAAAAAGGGCGATGTGGATTTTGCCCGCAACAGCTGGTTTGCGCTTTCCGACGAAGAACGGGCCGAGTGCATTGCCAAGACGCCGGCCTATCTTCGCTGGGCCAAGCCTGCCGACCTGATGGCGGGCGCCGTGTTCCTCAAGCAGCGGCATTGGCGGGATGCGCCCGACGAGGCACCGCCTGTTGCGACCTACAACCCCTTCAGCCGCGCCTGGATGGCGCTTCGGATTTCCGAGCTTTTGAAGCCGATGGCAACCGCATTTCCACCGCTGACCGCTTTCCAGCGGATGGAGGTGCAGCGCGGGACAGAGGCGGCAAAGGCTGTCGATCTGGAGCGGCGGGCGAAATATGGCTGGCCGAAGGTGAACACGCTGCACGAGCTTAAGCCGGTGACTGTTTCTCCCGGTCTTGTGGCGCTGTCTGAGGGCTTCGAGCGGGTGCACTGCGACAGCGACAAGGCGGAACGCTGGCGCGCGCTGCACGCCCGCCAAGGATGGCCGTGGCTGCCCAAGACGGCGCACGAATGGCTCTATTTCCCGGCGGGTGAGCCGGAGGACGCGATTGCTGAGTTTCAGCGCAACATGAGCGAGGGCAGGGGTAATGATGATGCAGCATAAAGCACTCACGGGACTGCCAATCGGTATTGCCCGCGACACGGATCAAGATCGCCGGGAACGGCTGAAGCGCTTGCGCGGATGCTGCGATTCGGGCGTTCACATGCGGTGGTTTGCCGCAAGGGTGGCCAGCGGACGCGAACAGGCTGTGGAAAACCAGCTGACGGATATCGGCATTGAGGCGCTTGTGCCGATGCGCAAGGGGCCGGATTTGCGGCGTCGTCACCGGGTAATTCCGGGCGTCATGATGCCGGTCATCCATGGTTATGTGCTGGTGCATATGCCGGTTGATGGGGTTGTGCTGGCCGGTTTGCGTTGCCTTGACCACTTCATTTCGCTGGTTGGGGGATATGAGCGCCCGATGGCCATAACCGCGCAAGAGGTTAAACGCTTCAAGGACTTGGCAGAGGCAGGCGTCTATGATTGGGAGAAGCCGACCGGCAAGGTTTTTCGGCGGGGAGACAGGGTGAAGCTGTTCGATGGACCGTTTACCGGGTTCGATGGCGAGGTGGTTTCCTGCCGCTCCGATGGCAAGGGTGACGTGGTGGTGAGCCTTGAGGTGTTCGGGCGTGAGACGCATGTCACGGTGCCTCTTGCAATCTGCGAAAAGCTGTGACAGCAATAGCAGCCATGGACGCGCTGATGATCCTGAAGTGAGCCTCTGAAAACGCCTAAACAGCGGGGAGAAATCCCGAGGTCGGTACGCCGGTCAGCCCCAGCCTTGACAGCCCGATACGGGCACCGATTCAAGGCCAGTGCGCAAGCTATGCCTGATAGGACGAGACGACAGAGCCCGGTGATGAGCCGGGCTTTTGTGTGTCTAAGAGTATGCGCAAGGCAAAGCAGTTCAGACCATTAGGAGCGCCAAGTCGCAAGGAACAGAAGGCAAGCGCTGACAGGTGGCGGGGCAACGCGTCGGAACGCGGCTATAACCATCGCTGGGCAAAGGCGCGGCTGACATACCTGCATTCCCATCCATTGTGCATCGGCTGCCTTGCGGAAGGGGTAACCAAGGCGGCGGTCATCGTTGACCACGTTGACCCGCACCATGGAGATCCTGACAAGTTCTGGGATACCTCGATGTGGCAGCCATGCTGCAAGTGGCATCACGACAGCGTCAAGCAAAGGCTCGAACGGATGTACGAGACGGGGCGCGCGACATTGGCCGATCTGAGGCTGGATAGCCCGGTCGCGGTCGAGATCGCGAGGGGCATGACCCCCGAAACCGCCACCCCCACCCCCCGGTAAAAAGTCCCCAACCCCCCGAAAGAAGACCGGCGGTCTCAATTGCAAAAAGTGGGCGCGGTATTTTGGGCGGTAATTTTTTTTTGGGGACAGGTTTTGTGCAGGCGGCACTCGTGAATGGAATGAACGGATATGGGACGGCGCAAGGATGATCCGCTGACGCAAGCGGCCAAAGGGTTTCCCGGCCGGCGGCGCAGCCTGGTTGAAAAGGAAATCGAGGCAGCGGCGGAAGCTGCTGCGGCCCTTCCTGCGACAAGCGATGATCCGTTTCCGCTTCCGGCAGAGTTTCGCAAGGCGCCCACCTATTACGCCAAGGCCATCGAGATCTGGCGCCAGCAGTCTGACGTGCTGAAGGTGGCCGGGCGGCGCAGACCCGGATATCGCCAGGCGCTCACGCGCTACTGCATGTGGATGCAGTTCTTCCTGTCAGCGGGCGAGCAGCTTCGCAAGGATCTGCCGCGTGGTGGTGCCGCGATCAAGGTCAAGAAGGGTGACGGCGAAACCGTCATCCGCACGCATCCGAATATCGATTTCATGGGCAAGGCCGAAACGTCGCTTCGCCTCCTGGAGGCCGAATTTGGCTTCACCCCAGCCCGCGATCAAGACCTGTTGCGCGTCGAAAGCTTCAATAGCAGCCAAGGCAACCTATTCCCCGGCGTTCCGCATCCCGGATCGAAGCAAAACGAAGCGCATAAAGACGACTATGCCGACCCTATCGGCCTGATGAACGACACCGACAGCCCGCCGCCGGGCACGTTGCGAAACTGAAGGAAGCCCCATGGCCGCGCCTTACCCGCTGGCCAAGCCTTATCCGGACTGGCTGCAGGCGGTGGCAGACGACCCGGTTTACGCATGGGCCGTATCGGCCTGGGATCGCGCAGCCTCTGTCGAGGGTTCGTGGTTCGATGAGCGCAAGGCTGACCTTGTCGTCAATCGTTGGCCAAAGATCTTCCGGCTGACGAATGACCGCTTCAAGGGCGCCCCTTTCCGGCTGGTGTTGTGGCAGGAAATTACGGTTCGCCTGCTGGTTGGCTGGAAAAAGCCAATCGATGTCATAGACCCGTGGACGCATAAGCCTGCCGTCGAGCATGTGCGCGTGTTCCGCCGGCTGGATCTATGGATCCCCCGCAAGAACGGGAAATCAGAATTTCTCGCAGCGCTGGCCGTGCTGTTCTTCGTTCTGGAAAAGCTTCAAGGCGCCGAAGGCTACGTGTTTGCCCGCAACGAAGATCAGGGCCGCGTGCCATTCGAGAAGATGAAGGACATTATCCGCCAGGCCAATGGGCTGCTGGAGGATGAGAAGGGCAACGTTCGTATCGCCATTTTCGACAAGTCGATCTATCTCAGCGAGACCAGCAGCAGTTGCCAGCTTCTGACAGGTTCGCCGGACGGCAAGCATGGACGTTCTGCCACCGTGACGGTGGGTGACGAAATCCACGAATGGAAGACACGGGAACTGGCGGACACGCTGCGGCAATCCTCGGGTGCCCGTCTCCAGCCCATTGAACTTTACGCCTCAACAGCAGGGCGTAAACAGGATCGCACCGGCTACGAATGGTATGAAGAAAGCTGCGAGATCATGCGCGGCGAAGCCGATGACACCACAACGCTTGTGGTGCATTTCGGGCTTGAAGAAGAGGATGATTGGACTGACGAGGCGGTGTGGCGCAAGGCAAACCCGTCTCTCGGCCTGACACCGACGCTGGATTTTTTGCGGACAGAGTTCAAGAAGGCGAAGGGCAAGCCGCCGCAGGAAGCCCGCTTCCGGTGCTACCACCTCAATCAGTGGGTGGATATGATTTCCGGCTGGCTGCCGCGCTCCAAATGGGCGGCCTGCACAGACGGAGTCACCTCATGGAAAGACCTTCGCAAGATGCACGCGGGTCGCAGGGCCTATCTTTCCTGCGACGTGTCATCGACGCGGGACATTACGGCGCTGGTGATCACGCTGCCTCCTGATGATGACCATGACCGCTGGGTGTTTATCCCGATGTTCTGGGTACCAGAGGCAACGCTGGATGAGCGGTCTCAGAATGACAAGCGCGTAAACTGGCACGCTTGGGTTCGCGATGGTGCGCTTTACACCACGCCCGGTGACAGTGTCGATCAGAGCTTCGTGCAAAAGGCAATCGAGGACGCCTGCGAGGAATTCGACGTGCAGGCCTGGGGCTTTGACCCGTGGAATGCGCGAAAGCTTCAGCAGGATCTGCAGCGCGACGGCATGAACGAAGAGCTGCAGATTGAAATGCGTCAAGGCCATCAGACGCTCGGGGCGCCCACCAAGGAATTCGAACGGTTGGTGTTTGCTGAAAAGATCGAGCATGGCGGGCACCCAGTTCTTGCGTGGATGGCCGCGCATTGCTGCGTTCGCTTCGACGTGAACCTGAATTACGTGCCTGACAAGAAAAACTCAAACGACAAGATCGATGGCATTGCGGCTGCGGTCATGGGTGTTGGGCTGGCTCTTGCCGCAGAAGACAATAGCTTCGTCTATGACGAGCAGGGGATCGAGGTACTCGGATGAACTGGCTTAAGGGCCTTGGCAGCGTGCTTACCTTGCGCCCGCAATCCATGGCGACACAGAGCGCAGATGGTGGACGCCGCTACTCTGCCGATGATCCGCGTCTGCTGGAGGAGATCCGCTCCGCTCTTCATGGGGCATCGCAGGGCGATGTGATGCGGAACGGCGCAGTAAACAGGGCGGTGCGTCTGCATTGCGAGTGCATTGCCATGCTGCCTTTGCAGCTGATGTACCGCGATGACGGGAAAGGAAAGGCGAAAGATCATCCGCTCTACGCGATCCTTGCCGGAAAGCCAAACAATTGGCAGACGCCTTACGAATTCAAGCGCCTGATGATGGTTTCGCTTCTGAAGCGCGGCGCAGCTTACGCGCAGATCGTAAGGTCCGCCGGGCGCATCATCCAGCTTCAGCCGCTCAACAAGTTTCGCGTCGAGCCAAAACAGAATGCAGACTGGTCAATCTCCTATCAGCTGACCAGCCCGAACGGCGTGCAAAGCGTTCTTCAGCAGAAGGATGTTCTGGCGGTCCGGGATCTCGATATGGAGAACGGAATTTCCGGCCAGTCGAAAATCGACCAGGCGCGGGATGCTGTGCTGATGTCGGCGACGTTGCGGCAGGCGGCGCAACGCCTGTTCGACAACAACATGCAGCTCGGCGGGCAGATCAGCACCGATAACAAGCTTTCGCCGGAAGCGCGCGCGTTTTTGAAAGAATCGATGGCCGCCTATTCCGGCAAGGACAATTCCGGAAAATGGATGCTGCTTGAAAATGGGCTGAAGGCGCAGCCATTCGAGCAAAACCTGGGCGACAACTCCCATATTGAAAACATGGCATGGCAGGCGGAAGAGATTTCCCGGATTTTTGGAACGCCGCGGCCGTTGCTGATGATGGATGAAACAAGCTGGGGCTCAGGGATCGAGCAACTGGGGCTTTTCTTCATATCCTATGGGCTGGCGCCTCAGTTCGTGAACTGGGAGCAGGCCGTTGCCCGCGACTTGATGACGCCGGAAGAAATGGCCGAGTACCAGCCAAAATTCAACGATGGCGCTCTATTGCGCGGGTCGAAAAAAGATCAGGCGGAATATTTTTCGCGGGCTCTTGGGTCTGGCGGCGGCAAACCCTGGATGACGCAGGACGAAATCCGACTTCTCGAAGATTACCCGCAAGCGGGTGGCGCCGCCTCACAGCTTGCACCGGCAAACACAGGAGCATCAAATGTCGCTGCGCAAACTGCCTGAAGTCAAGGCGCTGGACAAGCCGAAGGGGCTGCAGTGGGACGCGCCAAGCGATGTCTTGTCCCGCTGGGCCAATGGGCCGATGGCGGCAGAAGGCAGCGGCGACAATGTGATTACCGTCTTCGATGTGATCGGCGAGGACTATTGGTCGGGCGGCGGCTTCACGGCAAAGCGAACCGCAGCGGCCTTGCGCTCGATCGGCGAGCGCGACGTGGTGGTGCAGGTCAACAGCCCCGGCGGAGATCTGTTCGAAGGCCTTGCCATTTACAACCTGTTGCGCGCTCACAAGGGCAAGGTGACCGTGAATGTGATGGGATATGCGGCGAGCGCCGCTTCCATCATTGCCATGGCTGGCGATGAAATCGTGATGGGTCTTGGCACGTTCATGATGGTGCACAATGCCTGGGGCATGGTCATCGGCAATCGCCATGATCTGGCGGATGCTGCCAAACTGTTCGAAGGCTTCGACAGCGCGATGACGGATATCTATGAGGCGCGCACGACCAGCAGCCGCAAGGATATCGTCAAGCTGCTCAATGCGGAGACATGGCTTTCTCCGACCGACGCGGTTGCCGCAGGCTTTGCCGATCGTATCGACAGCGATCTGAAGGCAATGGCCTCGGGCGCTGTATCCGACAATCCTGTCAAGGCTCGGCGACAGGTCGAGGCGGCGCTTGCAAAGGCGGGCATCAGCCGGTCGCAGCGCCAGGATCTTCTTTCCGAAATCATGGGAGCCAAGCGCGATGCAACTCCCGACGCCAAGCGCGATGCAGGCGTGCCCGACGCTGCCATTCGGCAGCTGATCGAAACATTCAAGGTGTAAAGGAACTCACCGATGAAACTGAAATCTTTCCTGTGCATCGCGCTCATCTTCGGCTGCGCGATGGTGGCCTTTTCCTTCCTCGGCCATGCCGACGTTGCGGCGGCCGCCTCCATGTTTCATGATCCGCATGTGATCGGAACGCAGATGGCAATGACCGTCATGCCTGTTCTCAACAGCCGCGCGCGCGGCGTGATGAGCGTTCCCCGCGCGGATGCCTCCGGCCAGACTGCCATTTTCGAAGAACTGAAGCGCACCGTGGAGGCCTTCAAGGCCTCCCACGAAGAGGAACTGAAAGGCATCAAGGCCAAGTTTGCCGATGTCGTGACTACCGAAAAGGTTGATCGTATCAACGGCGAAGTCGGCCGTCTGGAAAAGGCGCTTGCCGATTGTAACGCCATCATTGCCGCCATGCAGATCGGCGGTGCAGCCGATGGCGACGGCGTGACCGGCGAACAGAAGGCGCATGCTGGCGCTTTCGAAAAGTGGTTTCGCAAGGGCGCCGATGCCGGCCTGGCCGACATGGAAGTCAAGGCAGGGCTCACGACGCAGAGCGATCCGGATGGGGGCTTCCTGGTGCCCAAGCAGGTGGAGACCACCATTGACCGCGTTCTTGGCACCGTTTCCGTGATGCGCCAGATCGCCAATGTCATGCCGATCGGTACGGACACATACCAGAAGTTCGTCAGCATGGGCGGCGCCAATGCCGGCTGGGTGGGCGAGGAAGAGGCGCGACCGGAAACCAACACGCCGACCCTGCGCGACATCGTCATCACCGTCATGGAAATGTACGCCAATCCGTTCACCACGCAGAAGATGCTCGATGACGGCATTGTCGATATCGCGGCCTGGCTTGCCGACGAAGTGCAGATAACCTTTGCCGAACTTGAAGGCGCCGCCTTCATTTCCGGCAATGGCGTGAAGAAGCCGCGCGGTCTTCTCACCTACGATACGGTCGCCAATGGCTCCTGGACCTGGGGGAAGCTGGGCTTCGTGGTTTCCGGCGCCGCATCTGCCTTTGCGTCCACTTCGCCGGCCGATGCCCTGATTGACCTCAATTACGCCCTGAAAGCAGGCTACCGCGCAAATGCGTCGTGGCTGATGTCGGATCCGACCATGGGCACCGTGCGCAAGATGAAGGACGGCCAGGGCAACTATCTCTGGGCTCCTCCGACCACAGCTTCCGAAATTGCCACCATTCTCGGCAAGCCCGTCTACACCGACGACAACATGTCGGCAGTCGGCGCCAATGCTTTCCCGGTTGCATTCGGTGATTTCCGCCGTGGCTACATGGTGGCTGATCGTACCGGCGTTCGTGTTCTGCGCGATCCCTACACGAACAAGCCGAAGATCGGTTTTTACACCACCAAGCGTGTCGGCGGCGGCGTCACGAACTTCGAAGCGATCAAGCTCCTGAAGATCTCGACCTGACGAAATTGCGTTTTCGCGCTTTTGCTGATCTCGGCCAGATGCACAATCTGGCCGACCTCCTCTTTTCGTTCTCCATCTGAAAGGAACGATCCCATGAAGGATCTTCATTCGAAAGTGAAGCGTACCGTGGCCATCGGCTGCGCCGTGCTTTCTGCCGACAATACGCCGGCGGCCATCGATCTGCAGGGCTACGATTCCGCCGAAATCCTGCTCGATATCGGGGTTGGCGGCATCACGTTTTCCGGAACCAACAAGATCGAATTCGTTCTGACGCATTCCGATGACGACAGCACCTATACGGCGGTCACGCTTGCCGACATGCTGGGGCTTGCCAGCGTCGGTTCGGGCGGCATCATCAAGGCGCTGACATCGGCGCATGCGGCGGCGGCGGTCTATCGTTTCGGCTACAAGGGCAACAAGCGGTATCTGAAGCTGCTGGCCGACTTTTCCGGCACGCATGGCTCGGGGACGCCGATTGCCGCTTCCGCGCTTCTCGGAAACGGCTTCAGCAACCCACAGGCTGACCAGGCCTGACGCGGCCTATGGCCGGCGGCGCAAGGCCGCCGGTCTTCATCCAAGAGGAATGCCATGCTTCGCCCCCGTCTCATCACGCCGCCCGCCACGCGCCTCTTGTCGCTTGCCGATGCAAAGCTGCATTTGCGGGTGGATGGCACTGCGGATGATGGGCTGATCGATGGGTATGTGCTGGCGGCCGAAGGGCATTTGGATGGGCATTCCGGCATCATGGGCCGGGCGCTGATCACGCAGACGTGGCGGGCGGAGTGGGCGAACTGGCCCGCTTATTATCTGGCGCTGCCATTTCCCGATGTGCAGAGCGTGGCAGTGCAATATTACGATGCAGACAATGTGCTGCGCACGCTGGCGGCCGAACGATACCGGCTGATCGAGGGCGCGCGCGGGAGCATGCTGGAATGGGATGACAGCTTTGCATCCCCATCGCTTTACAGCCGGTCTGATGCCATCCGCGTCGATATGGTCTGCGGTTACGGCGATGCGGCAAGCGACGTGCCGGCGGATATCATCCATGCGGTCAAGCTGCTGATCGGCGCGTGGTACGAAAACCGCGAGAACAATGTGATCGGCGCAACTACGCTTGATCTTCCGTCTTCTGTCAATCTTGATGGTCTTTTGTTCAAGCATCGCCGCGTGGGGCTCTGATGCGTGTCAAGTTCACATCGGATTTCTCCTTCAAGCCGATGCCGCAGGTGACAATCGACTACAAGGCTGGCCGTGAATACACCGTCAAGAGAGCATGTGCCGAAGCTGCAATTTCCCAAGGTAAGGCAGTAGCGGCAAAAAACTGCAGAGTGAGAGACCAAGATGGCGCGTAAACTTGGTGCAGGCAATCTCCGCCACAGTGTTGCTTTTGACGCTCGCCAAATCGTATCCGATGGGCTTGGCAATGAAGAGGCGCAGTTTGTCGAGCAGTTTCGCGTCCGGGCGGCTTTCCGTTCTAAGGGCGGATCTGAGGCGGTTATTGCTGCGCGGCTTGAAGGCCGGAACCTACTCGGAGTTTACGTGCGTTCTTCGCCACAAACGCGGCAGATCAAGTCAAATTGGCGCATGCGAGACGTTGAGACAGGCGAGATATATGCCGTCAAGATTGTCGATGCGGTAACGGATCGGGCCTGGGTTTATCTGGAAGCCCAAACCGGTGTAGCGCCATGAGTGCTGGCAAGGAGCTTTGGAAAGCACTTTACAATGCGATGCTCGCAAATGCGCAGTTGGTCGCTCTGGTGGATGGCATTTATGACAAAGCCCCTTCCAGTCCTTGGGGGGGTAACCAAGCGTATATCAGCCGTGGGCCTTTTGTCGGAACATCAGACGATTCTGATTGTATTATCGGGCAAGAATTTACGGTGCAGATCGATATCTGGTCACGCAATCCAAACCGTTGGAGCGTTGATGATATCATTTCAGAGGTCCGCGCGGCGCTGCATGAGCAAGAGCTTACGCTAGAATCTTGTGCACTTGCCAGCCTTTCGGTGCGGCTTTCCCGCGTGATTGATGACCCCGATCCGAGCCAGCAGCACGGCGTTATTCAGGTGCTTGCCTTTGTGGAAGAGGCAGATTGAGCCGTGGCATCGTCCATCAAGAACCTGCACAGGCTAGAGCGAAAATTAAAGCGCCTGCCAGCTGCTGCAAAGGCGCGTATCCGCGAGGCGATGGAACAGGGCGCCGACGAAATTGTCGCGCTCGCAAAATCGCTTGTGCCGGAAGATACCGGCGCCCTGCGTGACAGCATTGGCTGGACATATGGGCGCGCCCCGAAAGGCGCGCTGACAATCGGCAAGGTACAGACAAAGGGTGGTGCGCTCACCATCACGATCTATGCCGGAAATTCAGATGCCTTCTGGGCGCGATGGGTTGAGTTTGGAACGGCGGCCCATACGGCCGGCGGATTGTTTGCGGGCGCAACGATCCCGGCCATTCCAGCGCAACCGTTCTTTTATGTGAGCTACCGGGCAAACCGCCGCCAGGTCAAAAACCGTGTTTCTCGAGCCATTACCAAAGCCGCCAAGGAAGTTGCGGCTGGCGGTTGATCTGGACTTTTCATTCCATCCACTTAAGCCCCATGAAGGAGATCTACCATGGCGCCTCCCGTCACTGCTCGTTTCGGAAAATTCCGGGTTCTTCTCGGAAATGATGCTGATCCGATCGTCTATGCTGCACCTTGCGGCTTTACGTCAAAATCACTGACACTCGGAAAATCCTTGTCGGAAGTCTCGCTTCCCGACTGCGCGGACCCTGACGCGCCGATTGTGCTCGGCCGCGACGTGGAAAGCATCACCGCTTCGATCTCCGGGCAGGGCGTGCTGGCGGCAGCAGCTGTTCCGACATGGCTCGATGCTTACGAGTCCACCGACTCTGTGCCGGTCAAGGTGGAGATCGAATTTTCGAGCGGTACGGTGACCTGGACCGGCGCAATGCATATTGAAACTATCGAAATCGGCGCAGAGCAGGGCGGCCGTGTCACGCTTTCGATCTCGATGCAGAGCGACGGTGCCCTGGTCCGCACCGATACCTTTGCATGAGCCGCGATGCGGCAATCACGCTCATCTGGGCTGATGGGCAATTCAAGTTTCGCCTCGGCTGGGGCGAACTTGAGGAGTTGCAGGAAAAAACGGATGCGGGTCCATATGTCATCCTGCAGCGCCTGCATTCCGGGGAATGGCGCGTACAGGACGTTTCCAACATTATACGCATCGGGCTCATTGGTGGCGGCATGACACCAGACGAGGCTTACCGGAAGGTCCGCTTTTATGTCGAACAGCGGCCTCCGCTGGAAAGCATACCTTATGCGCGTGCCATTTTGGAAGCTGGTCTCGTCGGTGCGCCGGAGGAGCGCCTGGGGGAGAAAAAGGCGTCAAAACGGAAGAGGGTGAGCCCATCGACACGCTCCCCAATGGCAAAATCCGATTTGGCGCCATCTACGGAACCGGAGCGGCCTTAGGCTACTCACCGCAACAGGTGCGCGCCATGTCAGTCTGGCAGTTTCAGGCTGCCGTGGAAGGGTACATCAAGGCGCATGCTCCTGATGATGGGAAAATGTCCGCGGCCGAAATTGATGATGTCTGGCGATGGATGCAGACTACGGGTTAGGCGCCTTGATCATCTGTTGCTTGTACTTCTTGGGCACGTATCCAAGCGCCCTGGCGCCGCATGATGGGCACTTGTAGGAACCGCTTCCCAAGAGTGCCACCAAAAACCAGATCGGCAGCCAAAAGCCTGCTGTGACCACGGATAGCAGCAAATGCAAGATGTGGTTTGGTGTCTGCCTTTCAGCCAGCACCATGCGAACTTCTTCTTCGCAAAACATTCGCTTTTTCTGAATTCCCATTTTACTCCCCCGAGGTAACGACCCGATGGCCGGTGCAACTGATCTTGAGCGTCTTGTGGTGCAGCTGGACGCCAATATCAACAAATATGAAAAAGCACTTGCTAAAGCGCAAGGCACAAGTAACACCCGCGCGCGGGCGATTGAAGCGCGTTTCAAGAAAATGAATGCGTCAATTGCCAGGTCGTACCAGGGGTTGGCGTCCAGCGCTGCCAAGGCTTTTGCGCTGATTGGCGGCGTTCAGGGGTTTCGTGAGCTGTCGGATGCCGCCACGCGGGTTGACAACTCGCTGAAGGTTGCGGGGCTCTCCGGCGCAGAGCTGGAAAAGGTTTACCAGTCTCTATTCGAATCTGCCGTCAAAAATGCAGCTCCAATCGAGACACTGGCGACGCTCTACGGGAAAGCGGCGCAAGCGCAGACGGAACTTGGAGTTTCGACTGCCGATCTCTTGAGATTTACCGATAATGTTGCGCTTGCCCTGCGGGTAGCCGGCACTGATGCGCAAACTGCAAGTGGTGCGCTTCTCCAGCTCGGCCAGGCGCTCGGAAGCGGAAAGGTGCAGGCCGAAGAGTTCAACTCTGTGCTGGAAGGGGCGCCAACCATTGTGCAGGCCGCCGCTGCTGGACTTGAAGAGGCTTCTGGCTCTGTATCGAAACTAAAAAAGCTTGTGGTTGATGGCAAGGTTTCGTCCGAAGCATTTTTCCGAGCATTCGAAGCTGGGGCGCCGACACTGGAGGCAAAGGCTGCCGGCGCTGTTCTGACGATCGATCAGCGGATGACGAATCTTCAGACATCCCTGGTAAATGCTGCGCGTGAATTCAACAAGTCCGCTAAGGCTGGCGAGACATTCGGCAACGAGATCGACCGCGTTTCAAAATTCATCAACGGCATCAATTGGGACAATCTGATAACGGAGATACAGAAAGCTGCGTCCGGTCTAACGGAAGCAAATCTTGCAGCGACTTCGTTTCTGTCCCGCCTGGGAGAAATCTCCGGATTTAACGGCATCGGCCGCGATATCGTAAACATGCTGCCCGGCGAAGGAGCCTCCAAAAGCTTTTTCGGCGGCGGCCTGACTATAACCTCGACTGCCGGAATTACGGATCGTATCAACCAGGCATTCGAGGGGGAGATCAAAAAAGCCGGCGATATGACTGCCGAAGCAATCAAGAAAAGCGTTCTTGGTGGCGAGAGCGGTGCTGTGACTGCCACGAAAACAGCGCGTGTTCCGGCGGCCCCAGACAATTCGGTGAAGCCGGTTTCGCTGAAAGATTTCAAGTCGCCGGACGGCACAAAAACCGCAAAAGCAAAGAAATCGGAATATCAGCGTGAAGTGGCGCAGATCCAGGAGAGGACGGCAGCCATCAATGCGGAAACCGATGCGATGTCACGGGTAAATCCGCTGGTCAACGATTACGGCTATGCGCTGGAATATGCGTCGGCGCGGCAGGCGCTTTTGACAGCGGCCATGGAATCCGGCCAGAAGGTCACGCCGGAGCTTGAAAAAGAAATCAGCAACTTGGCTGCGACTTATGCATCTGCTTCCGTCGCCAGTGGAATTCTTGCCGAAAAGCAGGAAGAGATTCGCGACAAGGCACAAGCCGCGCTCGACACGGCAAAGGATGTGACGCGCGGTATCATCGACGGTTTTACCGAAGGCGCCGCTGCTGCTGATGTTCTTGTCAGCTCGCTTAAGAAGATTGGTGATGCACTGATCAACGATGTGCTGAACAGCATATTCAAGATCAATGGGGCGGGCGGTGGCATCCTTAGCTCCATTTTTGGCGGTGCCTTTGGTGGCGGAACACAATGGGCAAGGGCTGCATCAGGCCAGATAACCGGACTCTTTTCAGGCGGCGGCTACACGGGTGCTGGTGGGAAGTATGAGCCGGCCGGCATCGTTCATAAGGGCGAGTACGTCATGGATGCCGAGACGACACGGCGGCTTGGCATCGGCACGCTGCGCAAGCTGCAAGGCTATGCAAATGGTGGGCTGGTTGGCTCTGCGCCGACGCTTCCCCGGATGGATGGCATTTCCGTCCGCTCCGACCAGGGGTTTTCGCTGAACTTCTCCCCTGTTCTCAATGCGCAGGGTGCCGACAAAGCAGAGGTGGCGGCCCTTAGAAAGGATCTGGCTGTGATGCGTGCGGAACTACCATCACAGATGGTCAAGACCGTCAAGGATGCCCAAAAGCGCCGGTTGATCTGATGACGATATCATTCCCCCGCGAGATCCCCGATGTGGGCTACACTACGGCAGACTTCACTTTGTCGGATCCGGTGAAAGCTTCGCAATCCGGCGCCAGGCTGATCAACTACACGCAGATTAGTGATCCGGCCTGGGTCGCCTCGCTTGTGACGCGGCCGCTCGTTGCGTCACAATATGCCGAGGTGGAGGCATGGTGGCTTTCGCTGCGCGGCGGTTTGCAGCGCGTTCTTTTCCGGCATCCATGGTTCTGCTATCCGAAAAACCATGTCGCAAACCATGGCCCGGCGGATGACGCGGGAAATCTCGTCTCGATCGCGTCTGGTAATGTTCTTTCAGTCAACAGTGTCGATTCCGCTCTTTCGCTTGTCGTCGGCGACAGGATCGGCCTTGAGCGGTCCGGTCGATATTATGTCGGGCGCCTCACAGAGATTTCCGGCTCTGGAACGTCGCGCTCGCTGACTGTCGAGCCTTTGCCGTTTGATACGGTATCTGCTGCCGGCGCGGTGGTGCGGTTTGCGCGACCTGCCCTGGTGATGCGACCAGTTCCAGAGAGCTTCTCAATTAGTCGATCTGGGCGTCATACGATCGTATCCTTCAGCCTTGTGGAGGGGCAGTAAATGGCGCTCTCTTCCGAAGTCAAAGCCCTTTACGATGCGGGGCGCATTTCCACGCGGCAGATGATCCGGTTTACATTCGGGTCCGGCACCTACGGGTTCATCGCGCGGGCGGAACCGCTCACCTATTCTGGCGTGGAATACAAGCCGTTCGGGCTGATCGAGGTATCTGACCTTGGCGGTGGTAGCGGCACCTCGGCCGATGGGTCTTTTACCCTTCTGCTGGCGGAAAGCCCTGACGACGGGCTGACGCCGGATGTGCTTTTACAGATCGAGGATGAGGATTACCGTGACCGGCCGGTGCGGGTGATGGATGCGCATTTTCATCCGGATACCGGCGCGCTCTTGCAGGTGGAAACCGTAGCGCGCGGCTATCTCGATGTCATCGAGCATCGGATCGATACGGAACGCGGCTATGTGATCGAGGCGAAGTGCGAGCAGCGCAATCTCGATTACAGCCGCAAGAACGGGCGTGTTCGTTCGGTGGCAGATCAGCAGCGGCGATCCGAAGGCGACAAGTTCCTTCAATATGCGGGCGGCGCCGGGCGCGTTGAAGTCTTCTGGGGCAGGCTTCGGTCTGCCGGCTCCACCAATTTCATAGGCAGCTGACATGAACCGCCATCCCGAATGGGAAAAGCGCCTCAACGCGGTTGTGGCGAAGCACCAGGCCATGCCCGGCGCATGGGGCACATCCGATTGCTGGGTGATGACCATGGATGCAATCGAAGCGGTGCGGGGTGAGCGCATCCTGCCGCATCTGGCCGGTTATGCCAGCGAGGCAGCGGGCTACAAGCTGTTTCGCAAGCATGGATACCGGGAGACGGTGGAGGAGGCGCTGGTGGAGGCGCTTGGCCAGCCCATCGGCACGCTGCTGGCGCAACGCGGTGATGTGGGTGTGATCGAGCGCGATGGTGCCGTTTCTTGCGGCGTCTACGTGTCCACGGGATTTGCGGTGCGCACGATCTATGGCCGCGTTGAGCGCGTCGGGCGCAAACGGGTGGAAGTCACCACCGGATACGATCTCCAGATCCTGCCGATCACGGCAGTTTCGCGCGCTTACAAGGTTTAGGCGATGCCCTTTATTTCTGCGATCGTCGGCGCTATTGGCGCCATCGGCACGGCAATCGGTGGGCTTGGCATTATCGGCAAGGCTGTGCTTGCCATTGGCCTGAATTTCGTTGTTGGCAAAATTGCGCAGAGGTTTGCCAAGAAGGACACAAAAACCGCATCCGGTGTGCAGTTCGACCGGGAGTATGGCGAGAACGTTTCGCGCAAGGTCGCCTGCGGCCTCGTGGGGCTCGCTGGCCATGACTGCTATGTGAACACCTATGGTTCCTCGAACAAGGAGCTGCAACAGATCTATGTCCTGTCGGACTATCCATGCGACGGACTATCGCGGATCTGGGCGGGCGGCTCACTGCTGTCTCTTGAGCTGGTGACGGCGGAAAGCAATTCGGTCAAGCAGGTCTACAACGTCTACGATAGCGATTATGCCGGGCTGATCCGGTTTACCTTCTACAACGGCACGCAGACGGCGGCCGATGCGGCGCTGATTGCAAATTCCAATCCTTCCGGTCGCTGGACATCGGCCCATCTTGGGTCCGGCATCTGCTACCTGATTGTCTCCATGACCTACAATCAGGACAAAAATTCGACCTTTCCTGACTTCTTTTTCGAGATCCGCGGCGCGCGGCTTTATGACGTGCGCAAGGATTCAACGGCGGGTGGGAGCGGTAGTCATCGCTGGGGCAATTACTCGACGCATGAGTTTTCCGAAAATCCGATCGTGATGGATTACAACTACCGGCGCGGCTTTTCCTGGAACGATGATCTGTTCCTTGGCATGGGTATGGAGCCGGAGGATTTGCCAGTTGCGCAATATGCGACGGCGGCAAACATCTGTGACGAATCCGTGCTCATCGATCCGGACGCGGAAGTTGCAAGCTATGAGGCGCGTTATCGCTGCTCAATCCTGCTCGATGCGGACGTGGAACATGGCGACAACATCGATGCGCTGATGACATCCTGCGGCGGTATCGTGGTCGATGGCGTTGACGGCTCCTGGCCGATCATCGGCACGGACCAGCCCATCGTTGCGACATTCACGGATAACGACCTGGTGACAGGTGAGGCGGTGACGTATCAGCGGCGCCGATCCATGGCGGAGCTTGTCAACAGCGTTGGCGGCACCTATCCAGAGCCATCCAACCTGTGGAGCCCTGCAGGCTATGATACGCAGACCAGCGCCACTTACGTTGGACTTGACCGGCGCACGCGCGATTTCCAGGTCAACTTCGACATGGTGTCGAGCAAGCGGCAGGCGAACCAGCTGGCCTCGATCTATTTCAACGAAAACAGGTTTGAGGCGACGGCATCCGTTGTCCTGCGTCCATACTTTCAGGACATCAAGATCGGTGATTGGGTCGAATGGCAGAGCGCACGCTATGGCACGCGGACTTTTGCCGTCACCAGCCGTTCCATTCGAGCGCTGACCAGCGACGGGCCGCGCAATGTGTCGCTTTCGTTGCAGGAGCGTGATGGCTCGATCTATGCCGGCGCTGGCGTGATTGCGCCTGTGGTTCCGGTCCCGAACGGGCAGCCTGTCTATCTTTCCGAGTTGCAGGATTGGGCGGTGATCCCGGTGCTTTCCGTTGCGAGCAACGGCCTGACCATACCGGCGTTTCGCATGTCCTGGGCATCGATCGCGGACGCGACGGTGACGGCTATCGATTTCCAGTGGTGGCTGGCGGATGCGCCGGAAAACGTCTTTTCCAAGCGTGTTACGGCGCGGGAAAACATCGGGTTCGTGCAGGAAGGCATCATGAGCCTTCAGGATTTCGTGTTCCGCCATATTCTGGTGGCGCCGGGCCGCCTGACGAACTGGTCTGATGAGATCGAAGTGACGGCGCTCGATGGCGGCAATTCCGATATCGAGGTTTATCTTTCCAACATCCAAGACGATGTGAAGGCAGTTTTCCGGCAGGGCTTTGCCGATCTCGATGATACGCGGACATTGCTTGAGAGGCTGTTGACGGATACGCAGCTTGCCAACGCTGCCAGCGAGATTTCCAGGCGCCAGCTTGTCGCGCAATTGGGCGATTCCCGCGCTGAATATCTGGAAGAGATTTCCGTTGTTGCCGGCGAAACGGCGGCGGCTGTGGAAGCTCTTGAAACGCTGACGGCGTCCGTTGGCGATTCCACAGTGCAGGGCAGGGTGACATTTGCCCTTGCGGCCAATCAGGCCGGCGTCGATGCGCGCTTCTCGGTTCTCATTCGGGCGACGAGTGCCGATTCCTACAAGGAGAGCGGCTTATTTCTGGAGCTTTACACCACGGGAGGCGTGCAGAAGACACGGTTTGCCGTGCTGGTAGACCAGTTCGTAGTCACGGATGGCAGCGCATATACTCTGCCGCTGGTCTATGAATCTGGCGTCCTGACGCTGCAGGGTGTGCGCATCCAATGGGCTGACATTGGAGACGCGGTGATCGGAAACCTGATTGTCGAGACAAGCAATATTGCACCCGGGGCGATTTCCGCTGTTGCCTATGTGGAAGGGGGCGCGAGTGAAATTCTGCCAACGTCTCCAACAAACTACACGCTAGACGTAACGATAACTCACGGCACAGATTCTGTTGCTGTCGAATTGAATGTTACTGCCGTCGCGTTTCTCGGGGGCACTCCGGATTCGCTGCAAGGTTCGGCATCTTTGTCATCCGTAACGGATGGCGTAACGCTGAAGTCATGGTCTGTCGGCAATGGCGGATCATACGGCGCTGTTGCTGCTGCAGCGATACACATCCCGCCTAGCACTCGGTCATCGACGACCTACAGATTTTCATGCAACGGCGGCGGCCAGCCTGGCACGATCAGGGGCGCAACGCTTATCGCCAAAGCCTTCAAGCGTTAGGACATGGAATGACCACATCTTATTATTCCACCGGAACGGTCACGCTCACCAATGGCAGCGCCACGGTGACCGGCACTGGCACGGCCTGGCAGACGGCGCTGATTACCGGCGGCAACATCTTCGTGCAGGCCCCAGGCAACGTTTTGCCGATCGCAACGGTGAACAGCGAAACACAGATCACGGCAGAACTGCAATGGACAGGCACGACCGGCACTTACGCCTATCGCATCCAGCGTGACACGGCTTATCTGAAGACGCTGGATACCAATAGTCAGAATCTCGCCTACCTACTTTCAGAAATGCGGCAAGGAACGCTGTTTAAATACGATCAGGCTGGCACTTTCTCTGGACGAGACGTTTTCGATACGCAGCCCAAGGGTTTTGCGTATCTCGTCATCGACGGTGAAAGCCCTGAACTGTACGTCAAGCTTTCCGCAACAAGTGGTGACTGGGTCGGCCCGTTTGCCTACGGGACCGGGCCAGCAGGGCCAGCAGGGCCGGTTGGCGCCCTCACTCCGCGGGGGACGTACAGCGCAGGTACTGCCTATGAGGAGAACGACAATGTTCTCTATAATGGCTCGTCGTTCGTTGCTCTTCAGGCTACAACCGGCAACGCTCCTCCAACGCTACCGACAACATCAAATACATATTGGTCACTGATTGCCGCCAAGGGGGCTGACGGCGCGGGAACAGGCGATGTTGTTGGTCCATCCAGTTCGACGGATGGAGCTATTGCTGCTGCCGATGGCACAACCGGCAAGGCTGTCAAATTTTTGACGGCAGCGCAGGCGCGGACTGCCATTGGAGCCGGTCTGTTACCTGGAGATCGCAATGTCATCATCAACGCGCTGGGTGCTGTAAATCAGCGGGGAGTATCCGGCACGGTCACGCTTGCCGCCGGGGCCTATGGTCATGACCGTTTCAAGGCGGGAGCATCTGGATGCACCTACACCTTCGCAACGAGCAATGGCGTCACGACGTTCACGATTTCATCTGGCTCACTTCAACAGGTTATCGAAGCCAATGCTTTCGCCGGGCGTTCCGGCACATGGTATCTTTCCTGGAGTGGCACGGCGCAAGGGCGCATAAATGGCGGTTCCTATGGTGCTTCTGGTGCTGTGTCAGCGACATGCAATGGATCGTCCAATGTGACTGTGGAATGGAATAGCGGCACTCTTTCCCTGCCGCAATTCGAGCGTGGGTTTGTGAGTGACTTTTCCACGCGCAGCCTTCCAGAGGACTTGGTGCGCTGCCAGCGCTATTATGAAAGTATCTATTGGCACAGCGAAGGGACAAACGCCGGGTCGAATATCATCGACACTCTCAAATGGAATGTCACCAAGAGAGCCACGCCAAATATAACGAACAATGGTGGCTCTTTGTCCAACGCCACCGGCATAACGACAGACTCCATCACTACAGATACCGCACGACTGATAATTGCGTCGTCTTCGGCTGGCGCAGTGCGCGTATCCGGTCGCCAATACCTCATCGACGCCGAACTTTAAGCACGAAATCACACGCCTGACGATGTGCGTCACGCGCTAAAATTTCTTTCTCTCACCATCAGGAGAATGACATGGACAAGGCCGCTTTCTTCGCGAGCTTGCGCTCCCGCACGTCTGGCGTCTTCGGGACCAGCCTCAGCGCGGCGCAGGTGCAAGGCATCGAGGCTATCCTTGATGAGTCCGAGCGCCGGGGCACTCCGCTTAAGCATCTCGCCTATATTCTCGCGACCGTTTATCACGAGACGGGTGCCAAGATGCAGCCGGTGGAGGAAAACCTTCGCTACTCGGCAAAGCGCCTCACGGAAGTGTGGCCCGACCGCTTCCAGACGCTCGCCAGCGCCAAGCCCTTCGCCAATAATCCCCAGGCGCTCGCGAACGAGGTCTATGGTGGCCGGCTGGGCAACAAGCTGCCGAATGACGGATGGGAATTCAGGGGGCGTGGACTGCCGCAGATCACCGGGCGGGAGAACTATGGAAAGTTCGACATCGCGGGAAACCCTGACGAAGCCCTCAAGATCGGCGTGGCGATCCGGATCACCTTTGATGGCATGACCAAGGGTCTCTTCACCGGCAAGAAGCTTTCGGACTTTTCGAGCTACGGCCCTATGCGCGCAATCATCAACGCCGACGGCAAGACCAACGGCGCGAAGATCGCCAAGCAAGCACAGGCGTTCGAGGTAGCGCTTGTCGCTGGTGGATATGCAGGAACTGTGCCTGACCGCGCGCCTCCGGCTCCGGTGGCCGAAACTGCCGCGCCCAAGGGGCGCACCGACGCCATCACCGTCCGTATCGTTCAGGAAACTTTGCGCGCAAAGGGATATTCCGAGGTTGGTAGCCCTGACGGCAAGCTCGGCAAGCTGACGCGCACGGCGATCCTTGCGGCCAAGAATGAGAACGACATTCAGCCGATCAATGACGTGATCGATGACGCCTTCCTGATCGCGCTGCCGGACATTCTGGGCCGCAATCTCCCGCGGGAGAACGCCACGCCAACAGAAGTGCGTAGCAGCGTTCCAGAGGTGCAATCGAATTGGCGGATCAAGATCGGTGCCATGATCGCCGGCTTGGCGTCGGCTGCGGGAGCGATCTTCGACGGCATCGCATCCCAGCTTGGAACGGCCCGAGGCCATCTCAGCGACTTCTCGGAATACGTTGGGGATGTGCCTGGCTGGGCAAAGTTCGGCGTTCTGGTCGCTATCGCGGCCGGCGCCTATTACATCGCGCAGCGGGGTGAGCGGAAGGGCGTTCAGGCTTTTCAAGAGGGCAGCCGCCGATGACATCCACCATTCGAATGGTGACCATCTTCCTCATCGTCTCCGCCATCATGGCAGCCGTCACTTGGATCTACCATGCCGGCGGTGAAGGGGCCCGCAACTCAATAGAAAGGCAGGACAATGAAGCCGGCAATTCTTCCGATCGCGCTCGCAGCGATTTCGATGCTTGCCATGACGGCCTGTGGGACTTCGGCGCCGGCAAGTGTCGCGGGCCTGCGCCGGGTGGTGGGAACTGATCTCATCGGCACAAAAGGCGCCACGCCGGACGATCAACGGCGGATTGACCGCACGGTGGTCGGCATCTGTGGCGCGGACATCTGGACGCGGGCTGAATGCGCCCGCCACGGCAACTGAATTTTTCACACATGACACAGCCGAGAGGGACTTCCCATGGCCGACGCTTACGCAAGCTTTTCCACCACACCCGACTCGCTGGGCACAATCGGCGCACCCGTGACGCCGGGCAATACCGATCTCCCCGCAACGGTAAAGGGCGTCGTCTGCCTTACGGCTGGCAATATCACCGTGGTGCCGTATGGCAACGCCGATGCGGTGACGCTGGCCTTCGTGGATGTTCCGGCCGGTTTCGTGCCGCCCTACCGGGTGCGGCGCGTGACGGCGGCGACGGCAACCGTTGCGACCATCGAGGGCTGACGCCATGGCGCTGAAACTTTCATCGCAGGTTGGCCTGCGGATGGGCTTGCAGGCCAGCGGCTACACCCCTGTGAAGGGCGTGCGGGATTCGACCGCCTGGGTGATGCGCGATGAAACAGGCGTTAAGGCGCTTCTCGACATCGACCACG
>NZ_JBHFFP010000023.1:0-23421 GCF_042611105.1 Neorhizobium fuzhouense | reverse complement strand
CCCGAAACGCAAGCACGTCAGAAACGGAATGATGTCACCCGTCGAGTTCGAGAAGCAGCAGAAAATCTAACCCGAGGGTGTCTACGAAACTCGGGGCTATTCAGTGAAAGGCGACGATAACGGCCTTACGTTTCGAGAAGCGTTCTGAGGCTATCTTGGCCATGTCTATCGCACGACGGACGGCCTCTGTCGTCGTGGCGCTCCCATGAGGAACCCGGTCCGTGCGCATCCTTTGATTCAGAAGACAAGCATGCTCCATCAGAGTCTCCGATCAACCATCTTCGGGGGACGCAACGCTATCCTTCAACTCGTCCAGCGGTCCTTCGAGCGCCGTGCGGGGCAGGACAAGCTGCGGTTCGATGAGGACGATGCGGGGCGCATCTTCTGCTGAGTCCAAGAGTTCAAACCCTTTTTCCAGCATCTCGGAAATGTTCGGCCGGATCATGTACACGGGGAAGGGAAGGAAGGAGCCGAAGGGGTCGTAATCGAAGCAACCCACGACGATATCGCCAAAAACTTCGCCGTCGTGCTTGCTCATGAAGCGAAGCAGCCCTTCGAAATTGACCGATGAATTGATGAAAAAGCACCGCGGCAGGCGGCCGTGGCGCTCATAGAAGCGCTCGAAGGCAAGGGCCGTGATGCTTGGCGAATAGCCGGTGCTCTCCATGTCGTCGCCGAGGCAAGTTCCGAAGATCTCGGCCTTTGCGGCGTGAAAGCCGATGATGCGTTCGCGGCTGGCATGGTCGTCGCGGCCGCCGAACATATAGACATCGTCGGCCGTCAGAGGGCCTGCCTGCTGGGCATGCCGAATGATTGCCAGCGTGAGCGCCTTGGCGCCCTGCCTGTTGTCGGAAATGACGGACGAGGCGAGTTTCCCCGGAAGGTCGATGTTGACATGCGGCAGGCTTGCCCGCGCGCACACCTTGTGAACGCCATCGGGATCTGTCGCGCCCGCGATGAACAGGAGATCAATCGAATAGGCGACAAGCGATTCGACGGTCCGGCGCTCTTCTTCCGGATCGCGTCGTCCCGCGACCACCACCGGCATCAAGCCGCGTTTGCGCGCCTGCGCTTCAAACGTTTGCGCCATCGTGGAAAAGAAACGCGTGTCGTAGATGGGCAGGAGCAATCCCGCCAGTCCCGACCGGGAACTCCTCAGCGCCCTGGCCTGCTGGTTTGCGGTATATTTGTGCTCCTGCGCCAGCAAGATGATCCGGTTGGCCGTCTCTTCCGAGATCCTCCGCTTGCGCCAGGTGCCATTCAACACAGCGCTCACCGTCGAGGCCGACGCGCCCGATTTGACCGACAGGTCGTAGATCGTTGCCTTCCTCTGTTCCTTCTCAGTCATGCCGGAATCACCTCCCCCGTCTTGTACGTTGTAGATGCCAGCCCCTCTTGACGAAAGCCCGCTTGGTGATAATGTGCGTGCACCATCGATTGTGCAACCTAGAAATATCGATTGTGCAGGTGGTTCGCTTGAGGAGCGACGCTGGAGGGGCCTGTGACAGGCATCGTAGATCCAACGCCAGGGCGCGAGCTCTTGCAGGCATGTCTTTACGCGTCAGGGATAGTTTTGAAGAGGAGGACCCCATGAAGAGAATTATGTCAGTCGCGCTCGGCCTTTCGCTGGCGCTCTTTACTTCCACCGTGTCATTCGCTGCCGAAACCAAGATCGGCGTCGTCGTGAAGATTGGTGGCATTCCGTGGTTCAACGCCATGGAGGCCGGCATCAAGGAGCAGAGCGCAAAGCTCGGGGTCAATGGTTTCATGGTGGGCCCCACCAGTGCCGATCCGGCCTTGCAGGTCCGCGCCATCGAGGACCTGATTGCTCAGAAGGTTGACTTTATCGGCGTCGTTCCGAACGACTCCAAGGTGCTGGAGCCGGTGCTGATGAAGGCGCAGGCCGCGGGCATCAAGGTCATCACGCACGAATCGCCGAAGCAGGCGGGTGCGGACTGGGATTTTGAACTGGCATCCGCGAAGGGTTTCGGTGAGGCCCACGGCAAGCTTCTGGCCGAAAAGATGGGCGGCAAGGGCTCCTATGCCGTCTTCGTCGGCTCGCTGACGGTGCCGTTGCACAATGCCTGGGCCGATGCGGCAATCGCCTATATCAAGGCAAATTATCCCAACATGAAACTCGTCGGTGACCGTTACGGCGTTGCCGAAGATCTCGACAAGAGCCGCTCCACGGCGCTCGACCTGATGTCGGCCAACCCGGATCTCGCAGGCTTCATGGCATTTGGATCGCAGGGGCCGATCGGCGCCGGACGCGCCGTCGAAGAGCGCCGCAAGGACGGCAAGGTCTTCGTCGTCGGGCCGTTCTCGCCGGGGCAGGGCGCCAAGCTCATCAAGAGCGGCGCATTGACGGGCGGCTTCATGTGGAACCCGAAGCAGGCCGGCGAAGTCTTCGTGACGCTTGCCGACCGCATTGCCAAGGGGCAGGCGCCGAAGGCCGGTGAGACCATCGACGGTCTCGGCACCATTACGCCCGAAGGCAACACCATCATCGTCGATCAGCTTCTGAAGATCGACAAGGAAAGCATCGACAAACTGGTGTCGATGGGGCTCTGATCCTCCCGGAGCTGCAGGGGTCGCGCGGGCGACAGCGTCCGCGCGACCCCATTTTCAATAAAAACAAGACAGTCGAATGGTCACGGCAAGCGTGGTCAGACGGAGTACACGTTATGTCGGGCGCACATCCGCTTCTCTCCCTGAAAGATATCAAGGTTACCTTTGGCGGCGTGCGTGCCCTCAAAGGCGTCTCCTTCGAGGTCAATCCGGGCGAGGTCCATTGTCTGGCCGGTGAAAACGGTTGCGGCAAGAGCACGCTCATCAAGGTCATCACCGGCGTTTACAAGCCGGAAGAGGGCGCCGAGTTCCTGTTCGACGGCAAGCCGATTGCCGCGATGACGCCGACACTCGCCCAGTCCTTAGGGATTCAGGTGATCTGGCAGGACCTGGCGCTTTTCGGCGAAATGTCTGTTGCCGAAAACATCGGTTTCCAGCTTGCCGTGAACGGCAAATACGGCCTCATCGACAAGCGCGCCATCGACGCTGCGGCGGAAAAGGCCCTGGCGCGTCTCGGCGTCAATCTTGATATCCATCAGCCGTTGAAGGATCTGCCGATCGCCCAGCGCCAGATCGTGGCGATTGCCCGTGCGCTGGTGGGCGAAGCGCGCCTCGTCTTCATGGATGAGCCGACGGCGTCTCTCACGCAATCGGAAACCGATTACCTGATCGAGATCGTGCGCAATCTCTCGGCTTCCGGTGTTGCCGTGGTTTTCGTGTCTCACCGCCTGGCGGAGGTGCTGGAAATCTCCGACCGCATGACAGTGCTGCGCGATGGCTCGCTCGTCGGTGTCTATCCGGTCGAAGGCATGACCCAATCCCGCGTGACCGAATTGATGACTGGCCGCAACTTCGACAATGCCGTGATTGCCACCGACCATGACGACGCACCCGTCGTTCTCTCGGTCCGCAACCTCACGCGCCATGGCGAATTCAGCGATGTTTCCTTCGATTTGAAGCGCGGTGAAACATTGGGCATCACCGGCCTTCTCGGGGCGGGCCGCACGGAACTGGCGCTGACCCTGTTCGGTATGCGCGCGGCCCATTCCGGCGAGATCCTGCTCGAGGGAAAGGCGGTCAGCTTCGGCTCCAACCGCGATGCGATCCGCGCAGGCATTGCCTATCTTTCCGAGGACCGACTGTCGCTCGGCCTCAATCAGCCGCAGTCCATCGCCGACAATCTTGTCATGGCGTCGCTCGACCGTATCCTGTCGGGTGGCCTCATTTCGCCGTTGCGAAAGGCAAAGGTCGTTTCGCGCTGGATTTCGGAACTCGGCGTCAAGATCGGCACGCCGGATGACCCGATCCGCACTCTTTCAGGCGGCAATCAGCAGCGTGTGGCGATTGCCAAATGGCTGGCGATCAGCCCCAAGATCCTGATCCTCGATGCCCCGACCGTCGGCGTCGATGTCGGAGCGCGTGCCGGCATCTTCGAGATCGTCCGAAAACTGGCAGCCGAAGGTCTGTCGATCATCGTCATTTCCGACGAAGCGCCGGAAGTCTATTTCAACACCGACCGCGTCATCCACATGGCGGAAGGCCGCTTCCAGGCGGTTTACGACCCGCGTCAAATCTCGCTTACAGAATTGGAGTCCGCCGTCTATGCGTAGGCTCGTCTCAGGTCATACGACCGAATTTACCCTGCTTGCCGTGATGGTGCTGCTTTGCATCGGGCTGTCCTTTGGCACCGATCGGTTTTTCACCATCTCCAACGCCTTTGACGTGCTGAACGTCTCGGCCGTCAACATCATCTTCGCGGTCGGACTGCTTGTCGTGCTGATCTCGGGCGGCATCGATATTTCCTTCGCCGTCGCCGCCTCGGTCGTCCAATATGTTGCGGTTCTCGCGCTTGCAGCACTCGGCGGCGGCAATTGGGCCGAAGGCTTCATCATTGCCGGCGTGGTCGGCATTGGCCTTGGGCTGATCAATGCCTTTTTGGTCTATCGCCTGCAGATCATTTCGATCGTCGCAACCATCTCGACCTTCAACATCTTCTTTGGCCTGTTGATGTTCTTCACCAAGGGCGTGTCGATCTACAACCTGCCGGACTGGCTTTCCAACCGTGTCGTGTTTTACGAACATGAGATGGCGGATGGCTCCTGGGTGGAACTCACGCTGCCGGTGGTGGTGATGGTGCTCTGCTGCATTGCCACCTCCTTCATGATCTCGCGCACGACGACCGGCCGCAAGCTTTATGCCTTCGGTGACAACCCGGAAGGTGCACGCCGCTTCGGGATCAATATCGGCGCCATGCATTACATCTCCTTTGGCTGGATGGGGCTGATGGCGGGTATCGCCGGGCTCATGCAGGCGCATTACGCGCAGGAAGTGGTGCCGAACGCCCTCTATGGCCGCGAGCTTGATGTTCTGGCCGCGACCGTCCTTGGCGGGGCGCGTCTCGGCGGCGGCAAGGGTTCGGTGCTGGGTTGCGTGCTTGGCGTGCTGCTGGTCTCGATTACCCAGAACGGCCTCAACCTGATGGGCGTCTCTCCCTTTGCCTTCAAGATGATTGTCGGCGCCATCATCCTTGCAGCCATCACGCTCTCGTCGGCCCGCTTCGACAAACTCCTGCCTGATGCCCTGAAAAGCTCCGCACGCAAAGGAAGCCAGCGCTCATGAAGACCTTTGTCCAGAAGTTCAATGCCACATTCGGCGCGGATATGGGCGGCCCGGTGATTGCATTTATCGCCGTGATGCTGATCTTTGGCCTCGCAGCGGATAATTTCCTGTCATTCGGGACCTTTGGGTCGGTTGCGTTCCAGCTTCCCGAACTCGGCCTGTTGACGCTTGCCATGCTGCTGCCGCTTCTGACCGGCGGTATCAACCTGTCGATCACCTTTACCGCCAATCTTTCGGGACTTGCGGCGGCATGGGTGCTGCAGGCGCATGGTGGTGCGGACGCTCCGTTGAGCGCCTTCGTCTTCGCCTGTGTGGCCGCGCTTGTGACCGGCGCTGCTGCCGGCGCCTTGACCGGTGCTGCCATCGCCTACACCCGCGCGCATCCGATCCTCGTCACCCTCTCGATGATGATCTTTCTGCGGGGGCTCGGCGAGTTCCTCACCCGTGGCGGCGACGTGTCGGGCTTTCCCGCCTTTGTGGCGCCCATCGGCCATGGATCGTTTCTCGGCCTTCCCATCCCGCTCCTGATCTTCCTTGTCTGCGTGGCCGTCTGGCATGTCCTGTTGACGCGCAGCAAGCTCGGCTTCGGCCTGCTGATGATCGGCTCCAACATGGACGCGGCAGACTATTCCGGCCTCAACACGCGCAAGATCGTTGTCCTCGTCTACACGCTGTCGGGGATCATGTGCGCGGTTGCCGGCATCATCATGCTTGCCCGTTTCAATTCGGTGCGCGTCGGCCACGGCGAATCCTATCTGCTGATTACCGTGCTTGCGGCCTTCTTGGGCGGTGTCAATCCGTTCGGCGGGTTCGGTCGGGTGCTGCCGGTCTTCGTCGCCCTCGTCGTCCTGCAGCTTCTGTCATCCGGCCTCAACCTGATGGGCGCCAACCAGCACCTGGCGACGGCTCTCTGGGGCGTTTTGATGATCGTGGTCATGGCTGCGCGCACACTGGCATCCCGCTATCGCATTTTCACGAGAAAGAAGGCCTGACGTGCAGGGACTTGGCATACATGCAATGATGTGGACCACGGTGTGGGACCACGCAGGGGCAGAGCGCGCCATCGAAGGTGCCGCCCGCTACAAACAGGATTTCATCGAGATCCCTCTGATCGATATTCCGTCCGTCGATGCCAAACACAGCCGCGGCCTGCTGGAAAAGCACGCGCTTCGCGCCGCCTGCTCGCTGGTCATGCCAGAGCATGCCTGGCCCTCGCGGCGTCCGGATGCAGCAATCGAGCACCTGAAATCAGCCCTCGACACGGCGGCCGCGATGGGCGCCGAGGCGCTGACCGGCGTCACCTATGGTGGCACCAACGAGCGGACCGGTTTTCCGCCGACGGAAGCGGAATACGACAACCTGACGCGTGCGCTTGGAGCTGCAGCGACACACGCCAAAAGCCTCGGACTTCAGTTCGGCATCGAAGCGGTCAACCGCTATGAGAACCATCTCGTCAATTCCGCTGCCCAGGCCGTTGCGCTGGTCGAGCGGATCGGTCTCGACAATGTCTTCGTCCACCTCGATACCTTCCATATGAACATGGAAGAAAAAGGCGTGGCAAACGGTATCATCGCGGCCCGTGAACACCTCAAATACATGCATATGTCGGAGAGCGACCGGGGAACGCCGGGTTACGGAAACGTGCCGTGGGATGCGATCTTCGCGGCACTCGCCGCCATCGGCTTCAAGGGTGCGCTGACGTTGGAAAGCTTCGCGGCGATGCCAGTCGAGATGGCGGGCGCCATCTCCACATGGCGTCCGGTCGCCCGCGATGCCGAACAGGTCTTTGAAGACGGCCTTTCATTCCTGCGCAACAAGGCGGTTCAGTACGGGCTGGCGTGAGCCGCGCCGGAAAGATAGCGAGGAGGTATTCAATGGCTGATACGGGTTCAACGGGCATCGCGGCAACGGCAAAAGCCATTGCCGAGGCCTCTTTCGAGCGCTTCAATGCGTTCGGTCGACGGCGGATTCTGGTCGCCATTGCCGGCGCGCCGGGCTCTGGCAAATCGACGCTGGCCGAACATGTCGTCGATCTCCTGGGAAAAGATTTTGGCGCGCAAGCCGCGCTCTTTCCCATGGACGGCTATCATTACGACGATGCCGTGCTGAACGAGATGGGTCGGCGGCCCTTCAAGGGCGCCATCGATACCTTCGATGCGCATGGCTTCCGCCATATGCTCCAGCGTCTCAAGGCCAATGAAGACGATGTCATCGCCGTTCCCGTTTTCGACCGGTCGATCGAGATCGCGCGGGCCGGCGGCCGGCTCATTGCGCAATCGACGGAGATCATCGTCTGCGAGGGCAACTATCTCCTGGCGCAGCAGGCGCCGTGGGACCGGCTGAAGCCGATCTTCGACCTTACCGTTTTCGTTGACGTTGACGTCGATGAATTGCGCCGTCGTCTTCAGGAGCGCTGGCGTGGCTTCGGTTTGCCCGCAGAGGAAATCGCCCAGAAGGTCGAGAAGAACGACCTGCCGAACGGGCTCTTCATCATGTCAAACAGCGCAGAGCCCGATCTGCGCGTGAATAACAGCGCCTGAGCCTGCCTCAAAGTCCGGCAGCCCCTTGGGCGTCATTATCAAAGGGAGTCATCCATGAAACACGGAATTTACTATTCGTACTGGGAGCATGAATGGAGCGCGAAGTTCGGCCCTTACGTCGAGAAGGTCGCCAAGCTTGGCTTCGACCTCATCGAGGTGGCTGCGCACCATATCAATGAGTACAGCGATGCCGAGCTCGCCACCATCAAGCAGAGCGCCATCGACAACAACATCATTCTGACGGCCGGCATTGGTCCGTCGAAGAGCAAGTATCTGTCGTCCCCCGACGCGGACGTGCGTGCAGCCGGCAAGGCGTTCTTCGAAAAGACGCTCACCAATGTCGCCAAGCTGGACATCAAGACGATCGGTGGGGCCCTGCATTCCTACTGGCCGATCGATTATTCGCAACCGGTCGACAAGGAAGGCGACTGGGCGCGCGGTGTTGAAGGCATTCACGGCATTGCCGATTTTGCCAACAATCTCGGCATCAACCTGTGCATCGAAGTGCTGAACCGCTTCGAAAACCACGTTCTGAACACGGCCGCCGAAGGCGTTGCCTTCGTCAAGCAGGTCGGCAAGCCAAACGTCAAGGTGATGCTCGATACGTTCCATATGAACATCGAGGAAGACAGCTTTGGCGATGCGATCCGCACCGCAGGCCCGCTTCTTGGCCATTTCCATACCGGCGAAAGCAATCGCCGCGTTCCCGGCAAGGGCCGCATGCCATGGCATGAGATCGGTGCGGCGCTGCGCGAGATCAACTACACCGGCGCCGTCGTGATGGAGCCCTTCGTAAAGACCGGTGGCACGATCGGTTCCGACATCCGCGTCTGGCGTGACCTGAGCAATGGGGCCGACGAAGCCCGGATGGATGAGGATGCACGCAATTCGCTGGCGTTTTCGAGATTCGTCCTCGGCGGCTGATTTGCCGGCCTGAATACGTTCCTGCGCAAGACTGGTTCTCCGATAGGAAGAGCCAAGCTTGCGCAGGGACAACGCGACCTTTTCAGGCGTTCGGTCACCGATCGTCTTCGCGCGCTGCGCTGATGCGCTTAAGGTCGTCGAAGACAGTTTCGTTTCCGGCCCAGATCTCTCCCGGCTCCGTCAGGCTGCCGGCAAATTCCGCCCGGCCGCCTGCCTCGCGGATCAGCACGATCCCGGCCATGCAGTCCCAGCAGAACAGGGTCGGATCGTAGTAGCCGGCCAACCGGTTGGCCGCGACATAGGCCAGCATCAGCGCGCCCGACCCGACCCGGAAGAGGACGCCGCCCTCCTGATAAAGGCGGGTGACGAAACCACCGACCTGCCGCGGATCGGCTCTCTCGGTGCCGCCAAAGCCGACCGTTGTCGAACGGATCGTCCAGTCCGGATTGATGGAGAGCGGCTTGCCGTTCAGCGTTGCGCCTCCCCCCGACCGCCCCACATAGATCTCGTCGAACATCGGGGCCGCAACCACCCCGATCACCGGTTCACCCGCATGCATCACGGCCACCGAGACCGTCCAGTTGGGCTGGCCGACCAGAAAGGCCATGGTGCCATCGATCGGATCGATCACCCAATCGTAGCCGGAACTGCCGCTCGTTGATCCCGCTTCTTCGCCCACGATGCCGTCGGCGGGGAAGTGTTGCTGGATCGTCGCGCGCAGATAGGTCTCCGTCGCTTCATCGGCGGCGCTGACGATATCCTGCGAGGACGCCTTTTCGGTCCAGCCCAGCTTTTCCGGATGCGCCAGGAATGAGCGCGCCATTTCCCCTGCCGCACGCGCCATCCGTTCGGCAAGCGCTGCGCGGGCAGCCAGTTCGCTGGAATTGCCGTGCTGATGGTTCATGGTGACCTCCCTCGCTGACGTCGAGACAGCATAAATCGGCAATCAATGCTATTGCAAATGTAAAAATACAGATGTATCGATAGTGCGTCCCGCCGGGAGGGTTAACGGGCCTAACACATTGATATAGCGTAATATACGCATGCGAAGTGCGGGCGGCGAAGCTGTGTCTTTTGGTAGGCTTGCGGACACGAAGACGGTTTTAGGTGTGCTGGATGGAGGCGCTGAGGCGCGCCTGACGGCTCCCGTTTGTCTGAAGATTGAACAGGGCTGCCGGGGAGGCCGCCTTCACCATAGGAGGAGTGGAATGAAACGTCTGTTGAAAATCTGCGCAAGCGTGCTGGCCCTGACGGCGGCAACTGCGAGCATGCCGCTTGTCGCCCATGCAGACTGGCTTGAAGATGCGGCCAAGCCCCTGAAGGGCACTGAAATCAGCGGCATCTTCCTGGATCGCCCCGGCTACCGCGCCATCATCAAGCTCCTGCCGGAGTTCGAGAAGAAGACCGGCATCAAGGTCAATTACGAAATCGTGCCTTACGAAAACACCCGCGAGAAGGAAGTGCTGAACTTCACCTCGCAGGGCGACCTCACGATGGCGCTGGTGGACCTGGTCTGGATCGGCGAGTTTGCCGAAAACGGCTGGATCGATCCGATCGAAAAATACACCAAGGACAAGTCGATCACCGACCCGAACCTGAAGCTCGACGGCTTCTTCCCGCTTCTCTTGGATGCCTTCGGCTCCTGGGGCGGCAAGACCTATGGCCTTCCCTTCGACAACTATTCCGGCCTGCTGTTCTATAATTCCTGCAAGCTGAAGGAAGCCGGTTTCGACAAGCCGCCGGCCACCTGGGACGAGTTGATGAAGGTCTACGCCCCCAAGCTGACGGACGCTTCGAAGAACCAGTATGCCTATGCGCTGCAATCGCTGCGCGGCGAAACCCAGTCGGCTGACAGCTTCATGCGCTTCCTGTGGCCGTTCGGCGGCTCGCTGCTCGACAAGCAGTTCAAGTCGAACCTGATGAGCAAGGAAAGCCAGACCGGCCTCAATTTCCGTCAGGACCTGATGAAATACATGCCGCCGGGCATCGTCAGCTTCGACCATGCGGAAGCCGTCAACGCGCTTGCCCAGGGTCAGGTCGCAATGATCACCGAATGGTCGGCCTTCTACGGAACGCTGGTGGATCCCGCGACCTCCAAGCTGGGCGACTGCCTGGCCGTCGGTCCTGAACCGGCCGGTCCCGCCGGTCGTCTGCCGGCGCTTGGCGGCTTCTCGCTGGCGGTCGCAGCACAGGCCTCCGAAGCGCAGAAGAAAGCCACCTGGCTCTTCATCCAGTGGGCCACCTCGGAGGATATTGCCAAGTCCTACGTGGAAGCAGGCGGCGTCTCCGGCCGCATGTCGGTCTATAACGACCCGGCCATCAAGGCGAAGTACAAGTTCGTAGAGCCCATGGTTGCTTCCTGGCAGAAGGGCGTGCCGGAATTCCGTCCGCGCTTCCCGGCATGGCCGGCCATTTCGGAAGTGGTTGCCGAATGGGGCTCCAAGATCATGCTGGGCCAGGTGTCTGTCGAAGCAGGCTCCAAGGAAATCGGCACCCGCATGGAAGATATCCTGAAGAAGGAAGGCTACTACGACGGCAAGAAGAAGCTGCTGCAGTAACCCCTGACATCCTCCGACACCTCCCAGGGTGTTTGCTAAGGCAGATGGTGGCGCTCCGTCGCCACCATCTGCCGCCTTCTCTGGATCCTGCGGAACCACATCATGCTTCATCTTCATGAAAAGGCGCTGGCGGAACTTGGCAATTGTCTCGCGGGTATCGATGGCAGCCAATTCGACGCGGCAATCCATGCGATCGCCACGGCCAATCGTATCGCTCTCTATGGGGTGGGCCGCGAGGGGCTCCAGATCAAGGGGCTCGCCATGCGCCTGTTCCATCTGGGCCTCAACGCATCGGTGGTAGGGGATATGACGACCCCGCCGCTTGGCAAGGGCGATCTGTTGATCGTTTCGGCAGGCCCCGGCGACTTTTCCACGGTCTCGGCGCTGATGGGAGTGGCAAAGGCTGCCGGTGCCCGCGTTCTTGTGGTGACGGCACAACCGGCCGGTGACGCTGCAGCCCGCGCAGATCTCGTGCTGCATGTGCCGGCACAGACAATGGCCAATGATCAAGGTGCCGGCACCTCGGTGCTGCCCATGGGGTCGCTTTACGAGGGCGCGCTTTATGTTGCCTTCGAACTGCTGGTGCTGGGCATCCGCGACACGCTCGGCGTGACGCCTGCTGCCATGCGCGCCAACCATACCAATCTGGAATGAGAAAACAGGCGCGGCTCCCTCATGGGCTCCGCACCCCTTCCATCAGGGCATGAACAGGATAAGTCGATGACGAGCATCACGCCGCCACCCCAGGTCAGACCCAATCGCGGTTACGGCCGATGGACACCGTTCTGGTTTCTGGCACCGGCTGTGTTCACGCTGTTTGTCATCGGCATCTATCCCACCATCTTTGCGCTGGTCACATCGTTCAGGCGCTACAACATCGCGCGCCCGCGGGATGGCTTTCCGTTTGTCGGCCTGGAAAACTACACATCCGTGCTGACGGACGGCACCTTCTGGGCCTCGCTGTTTCTCACCGGGCAATTTTACGTCACGGTGCTGCCGATCGAGATCGCGCTGGGTCTGGTAATTGCGCTTCTCTTGCACAAGCCGGGCATGGGCTTCTTGAAGTCGCTGGCGCGCGTCACGCTGGTGGTGCCGCTTGCCACCACCTATGCCGTGGTTGGTCTCATCGGCCGCCTCATCTTCAACCGTGATTTCGGCGTCGCAAACTGGTTTCTTGATCTCTTCGGCATTGGCGCGCTGGACTGGCTTGGCTCCCAGACCGGTGCCTTTGCTGCGATCGTCATCATGGATATCTGGCAGTGGACACCGTTCTGCGCCCTCATTTTCCTCGCCGGCCTTTCCATGGTGCCGGGGGAAATCGAGGAAGCGGCGCGTCTGGAAACATCCTCCAAATGGGCAATGCTGAAACATGTGCAACTGCCCTACCTGATGCCAGGCCTGACTGCGCTTCTGATCCTGCGCTCGGCCGACGTTCTGAAGCTGTTCGACATGGTGTTCGTGATGACCCGCGGCGGTCCCGGTTCGGCAACCGATCTGGTGTCCGTCTACATCCAGCGTGTCGGGTTCCGCGTCTTTGATCTTGGAACGGCCTCGGCTCAGGCCATCCTGCTCCTCATCATCACCATCCTGATCAGCCGTCTTTACATCCGCGTACTCTACAAGGAGGTCAATTGATGCGCTTCTCCTCGGGCAAGATCCTCCACGCCATCGGGTTGACCGCGGTTATCCTGTTCACGCTGTTTCCGTTCTACTGGATGGTGTCGGCGAGCTTCAAAACGCAGGCCGATATCCTGGCATCGCCACCCGTCTGGGTGTTTGCGCCGACGCTCGATCATTACCGGGAAATCTTTGCGGATTCCAAGGTGATCGGCGCGGTCGGCAATTCGCTGATCATTGCCACCGCCACCACGGCATTGGCCGTGCTTCTTGGCGCACCCGCCGCCTTTGCGTTGGCCCGCTATGAATTTCGCGGCAAGTCCGACTTGTGGTTCTGGTTCATCTCCAACCGCATGACGAGCCCGATCGTTCTGGCACTGCCGGTCTATATCCTGGCGCTGCAATTGAAGATGCTCGACACGCATCTGGTGCTGATCCTGATTTATCTCACCTTCAACCTGCCGATCGTGGTGTGGATCTGCACGGACCAGTTCAAATCAATTCCGCCGGATCTGGAACAGGCCGCACGTCTGGACGGGGCCGACCAGTTCACCATCTTCCGCAAGATCTATCTGCCGCTCGGCGCACCGGGCATTGCGGTCTCGGCCATCTTCTCCTTCATCTTCTCCTGGAACGAGTTGCTCTACGCTCTCGTGCTCACACGCCGCGACGTGCAGACAGCCCCCGTCGTCGCGACCAGCTTCATGTCCGGCTATGAACTGCCCTGGGGCAAGATCATGGCGACCGGCACGGTCATCGTTCTGCCCGTTACCATTTTTGCACTCATCGTATCGCGCCACATGGTGCGTGGCCTCACCATGGGAGCGACCAAATGAGCAGTGCAAATCCGTTCGGCATCAACCTGTCCTTCTGCGTCAAACGGTGGGTGACGCCGCAACTCTGGGCGCCCGTTGTGCGCGACCAGTTGGGCCTCGACCTCATCCAGTTCTCGTTCGATCTTCTCGATCCCATGTGGCCGTCGCCGCTCGTCTCCCGGCATGCGCGCGACATACGTAACGCCGCAGGTGACCATGGCATCACCATTGACAGCGCCTTCATCGGCCTTGCCCATTACACCTTCAACCAGCTGCTCCATCCGGATGAAGCGGTGCGTGATTACGCCGAACAATGGATGGAACGCGCCTATGGATTTGCCGCTGAAGCGGGCATTGCCCGGGTTGGCGGGCCGCTGGGGGCAATCGCCTCCCGCGTGGATGGCAGCGAGGCTGCCAGCATCGACGAGCGCGATTATAAAAGCCTGGTCGAACGCATGCTGCGGCTTGGTGACAAGGCAAAGGCCGCAGGCCTCAGCGAACTCTATGTCGAGCCGACGCCGATGCGCCGGGAATGGCCGTGGACGGTCGATCAGGCGCGGCAGATGATGACGGACGTGGCCGGCAGCGCAACGCCGTGGAGCCTCTGCGTCGATTGGGGTCACGGGACCTTCCAGCCGCTTTACGGCTCCGATGCCGATACCATGGAGCCGTGGTTTGCCGGGCTGACCGACGCCATTACCGCCGTGCATATTCAGCAGACGGATTATCAGTTCGACCGCCATTGGGATTTTACCGAGGCGGGCAGGGTGGATCCGATGGAGGCCCGCAACCTCTTGGCTCGCACGGGGCTTGCACAATCTCCGGTATTCCTTGAAGTGTTCTATCCCTTCGAACTGGATAGCAAATCCATACTGGACTCACTCAAGGCATCGGTCCTGTCTCTCAAGCAGGCTTTTGCCTGATCAAGGAGACGAATGACGATGGCAGCCAAGGGATCAGACAACAGCAATGCAGTCCTTGAGGACATGGACGCGCAGCAGATCCGCGCCCGCGTCGCCTGGCTGTATTTCATCGGCGGTCTGACCCAGCAGGAGATCGCCGACCAGCTCGGTCTGACGCGGCTGCGTGTCAACAAGACGCTTGGCCAGCTGCGAAACGACGGCTCGGTGGTCGTCGATATCCGCCTGCCCATGGCCAAGTGCATTGAGCTTGAGCAGAGGCTCCGCGAACGGTTTCATCTGGAGGACGTCTGCGTCGTTCCCACGCTCGCCGACGATCTGGAAAACCAGCGGGCTGTCGGTGATGCGGCCGGCGGCATGCTCGACAGGCTTCTGGAAGACGGCATGGGTCTTGGGGTCGGGTGGGGCAAGACCCTGACGGCCGGGCTTAAACGTCTGACGCCCCGCCCGCTTCCCAACAGCTGGGTCACCTCCATCATGGGCGGGCTGACGCGCGGGTCGGGCTCCAGCACGTTCGAGGTCGCGACAGGCTATGCGCGGGCGATTGCGGCGGAATGCTATTATCTCACCGCGCCGCTTTATTTCCCGTCCGCCGAGAGCCGGGAGGCACTGCTCTCCCATCACGGTATTCGCGAGACCATGCGCCGGGCCCGTTCCGTGGATGTTGCCCTGGTCTCCTGCGGCGATATGACCGCCCGTTCGCTTCTGGTGCAGACACCGACGGTTTCCGAGAACCTTGAGGGTATCCTGGCGGCCGGGGCCGTGGGAGATCTGCTGGGTGTTTTCCTCGATGGCGATGGAAAGCCGGTGGACCATCCCCTCAACGAGCGCGTGCTGTCCGTCTCGCCGGAGCAGCTGAAATCGGTGCGCCACTCCATTCTCGCCTCCGGCGGCTGGTACAAGGTCAATATCATCCGCGCCATCCTGCGCGGCGGTTACATCAAGCGTCTGGTGACGGACGAAAAATGCGCCAGTGCCCTTCTGGATGCGGCGCATCCCCCTCGAAACGATAGCCAATAGAAGAACTTGTCCCGCGCCCTGCCGGGATACGACGTGATTGGGAGTGAAAGAGCATGACGTTCCTGCAGTTGGACAACATCAAGAAGACGTTCGGGGAGCTGAGCGTCATCAAGGGTGTGAACATATCCGCCTCCAAGGGGGAATTCGTCGTGTTCGTGGGGCCTTCCGGCTGCGGCAAGTCGACCTTGCTGCGCATGATCGCAGGCCTTGAAGACGTCTCCTCCGGCACGCTCTCCATCGATGGCAAGGTGGTGACCTATGAGGAGCCGGCCAAGCGCGAAGTGTCGATGGTCTTCCAGTCCTATGCGCTCTATCCGCACATGAGCGTGTTCGAGAACATGGCCTTCGGCCTGCGGATGGCAAAGCTGCCGGAGGACGAGATCAAGCGTCGGGTGAGCGAGGCCGCCCGCATTCTGCAGATCGAGGCGCTTCTGGAACGCAAGCCGCGTGCCTTGTCCGGCGGCCAGCGCCAGCGCGTGGCGATCGGTCGTTCCATCGTTCGCAATCCGAAGATTTTTCTGTTCGATGAGCCGCTCTCGAACCTCGACGCGGAACTGCGCAGCCAGATGCGCGTCGAAATCGCCAAGCTTCACCGCAAGCTGGGCGCGACCATGGTGTATGTGACGCATGACCAGGTCGAGGCCATGACGCTGGCGGATCGTATCGTCGTCCTGCGGGCCGGTCTTGTCGAGCAGATCGGTTCGCCGACGGACCTCTACGATCGCCCTGCCAATACCTTCGTTGCCGGCTTCATCGGCTCGCCCAAAATGAACTTCCTGACGGCGAAGGTTTCGGGTGCCGATGCATCGGGCCTTCAGCTTGAACATCCCGCTTTCGAAGGCGGCACGCTTTCTCTGGCTCACGGCTCGGCTTCCAAGGTTCGTTCCGGCGACACATTGACCGTCGGCCTTCGCCCCGAACATCTCGATGTGGCTTCCGCAACGCCGCTGTTGCGGTTGACGGCGGATTTTGCGGAAAACCTGGGCGGCTCGACGCAGATTTATGCCCGAACAGGCGAGGAGACGGTCATCATTGTTGCGAACGGTCGGCCGGAGCTTAACTCCGGCGGCCCGATCGCGGCTGGAATAGACCCCCGCCACATCTATCTCTTCACGCCGGATGGGCTGGCACTCTGACCTCAGGAACGAAAAACATGAAAGCTCTTGTTCTGGAACGCAAAGGCGAACTGGCAATTCGCGATATCGATCTGCCGCGCGCGGTTGGTCCCGAGGATGTGAAGATTGCCATCCACACGGTCGGCGTCTGCGGCAGTGACGTGCACTACTATACCCACGGCGCCATCGGGTCTTTCGTGGTGAAAGAGCCGATGGTTCTCGGCCATGAAGCGGCCGGCACGGTCATCGCAGTCGGTTCCGCGGTAAAGACGCTGAAGGTGGGCGACCGGGTCTGCATGGAGCCGGGCGTCCCCAACATGGCCTCGCGCGCCTCCAAGCTCGGCCTCTACAATGTCGACCCGGATGTGCGCTTCTGGGCAACGCCGCCCATCCATGGCGTGCTGACGCCGGAAGTGGTTCATCCTGCGGCCTTCACCTACAAGCTTCCCGATAACGTTTCCTTTGCCGAAGGCGCGATGATCGAACCCTTTGCCGTCGGCATGCAGGCGGCAACCCGCGCCCGCATCACGCCTGGAGACGTGGCCGTGGTGATCGGATGCGGTCCGATCGGCATCATGACGGCGATTGCCGCACTGGCCGGCGGCTGTTCACG
This sequence comes from Neorhizobium fuzhouense, assembly GCF_042611105.1. Taxonomy (NCBI): domain Bacteria; kingdom Pseudomonadati; phylum Pseudomonadota; class Alphaproteobacteria; order Hyphomicrobiales; family Rhizobiaceae; genus Neorhizobium; species Neorhizobium fuzhouense. The sequence goes on along the minus strand of NZ_JBHFFP010000023.1, from coordinate 6,112 downwards.
CGTGATCATTTCGGATCTCAGTGCTCCCAAGCTTGCCATTGCCGGGCAATATGCCGGCATTACGCCCGTCGACATCACGCAGACGTCGCTCACGCAAACCGTTGCCGACGCCACGGCTGGCTGGGGTGCCGATATCGTGTTTGAGGCAAGCGGCAGCCCGAAGGCCTATGCGGGCATTTTCGATCTCCTGCGTCCGGGCGGAACGCTGGTGCTGGTGGGCCTGCCGGTCGAGCCGGTGGCCTTTGATATTCCCGCCGCGATCTTCAAGGAAGCACGCATTGAAACCGTCTTCCGCTATGCCAACAATTTTGACCGCGCGGTCAACCTCATCGCCTCCGGCAAGGTCGATCTGAAGCCGCTGATCACCGACACCTATGCATTCTCCGAGAGCATTGTGGCCTTCGAGCGGGCGGCGAAGGGTCTTGCGGACGATGTGAAGCTGCAAATTCGGCTCATCGATTGAAGGCGGCCGAACCCGACGGGAGTGTCATCATGACGAGTAGTTTGAACGGCAAGGTCGCGGCGATCACCGGTGCAGCGTCGGGGATCGGACTTGCCTGCGCCCGCAAGCTCATGGACGAGGGCGCGACGGTCGTGCTCATCGACAGGGCAGAAGACAAGCTGCGCTCGCTGTGTGCCGAGCTTGGCGAACGCAGCCGTATGCTGGTTGTCGATCTCCTCGATGGTCCGCAGGTTTCCGGCCTTTTGCCGCGGATTCTGGATGTCGCCGGAGACCTCGACATTTTTCACGCCAATGCCGGTGCCTATGTGGGCGGCGCGGTGGCAGAGGGCGATCCCGACGTCTGGGACCGCATGCTGAACCTCAACATCAACGCCGCCTTTCGCAGCGTGCACGCGGTCCTGCCGCATATGATCGCCAGGAAAAGCGGCGATATCCTGTTTACCAGTTCGGTGGCGGGTGTCGTGCCGGTGGTCTGGGAGCCGATCTATACGGCGTCCAAGTTTGCCGTGCAGGCCTTCGTGCACACCACCCGCCGCCAGGTGTCACCGCATGGCGTGCGCGTCGGTGCCGTTCTTCCCGGGCCCGTGGTGACGGCGCTTCTCGATGACTGGCCGAAGGAGAAAATGGAGGAGGCTCTCGCCAACGGCAGCCTCATGCAGCCGCAGGAGGTGGCCGAGGCGGTTCATTTCATGGTGTCTCGTCCACGCAATGTGGTCATTCGGGATCTTGTGATCTTGCCCAATAGCGTCGATCTATAGCGGAACTGCAGTGAGTCGCCGAAGGAGTAGGGCATGAGTGGTTCCAGGTATTTTATCGGGGTTGATGTCGGCACGGGCAGTGCACGCGCCGGTGTCTTCGATGAAGAAGGCCAATGCCTTGGAACCGGCAAGCGCGACATCGAGATCTATCGCGATCACGCGCATATGGTTGAGCAATCGAGCGCCAATATCTGGCAGTCCGTGTGCCATTCGGTGCGGGCTGCCGTGGACGCGGCCGGGATCTCCACGCAAAGCGTCGTGGGCATCGGCTTTGATGCCACCTGCTCGCTTGTGGTTTTGGGTGAGGGGGGCAAATCCCTGGCGGTTGGCCCCTCGGAGCGGCCGGAACGCGATATCATCGTGTGGATGGACCATAGAGCCATCGGGCAGGCGGAGCGGATCAATGCGCAGGGTCATGACGTCCTGCGCTATGTCGGAGGCCGCATTTCACCCGAGATGCAGACGCCCAAGCTGCTGTGGCTGAAGGAACATCGGCCGGAGACGTTTGCCGGCGCCTGGCAATTCTTCGATCTGGCGGATTTCCTGACCTGGCGTTCGACGGGAAGCCTTGCACGATCCACCTGTACGCTTGCCTGCAAGTGGACCTACCTTGCCCATGAACGTCGCTGGGACCCGGATTATTTCCGCCAGATCGGCCTTAGCGAACTGGCCGACGAGGCGTTTTCCCGGATCGGACAGGAGATCGTCGAGCCTGGTACGCCGGTCGGGCAGGGCCTCACGGAAGCTGCAGCGCATGATCTTGGCCTGCCTGTCGGAACGGCGGTTTCGGCCGGGATGATCGACGCCCATGCCGGCGGTATCGGCACGGTCGGCATCGGCGGGACGCCTGAGCTCAACATGGGTTACGTCTTCGGCACGTCCTCCTGCACGCTGACCTCGACCACTGATCCGAAATTCGTGCCCGGTGTCTGGGGACCCTATTTCTCGGCCATGGTTCCCGGTCTGTGGTTGAACGAAGGCGGACAGAGCGCCGCCGGTGCGGCGATCGATCAACTGGTGAGTTTTCATCCGGCTTTCCCGGAGGCTAGCGAACGGGCGCGTGCGCTCGGCGTGCCGCTTCCGGTGATGCTGGCGGATCTGGCGGTTGCAAAGCAGGCCGAGGCTTCTGAGGCAGTGTCCCTTGCCAGGGGGCTTCATGTCGTGCCGGAGTTTCTCGGCAATCGCGCACCATTTGCCGATCCCGCCGCGCGTGCCGCGATTGCAGGCCTCGGCATGGAACGGGATCTCGACAGCCTGATCGCGCTTTACGTCGCCGGCGTCTGCGGCATCGGCTATGGCCTGCGGCAGATCATTGAGGCGCAGGCGCAGGCAGGCGCGGACGTGCAGCAAATCATCATCAGCGGCGGTGCTGGTCAGCATGATTTCACCCGGCAGCTTCTTGCCGATGCCAGCGGCAAGCCGGTGATCGCGCCCCAGACCCTTGAGCCCGTTCTCCTGGGCGCAGCCTTGCTGGGGGCTACGGCGGCGAAAAGCTTTGCTGATCTGAAGCAGGCGATGCAAGCCTTGAGCCGGCCGGGCCGCGTCTACCAGCCCGCCGTCGGAGAGATACGGACGACCCACAAGAACCGCTATTCCGCCTTCTGCACTCTGCAACTCGAACTGCGGAAAATGCGGGACTTTTGACGTCGCTTCCCCCAGGTGAGCAAAGGCGATGACACGCACGAACGCCAGGCTGGCTGACTGTTTCCCGGTTCTGTTTGGCGTTCGTGATGGGCATCTGCACCTTGCCGCGACACTGCGCCCGGCGCGTCAAACAAGTCAGCTGCGTATCTGAAGGAGCGCGGCGATATAGCCCTTGGCTGGCTTTTACCAGACGCCCTCGTGCAGTCTGGCCGCCTCTTCGGCAAGGAGCGGGCCGATGACGTTGACCCGCCGCTGACCGGCGTCGAACACCGTGCGGCAGGGCAGGTCGAGTGTCGGATTTTCCGGATGATCGCCGGTTATGCGTTTGAGGTCGCTTTCGGCAAGGCCGAAGACGACGGTGCCGATGCCGGCCCAGTAGGCGGCACCAGCACACATCGCGCAGGGCTCGGCGGATGTGTACATCGTGCACTGCGCCAGAAAATCCGGCCGATAGGCTTGCGAGGCGCGCGTCATTAGCACCCGCTCGGCATGACCCGTCATGTCATGGTTCGGGTGATAGGCATTTTGCTGTTCCATCAGCACGACCCCATCCGGACCGACGAGGATGGCGCCAAACGGATGATTGCCCGCTTCTCTTGCTCGCATCGCCACGGCAAATGCCTGGCGTAGGAAACCGTCGTGATCCCAGCCAGCCGGTGTGTCTTGCGCCATGCCGTCGCTCCCGCCTCCATTGTTTCTAGGTAAACCTGCGCGAGAAGAACACCCCTGACAAGCACCAAATCTCGCCCGTATCGTTCGGAAAATCGCAACAGGATGGCGGCCGTGGCAGGCAGAGGATCTCGGCCTGCTGAGCGCGCCACAAGCTCGCCCTGCGATTCGTTTGAACATCGCGCATCAGACAGAAGGCACGATGCGGTGGCAGAGGTGCTTGCGGAAGTGATTGCGTCCCGTCTGTTGTTACGATGACACAGGCAGCTCCAACCCCCTGCCATACAAGGCTTTCGTCCCGAGCCGGCAGGGTTCACTCGATCGTTAACCCGAAGCTTGCGCGAAATTTCCTCATGAAATCAAGGGAGCCCGCAAGGATTGCAGGTCTGCGCAAGCTTCGCCCATGCTCCATCGTTAACCCTTTGTTAACCATGCCGGCGCTAGGCATGATCAACGATTTGTTTACGTAGATGACCAAAGTGCTAACAGACGCCCGCTCCATCCGCATCAAAGGCCGCTCATTCCTGGCGGTGGTCCTGTCTCCGGACATGCCGCTCGACGACTGGCTGACGCGCCTTGACGATCTGGCGAAGCGCTCGGCCGGGTTTTTCCTCGGACGGCCGGTGGTGCTCGATGTCACGGACCTTGGCCTCGACCGGGCGCAGATGAAGGAATTGATAGCGGCCCTTGGCGAGCGCAATGTCAGCATCATGGGCATCGAAGGGGCGCGTCATTCCGCCATCGGGCCCGGCATGCCGCCGGCGCTGAAGGGCGGACGCCCGGCAGGCGATGTCGAGGTGCCGGAAAATGAGGCTCCCGTGGAGACGGCGAAGGTCGACAACCGGCCCCAGATCGCAGAGCCCCGGCAGACGCTGCAATCGCTGGTGATCCGCGAACCGGTCAGGTCCGGGCAATCGATCATCTTTACCGAGGGAGACGTGACCGTCGTCGGCTCGGTGGCCTCGGGCGCGGAAATCATCGCCGGCGGTTCGGTGCATATCTACGGCGCGCTGCGCGGGCGGGCCATGGCGGGATCGGTGGGGAACGCATCGGCCCGCATCTTCTGCCGCAAGCTCGAAGCCGAGCTGGTGGCGATCGACGGTGTTTACAAAATGGCCGAGGATCTGGCCCCCGAGCTTCATGGACAACCGGTCCAGCTATGGCTCGAGGGCGACGCGATCATCGCCGAAAAACTGATGTGAGCCGCATGCGGCAAGAACAGGAGAGCAAGATGGGCAAGGTAATCGTCGTCACGTCAGGCAAGGGCGGGGTAGGCAAGACCACTTCGACAGCAGCCCTTGGAGCCGCGCTTGCGCAGCGCAATGAAAAGGTCGTCGTCGTGGATTTCGACGTCGGGCTTCGCAACCTCGATCTCGTCATGGGCGCCGAGCGCCGGGTCGTCTATGATCTGGTCAACGTCATCCAGGGCGATGCCAAGCTGCCGCAGGCGCTGATCCGCGACAAGCGGCTGGAAACCCTGTTCCTGCTGCCGGCCTCGCAGACCCGTGACAAGGACAATCTGACGGCTGAAGGGGTCGAGCAGGTGATAGGCGAGCTGAAGCGTTATTTTGACTGGGTCATCTGCGACAGCCCGGCCGGTATCGAGCGCGGCGCAACCCTTGCCATGCGCCATGCCGATGTCGCCGTGGTCGTCACCAATCCGGAAGTCTCGTCCGTGCGCGACAGCGACCGCATCATAGGGCTCCTCGATTCCAAGACGCTGAAGGCCGAACGCGGCGAGCGGATGGAAAAGCATCTGCTGCTTACCCGCTACGACGCCAACCGCGCCGAGCGTGGCGATATGCTGAAGGTCGAGGATGTCCTGGAAATCCTGTCCATCCCGCTGCTCGGCATCATCCCGGAAAGCTCGGATGTGCTGCGCGCTTCCAATATCGGGGCACCGGTGACGCTGGCCGACGCCCGTTCGGCTCCTGCCATGGCCTATTTCGAAGCGGCCCGTCGTCTGGCCGGCGAAGCGCTGCCGGTTTCCATGCCGGGCGAAAAGCGCGGCATCCTCAGCAAGATTTTCGCACGGAGAGCCGCATGAGCATTTTCAAGCTTTTCCGCAAGCAGGTCTCGGCGCCGATGGCGCGGGAACGGTTGCAACTGCTGCTCGCGCATGAGCGCGCCTCTGCCGGCTCGGATCTTGTCGCGATCCTGCGCGAGGAAATTCTGGCCGTCATCGCCAAGCATGTACAGGTCGACAGCGACAAGGTGCGCGTCAAGGTGGACCGCGACGAGCATGTGTCGATCCTGGAGATCGACGTGGAAATCCCGCGGGATGCCGGCCTGATCGCTGCCTGACCGCCCAATCCAACCAAAATTCTGCAAAAGGCCATCCGTTCGCGGGTGGCCTTTTTCCGTTTCCGGAGGACGGCTGGACCCTGGAAAGGCGTTGACGGGGGAGGAGAGCGCCCCGGCCTCGCGCCTTCGATGTCCAACGCCCCGGCCGTTGACCCTTATCCGGCCTGTTGTGCCGACGTCTCCGGTGCCTCTTTCCGCCTCCCGCAGGGTTATGTCGCTTTTGCGCCGAAATTTCCCCCATTAAATCAATGCCTTGCGAGTTTTTCTGCGATTT
>NZ_JBHFFP010000022.1:0-34816 GCF_042611105.1 Neorhizobium fuzhouense | reverse complement strand
ACGCCGCGGGGGCTGATGCCGGATTCGGACAGGAAGGGCGAGACCTACCGGAAATGGTGCAAGACCATCCGCAAACTCGGCGGGCGCATGGAGAGCCGGGAGCTGCGCGGGCGCGATTTCGGCGCGCCGACCATTCGCAAGCGGCTGTTCATCATCATCCGCTTCGATGGCCAGAAGATCGTCTGGCCGCAACCGACGCATGGCGCGCCTGACGACAAGGACGTGATTGCCGGGCGCAAGCAGCCATGGCCTATCGTTGCCGATTACCTGGACTGGAGCATCCCGTGCCCGTCGATCTTCGATACGGCTGAGGAGATCTGGCATAAGCACCAGTTGCGGGCAGTGCGGCCTCTGGCCGACAACAGTCATGCCCGGATTGCGCGAGGCTTTGATCGGTATGTGTTGCAGGCGAAGCGGCCGTTTTTGGTCAACCTGACGCATGGAGGTCGGGTTGAGAGTGTCGACGAAAGCGCGCGGACGATCACGGGCGCGAACCGTGGCGAGAAAGCGCTGATCGGACCGCATGTCATGACAATGCGCAACGCGCAGAAGCCCTATGTGAGCGTTGACGAACAGGCGCACACTGTAACGGCTGGTGGTGCCCACCAGATGCTGGTTGCACCCTCAATCCAGCGGTTCAACGGCGGCGCGACCGGATCTGCCATGGATGAGCAGGCGCCTACCATCACCGCAAACAGCTTCATCAAGCGTCCTGGTGGTGCCGCGCCTCTTGGCATCATGGCACCCGTTCTGACCTATGCGCAGCAGGGTGGCGCCAACAGGCCTGTCGACGGACAGGCGCAGACGATTACCGCCAGCGACAAGGACCAGAACGCCGTGTTCTGCGGGTTCATGGCGCAGGCGAACAACGACAGCCGGCGCATCGGTGGCGTGAACCCCGGAAGACCGCTCGACGAGGCATCCTCGACCATTACCCAATCCGGCAGTCATCAGCAGCTCGTGTCCGCCTATGTGGCGCGTCAGTTCGGCACCTCGACCGGTCATGGCGTGAACGAACCATCGGCCACCATCATGGCGGACGGGCAGGGCAAGAGCCAGCTGGTGATGCCATACCTGCAATCCTATTACGGGCAGGGCGATGGCGGGCGTGAGGACGAGCCCTGCCGCACCGTGACGACGCGGGACCGGTTCGGCCATGTCGCGGCAACCGTCAGCGCGCCGCCGTTTACGGAGGCGCAGGCGGGCCGGGCGCGGCAGGTGGCGGATTTCCTGCGCGCCCACGGCGTTTGGGACGAGCGCGAGTTCGTGACGCTCGACGTCGATGGCGTGACCTACGTGGTGGTCGATATCGGCATGCGGATGCTGACGCCGCGTGAGCTGTTCAGCCTGCAAGGCTTCCCGGCGGATTACAAGATCGACGGTTATTTCGACGCCGCGCGCATTGGCCACAATGGCGGGCCGCTGTGGGTGCCGTTCTCCAAATCCGTGCAGGTCAGCTGCGTTGGCAACAGCGTGTGCCCGCCGGTTGCCAAGGCGCTGGTGGCGGCTAATTGCAACCATCTGTCGGTCTGGAATGAGAGGGTGGCGGCATGACCACCATCCTCGACGAATTCATTCTGCGCGCCAAGACGGTGGATTTTGCCCGCGCCTGCGACATCCTGAAAATCCCGCAGGCGGCAAAGGGCAAGAGCGAATACCAGGGGCCATGCCCGCAGCCTGGATGTGGCGGGGTCGACCGGTTTTCCGTCAACCGCGGCAAGGGCGTGTGGAATTGCCGTGGCTGTGGGCTGGGCGGGCGCGATGGCTTGAGCCTTGCGGCGCATGTGCTGCTGCTTGATCTGCGCAACCGCGCGGGCTTTCTGGAGGCCTGTTCGGCGCTTCTCTGTGAAGAGATCCCGAAGGAAGGCGAGCGGGAGACGGATGAGGAGAGGGCGGAGCGCGAGGCGCGGATTGCGCAGGCGCAGGCCGATCTCGACCGGCAGACCAGCGAGAAGCAGGAGGAGCGCAACGCACACCGCGACCGCGAGATCATGCGCGCCCGCGGCCTCTGGCTGGAAGCGGCGGATTGCCTGTCCGGCACGAATGTCGCGGTGTTCGGCCGCGGCGTGATCCGCGATTACCTGAAGGCGCGCACCGGGTTTCTTGTACCGGAAACGCTGTTCGAGAACGCCCGCTTCCGGCCTTCCGCCGGCTATTACAAGGGCGAGGACCGGGCCGGCCGGCCGCTGTCGATCTATTCCGGCCCGGCGATGATCCTGCCGATCGTCAATCCTGAAGCGCGCATCATCGGCTGCCACCAGACATGGATCGACCTCATTTGCCCTGAAGGCAAATATCGGCCGATCCTCTATGGCCTGACCAAGAAAGGGCAGGAGGCCGGTTACGACGTGGTGACCGATCATCGCCGGCAGGCGCCGTCGGCCGAGCTGATCGAGGCCGGGTTTTACGAACGGCTGGCCTCGAAGAAAATGCGCGGTGTGAAGAAGGGCGGGATCGTGCCGCTGATCGGCCAGCCGGAGCTTCTGCGCTGGGCGGGCGGCGAGGGGATCGAGAACGTCGTGGCCTTTGCGGGTGCCGAAGGGTTTCGCGCTGACACGTTCTATTTCACCTCCGGCGATCTCGGCAATCTGGCCGGCCCGGCCGAACCGGCCTCTGCCTTCATGCATCCGGAACTGACCTACACCGATACGCTCGGCCGCGTGCGCAAGGTGAAGGTGCCGGGCCCCGTGCCGAAGGCGCGCCAGGGGCCGGACGATGCCATGCAGGTGGCGGATCATGTGGCGGAGCTTCTGCTGCTCGCCGATGGCGACAGCGAGCCGGTGTTTACCGCCTCTGCCATGGCGCGCGCCCTGGCGCGGCTGTCACGCCCCGGGCTTCTGCCTCAGGTGATATGGCCGCCCGAGGGGATGGATTTTTCAGGGGCACTGAGTGCCGCGCTGAACAAGGGAGGCGTGTGATGAAAGAGCAAAAATACTGGCTATTCATGGTTCCGTGGATGTCGGGTTCGCTGCTCAACGTTTTGCCAGCAGATTATTTTGGCTCCTGGACGATCCCTTGCGTCTTGGCAATCGCTTGCGGTGCGGGGTGGCTATTCAACTTCATGCTTGAAAGATACTGGACGCCGCGCAGATGACAGACAAACCGAAGGGCGGCGTGCCGGAGGCGGTGGCGCAGCTGCTGAAAGAGGCCCATGCGCAGCGCGCGCTTTACACCGGAAACCCGGACCCCTTGCCCATTTCCGAGCCGGAAGAGGCCGAAGCGGACCTGGAGCTTTCGCCGGATGAGATCCTCGAGGAATGCGCCGCGCTGCCGGAAACCGACATTGGCAATGGCGAGCGGTTGCGCGTGCGCTATGGCCGGTTTCTGCGCCATGTGACGCATGTGGGCTGGCACGGCTATGACGGCCAGCGCTGGCTGGAGGATACATCCGGCGCGGTGGTGCGCCGCTTTGCCCACCGCACGGCCGAATTCATCGATGACGAGGCGATCCTGCTCGACTGCTCGGACGAGGAGAAGGCCAAGATCGTGGCCGGGCGCCAGGCGCGCGAGGACATGAAGGCGCTGGGCAAGAAGGGCAAGGACTGGGACGCCGAGAAGCTGGAGCAATACGACAGGCTGCAGGTGCTGATCGACGCCATGGACGCGGTGGAAAAGGACCGCTCCGGGCGGATTTCATCCCGCCACTCTCATGCCAAGAGCGCCTGCGGATCTTCCAAGATCGACAACATGCTGCGCGAGGCGGTGCCCTATTGCTCCGTCGAGGTGAAGCAGCTGAATACGGATCTTTATGCTCTGAACACCCAAAGCGGCACGCTTCGGTTCTACTGTTCGGAAGCGCAGGGCGGCCAGGCCGGGAAATGGTCTGTGCGGCTGGACCGGCACGAGCCGCGCGACCTGATTTCCAAGATGGCCGAGGTGATGGTGCTGAAGGATGCTTCGTGCGTGGTGTTCGACCAGTTCCTGAAGCGGGTGATGCCGGATGTCGAATACCGCCGGTTTCTGCAGCGATACATGGGCTATTGCCTGCTGGGGCTGACGGGCGAGCAGTGCCTGCTGTTCTTCTATGGCGCGGGACGAAACGGCAAATCCACCTTCGTCGACCTGATGGTGGATATTCTGGGCGATTATGCCGCCTCCATGTCGATCGACAGCTTTGCCGGCGAAAAGCGCCGATCGGGCGCGGAAGCGACGCCGGATCTCGCGCGCCTGCCCGGCGTGCGCCTTGTGGCGGCCTCCGAGCCGGAAATGGGGGTTCACCTGAAGGACGCTTTGATCAAGGCGCTGACGGGCGGCGAGCCGCTGGCGGTGCGCCACCTGAACAAGGACTTCTTCGAGATGATCCCGCATTTCAAGATCATCCTTTCGGGCAACCACAAACCGATCATCAAGGATGATAGCGACGGGATCTGGCGGCGCGTGCACCTGGTGCCGTGGGAAATCCAGATCCCGGAAGATGAGGTGGACCGAGACCTGCCGCGCAAGCTGCGGGCCGAGCGTCACGGCGTTTTCGCCTGGATGGTGAAGGGTGCGTTGGATTATCTGGCAAACGGGCTCGGCGTGCCGGAGGGTGTCAGGGCCGCGACGGCCGAATATCGCGAGGAGAGCGATCCGATCGGGGCATTCCTGCGCAATGCCTGCCATGTGACCGGCAATGACAGCGACCAGGAGACGCCCGAGGATCTGTTCAATGGTTTTGCGCGCTTTGCCAAGAGAGAAGGACTTTCAGAGTTTCGTCAGGCAACATTCTCGAAGCGCCTGCCTGACCAAACCCGCAAGACATGGAAGGGCCCGGACGGGCTAATGCACATGTTCTGGCGTATCCGCTCAAACGGCACATTCTATCGCGGCATCCGCGTGAAAGAAGAGTTTCGCGGCCAGCGTGAAGAGCAGCATGCTGGCGGCCGCGCCTATGAAGAGGACGACATGCTGTGATCGTCCAAGTTAATCACGTTCTCCAGCATCTCCCTGTAGATCGGCGGCAAGGTCGACTTGAACGGTTTCCGTCTTGGGAGAGAGCCCAATGGCCGCGGCGGTGCTCGCTGCAAATTGGTCGGTGGTGTCAAAATCTCGGAAGGTGCTTGTGGGATGCGGATACCTCGGTTGCCAAGATATACACCCATGCAGAGCCACGCGTCTTCAAGCGAGCTGTGTTTGCGCCCGGACCTCTTCAGGCCAAACCGCTTTGCCGCCACCTCAAGGTTCGATTTTCCGGAGAACGAATTTCGATAATCCTGCATGGTGCAGATGAGGTTCTTGTCGCGCAGTTCGAGGCCGCTCTCCCCCAATTGGCGAGACACGAAGCCATAATCGAATTCCAAATGATGAGCGTGGAGAGTCTTGGCCGAATCGAGCAGTTGGAAAATGTCTTCTGCGCATTCGTAGAACGGCATCTGATGCCGCAGGAGCCAATCATTGTATCCGTGCACAGCCTCGGCCGATGGATGGCTTTTCTTCCCGGGGTCAAAGATCAGATGCATCAGCGAACAGTCAAAAGCGCCACTTCTGGCGGCTTCCAGATCGACCTTGATGCAGGCGAAGCTGACAATTCGATCGGTTTCTTCGAAGCCTGTTGTTTCAACATCGAAAAAAGCACTGTAGCTCTTTTGCATGCTTCCCCCCAAAGCGGAACAATCCCCCAAGGGATTGAACCGAAATATTGGCCAAAGATCGAGTATTATTTCGGCGGGGATGCTGGGCCGACGGATGTCTTGCAAAACAGATCAAACTGGCGCACCATAAGGTTGTCGCGGCAAAATCCGCGACGGGGTTTAGCAGCCCTACCGATGGAGCGCAGTCAACGCGCTATGGAAAGACGAAGCTTTCGAGCGCGTTTTTCTATGGCCGGGCGACGTGCGGAAGCCGAAAGGCTTGCCTGGTGCTCCACTGGGTCTGCTAACCCGCGTCTGCCCGGCCGCCATTTTAGCAGATGGTGCCGGGTTCAACGGGAACCTGGAGCAACCACAATGACAGACGGCACGAAGCCTGCTGACCTCACCGAATTTGACCTGTTGTACGAGCTCGAAAGCGAGATCATCGCGGCGCGGGCCCTCGTTTTTGCGATTGTGGACCTGATGGGCCTGCCCCTGACGGATCTTGACCGCCGCGCCACCAGCATCGGGCATCTTGCCACTTTAGCGGAGGAAATACTTGGCCGCGCTGAGCAGTCTACGCAGCCTCTGCACGTGCTCTATTTTTCCAGAATGGCCGATGCCAAAGGAGAAGTGGCATGAGCATGATGACGTTCGATTTCGAGAATTTGCCGGTGCGGGCTTTCCAGAAAGAAGGCCAGGATTGGTTCGTGGCTGTTGATGTGTGCCGATGCCTTGGTCTGGAGAATAGCCGCCAAGCGCTTACGCGGCTTCCTGACGAAGAGAAGGGTGTCACAGTAAATGACACCCTTGGTGGCCCGCAGGAAATGGCTTCCGTCAACGAGCCTGGCCTTTATCGGCTGATTTTTACCAGCACCAAGCCGGAGGCTGAGCGGCTGAAGCGGTTCGTCTTTCACGAAGTTCTGCCGGCGTTGCGGCGCACGGGCGCTTACGCCCCGCAACTGGATTTCGAAATCATGCGCGAAAAGCTGGCGCTGGTGAAGGAAACGCGCCTGACGCATGGGCGCCGGGCCGCGCAGGCGCTGTGGCGAGAGCTTGGTCTGCCACTGGAAGAGCGGGCAGAAAGCGCCGGCAGCACGGACCATGAGCGCAGCCTCTCGCGCTATATATCCGATTTTCTTGATGAATGTTGCCAGCCGGACCCAATGAGCCGGGTGCAAAGCAGCGATCTCTACGCGCTCTATTGCCGGTGGGCACCGCAGGCGAACGCGCCCCATATGACGCTTTCAGGGTTCGGCAAGGGCATGGTGAAATCCGCATATGCCCGCATGAAATCCAATGGCAGCTACTATTGCGGCCTACGCGTTCGCGCCGATATCCGCGCCAAACTGAACGGAAACTGACGATGAAGACCCGGACCCTTCGCTGGACAGGTCGTGCCGCATCGTCCTATGCTGGCCTTTCGCCCTTTTCAAAGGGTGTGGGGCCAGCGCAGCGGACAGCAAGTACAGCAAACGTATTGCCGAGGCCCTCAACGGACAGCACGGACGTTCGAATTAGACCAGTCATATCAGTGGTTTGTACAGCACGGACAGCAAGTACAGCAAAGTTGCGGCCTACGCATGTGCGCGCCTGCGCGCGCGATGTTTCGTCTACTGTGCCGTTTAGAAAATGTTACCTAACTCCTCACATGCAAAAGGTTCGTAACTTGCTGTACTTGCTGTCCATATGTTGAATTTATTGATTAATTTGCTGTCCATCTTTCTAATTTTCTGTCCGTCAAAAAACCTTATCTGTACTTGCTGTCCAACACCTCTTTCTAAAGGAAAGAAGCGATGAAAAAAAAGATGAATGCTGACGTGAAAAAGGTCATGGGCATTGAGGAGCTTCTGCAATGGGCCTTCTGTCAGGAGCTTTGCAAGGTGGGGGCGGCAGGTGACCGGTTGACGACGGTTGCCGGTTCCAACTGGAGCGTGACGCAGGATATGGCGACGCTCGGCACGCTTATCGACAAGAGCCCGAACGCCTTTGGCGTGATCCCCGGCTTCATCGAGGATGGCGAGCCGCACCGCGATGCGCTTCTTGTGGGGGAGGCGGTGCGCGGGCTGGCGCGCATCGGCTTCGAGATCCCGGCCGGCTGGATGCCTTTTCCGGAAATGGACGATCCGCATGGGCTCATTGCAAGCGAGGTGGAGCGGGTGGCCTGCGAGGTTCGCCTGAAGGGCGAGCGGCTTTCCGGGCGGCACCTGGTGGCACTGGTAACGGGGGCTGCCATTCTGGGGCGTGGCCCGGACTGGCATTGCGAGCAGCCGGCGTTTCGCATGGTGAGTGCGGCCGGAAAGCCCCGGTGGTTTGTGAAGAAGACGCAGAAGGATGCCTTGGGGCGGGTCTATGAATTCGAGACGGATGGTTTTGACCGCAAGCGCTCTCGGCCGGTGAGCGGCGCCTATCGCAAGTATGAGCTTTCGCAGATGATGCGGGGCGATATCCTCTCGCGGCTGGACTGGCAGCTCTGGCGTGATGCTCTTGGCTTCCTGGCCGACAGTCTTTCCGGGCGGCTTCATGACCACGCAATCTATGCCTTCGTGGCCGACCGGCAGCCGTGGGTGCGCGCCGCGAAAATGCGGGCGCAAATGCAAGCCGTTGAAAAGGCTTCATGATATTTTTCGCGATACCCCTTCCGGCGCGGCAGATATTTGACATAACTTGGACCCTAGATAATTCTCATGAAAAGCCCGCTGGCGGAAACGCTCGGCGGGCTTCGTGTTTGCGGGCCTTGGCCGGCAATTGCGGGAGGCGGTGATGCGGTCATGAAACTCAAATCCATCGCCGGGATCCGCACGATTGACACCCGCACCGTGCGACCGCCGGCCAAAGCGGCCGATCCTGAATTGCTGTCGCCGGAGCATCGGCGCTGGGCGGCGGACGTCAAGAAGCGCGCTGGGTATCAGTGCCAGGCTGTCGTTGATGGCAGGCGGTGCGAAGTGCGGGCGCCGGCCCGGCTGTTCGCTGATCACATCATCGAGCGCAAGGATGGCGGTCCGGCCTTCGATGTGGAGAACGGCCAATGCCTTTGCGGGTCGCATCACACGAAGAAGACGGCGGCGGCGCGCGGCGCCCGTCTGTCAGGTAGGGGGGGTAGGGGGTTTAAATCCCCATCCTAACCCAAGGGGTGTAACCGCACAGGTCTCAGCGGCACACTTTTTTTGTGGCGGATGGTTTTTCCCGGCCCGATTGTCGGTTTAGGGCTGAATGACTTGGTGAAAAGCTGGTCCGACCAACAAAATCAAGGGGATAGCAGAGGAGTATTTGCGGGATTGCGATTTTCGCATGGTTTATTCCCATTTTTACCTGACGGGGCAGGGCACCGGCCATGACCGAGCAGATTGACCTTTTCGGCAACCCCATCGATCCGCCTGGACGGCGGCAGGGGCGACCGAGCCATGAGCCGACAGAAGCGTCGACCATCAACGTCATGGTGCTCCTTGCGGCCGGTCAGACGAACAAGGACATTGCGACGACGCTTGGTCTCGATGTCAAAACTTTGCGCCGGCATTACCAACACTTGCTGCGGCAGCGTGAAGTGATGCTGAACCGCCTTCGGACGAAGCTCCGCACCGCACAGATCCAGCATGGCCTGGCCGGCAACGCAGCGTCACTCTCGGCTGCGATCAAGTCGCTTAACGATGTGGATGCCGAGCGCGTGGCGCGCGACCTTCGATCCCGTGCTGCCAACGCGCCGTCAGGCCGTGGGTATGTGAGCAAGAAAGAAACCAAGCGCGAGGCGGCGCGCCAAGTCGGCGGCAAGTTTGCGCCGCCGCCCGGTCCACGGCTCATCGCTGCAAACGGCCAGGCTTTGGCGGCCGATGATGACACCGGCGGCTGAATATTCATGATTGAGAATCCCGATGCGCTTCACCACAGCATGCCCTGACTGGGAAAAGCGCATCGTTGCCGGCGACAGTCTCATTCCGTTTGAGCCGCTGTTCCCTGATGAAGCGGAGGCTGCTCTCGACGTTTTCAAGTCGCTGCAGATCACGGATCTGCCGCAGTTCTACGACAAGTCGATCGGGCGCCATCGCCACCCGACCTTTGGCGAAGCCTGCGAACCCTACGTGTTCGATTTTGTGGCTGCCATCTTCGGGGCCTATGATCCGAATAGTGCGCAGCGCCACATTGAGGAGTTCTTCCTCCTCATCTCGAAGAAGAACATCAAGTCCACCATTGCTGCCGGTGTGATGCTGACGGCACTGATCCGAAACTGGCGCCATAACCAGGAACTGTTGATCCTTGCGCCGACGCAGGAAATCGCCGGAAACAGCTTCAAGCCTGCCGCTGCCATGGTCCGAGCCGATCCAGAACTGGAAAAGCTCCTGAAGGTGCAGGACAACCTGAAGCAAATTACGCACGAACTGACCAAGGCTGTGCTGAAGGTCATATCGGCAGATAGCAAAACAGCCGGCGGCAAGAAGGCTGCATTCGTCCTGGTCGAAGAGCTTTGGCTGTTCGGCAAGAAAGCCGGCGCCAGCCCAATGCTGCAGGAAGCGACAGGCGGTCTCATTTCGAGGCCGGAAGGCTTCGTGGTCTACATCACGACGCAATCCGATGAGCCGCCAACGGGCGTGTTCAAGGAAAAGCTGGATTACTTCCGAGACGTTCGGGACGGAAAGATCGACGATAATCGGTCCCTGCCGGTGCTCTATGAGTTCCCGGACAGCATGATCGACAGCGAGGAATATCTAGACCCAAAGAATTGGTACATCACCAACCCCAATATGGGGCGCTCCGTTCGGCGGGAATGGCTGGAGCGCAAATTCCTTAATGTGCGCAGCGGCGCCGACGAGGAAGGGGACACGTACCAGAGCTTTCTGGCAAAGCATTTGAACGTTGAGATTGGCATGCGTTCGCGCGCCAATCGTTGGGCGGGATCTGACTTTTGGCTTTCGGCCGAAGATGAAGAACTTGCCGCTCTGCCCCAGTTTGATGCTCTGGATCGTTTGCTGGACCGATGCGAAGTTGTCGCCATCGGTGTAGATGGCGGAGGCCTGGACGATCTTTTCGGCTTGACGATCATCGGTCGCGAGCCTGAGGAGATTGAGGTGGAAACCAAAGTCAATGGCCGCGTCACAAAGGTTTATATGAAGCCGTGGCTTTCGTGGTCACATGCCTTTTGCCACCGAAAGCTGCTAACCGCCCGTAAAAAGATTGCGCCGATTCTGCTCGACATAGACAAGGCGGGGCAGCTGACCATCGTTGATACGGCACTGGAGGATATAGCCTCCATCGTTGAGTTGGTCAAAATGGTAAAAGATCGCGGGTTGCTGTCCTGTGTGGCAGTTGACCCTGCGGGGATTGGCGATTTTGTTGAGGCCTTGGCAGTCACGGACGTTGATGTGACCGAGGAGAACGGCCTTTTGGTCGGTGTGCCTCAGGGCTTCGGTCTGATGAACCCGATCAAAACGACTGAGCGCCGCTTGTCGAACGGTTTGTTGAAGCATTCTGGTGGCCCACTTATGCGCTGGTGCATCTCCAACCTTAAGATAGAGCCCACTGCCACCGCCATCCGCGCGACGAAGCAGACAGCAGGCGATGCAAAGATTGACCCGGCCATGGCGCTGTTCAATGCAGCGACCGTCATGGTCAAGAACCCGGAGCCTTATCAAAAGGCTCTTGCCTACTCGGCCGAGCGCGGCCTGTTGTTTTTCGGATAGGGATAGGCCTTGAGCAAGGTTCTTCGCGCCATCGCAATCCATGCACCGATTGTCCTGCGGGATTCCGTAGGAATCGCAGGCGTGGGCAGTGTTGCTTATGGCTGCTACATCATCATGCCTGCGGCCGGATTTATCGTGGGTGGTGCGCTGGCAATAGCTGGTAGCTATCTTGCATCGAGGGCTAACTGATGGCTCGCGGCATCTTTGGCGCGATTGCGCGCGGTGCACATAGCCGTTCGGGCTCCGAAAGCATGGATGACCAGCGCCTGTGGCAGGACTCCGTGTTCTCGACACCATCGGTGACTGGCGTTGCCGTCAATCAACAGACGGCGTTAAGTGCGTCTGCTGTGCTGGCCTGCGTGACGATGCTGGCCGAGGATGTGGCAAAATTGCCGTGGGCCGTCAACCAGCGCCTGGCTGATGGCAGCAAAATCGAAGATCGTGCGCATTACCTTTCCGATCTGTTGCAGGATCCGAATGACTGGCAGAACGGGCTGGAATATCGCGAGCAAAAGCAGATCAGCCTTGTGCTGCGAGGCAACGCCTATTCGGTGATTGTGCGCGACCGGCGCGGATACCCGATGAAACTTGTTCCGATCAATGCCGATTGGGTTGCCTTGTGGGAAGCGCCTGATGGTGGCCTGTTCTACCGCGTCACGCCCCAGGGCCTGCATCTGAAATCGGAGCTTGCCGGTCAGCCGTTTCTTATTCCGTTCGGCGACATGCTGCACATCCGCGGGTTTTCTTTGAATGGCCTGCTGGGCGTTTCGCGAATCTCCGTTGCTCGCGAGGCAATTGGCCTGTCGATCGCGCAGGAGCAGCAGGCCGCCCGGTGGATGGGGAATGGTGCGAAACCGTCCGGCATCTTGACCACGGATCAAAAGCTGTCGCCGGGCGCCGCCGAGCGCATGTCTGCCGACTGGCGGACTCTTTTCGGCGGTCTGCAGAATTCGGGCAAGACCGCTGTTCTGGAGCAAGGCGTCAAATTCTCGGCGCTGGACATGACCTCGGCCGATCTGGAATTCATCGCGTCCCGCAAATTCCAGCTTGAGGATGTCGTGCGCATTTTCCGAGTGCCGATGCACATGGTCGGCATTCTCGACCGCTCGACCAACAATAATATCGGCCAGCAATCGCAGGAATATGTGAACTACACGCTGACCGGTTACACCAACCGCTGGAGCCGAAAGCTGGAGAGCACCTTCGGCCTGCGGCGTGAAGGTCGGTCCATCGATTTCGATTACCGAGAGTTGACCACGGCCGACATGACTGCGCGCGTCAACAACTGGCGCACCATGATCATGTCTATGATGGCAACACCGGATGAGGCCCGCATTGATCTCGGCATGCAGCCAGAGGGCGGTGAAGCGGCAAAGCTGCATTTCCCGCAGAACATGGCCGCGGCCGGCAGTCAGTCAACGGGCACCGCCCCGGATGGTGCCGGCCGCCCAACCAAGCAGGAATCTGCGGCGCGCGCTCGGGCTGTGACAGTGGCGCCAGCCGCGCCTGCTGTACGCGATAACCGCGATGACATTGCTTTGCAGGAGTTGTCGAAGCGTCTTCGCGCGGCCGGCGGGTCGTCGTTCCTGCGCGACAAGGAGTATATCCATGGATGACCTGCTGGCTTCGGTACGGGTGGCGCTTGCCGAAACCTGGTGCCTGTATTTCAAGGCGCACAGTTTTCACTGGAATGTGCAGGGTCCGCTGTTTCCGCAGCTGCATGAGCTGTTTGGCGACATTTACGAGGACGCGCACGACGCTGTTGACGGGTTGGCTGAGAGGCTCCGGACCTTGAACGCCATGGCGCCGGCTTCGCTTGCAGAAATCTCCGCCCCGGCGTCGATTGCGTTCGGGGGAATTCCGACAACGGCGGGCATGATTTTCGAACTGATCGATGCCACCGCTGCGGTGGTTAATGCATTGGGTAGGGCCGACCAGTTGGCGAGCATTCAGCTTGAGCGGGGCTTGAGCAACTATCTGCAGGAGCGGATGGACGCGCACAAGAAATGGGCATGGATGCTGACCGCCACGATTGCCGAGGATACCGCGCAATGACCATCACCATTGACGATTTTGCGCGGCATGCGGTGGTCAACGCCCCACTGCAAAAGACCTCCGTCATGCGTGCGGCGGGTCAGGTCGATCTGGCCAACAGCAATGGCCGCATCATCCGTTATCTGTTCTCCGATCCTTCGGTGGCGCGGGACAATCACACCATCGCCGCCTGGACGCTGGACAATTACCTGCGCAACCCGGTGTTCTTGTGGGCGCACGACCTGTCGCAGCCGCCGATCGGCCGCGTGGTCGATCTCGCGCAGCGCGATGGGGTGCTGTCCGGATCAGTGGAATACATGGACCGGGAAATTTATCCTTTTGCCGACACGATCTTTCAGATGGTGAAAGAGGGATATCTCAACGCAACGTCAGTCTCGTGGGACCCGGTCAAATGGCGCCTTGCCAACGACAGATCCCGCCCCGGCGGTGTGGATTTCGAACTGGTGGACCTGATGGAAATCTCGCAGGTTCCGGTTCCGTCGCTTCCAACCGCCCTTGCCACGGCGCGGGCCAATGGCATCGACACCAGCCCAATTTTCGATTGGGCCGGTCGGATCCTCGACGAGGGCGGCATGATGATGATGGTGCGAGCGGATGTGGAAGATCTCCGCCGTGCTGCCCGGATGCCGAGCCCCGGCCGAAGGTCGGCCGGCAAGACACTGTATGTGTCCCGACCGGTCATGAACCATGCGGAAATCCGCTCATGGATGCGCGATCAGGGTTTTGCCAGCTCTCTGCCCGGAGAGGATATGCACGTCACCGTGGCCTATAGCCGGGAAGCGTTCGATTGGACGAAGCTGGCGCCGGCAAGCGACGATCTGGTTGTCGACGCCGACGCAAACCGTACCGTTGCGCCGCTTGGTGATGGCGGCGCTGTTGTGCTGCGGTTCGAAAATGCCGCGCTTGCGGCACGATGGCAGGAAATCCGCGATGCGGGCGCATCCTGGGATTTTGCCGAGTATCACCCGCACGTCACGTTGTCCTACCGCGGTTTGCCGGACGGTGTCGCCGCCTATGACGGGCAAATTGTTCTCGGGCGCGAACGTTTCGAGGAAATCTCGGACGGCTGGAGTGACGCTCTTCTCGAAACCGAATTCCTGCCTGCCACCACTGACCAGTCAAGGAAGGCCGCCATGTCGATCAATGAATTCAAGCGCTCCATGTACCATGTCAGCTGGCTGGCCAGCGTGCTGTGCGATCTTGACTGCGTGCAGCAGGACATCGACTGGGAAAAGCAGTATCGGGAAAAGGATACGCTGATCCCCGATGAGTTGTTGGTGGTGAAAGCCGCCCTGGGCAATGTGCTGGTTCAACTTGTCGGCGAAGAAGTCGCTGCGATGCTTGGCCCCGATGATGAAGGCGACGATGCTGCCACCAGCCGCGCCCGCGCGGTTTCGCTTTTGCGTCAGCGCGCCGGTGCATCTTTGTCCCGTTCCGGCAAAATGCTTTCCGCAGACAATGCCGCCATGCTGAACGAAGCGCACGACATGATCGACCGTGGATGCGGCATGATCCGCGGGCTTCTGGAAAAGAACGCACCAGATGCAGACGATGTCGCGGACCCGGAAGAAGGCGAACGCGCCATGCGCCTGCGTCGCGCCGCAGCCATGAAGCTTCGCATTGCGGTTGCTGAAACCGCCTGAACCGTTTGCGCGCCAAGCGCCATCTACCCCGACATCGCAGGACACCAAGATCCGCAGCCACCTGGCGCGGGACAACGCCGCGCGTGCGGCACATCCGTCTCAAGGAGATATATGATGGATAAACTGACCGAACTCCGCCAGGCCCTGAGCAGGGCGGTTGACCAGCTGGGCACGGATGAATTCGTGCGTGATGCCGGCAAGTATTCCGCAAAAGAGGCGGAGATCGCTGATCTGCAAGGCCAGATTGACCGCCTGACGGCGGCTCGCTCCCGTTCGGCTTCGCTGGCGCGTCCGGTGTCCGGAGGCGCCAGTGATGAGCAGGTCGCCATCACCGTCCCGACCGGCTTTTCGCTGGACCACCTTGCTTCGCGCTCGGTGCGTCAGACCTGGTCTGCAGACGATTACATCCGTGGTGTCCGCTCCACGCTGAATTTCACGCCGGATCCGCAACAGCATTTCGGATCGTTCGGCGAGCAGCTCCGTGCGGTTGCCAATTACTACCTGACACGCGACCCGGGCCGCATCGACCCGCGCCTCCAGCGCGCCCCGACTGGCGCCGGGGAAGTGGACCCGTCCGCCGGCGGCTTCCTGGTGCAGACCGATTTTGCCACGGCCGTTTTCGCCCGCGCCTACGACATGGGCCAGATCATGAGCCGGGCGCAGAAGCTGTCTCTTTCGACTGGCGCGAACGGCATCAAGATTCCTGGCGTCGATGAAACCAGCCGCGCAACCGGCAGCCGCTGGGGTGGCGTCCAGTCCTACTGGGTCGGCGAAGGCGACACTGCTACGCGCACCAAGCCCAAGTTCCGCCTGGTCGAGCTTGACCTGAAGAAGCTGATGGCCAACTGGTACGTGTCCGACGAACTGATGGCCGATGCTTCCGTGATGAACACGATCGCCACCCAGGCTTTCTCTGAGGAAATCACGTTCATGACCGAGGACGCCATGTTCCGCGGCACGGGCGCCGGCATGCCTCTTGGTTTCCTCAATTCATCGGCCAAGGTAACCGTTGCCAAGAAGACCGGCCAGGCTGCGAAGACGTTCACCTATGAAAACGCCCTGGATATGTGGTCGCGCATGTGGTCGCGGTCTCGCGCCAATGCCGTCTGGGTGATCAACCAGGATGTCGAGCCGCAGTTGTTCTCCATGGCGCAGGTCATCGGCACGGCCGGCGTGCCGGTCTATCTGCCGGCCAACGGCATTTCCGGTCTGCCTTACGGCACGTTGTTCGGCCGTCCCGTCATCCCGCAGGAATATGCCGACACCCTCGGCACGGAAGGAGACGTCTCGCTTGTCGATTTCAGCCAGTACGTGCTGGCGGACAAGGGCGGCGTCAACATGGCATCGTCGATGCATGTCGCCTTCCTGACCGACGAAATGGTGTTCCGCATCACCTATCGCGTCGATGGCGAGCCGATCTGGCATTCCCCTCTGACGCCCTACAAGGGCACCAACACCCTGTCGCCCTTCGTCACGCTGGCCACCCGCGGCTGACAGCCTTTCGCTGACGCGAAAACCTGACTGCCGCAGTACGGACTGCGGCAGCAACGTCCCCTGCGGCTTGCTGGTGTAGGCCGCCTCATCCAACAAAGGAGCCATCACCATGGCAAGACAGCTTTCCCTGCCGCAGCATTTCAAGATCGTCCAGATGCTGCAGCCGCAGACCACCAATGGCGCGCTGACCACCGATGTTCTGAGCTTGAAGACGGCGCACAAGGCCTGGGTCGTTTTCGAATACACGCAGGCCGCCGGCCACGCGACCACGCCGACGTTGCGGCAGGCCACCTCGGTGGCCGCAAGCACCAACAAGGCCGGGCCGTCCGTCGCGATCTGGTCGAACGAAGACACGGTTGCAAGCGACACGCTGGTGCGCCAGACCGATGCGGCTTCCTACGCCGTCGCCGCCGATGTGAAGAACAAGCAGGTTGTGTTCGAGATCGACCCGGCGCGCCTCGACACGGCCAACGGCTACGACTGCATCTATTTCACGCAGGCAACCTCCTCCCAGGCCACCAACTTTGTGTCGGCCACAGCCTACATCGATACGCGCTACAAGCAGGCAACGCCGCCGAGCGCCATCATCGACTGATCCGGCGCGGGCGGCTGATCAGTCGCCCGCATCCCCTCCAAACCGTCATGTGACGGCCGCCGCGCAGCGGCCGGTAAGGAGAAAATCATGGGTACGAAAGCAAGATATATCGGCGGCGTCCAGTCGTTCTATGACGATGGGACGTTCGAGACAGTGCATAAGATGTCGCCGGTGCGGTATCAGGACGATTTTCTCGGAGCTGGTTCTCTGGTCATTCCGGCGGCCGGTTCCGGTGAAAGCGGCGCTGACTGGGTGAAGAAGATCGTGGGCGCTGCGCCTCCGGCCGTGGCGGGTGTCGCCAATGCCATCGGTGGCCAGATTTCCTGTGCGCTGACCAGTGCATCGCAAAAGCAGGACGCCGGTCTTTACTGGGGCGACCAGAAGGGCATCGATGTCACCAAGGGCGCGGTGTTTGAAGCGCGCATCCGGCTTTCCGTCCTGCCGTCCGCAACCGGCGTGCAGGCGGTGGCCGGCCTCTCGTCCGACTGGATCGACGGGCCGGACAACAACACCTGCTACATCCAGGTGCAGGCCAATGGATCCGGGCTGCTCTCTGTGCGTTCCTATGACGGCGTCACCGCAACGGCGGTTTCTTCCGGCGTGACGTTGACCACGGCAGACTGGGCCATCGTGCGCATCGACTGCACCGATGTCACGGATGTCAGCGTATTCATCAATGGCGACAAGGTCACCACGTCCAGCCAGATCAATTTCGCCGCGACGGGCACACTTGCCGTGCTGCAGCCTTACCTCGGGCTCTATAAGGCATCCGGAACGGGTGTCGGCACCATGCTGATCGACTTTGTGAAGATCTGGCAAAACCGCTGATGGCGGGCAACATCGACCGGGCAGCGCGGCCCTTCGGGCGCCGCGTGCCGCAGCCGCACCAAGTCGAGGATCGTGAAAAATGGCCGGAACAATCTCCGTCACAGCCGCCGAAATTGTCGGGAAGGCCACCAAATACACCGTGCAGTGGACCTCCGACAGCAGTGGCGCTGTTTCCGGAAACTCCTTTGACGTCCGGGGAGGGGGGCTGCTGCAGTTGAAGTTCATCCCTGGTTCCGGCGCCACGCAGCCGACCGATGCCTATGATGTGGTGATCAACGATGCCGATGGTATCGATGTTCTGCGCGGCGGTGGGGCGAACCTGTCAAATTCTGTTGGTTCCTATTCCACGCCGCCCGATGGCGCACCTGTTCTGCTGCTCGAGGCCGGACCCCTGACGCCCGTCATCAGCAATGCCGGGAATGCCAAGACCGGCGCGATCGTTCTCTATTTCTGGCCCTGATCATGACGGTTCGCACGGTTATCCGAACCGTTGTTCAGGCAGCGGCCAGCAAGGATCTGACGGATCTTGCCACCGTCAAGGACGAGTTGAGCATTTCCGGCGTAGCCTCCGATGCCAAGCTGACGCGGTATATCCAGGAGGCCTCGGCCGCTGCGCAGCAGTTCTGCAATCGCGTGTTTGCGGTCGAGCGGATCCGCGACCAGTTTTGGCCGCGCCGAGACGCCATCCCGAGCCCGATTCCTGGCGGCGAAATGCCGTTGCAGCTGACCACCTGGCCGGTGGTGTCGGTTGAAAGCGTTCTGGAAAACGGAACTGCGCTGGTTGTCGATGACGATTACCGCGTGGATGCGGATCTCGGTCAGCTGGTGCGGCTGGACGCAAACGGCTATCCGCGCAGCTGGCCGACGCTCGCCATTCAGGTCGAATACCATGCCGGATACGGGACATTGCCTCCCGATATTTCGGGAAAAATCGTTCGCATGGTGACGGCGCGTTATTTTGCAGCTGGGCGCGATCCTTCGCTGCGATCGGAAAATATCCCCGGCGTGCGTGATGTCAGCTGGTGGATTGCCACCGGGACGGATGCCGGCAACTTGCCGCCGGATGTCCTCGATGTCTTGAACAATTATCGCGTGCCTGTGGTTCGGTGACTTGATGAGCGCTCCGGAAATTGCCGCGCTGGATGCGGCCCTTGATCGGGCCGGCGAGAATGTGACGCTGAAGCGCACAGTGAAGCGCTCCGGTGCGGATGTGGTGGCGTCGGTCACTTGCCGCGCTGCGGTGCGGTCTGTATCGGCTGATCAGATCGCAGGGACGATTGCCGTTACGGATCTGGCGGTGATCATCAGCCCGACGCAGATCCTTGCCGCATCCTGGCCGGGAGCGAATGACAGCATCCCGGCCGAAAACCTAGTCGACCAGCGCCTGCCGAAAATCACCGACAAGATGGTGGTGCAGGGCAGGGAGCGGCAGGTGAAAGTGTCGAAGCCAATCTATGTCGGCGGTGAGTGGGTGCGCACGGATATGGTGGTGGCTGGCTGATGGCGACGGGGTTCGAGCAGTTCGAGCGCGAATTGCGGTTGGCTGTGGCGGGCCTTCAGCCGGAGGCGATCAACGCGCAGCTGGCAGCCTTCGCCAAGCAGGAGTTGCGGCGGGTGATTGCCTCGGGCGAGGCCTCCCCGATCTATGAGCGCTACGTCAATAACGTGCGCGGTCTGCCGGAAGAGGCGGTGCAGGTGCCGAATGGCATCGTCTACCAGTTTGTGAACTGGCCGGCCGTGATCCGCATGGCGCTTGAAGAACTGCGCTCGCGCGTGCCGGTCAAATCCGGCCGCTATGCCGGTGGCTTCATGGTTCTGGCAAACCAGCGCGCGGTTGCCGATTACAAGACCATTCCGGTTGATGCCGAGGTGATCATTCTCAATGCGCGCCCCTATACCCGAAAGATGGAGAGCGGCGCGTTGAAGGTTGGCAAGCGTCATTTCGAAGCAACGAAGAATTCTTTGGCGCGTCGATTCCGTGACGGGTTCGCATTTGATTTCCGATACCTCGATGTGAAGCCCGGGATGCATCCGGATATCCCGTACATCCTGAAGCGCTGCGGTCGCCGAAAAGATCGGCAGGCCGGCATGCCGATCGGCTATCCGTCGCTGATCATCAACACCCTTTGATTTTTGCCGGAGACAGCGCCCCGTGGCCAGTGCCGAAACCTTCGATGCCTTCAAGGGCGTTCTTGATGCGGAATGGACGGCAACCGCGCTCGTTTTTGAAAATGAAACCGGCCAGGAGCTGGTCGAGGCCGGCTTGCCCTTCGTCTATGTCGAGATCTACGGATCGAGCTATGACCAGCAGTCCGTGGGTTCGCCGGGCTCCAATCTGTGGCTGGAACAGGGTTCGACCTGGCTGCATGTGATGGTGCCTTCAGGGAAAGGCAGCCGGCAGGCGCGGATCTGGGCCAAGCAGCTGATCGACCTGTTTCGGGAGCAATCCATCATCGCTGTTCCTGCCACCGGGGAGCAATTGTTCATGCCTGAAATGAGTATTGGAGCCGGCGAGCCGGGCCGTGACTTCCCGCAGTATTTCGCGATGACGGCCACCATTCAGTGGTATCGCCGCGACTACAACACCTGATCCGGCAGCGTGCCCGGCGCGCATGCCTTATGACCCCTGGCGCGGATCGGCGCCACATCCTGTTTCTTCAGAGGAGCCTTGCCCATGACCATTGCTGACGGCAGTCAGGTACGCCTTGCCGATGTCGCGGAAGTGACCATCGGCACGACGCCATCCACACCCGCGTTCCAGGTGCGCCGCTACGTCACCTCGGATGTGAAGATTTCCAAGCAGACGCTGGTGCCAAACGAGGTGCGGGCAGACCGCAACGTCTCGAGCATCACCGATGTCGGCCGCAACGTGCAGGGAACCATCAACACGGAGCTGTCCTACGGCACGTTCGATGACTGGCTGTCAATGTTGCTGTGCGCCGACTGGTCCACGGACGTGCTGAAGAACGGCATCACTCCGAAGACGCGCACACTGGAATTCTTTTACGAGCAGGGCGCGACGGATACCTATGTGCGCTACCAGGGCTCACGGATGAACACGCTCGACCTGAACCTGACGGCCCGGCAGACCGTGACCGCCAATTGGGGCATCATGGGTATTCGCAGCCCGACGCCGACCACGGCGATCATCACCGGAGCGACCTATGCCCCCGCGACCACAACGCCAGTGTTCAACGCGGGCTTGAACGTGGCGTCTCTGGCGCTGACTGGTGTCAGCAACTCGCCCAAGATGCGTTCACTCACGATGCGCATCAACAACAACATCTACCAGAACGATGTTGTGGGTTCCTATGAGCCCTATTCGCATGGCTTCGGCCGGTTCGAGGTGACCGGCACCATGACCACCTATTTCGAAAATCTCGACACTTACAATGCCATCCTCAATCACTCGGACATCGCGCTGGCCTTCCAGCTGGCCGATGCGCTGGGCAATACCTATGACGTGGAGATCCCGAAGTTGAAGCTTCTGGATGGCGGGCCGCCCGGCGTGGGCAATGGCCAGCCGGTCATCATGGATGTGCCCTACCAGGCATTCTTCGACAGTTCGTCTTCGGCATCAATCACCATCACCCGCAATCCGGCCTGACGGCCCGTTTCTCGCGCCTCCCGACCTTTGGGCGCATACCCTCTCGCCGCACCGCTTGAAACCGGTGCGGCGGGCAGGGATGGCCGGCGTGTCGGGCGCCGGCCATCTTTCCCCGACCGAACGTCAAAAAGGATCCCGACATGACCAGTGCCCCGACCAAGATCATCAAGCTTTCTTCACTCAAGGCCGACCTGCAGCGCGAGGCCGCAGGCGACTGGATTGATTTTCCCGATTGGCCCGGCGTGGCGTTCAACGTTTCGTCTCTTCATCTTCCGGCCTATGTGACGGCGCGCGACCTCGCCATGAAGATGCTGCAAAAGCAGTATGGGAGCGCGACTGTTCCGCAGGCGGTCCTGACGGCCGAACTGGGGCGGCTTTACGCAACGCACATTCTGCATGGCTGGCGCGGCCTGGACGTGCCCTACAGCGCAGCGGACGCCATGAAGACGCTGTCCGACCCGGAATTCCGCAATGTGGTTGCAGCCGTTGAATGGTGCGCCGCGCAGGTTTCGCAGGTGCAGATCCAGTTTGTGGAGGTGGAGGCAAAAAACTCCGCAGCGCCTTCCGCAACCGGTTCCGCCTGATCGGCAAGACGCCGGCTGAAGTCGAAATCGAGTTATGGAAGGCGGAACTTGCTGCCAGCGAAGAGCACGGCGAAGACTGGATCAGAGCCGATGTCGGCCCGATTGTCGAATACGAGCCAAGGCCCTGGCACGACCTCTATTTTCGGGCCTTCGATGCGCTGCAATACGATCGGTTTTTTGGCGCCATGGGTGGAGAGGGACCGATCTTCTATCAGGCCTTGAGCTGCTACGCCCGCGACCACGGGCTGACCGGACTTGAATTTCTGGATTTCCAGATTTTCATGAACGCACTCGATGGAGAGTATCTGTCGATGCGCCGGGAAAAGACGCAGCGAGCGGCAGACGGAAGCTCTGCCGGTGGTTGACAGCCATGCGGCCCCCTTTCGCAACCGGGTGGCCACACCGTCTATCAAAGACAGGCCTTGATGCCTGTTTTGATGGCCTCTGTCAGGGAAGGCAGCATCGCCTGGCCCTTGTACAGCGCGATCGTTGAGGTTTTGCCATTGGCCTTCACATTGACGGTGTAGGTGTAGTGACCGTTTACGAAGCCGTCAGTCGGTACGATGTCATATTCAGTGCCGGGCGCGATGACCTGGGCGACAAATCGAAAATTGCCGATAGCCGCGGCGCTCAGGTTTTTCCCAAGTGACGGAATAAGGCATGTGACCGTGGCATCGACGTTCCGGGATGCCGTGAACGTTGTAAGCGGCGGCTGTGAGCGGACGTAGGCGTCTGACTGGCAGCCGCTCGCAAGCAATAAGGCGGCCATCGTGGCCATGGTGGAAAGCTTCATTTTCACCCCCTAAAACAGTCCTGCAATTCAAAACTCTGTTCGCGCAAACGCGCAACACAAAATCCGGAAAGCGTGCCATGTCGCGTCGTGGCCGCCTGGTTGTGGAAAGAAGCCTGTGACGGTTCAATTGAGCACTCTGCGCGTCGTGCCGCAACTGGATGGCTCCGGCTATGCCGCCGGCGCCAAGCAAATCAATACTGCCAACCAAAGCATGCTGGATACTCAGCGCCAGGTGGCGGCTTCTTTTACTCAGATTGACACGCGCATCAGTCAGCATGGCAATAGCCTGACAAGGCTGTCGGGGAAATATGATTCTAATTTTGTCAATATGCAGCGGTTCGGCAGGGCGCTCAACGAACTGACCGGTGGATTTGAGCGTGGCGACATTCCTCTGCGCAACGCTTTGACAATCTATGATGGCATGTACCGAAAGCACGGGCTGCTGGCGGAAGCCTCGTCTATCGCCGCGCGTGGTCAGAATGAGTTGGCAAAGGCCATTGATGCCGCGAATTCCCGTTTGACTTCGCAACAGAAAATAATCGCTGCCAATCACAACACGCCCGGCACCAATTACGCCGCGGTCAATGCCACGTATCAGCTGCAGGATATCGTCACGACCGCGGCCGGCGGCATGAGCCCTGGCCTGATCGGCCTGCAGCAAGGCTCGCAGCTGGCCGGTTCGTTTGCGGGCATGGGGCTGAAAGAGGTTGGCGCAACGCTGGCGGGCGCCGTTGGCGGTCTATTGTCGCCGGTGTCGCTGATTGCTGTCGGCCTGACGGCTGCGACGGCCGCCGCCATCCAGTTCGGTTCGCAGGCTTTGAGCCCTGTGAAAACTATGGATGATGCGGTCAAGGCGCATGCTGATAACGTCGACCTGTTGCGCAAGCGGTATGGAGAACTGGGCGAAACAGCTAAAGCGTCGTCATCTGTTCTGGGCCCTGGCTTTCTGGATGCCAGTATTCGTTCAAATGAGCAAATCCTGCGCGCGGTGTCGCGACAGGAGGAAAAGCGCTATGTGTCCACGCTGCAGTCCAACGCCGGCTTGACGGGCTATTTGTCGCCGCGCACCAATGTCAAGGTCGATCAGCTGACTGGCCTGACGGGCGGGAACGCGGATTTCCAGCAGCCGGTCAATGCATTCCTGGACGCCATCCGCCGCGGCAATCCCGATCTCGGAGTGTTCCGCGCCTCCATTGAAGAGACGTTCAACAAGCAGCTTGGCTCTGCGGAATACACTGACAATCTGGCTCGATCCCGAGATGCTGTGTTGTTGTTGGGTGAGAGTTTCCTGACCTCGGCTGGCTCCATCAAGGTGCTGGGCGATGACGGCAAGGAAACCACGCAATCGCTTGAGCCTTTCTCGGCATCGATCGCCCGGCTGAAGCTGGGGCTGGCGGACAGGTCTCCCGATGCCTTTTCCGGGTTCATCAAGGATGTAACCGAGATCGGCGAACGGCGCGGACTGCTGAATGTGGCGGACCAGATCATTGTGTTGGGCAAGTCCCTGCTGGATCTGAACCAGCAAACGCGGGAACTCGACGCCCGCAAGCTTGCCATTTTCAACACGATCGGTTCGAACGGCAGGCTGTTGTCGCAGGGCACGATGAACCGTGACGATGCGGGCAATCTGGCGCTTTATGAATCACAGCAAGCCATTGCCGCGCAGCGCAGCCGCGAGGCTTACGAGGCGCAGATTGCGGGGCTTGGGGCGAAAAGCCCGGCCGAGCGGGAGGCCGCGGCCCGGCGTGCGGAAGCTGCGCGCTATGACCAGTCCGAAACGCCAGAGGCTCGCCGCCAGCGCATCGATCAGGCGGGCAGTATGGCTCGGCTGCAAATGGAGCACCAGCTGCGCGAGGCGCAGGAGGATCGCACCCGCAGCCTGCAACGCTCGCTGGCGGATCAGCAGATGGAGATCTCGCTGATCGGCAAAACGTCCATCGAGGCGTCGGCGCTGCGCAAGGAATATGAGCTGATCGCCAACCTGAAGGCGGATGCAGCGCGCAACAACACGATCGTTGACCCGGCCGAAATCGAGCGCATCAAGGCTGCGACGGCCGAAATGCGGGGGCTCAATGAGCAGCTGGCCACGCAGCAATTGCGACGCGATCTGCAGGTGCAGCGCTCCGACATGTTCCTGTCGGCCAGCGATCTTGCCGTGACCCAGCGGCTGCGTTCCGCAGGCCTTCCGGAAGACCTGTCATCGCCTGAGGCTGGCTATATGCGCCAGACCATGCGCATGCAGGAAACGAAGACGGCCATTACCGGCTTTTTCACGGATTTCCGGTCGGCGCTGGAAAGCAATGGCGGCAAGGTGGGCAAGGCGCTCGGAGATACGCTGCTGAATGCCCTGGTCAATCAGTTGACCAAGGCTTCCGATCTGGCTCTGGACCGGGTGGCAAACATCATCGTCAAATCGTTGTTTGGCGAAGGCGGCGGCGGTTCCGGGATCTTGCCAAGCTCGGCCACCGGGTTTGGTGGCGCGGCCGTCAAGGCCGTGACAGGCGGTGTCGCAGCCAATGACAATAACGGCGCGCTCGGCATGTCCGTCTACGCGGCTGCCACCAAGTCGATCGAGAGCGGTGGCAATTATGGCATCATGGGTCCGGTGACGCGCACCGGTGACCGGGCTTATGGCGCTTATCAGGTGATGGGTGCCAATGTGCCTTCATGGACGCAAGGCGCGCTCGGCCGCTCGCTGTCGCCATCGCAGTTTCTTGCTGATCATTCGGCGCAGGATGCGGTGTTCAACTGGAAATTCGGCGGCTACGTCAGCAAGTACGGCCCATCGGGTGCCGCGCAGGCGTGGTTTGGCGGCCCGGGTTCGGTCGGGCGGGGTGCTGGCTGGTCGGATTCTCTTGGCACGACCGGAACCGAATATGTCAACAAGTTCAATTCCGCTCTGGCTAATGCCTCCAAGAATGTCGGCACCTTCGGAAGCGGTCTCGGCCAGATAGGCCAGACGCTGTCCAGCAGCTTCTTTCCTGCGGCTCCTGCGGCGGCTTCCGGCGGAGGTGGTGGTCTGTTTTCATGGATCGGCGGCCTGTTTGGCGGCGGCAAGACAGCAAGCGTGGCAGGTGGCGGCTTGTCAAAGTACCTTGGCCTTACGGGCCTCTTCGAGGAGGGCACCGAATTTGCGCCCGGTGGCCTTGCCATGGTGGGTGAAGGTGGGCGCGAGATCGTCAACCTGCCGCGCGGTGCTCAGGTTATCCCGAACCACCGCACCGAAAGCTTGCTGGGGGCCGCAAACAACAACCGTGGCGGAAATGGTCGGGCGGCAAACGGCATTCTGCAGGTAGTGGTCCAGGGTGCGAACGGCGACGAGCAGATCCGCAAGATGGTCGATCAGGGTGTG
The DNA here is from genome assembly GCF_042611105.1 of Neorhizobium fuzhouense. Taxonomy (NCBI): domain Bacteria; kingdom Pseudomonadati; phylum Pseudomonadota; class Alphaproteobacteria; order Hyphomicrobiales; family Rhizobiaceae; genus Neorhizobium; species Neorhizobium fuzhouense. Next base: position 8,644 of record NZ_JBHFFP010000022.1, on the reverse strand, counting down.
TCCAAAGCGCTGGAGGCGCAGCAGATCGAAAGCGAGCGCGGCGGCTTTGCCTCGACGCAGCAGCATTATACGCGCCGGAAGGGTTGAGGCATGGCCGGATTTCTGAACCTGCCGTTGCTGGCGCTGGATTTCATCAAGCCGCAGCGGATGCGCTTTGACGTTGCCGGGAATGCGGTTTCCGGCGGGCGCAATGGCAATGGGCAGGAGATATCATACGAGATGTCGGGTGGCGGTTTTGTCACCTGCACCTATGGCAGCTGCTGGGTGCAAGGTCGCGAGGAGCACGAGTATGCCTGCTGGCTCGCGGCGCGGCTCAATGGGTCTTTCCGGTTCATTGATGTGCCGCTGAAGACGGACTGGCAGGGACCGTTCCCGGTGTATGACCGGTTCCCGGCGCCTTTTGCTTCGGGCATCCCGCATTCCGATGGCGCACTGTTCTCCGATGGCTCGGGCTACAGCCAGGCCACGGTGTGGGGGCGGGTCATGGAAGATGCGAGCCTGAATTCCGGCACGCTGCGCATCCGTATCTACAACCCATCGCGGCCTCTGCGCTGGAGTGACTGGTTTTCGATCTACCATGACGGCGCCAAGGGCTGGCGGGCCTATCGGTACTGGGAAGTGGTGACGCGGTGGGATGATGGCACGGAAACCATATCCGGTACGCCCTTCGCCTACCAGGAATACTTGCTTGCCATCAACCCGGCGCTCAGGGCGGCGGTCACGGCCGGCACTCGCATCGAGTTTGCCCGGCCGCGTTTTGCCGCCAAGCTGACGCCGGGGACTTCGGCGCTCGACGATGTGGAGGGCTTCTGGCTGATGCGGCCGACGCTGCAGTTCGACGAGGCGTTTTAGGATATGGCCTATACCGTGAATTACGTTCCGGCGGCGCTGGTGGAAAGGCTGCAGGGCAGCGCCATTCTGGCGCTGTTCATGCGGGTGGAGACGGACCCCGCCTTGCATATCTGGTTTGGCGTCAACGATGTGCCGGCCCGCTTCGACAGCATCGACGAGACCGGGCAAGTCTACTATGGCGGCGGCCGGCTGGCGGGATTGCCGACGCTGGAAATGCTGCTTGGCGGCGCATCTGACGTGGTGGATTTCACCTTGTCCGGTGTCGACCCGGAAACCGGAAACGCGATGCTGGATAGCCTGCCGGAGGTGCGTGGTGCTGCGGTGCACATCGGCGCGACGGTGCTGGATGACTATTATCAGCCGGTCACCAATATAATCCCGATGTGGCAGGGCGTTGCCGCGCGCGTGACAGAAAACATGCCTCCCGTCTCGCGCGGCGAAATGCCGACGCTGACGCTGTCTCTTTCAGTCGTGGCGGGGGAAAACATGCGGTCGCGTCCCTCTCGATCGGTATGGACTGCATCTCAGCAAAAGACGGTCTCTCCGACTGATCGCTTTTGCGACAACACCGGCCGCCTGGCCCGCACAGTCAGCCCGGCATGGCCGAATTTCTAAGGTTTCGGTTCTGATGAATGTTCGCGACTTCCTGCGCGTTCGCACGCCCTTTGTGTGGGGTGGCGTTGACGGCGAGGACTGCACGACCTGGTGCGCGCGCTATGCCGAGCTTCTGACAGGTGATGACCCTGCATCGGATCTCCGCGGCACTTATCAGAACAGAGAGGGCGCGCTTGCGATGATTGCTCGCAACGGTGGCCTCGTTGCCACCGTTGCGCCTCGACTTAAGCGCTCAGGCTGGCGCGTCGTTCAAGCACCCGCAGATGGACATATGGCCGTGATTGAAGCGCTTGCAAACATCGATGGTGACGGCCCGCAGCTTTCCGAAATTTCCGCCTTGCGGTTCGGACCTTTGTGGGTGGCGTTGGGTCCATGCGGTCCCGCCGGTATTGCCGCTTCGCGTGTGCGCGTATTGGCGTGCTGGGGCCTTGCATGACACGATTGGTGACCCCCTGTCAGCCGGAGCCGTTGGCATCGCATGGTGTGCGTTATGAGCATGCAACATCGGAGGAGATCGAGCGGCTGATGTGGCCGCGGGATTATCTGCACTGGACCACGACGCACTATAGCCGCGTGCAGCATGACCCGATCTTCACCCCGATCTTCACGTCATTTTTCAGCAGTATCGGCTTTTCCGCGACGGCAGCTTCTCTGGCCGGCTCGCTGGCGACTGCCGTAGTGACTACGGCGATCACAATCGGTCTCCAGCTTTTGATGGCGCCCAAGCCGCCGAAGCCTGAGGATGGCAAGGCGCCATTTACGCAATCGGTGCCCTATCGCGTCTGGGGCGTCGGCACGACGCGGCTGGCCGGTGCCTATATGCTGTGGGAGGCTTCGGGCGCCAACCTTTATTCGGTGCAGGGCATTGCCGCGCATCGTATCCAGTCCGTGAACCGCTATTACCTGCAGGATGATGAGGTCACCATCAACGAAAGCGGCACGGTGATCGGCCTGGATGATGGCCGGTATGGTGATGGCAAGGTGTCGATCTATCACCGTCTCGGCGCCAATCCTGAAACGCCTTATGCCGAGTTTGTATCGGCGCTTTCCGGTCAGGATCTTTGGACAAACAACCACCGCGGCGACGGGCAGGCTTCTGTAGCCATGATTGCCCGCACGCCGAAATCGAAGGACTTCAATACGCGGTTTCCGTTCGGCGTGCCGAAGCTTTCCGTCGAGGCAAGTCTGGCGCTGGTCTGGGACTTTCGCGACGAGGCGCAAGACCCGGAAGACCCATCGACATGGGTGTTTTCGAAGAACAACGCTTTGCAAATGGCGTGGCACTGGTGTTTCAACGAATTTGGCCACCGCCGGGATTATCGCAAGGCGATCCTGCCGGTTCTCGATATGTGGATTGAGGAGGCGAATGTCTGTGACGAGCTGGTGGCGACGGCTGCTGGCGGTTTCGACAAGCGATACGAGTGCAGCGGTTGGGATACGACCGAGCGCGAGCCGAAGGTTGGCACGAATGCCATTCTGGCCGCCTGCGATGGCTGGCTGTGCGAACGTGGTGATGGCGCGCTGCTGCTGACGGTTGGCAAGTTTCGCGAAAACCGTGTGGTGACGCTGACGGACGCCGATATTGTCGGCCATCGTGTGCAGGATGACGTGCTTTTCGAGGAAGAGATCAACCGGCTCGTCCCGAAGTTCAATTATCCGGACACCGATTATTCCTCGGCTGATACCGACTTCTTCGAAGACGTCAGCCGCCAACTGAAGGCCGGGCGGATTCTGTCTGAGGATGCCAGTTACCAGTGGGTGACAAACTGGAGGCAGGCCCGCCGGCTGGGTTATCGCGAGTGGCTGCGCATCCAGCAGAAGGTGCGAGGGCAGTTGAACGTGCGGCTGTCCGGCATCAATGCCGTCTATACGCGGTGGGTGCGCCTTTCGACGCCGAACCGGTTGCCGCGCATCAACGGCAAGCTGATCGAGAATCGCCGCTCGACGCTGGACCTGATGAAGGGCGGTTTCGCCATGGAGTTCATCCAGCACCCGGACGACATCGATGCCTGGTCGACGTCCCTTGAGGGAGCGAAGCCGCCTGTCCCGCCTCGCGCCAATGCTGCCAATGTGCCGCAGGCTGTGATTGATGCTGTTTCGCCGGTCGCATCCGGTGGCGCGGTCTATCTGACGGTGCGGATCAACGATCCGTCCGATGCAAGCCTGACGGCAACCGTTCGCTACCGTGTGCAGGATACGGGTTCCGGATCGCCTGGGAACTGGGTGGAAAAGACCTATTCCGATGCTGTGCCGTCAGGTGGTTTCGTCAGTGTCAGCACCGACGTGGTGCCCGGCAACACCTGGATCGAGGTGGAGGCGGCATGGATCACCACCAAGGGGAAATATGGCCAGTGGTCTGCGATCGAAACCGTCTATTCCACTGTCAACCCGACACCGCCCGGTGATGTGGTGGTTGGCGGGGTCATTGTCGGCGTTCCCGGCGAAGCAACGGTCAATTGGACTGCTCCGAACGACGCGCTCTATACCCGCGCGCGCGTCTATTACAACACGGTCAATAATTCATCGACTGCAACCTATGCCAGCCCCAGCATCGCAGGGTCTGCCAACGGTTCCTACAGCAAGCAAATCCTGCTTTCGGCCGGCACCTGGTATGCCTGGGTGGCCTCGGTCAACGCTTCCGGCGTCGAGGGAACGCGCGTTCCCACCGGCTCCTTCACAACAAGCTGAGGTCTTTCCATGGTGTTTTCTCCCAACGCCGCGACGGTTTATGCGGATGGCCCCGGTGCGTCTCCCCAGCAGCCATCCAAATTACAGATCAGGACGCTGTTGACGCAATATGAAACCGCGATCGACGCCTATTCATCGGGCGCCGGCTCGATAGCCAAATCCACCCGCGCGTTGCTTTATGCAGACCTGGCGCATGCCGCGGACGTGACTGCGTGGGTCTACGCTGACAGCACCACTGCCTATAACGGCATCTATCGCAAGAGCGGTGCGTCCGGTTCCGGATCGTGGTCAAAGATCCTTGCGCTGCCCTATTCCTTCGCAGTGGCGGTGGATGCCGGAGCGGGCACGGCCAATGCCATACTGGTGACATCTCAGGCGCCTTCATTCGATGGTGCGGTCTACTGCTTTTCATTGTTTGAGGCGACCACCGGCAGTCCGGTGACCGTGTCTATCAACGGCGGCACGGCGCTGACATTGAAGACCAATCGCGGCAGCAATGCCAGCGCATTGACGGCTGGCATGGATGTGTGGGGGCGTGTCCGCACGTCGGACAACACGTTCCGGCTGCTGAATGACCAGGATGTGGCGGCGCTTGTTGCGCAGGCCGAAGCTGCGGCCGCATCGGCGCAAGCATCCGCTGAAGAGGCCGCCGGGTATGCCGACTTTGCCCTTAACAACTGGGTGGTCTCCGGACCTTTCACAGGGACGGGTTCCGAGGAGGATTACCTACTGCTGGTCGATCCCGGATCCGTCAACAATCTGTTTGTCTCGGCCGGAGGCGCTTTCCCGTTGACGACTTCATACGAAGTTGTTGCAGTGTCCGGAAGCTACTACCTCCGGGCAACCGTGCCGAATGGTGTGGTTTTTGAGGTGCGTACCGGCAATGCCATCGACGTCAACACGCCGTCTGCCGGCAGCGTGACGCGTGCTTCGCTGGCTACGTCTGCTACGCTGGAAGGGCAGATAGCCGCCGCTACCGATGCGGCATTCAGCGACACGGATATGTTGATCGCTCGCAAGAGCGACGGTTCATCGGTCAAGCGTTCGTGGGGTAATGTGAAGTCTGCCCTTTCCACTGGAAAGGCGCGGTTTCGTGCCCACAAAAACAATGTTAACCAGGCGGGAATTGCCAGCGCCACCGACACCAAGTTGACCTTTGCGACCGAAGCGTCAGACGTTGGCGGCTTCTACGATGCAGCAACCAGCAAGTGGACCCCGCCGGCCGGGGCCGTCTTCCTGAATTCCGTCTGTCAAATCACAGGCACTTTCAGCGCGACAGTGCAGGTCGCCTATCTTCAGATTTTCAAGAATGGCGTTCTCTTCGCGGCCGGGGCATCCGTCCATGATGCCAATACCGGCAATACGTCTGCATCGGTGACGTGCACGGACGACGCCAATGGTAGCGACTTCTATGAAGTCTACCTGAACGTGGCCACAGCATCCGGGACAGCCACAGTCACCGGGGCCATTGTCGCAAATCGCTTCGAAGGCTTCATAATCTAGGGCGGGAACCAAGATGATCATTACCAAAATCAACCCGTCCATGATTGATGATGGCGGCCTGGCATATGTGACTATCGTCAAGGCGCAGACCCAGGCGGCGCTTGAGCAAGCCATGGACGACGCTGGGGCCGGTGGAACAATCTTCGTGCCGGCGGGCACCTATAACGTTTCCGGCTTTGCATCGCGTGCAGACTATCAGACGCTCATCTTCCAGCCCGGCGCGAAGCTGTTTCGCACGGGCGGCATGCATGTCTTCAACGTCACGCATGTAGGCACCCGGGTTTTTGGCGGGGAATTTGACGGAAACAAGCAGGCCGGCGATCCGCTTTTCCGTGCGATCTCGGCAAGCGCCGACTGCGGAATCGAAATTCACGACGCTCTGATCAAGAATATCGCGGGCTACGGTATTGGTGCGGTCGATGGTCGGTTCATTGTCAAAGGTTGTACCTTTGGCACGATTGGCTACATCTCGATCTTCTTCCAGTCGGAACTGTTCAGGGCCGTCGCCCCGATCATTGTCGAAGACAACACCATCACCAATACAGGTGCTGATTACAACGATTATGGGGGGATCATAATCAAGACCAACAATACCGTTGGTAATTTTCTGGTGTCGCCACTCATCAGGGGTAATCGCGTTACGCTTCCGGTGCCTGCCAACGCCACGGAAGCAAGCACCAAATATCCGAACTCCGTCTGCATCGAGTTGCGCGGATCCTCGGTTGGCGTCGTTGCGGACAATGCCGTTAACGGGGGCGTCATTGGCGTCTCCATCGCCAAAAGCAACCATTCGAAAGCTTATGCCAACCACGCCGTTGGCTGCTTTTATTACGGGCTTGAGGCCGCAGACACCAACGACCGGACGCAGTTTTTCGGCAACACCGTCACCGGCTCAAATGGCGTGTCCGGGCAATCCTGTGGCGCATCCATTTCCGCAAGCAGCAACAACACATCCCTGGTCGGGAATGCGATGTATAGCAATTTGCAGCGCATCAGGATTACCGGAGATTGTTCCGGAACGACTGAGGACTTTGTAGCGCGCGCTGGGGGCTACAACGCCTAGCCCAAACTTTGCTCAAGGCTGACGAACCAGCCCGGCGCAATTCCGACTATCCCCCCCCAAGGCAACATTACCTGATCGGAAATCTCATGAACCGTGCGGCATTTTTTGCCAGCGCGAGCGGCGCTCTGTTCGGCGGCCGGCTCTCGCAAGGGCAAGTGGATGGCATGGATGCCATCCTCGACGAATGGGAAGGCTCCGGCCACACAGATCAACGCTGGCTGGTCTATATGCTGGCGACGGCGTGGCACGAGACGGGCCGGGCCATGCAGCCGGTTGAGGAGAACCTGAACTACTCGGCGGCCGGCCTGCTCAAGACCTTCCCGCGCTATTTCAACGCGCAGCAGGCGCAAGTCTATGCCCGCCAGCCGCAGCGGATCGCCAACCGCGCCTATGCCAACCGCATCGGTAATGGCAATGAGGCAAGCGGCGATGGATGGCGCTATCGCGGGCGCGGGCTGGTGCAGATTACCGGACGGGAGAACTACCGCACCTATGGCATCGAGGATGCGCCGGACAAGGCGCTCGATGATCGCACGGCCATCAAGATCATGTTTCACGGCATGGCGTTGGGCACGTTTACCGGGCACAAGCTTGCCGACCATTTCACGTCGACCAAAACCGACTGGATCAACGCGCGCCAGATCATCAACAGGCTGGACAAGGCCGCCGAAATTGCGGCGGCCGCCCGCGATTTCATGGCCGCGCTGAATGCGGCGGGAGCGTGATGATGGAGCGCTCATGGAAATGGCGGCGGGCCATGGTCTTTTCCGTGGCGGCGGCCTGCATCGTCCTTCTGTTTGCGGCGCTGTTCATCGGCGGCAATGACCTGGTGACGCAGGCCATTGTTCAGGGAGCCTATCTGACGCTGGTGGCGGTGGTCGGCGGCTATCTCGGCATTGCCATGTGGGATGACCGCAACAAGGGCAAGGAGATCTTGTCCGGCATCAGCGAAAGGGTCGGGCCATGATAGCGCTTTTGGCTTCGTCTGTTGGCCGGCGTCTCCTTGTCGCGGGTGCGGCAGTGGGGCTCATCCTGGCCGCACTTGCCGGGGTCAGGCTGTGGCTGTCGCAGTTTGAAGATGGCATCCGGCGTGAGGAGAGGGCCGCCTGTGACCGGCGTATCGAAGAGATGGTGTCTCTCGCGGAATATGACGCGCTTTCCGCCCGAATGGCCGAAGAGGCGCGATTGCGCACTGCGGCAGAGGCTGCCGCATCTGCAGCTATCGAGCGATCGGCGGGACTTTCCCGTATGGCGGCGGAACGTGCGGCCGCGCTCGATGCACGTGCGGCAGAAGCACAGTCGACGCCGGGCCTGACCTTTCCCAGCAAGGAGGATCTGCAATGGCTTGCAAAGCCGCAGCGCTGATCTGTCTTGCCCTGCTCTCTGGCTGCGTTCCCAAGGATGGGGCGAACCAGAAGCGGCTTTCGGCGGCATCTGCCGCCGGCGCCGTGACTGCTAGCCTCTCGCAAAGCCTGCCGACGCGCCTCGACAGCAGCTGCACCGCGCATGTGCCGGATGTGGAGCCCAAGGCAACCGAGCCTTGGGTGACCACCGCCAGCCGTTGGCGCGTGGTGCGCGAAAACCGCAACGATGAGGCCGATGCCTGCGCCGAATGGTGGCGCGATTACCGGGCGCGTGTCGGCTTCGCACGGCCTAACAGGAGGTAGCTATGAGCTTTGCTTTTCGACTTGGCCTCGGCATCGCCCCCGCGAAGGGCGTGCGGGATTCGACCGCCTGGGTGATGCGCGATGAAACAGGAGATAAGGCGCCTCTGGATATCGACCACGAGAACGGGCGGTTTTGGTACAACGGCGCGGCGTACGCCACGGCCGCCGCGCTCTATGCGGCGCTCGGCACCGTATCGGTAGTTTCCGGCAACCTCGTCACGTTGGGTCCGACGCCGCAGGGCGCCGAACTGGTCGT
>NZ_JBHFFP010000021.1:0-36601 GCF_042611105.1 Neorhizobium fuzhouense | reverse complement strand
TTGGCAAATCGCCTCGATCACTTCATCGGTTGGCTTTATAGGGATGAGCGCGTAGCCTTTTGACACCACCACATGTGTTGAGGGTGGTGTGGGTTCAACCGCTGCCCTGGTGCGCGTCTCGTAGTCGGCTTGGGCTGCCACGCGCGCGGCGGTTTGGGTTTTGAAGCCTTCCGTGTGCGTCATGCAGTCGGAGCCGGGATAGGACAAAGTCCATTCTCCCGTCATGCCTTTGACGCTGTAAAACCTATCAATCCCGAATGCGCCGGCGTAGATGACGGGAAGTTCTCCGGATTGCCCGCGAACGATCCACTCTAGTCTTTTGACGCTCACTGTCATCACAGCACTCCCAGAATGCGAGCGATGGCCACCAAAATGCCAACAGCGGCGATGGCGACAAATGATGTGCCGAGTACCAGCGGTAGGCTATCCGGCTGCTTGTCGATGCGGCCAAAAAGCTTTTGCATTGGCTGGAACCGTGCCTCGCCCTTGTAGAGCTTCCCATTCACGCGGTGGATGTTCTTGGTCATTTCCCTTCTCCTTCTTCGTCGTACCAGGCCACCATTTTGGCCATGGCGGTGTCTGCCATCGCGGGGTCGATGGCGAGATAGTGTTTGAAAATCGTGGTGGCGCTTTTCAGCGAGTGGCCGGTGATGGCGCAGATCTCGGGGATCGAGCATCCGGCCCTTGCCAGCCATGTCACGGCGGTGTCGCGCAGATCCTGATCGCGCAGCGACAGGGGGTTGTCCTCGTCGCCTTCGCCCAGCAGGCTTGGCATGGGGGCAATGGCCGGCATGGTGTCCGTTTCCGGCTGGCCGGTGGCGGCGATCTTGCGGATCTGCGCGAAGACGTGGGCGTAATGGGTTTGCGTGAAGGGCGTCCATCGGCGCTCGTCCAGCACCACATGGGGGTTGATCACGCCTGCCTCGCGCCTGCGCTGCTCTGAGGCGGCAAGGCGGGCCTTGACAGCCGGTGCTTCGGGGATGGACACGCGGGCGCGCGTCTTCATCTGCTGCAGCACCAGGCGGCCGTTCTCGCGCTTGGCCACGGTCATCATGCGCCGATCGCTCTGGCGCTGGCCGGACCAGACGCCGAGCACGATCATATCGCCAATCTCGGGGCGGCCGAGCTGATCGGCCACGGCCACGAGGTGACGGATTTCCTCGATCGTGCCGACGCGGATGCGGGGCGGCGGCGCTGTCATGCCCAACTCGTGCGCCGGGTTGACCTCCATGCCCGCGATGCGGCCGCGGCGGATGGCCCACTGGAAGGCGATGCCGAGCACGCGCATGGTGCTGACGGCCTGCGCCACGCCCACATCCCGCAGCAACGCATCATACATGCCGACGCAGATGGGGCGGGTGAAAGCGGCGGCTTCCGCTGCCCATGCATCCGGCAGGCGTTTTTGAAGCACGCGGGCTTTCAGGCGATATTCATAGATGGTCTTTTCGCCAAGGGTCTTGATCTGGGGATTGGCCGGTGGCGACAGCCACTCGTCGAACAAGGCCGACAGGGGAAAGCTCGGGGCGATGGACGGCAGATCTTCCGGCGTGCGGCGCGGAGCGCGCTTTGCCTTGGTCCCTTCCGCTGCCTGCGCCAGCCGGCGCGTGAAAGCGCGTGACCATTCCAGCGCCTCGCCGGCCGTCATCCACCGTGCGCCGTCTTCTGTTTTCAGGTCGTGGCCCTTGTGGCCGCGCGCGCGCAGCGTGGCGGATGGTTCAAAGCGCGGGCGGCCGCCGCGCCAGGAGACATGCTTGATTTTGGGATCTGAGTGTTTTGGCACGGGGTTTCTCCAAAAAAATGCCCGGCGGTTACGCGAAACAAAAACCGCCGGGCTGAATTACCGGACGCCGGGAGGAGGCGGCCGGGCAGGGAACGGAGGTTATCGGCGCCGGCCCATGCCGATCAGCATCAAGCCGATCAGCATGGGCACGACGACGACGAGGATTTGGCCGAGCGTGAGGGGTGGCACGGTATCGACCCAATCCAGGGCGCGGTAAAAGGCATCGATCATTGCAGCACCACGCCGCGCGGGGCGCGCAGGGGGCCGTGTTCCTGCTCGCGCAGAAAGAAGGCGGCTTCCACCACCAGGGCGCAGCGCGCCGCACCGGCAATGCTGGCACGGCGCGCTGCAGCCTCCAGCTCCTCGCGGTCCGCCCTCATGTCATCCATGATTGCGAGGAGCTGCTGGATTTTTGCGTCAAGGGCTTCGCCCTCGGCGTCGATCTCGGTCAAAAGTGTGCGGGCGGTGTTCACAGGGTTTCTCCCTTAAGCTTTGCGACGGCGAGCTTGCCGGCCATGGTGGGGGCGAGCCCTTCGCGCGTGCGTTTCAGCAGGCCGGCATGCACAAGCGCTTCCAGCGTGGATGCCTTGAAGCGGTGGCGGCCGATGAGGATGGAACCCTTGCCGTCCGGCTTCTGGTGGCGGAAGTAATCCACGGCCACCAGTGCGCTGCGCTGGGTGGGCTTCAGGTGCTTGTGCGGTGCCTGCACGGCCGGGTTTTCTGCGATGGACAGGCTCATGCGCGTGCCCCTGCATATCTGGCTTCCAGCTGCTGGCGATCGAAGGTGATGCGCACGGGCTGGCCTGCGGTGGTGCGGGCCTGTTCGGCACGCTCTGCATAGGTTTCCAGCCAGCGCATGAAAGCGGCGCGGCTGTAGCGGCGGCCGGGCAGGCGCGCAGGCAGGCCATGATTGCGTTCCAGCTGACGACGCTGGCGGGCAAACCATGGCTTTGACCAGCCGAGAAGGGTTGCGGCTTCCGCCACATCCATTGTCGGCAGGGGGGTGGTGTTCTGGAGCATGTTTCGCGTCTCCCTGTTCGCGCAAATCAGTACGCTGAACAAGAATGCACATTTGCAATGATAAAAGCAAACACAAGTTTGCAAAAAGCGAAATAAGTGCAAAACGCAGCATTCTCGCGCGTGGCGGGCCACGTGTTTCACAGTGTATTTTTGGTTTGGCCCGCCAAAATGTGCGCGTTTTTGACGCCGACTGTGTATCAGTTTGTGGCAGCGTGGCGGGCCATTATTTTCGTGTCGGTTTTTCCGAATGGCCCGCCAAAAGGTCCGTGTGCAAACAGCTATGGTTTGCAAACGTGCCACGCAAGCAGGCTTATCGCCATGGCGGGCCAAAACGTCAGTGGTGTGTGAGGAAGGCGCGGCTGCTGTTGCTGCTAGTGGCGCAAACGAAATCCGCCGACGACAACGCCCGCTATCGCGATATTCTCGTTGTCGACAATCTCGGGCATGAGTGGTTCCGCATCAAGGAAAGCGGATAGCAGGTAAGGTGTCCTGTAGACCCGGAAAATCGTTTCGGCCGTGCCGCGCCGGTAATCGTATTTTTGCGCGCAGACGGCATCCCCATTGCGGGGCGTCTCGTCCTGGTCGACGACCACGACCATGCCTGCCGAATAGCCGACTGCCGCAAGGCTGTTGGTTTTTAGCGTCCAGAGGTGGACATTGCGTGCCTCTTGGGACGCTTGCCGGAGCGCCTTCTCCATCGGGCTTTTGGCCTCTGCCGCGACATATCTCTGTGCTTCGTCTTCGCTGAATGTCTGCACACGAGGGATGACGCGGCTTTCATAGGCTGGCACGCGCGTGGCGTCCTCGATCCGCTTCACTGTCTTGGCAGTGAGTGTGTGGCCGTTCTCGTTGTTGTTGGCAAACCGCGTCAGTGTCGAGGGTGTGAGGCCGGCCGCCCGAGCGATCTCCGTCAGCGTCATGTTGGCCGACTGCCCGATGTGGTTAAGCCACGCAAGCTGCTGATCGCGCAAAGTTGTCATGCGGATACTAATGGCAGCTTGCAAACCCATGTTCAAAACTCAATACAGCTATTGACTTTGCTAACCAAATCACATCGATATGTGCAAAATCAATGGTGATTTGCAAATCCGGTGCTGAGATGCTGTCTTTTCAAGAGATAAATTCGCAGCGCGAGAGACTTGGCATCACTCAGAAGCGTTTGTGCCGCGTAGCAGATGTGAGTGAGCATAGTTTTTCCCGCGCAAAATCTACGGGCAAAGAGCCGACGCCCCGTATCCGTCGCCGACTTTCGGTGGCGCTGGACAGCATTGCTTCCGAACGCGGCGTGAAGTTCGTCGAGGAAACGGGAGCGAAGTCATGATGCTGGTTCATCTTCTGCTGGGCGCGATTGCCTGGTGCATGCTCGTTGGCGCCATCAAGGGCGTCTACATGATGATCGGCCCTGTGCCGGATCTCTGGATGCAGACATCCAACCTGATTTCGACACTGCTTTTTGCCATCGCCTTCGTGTGCTTTGGCGGCATGGCGGTGCTGCTGTGAGCGAATTGAGCGACCAGCTGATCGCCTATGGCGGGCGGGCGCCGACCGAACTTTCCGAAAACACGAAATTCCACCAGGAGCTGCTGGACGATCTCTCCCGCGAGATGGCCGTGCGCGGCTGGAGCGGAGCGGATTTCGACGCTTACCGGCGATCGGACGGCTATGTGCTGATCGAGATCGTGCCGGCGGATGAGGGCGTGCTGACGCTGGAGCGGCTGGCGGTGTTTCGCCAGCGGCAGAAAGACATGCGCGAGGCCGAGCAGATGGCGCGTGCCGCGCAACCTGAACAGAGGAGCATGTTCTGATGGTGCCGATCAACACCGCCGCCCTTGCCCGCAAGATGCACCGCGCTGCCGACCCGATGGACGAGGCGGCCCGCGTGGTGGGGGCAGCTGTTGCCGTTCTGGCCATCCATCGCGGCCCGCAGGGGGCGCTTGAGACGCTGCTTTCCTACGCACAGGCGCTCAATGAGATGCGGGACGTTCCCGCAACCGACGCCTGAGACTTTAAGACATGCCGTTTTGTATCGCGTACGGCCTACTCTGTTGGGCCAGAAAAATGACGCAGGATCTCTACTCCGATTTCAACAGGCTTATGGTGCGCGCTCATCGAGAAAAGGTGAGCGATGCGGCCATTACGCGCGCAGCCGGGCTGCATTCGACCTATCTGCGGCGCATCCGCGATGGAAAAATTCGTGTCACGCGCAAAACGCTGGAGCGCATCAACCACGCCATCACGCGGGTGCAAAAAGGCGATGGAGAGCCAACTGCCGTCAGAGCTTCCGGCGCGTTCAAGCTGGCGGTTTGCCTCGTGGCGAGCGTGGCGGGCGTGCGCCCCCAGTTCATTTTGTCCGCAGATCCGGCCAAGCGGAAAACCGCTGATCCGGATTGGCTGCGCGCCGCCAGACTACGGTGGATCGCCCTGTATATTTGCGTCATTCACATGCACTTCTCGCAAGCCTCTGTTGCGACAGCGGCAAACATGAGCCGCGCCAATGTGTGCCGCAGCCTCAAAGACCTAGAAGACAGGCGCGGCGAGGCGGAAATCGAGCTGGTGCTGTCAGCGATCGAGGAGGCTTTCAAGTCATGAACTGGGCAGCTTACGAGGTGGGAAAGCGCGTGGTGTGTGTGGTGCCCTATGACTATGCCCGCAAATATTGCACCGTCGTTCCGGTCAAGGGGACGATCTACACGATCAAAGCCACGTCCATGGGTGAAAACTGGAACGGTGAGATCATTCTCGGCCTGCGCTTTTCCGAGATCGAAGCTTTCACGGCTCCTCACTGTGGCGTTGAAGCGCGGGACGGATACTGGTGGTGGCGCGCCATGGATTTCAAGCCGGTTGACGAGACGCGGCTGGATCAATTCCGCAAGCACCTGACTTCCACGCCGTGGCAGCGGGAGCTGGTGGAATGACCCGTTCCGACCTGCCCGAAATCAAGCAGATGCTGCAGGACCAGATCCAGAGCCTGTGTGCGAACCTGCTGCCGGATGGAAAGCCGCAGGGGCGGCTGTGGGTGGCGCATAACCCTGTTACCGGAGATTATTCCCAAACCCCGGAATTCAAGGTGGCGCTGACGCGCGATGTGGGCGCGTGGAAGGACTGGCGCACGGGGGAGGCGGGCGATGTGCTGGGGCTTATCGGCTACATCAACTTTTCCGGCCAGAAGAATGTGCGGCCGGCGCTGGACTGGGCGCGTGATTTTTTAAACCTGCGCTCCATGCCGGCGGAAGCGCGGCGCGAGGTTTCGCAGCGGGCGCGACAGGCGCGCGAGGACGCGGCCGAGCGGGAGGCGAGAAGCCGGCTGGACCGGATGGCGCGGGCGGAAAAGCTTTTCTTTCGCGGCATGGCGGATGGCGCGGGCAGTGCGCCGGAGGCCTTTGGCCGGCGTTATTTTGCCGCACGGCGCGTGCCGCTGGAGCGGATTGCAAACCGCGATCTGCAGACGTTTCGCTTTGCGGGTTCCCAAGAATTCTGGGCGCGTGCGCAGTTTCGCCACGAAAACGGACGGCCGGTGAAGGTGCATCCCGGGCCGGAATATCCGTGCATCTATGCGGCGGGGCGGCTGGCGAATGGCCAGCTTTCCGGCATCCACATGACCTATCTGGACCCGATGGCGCCGAAAAAGCTGCCGGTGGCGCCGAAAAAGGAAAGCGCAAAGGTGATGTGGGGACCGTGGGAAGGTGCGGTTATCCGCCTTTCGCACGGGCCGGAAGGAGAGCCGCCGGAAACGGCCTGCCAGGCGCACCCGCTGATTATTGGCGAGGGGATAGAAACCACGGCCAGCGTGGCGATCGTGGCGCCAGAGGCGCGCGCCTGGGCGGGCGGAAGCCTTGCCAACATGAAGAACGCGCCGTTCTGGCTGCCCTGCATCTCCACCGTGTTTTTGCTGAAAGATTTCTTCAAGAGCGACACGACCAAACAGCAGTTTGCCCAGGTGGTGGCGGCCGTGGAAGCGGCGGGAAAACCATGGGTGGAAATGGACCCGCCCGATGGCGACGGGGATTTTAACGACACGATGATGGAAGGGTGACATGACCGATATTGGGCACAACAGCGATGTGCATGGCATTGCCCGTGACCATCTGCGCGCCTTCGTGGAGCGCATCGAGCGCCTGGACGAGGAAGCCAAGGCGCTGAATGACGACCGCAAGGACGTTTACGGCGAAGCGAAATCCATGGGTTTCGACGTGAAGATTTTGAAGAAGGTGATCGCTCTGCGCCGCAAGGACGAACAGGAGCGCATGGAAGAGGACATGGTGCTGGACACCTATCTTCAGGCGCTCGGCATGATTGTGGCACCAACCGACGAAAAGGATTGAGATCATGACGAAGCGAGGAAAGACGCATGCGCAAAAGCCAGCAGAGAACCAGCCGGCAGAAGGCAATGATGCTGAACAAGAGGGCACACCGATCCGCCAGGATGAAGGCCCGATGGGAGTCGGAAATAGCGCGGCCGCTGAAGCGGCAACGGCGCTGGAACCGGCAGGAACGCAGCCGGCGGATGGTGCGGCTGTGCTGGATGGAGCCGGTGACACCCGCGCTCATGGCAATGATGAACGACATGGACTACTGGATGCGAACGCTGGTGAACATGACGGGCATTCCGACGCATCTGCTGGGCAAGCTGGGGCGGTGAGCGATGGACAAGACGCGGGAACGGATGCTGCGGATGCTGGCGGCACAACGCCGGATGGCGGCGAAGGCGGCGGCGATGGCAGCACTGCCGGCGATGCCGAAGGGCGGACGAATGGCGCTGGTGACGTGGATGGCGGCGGTGAAGGCGGTGAAGGCGACGAGGACCTAGACGACCTGCCAGACCCGCGTTCCAGCGACGACACGGCGATGAGCGCCGCTATTGATGCCTACGAGGCAGTGCTTGTCCACGCCCTGCATTTCAGCATCACAACCACCGACAACGAAGAAAGCCAGCTCGATGCGTCGGCCACAACGGAAGAATGCTACTCCGGCATGGCCGCCTGCATCCGCGATATCGGCACGCGCGCAACGCCCGAAGTTCTCGGCCACCAGCTGAAAATCCTTGGCCTTCGCAAGAGCCCGGAGCTTTCCCGGCCGGAAGCCATTGCCGTGCGCGCCTTTGCCGGCGTGCTGATGGATCTGGATGCCTATGTGGCCGAGGAAAATGCCAAGGCCGACGCGGCGGCAAACGTGGTGGAGCCGGTGGCGCCGCTGCCGATCGAGGACACGACCATGGAGCCGACGACAGAGCCGATGGAGACGTGGTGATGAGCAAAGAACCTCAAACTAACCTTGGACCCAGCCGCGAACAAGATCGTGTTGACGTGCTGGGATTTCAGCCTGGCGACGTCGTCGAACTCAAATCAGGTTCTTTTGCCATGGTGGTGACGGACGTGATCGGAACCGATGGTGGCGAACGGCTGCGCGTGTTCTGGGACACGAACGGACCTATGTCCGGCCGCGCTTGCTCGCTTTCCACCGCGCAACTGCCTGCCTCCTCCTTCAAGATCTTCGTGCCCTACGACCAGCGCCCACAGGATGGCGATATACCCTTTTAACCAAATGCCTGCCGGCATGGTGCCGGCGGGAAATCTTGAGGAGAATGCGATGAAAGACGAACAGGCCATTGAAAATGAAATTCAGGCAAAGGGGCTGAATGCGCCGCGTCTGACGCCGGCACAGATCGATGCCGTCATTTTGGCGGAACAATACCATGTCTTTGCCGGCACCACGCTGACCGTGTGCTGCCTGACGCTGAAAAACGGTTTCACCGTGACCGGTGAAAGCGCCGCTGCCAGCCCGGAAAACTTCGACCAGGACATTGGACGCAAGATCGCCCGTGAAAATGCGCGCCAGAAGATCTGGCCGCTGGAGGGTTATCTGCTGCGCGAAAGCCTTTGGTCCCGTCGCGATCCGGACTGACGCCCCCGCCCGCCGCACTCGTCGATGTGAGTGCGGCGGCGCATCGGACAGACACTGAATTTCATGCAGCAGGGCAAGATGGCGAAAAGACCAGCAAGAACGCAAGGCGGAGAAAAGGCGATCCGCGCCATATTCGAGGATGCCAAGGCGGAGCTGGCGGAGATTACGCCGATTTCCGACCCGGACCCGAACTATGCCCGCAATGGCATAAAGCCCGGCAAGTGGGATGGCGCGCCGCACGACCGCATGCCGCCGGACTGCCCGATTACCGTGCTGGGCAGCAAGGGCGAAGTGACCTATGTGATTTCAGCGATCGGGGAACTGCACGCGGTGACGCGGTGGGACCTTTCCACGCTGATCAAGCTTTTTGCGCCGTTTACCAATTATCTGTTCTGGGCATGGCCGGCCTATGGCAAGGCCAAGGAAGATCCGGAGACAGGCGACGTGCTGCCGCCGAAGGTGGAGCGCATTCAGCGCGACCAGGCCATGACGGCCATTCTGGGCGAGGCGGGCCGCAAGGGCATTTTTGACCCCAACAGCAATGTGCGCGGCCGCGGCGGCTGGAAGGCGCAGGACAAGTTCATCTGGCATTCCGGCAAGTGGCTGTGGAGCGTTTCCACCCGCACCGATGGGGAAAACAAGGCCACGGGCTGGCAGCTGCAG
The DNA here is from genome assembly GCF_042611105.1 of Neorhizobium fuzhouense. Taxonomy (NCBI): domain Bacteria; kingdom Pseudomonadati; phylum Pseudomonadota; class Alphaproteobacteria; order Hyphomicrobiales; family Rhizobiaceae; genus Neorhizobium; species Neorhizobium fuzhouense. The sequence continues at coordinate 27,237 of NZ_JBHFFP010000021.1, read as the reverse complement.
CAGGCGCGGCCGGGCGAATATGACGGCTATTTCTATGCGCAGGATGCCGACACCCTGCACCCGTGGCGCGAGCATGTGGGCGTTTACGACAGCCCGGCACACGAGATTTTGCAGGAGCTGAAAAAGTGGAAGTGGGAACGGCCGTATCTCGACCCGCTGCTCTATCTCGGCTGGGCCGGGACCGGCTTTCTTTCCGGCGCGCTCGATGTGCGGCCGATCCTGTTTACCATGGGCGGTGCCGGCACGGGCAAGAGCACGCTGCACAATATTCTGCGCGAGCTTTATGGCTCGGCGCTTTATTCCACGGCCAACACCACGGCCGCCGGCATCTATCAGAACATCCGCCAGGACAGCCGGCCGGTCGCGGTGGACGAATTCGAGCGCAAGGCCAATTCCAACAAGGAAGGGGCCATCATCGAGCTTGCCCGGCAGGCCTATTCCGGCGCCAAGGGCTATCGCGGCGGGGCCAATGGCGAGGGATCGGAATTCGAGCTGCGCAGCCCATTCTGCTTTTCCGCCATCCTGCATCCGCACCTGGGCGTGCAGGACCGCACGCGCATGATCATTCTCAACCTTTCGCCGCTGGACAAGAGCGGGGCAGTGCCACCCATCATCAAGGCCGAATGGGGCAGAATGCTGCTGCGGCAGATGATGGACGGGTTTCACGATTTCTACTGGCACATTCTGCCGCGGTGGAAATCCATCCTTGCGGATCCACGCCTTGGGTTCGATGCGCGCGCGATCGACACCTATGGCACGGTGCTGGCCTGCGCGGAGCTGATGGTGGGCGAACAGGGGATGATTGATGCCGGGCTGCATGCAGACCCGACAGCGGCCGCGAGCGGCGAACTGCGGCTTGACCACGACATGCTGATTGAGACGCTGCAGGAGGCGACGGCGGCCGAGCGGGCGGACCAGATGCCAAAGTGGCAAGAAGTGATCGAAACCATTCTGGGGGCCAAGCTGGACGCCTACAAGAGCGGAGAACGCATGACCGTGGGCGGCGTGCTGGAAGCGCTTGAGGACAAGAACCGCAGCGACATGCAGATTGCCGATGCGCGCGAGCGCCTGGCGCTGCTGGGCCTTGGCCTGCGCGAGCAGGGACGGCCGTGCAAGGGCTATGCGCTGGCCATTCCCCACAGCGACGACAACCTAAACCGGCTCTTTGCCGACAAGGAGTTTCACCACGGCGGCTGGACGCTGGCGCTGGGGCAGGCGCCGGAAACGATCGTGCCGCGCGCGCTGACGCCGGCGGAAAAGACGGTGAAGATCAACCGCGCGGCCAAGGTGTGCAAACTCGTCGACCTGGCCGGCTATGACGAATGGTGCGACGAATGATGCATCAATTTCCCGTCCACTGATCGGTGAACGGCGCCCCCACCCACATGCCCACCAGATCATCACAACCGGCCCTGCAGCGGCCGGTTTTTCTTTGTGGGCAATCAGCGGATACATGCTCGATGAATGCCCTGATGGGCATATCCGCGCCACAGCGCGCCACCAGGCGCGACAGGGCATAGCAGCCCTTGCGACCGCAGTTTGAACACACGATCTGCATCTGTGGCAGTTTGAAGTCTGAAAGCGTCCGCTCTGGCGATGCGACAGGTTTTAGCAGTTTCATTTCGTCCTCGTCGAGGACCGGCCGCATTCGGTCTTGCTGGTGATATCCGCCGCCACGGATGCCGTTGCAGTGCCATAGGAGAGGCTATAGCGTCAAGGCCGGCGCCATCTCTGCCCGCGCCCTTGAGCCGCAGGAGCGCGCCGCATGGATGCCTGGACTGTGTTCTTCGAGACGCCTGCGTGGTTAGCTGGACAGCTGGTCGCAATCGGTTTGATATCCGTGCTTGTAATTGGCGCACCATTCGTCGGCTACCATGCGGGACGATGGATCAATGACATGCTTAGGGTGCCCTTCATCGGGGCGGCGATTGCGATCTTGATCGGGATCTACATCACGCTGGTTCTGTATCGATCATCGACCTGGACAGCTGTTGCCATCCTCCATTGGACGCACCAACGCGATAGATAGCGACCCCGCGCGCTATCCAGATTGCGGCATAATCCCAACCCATGCCCCCGGCGCACTTAACATCATTTCCCCCGCCCCGAGCTTCTAAAAAGCGGAGCCCGCGCCGATTTCCGCGACCGCTTGCGGAGATACCTGACGCCATAAGACACAACGGAGGCCGCGCGCCACGATATGTCAGCGCAAGTGGTGCGCGGGCACTTAACACCGGGGAACCCGGGTGCAGGATGGCGACGCGGTGCTGTGTCTTGCCCGATGGGTGAGGGAGAGAGCGGCACACCTTCCCCGGTTAGCGTCCGGTTAGCGTCCGGTTAGCGCTTCGATAACCGGGATATCTCAAGAAAATCAGAGGGTTTGGCATGACGGTTAGCGGGTTAGCGATAGAGAGAGCTTCATACGCGCGCGCGCATGCGTAAGGAAGGATATGGATAACCGATAACCGGATAACCGTAGATATATAAGTAGATGAATTTTCTAACAAAATGCGGTTATTCAAGCGGTTATCGGGCATCGATCGAGGGCAGTTTCGCTAACCGGAATATAGAAATCGGGAAAAAGCGGTGATGGACGAAAACGAGCAAAACGAGGGGCTGAAAGGGGCACACCCACGGGCGGCGGCGGCGGGAAATCCGGGCGATCGGACGGCATCGGGCGGGCTGGACCTCGACCAGGAGCGGGTGGCGAAGGTGGGGGCGACCAGGGCGATGGCGGAGGCGGCAATGGCGGGCCTTGCCGAGCGGATCGGGCAGGACGAGGCCGAGCCCGAGCAGCCTTCGCTGTTGCTGGCGGACCCTGACGATAGCGGTTGCCTCTTCGCCGGCCCCGTTCGGCATGTCGCGAATGCCATCGCTTCGGATAAGCGGGCGCGGGGGAGGCCAGCAGGCAGCCAGAACCGGCGCTCCAAGGATCTGGCGAACTACCTGCTATCCAAGGGATACCGCGACCCGGCGTTGAACCTTGCCGACCTCGCCAATGCCGATCCGCTGGGGCTGGCACTGGAAATGCTGGCGCTGCCGCAGCCGGAGGGTTTCAGCGCGCAGGAGGTGCTGGCGGCGGCGATCCAGCAAGGCGTCATCGCACGCGACGAACTGGGCAAGCTGGCCGAGAAGGCAACGAAACTGGTGGTCAGCGCCAATTCCGAACTGATGCCGTACTTCCATGCCAAACGGCCGCAGGAAATCCACGTCGAAAGCAAGCAGCTCGGCATCATGATCGTGGGTGAAATGCGGGCCGAAAAGCGGGACGACGATGGCGTGATGGATCTGACGCGGTTCGACAAGCCGGATTGATTTCATTGGAATTTTGCTTCCGACATTCGGGCAAATGTCGGACGGCGGATTAAGCGGTTGAATTCATTAAAGCGTCAACTGATCGGAAATCAGTAAGGCGGTTTGCGTCTGGGCCTCGCGCGAGGCGACGGGCCGTTGGCCCTATCGAGCGGACGCGGGTTGCACCCGCGCCTTCCCAGTGTGGTGGGCCTGCAGCGGTTTAAAAACCGCAGCAGGCCCACCCCCCATGGGCCTTCCGGCTCACACACACCGGGCTTGCTGGTTGCCCGACTGAACGAGGGTGCGGCGAACATAATCTTTCCCTGGACGAGGTGGGCGCGGGCGCGCGGGGCTTCGGGTTTCAAAGGGTATTGGGTTATGGCAGTCAGCATCCAGTCTTACAAGCCGCCGGGGCCGGTGGGCGCAGCGTTCATCCAGTCGCGCGGGCCGATCGATATCATCATGGGGCCGGCCGGTTCCGGCAAGACCGTGGCCAGTTGCGTGAAGGGTCCGATGCTGGCCGCCTCGTACATGCCCGTGTGCAGGGACGGGCGCGTGCGCGTGAAGCTGATCTGCGTTCGCGATACCTATCGCGACTTTGCGCGAACCGCGCTTGCCAGCTGGCACGAGATGTTTCCGGTGGGGCATCCGTGGCAGCGGGCCGACAAGGGCTATGAGGGCGGGCAGGACCGGCCGGTGCGTCACCACCTGGAGTGGGAAGCCTTTCGTGGGCCGGATCGGATCATCGTGGAATTCACGCTGGAAACCGGCGCGATTGCCGACAACAACGTGATGCAGTTCGTCAAGGGCTATGAGGTTTCCATGGCCTGGGGGAACGAGGTGGACATGATGAGCCCGGAAGTGCCGGGCGCGCTGTTCATGCGTACCGGGCGATATCCGCCGGTCGACAAGATCGCGCCCTCCGAGTTGGACCGGGTTTCGCGCGACGGCCGCGAAGCCATGCGCAAGATGGGGATGACGGTCGATCCTTCCGAGCTGGTGCTGCCCCGCATGTTCTGGGGCGACATGAACCCGCCTGATGTGGACCATACGCTGCTGAAGGAAGTGGGCTGGGAAGATCCGGAGACGAAGAACCCGGCCTACAACTTTTTCCGGCAACCGGGCGGGCTCGATGCGCAGGCGGAAAACCGCGTCGGCCGTCCGCGATCGGCCTATGAGATGGACCTGCGGGCCATGTCCGAACCTTTGGCGCGGCGCATGGTGCATGGCCTGCCGGGCTATGCGCAGGATGGAAAGCCGGTCTATCCGGAATACAACGAACGGCTCCACAAGGCCGATCAACCGCTTGCGCCAACGCCGGGCCGTGGGATTACGATCGGCATGGATGCCGGCGGATCGCCCGCGGCAACGATCGGGCAACCACAGGCGAACGGGCAGGATCGTCTGCTGGCCGAGCTGGTGACGGAACCGGGCACCGGCCCGACGCGCTTTGCCACGATGCTGCTGGATCTTCTGATGACGCAATTCCTCGGCCTGCCGATCCTCGGTATCTGGGCCGACCCGGCCGCCTTCATGGGGGGCGACAGTGAAACCGGCGAATTCAACTGGGTTCTTTCGGTGCAGAAGACGCTGCGTTTTCCGATCAATCCAGCGCCTTCGAATGAGCCGGGTATTCGGCAGGAAGCGGTGCGCATGGGACTGACGGGAATGATCGACGGCATGACGCCGCGTTACCTCGTGAGCCCCCTCTGCAAGGTCATGGTGGGTGGTTTTGCGGCGCACTACAAGTTGACCAAGCAGGCCAGCGCCAGCGGAACCGACAAGCTGGCTGTGGTGAAGAACGCCTATTCGCACCCGCACGATGCCGAGCAGTACCGCCGGCTGGGCTTTATCGGCCTGTCCAACGTCATTGCCGCCGGATCGGCTGCGAACCTGCCGGGCAATGTTGCCAGCCTTCAGGACCGCCGTCTGGCGCGCAATCAGCCGCAGCCGCAGCGGCAGGGTGATTTCAGCGTCTGGGATGTGTGATGGCGCTGGAGGTTGTAAGCCCGGCGGACTGGACGGATTGCCTCACGTGCGCGGGCGGGCGCGCGCTCGCGCGTAAGGCGGCGATCTGGATGCGATCGCGCGGGCAAACCGTAGCGCTCTTCGAGGGCGGGCAGCTGCTGGCCGTCGCCTATCTCGTGCCTGACGATGCCGGCCGGCTGGAATTCTGTCTGTCCATTCTCCCGGACGCCAAGGCGCACATGATGGCGCTTTGCCGTTTCGCGCACTCAACGCTCGCCCGCATAGCCGATCATGGTGCCGTGGTGATCTGCCGGGTGATGGCGGGAAACCGCTCCGGCGCGCGCATGGCTCGCCTGTGCGGTTTCCAGCATGCCGGTGGGGTCGAATGGATCCTGACAGGGGAACGCGATGTCACAGATGGTTTCAGGCCTTTTCGGGGGCGGCGACAAATCGGCGCGGCGCGAGGCGGAGAAGAGCCGCCAGCTGCAGACGGTGGCGAATGACCGGCAGCTGGCCGAAGTCAATCGCAACGATGCAGCGATTGCCGCCACGCGCAAAACGCCGCGCGGGCGGCGGCTTTTTGAGGATGGCCCTTCTTCTGCCAGCGCGGTGCTTGCCTGATGGCGGCCGGCGGTGTCGACATCGCAAAGCTCAAGCAGCGGGTTGACAACTGCTGGAGCGAACGCGCGCCCTGGAGCACGATCTACCAGGATGCCTATGATTTCGCCGTGCCGTTCCGCCGTCCTTCCGGCGGAACGAACGGGCGGCCCCGCCAGCCGGACAAGCTGTTTGACATGACCGCGCCGATGAGCGCCATGTATTTTGCCGGCAACCTGCAGCGCGATCTGTTTCCCACGGGGCAATCGACGTTCGAGCTTGAAACCGGGCCGCTTGCGGCGCTGGCGCTTTCGCCGTCGGATCGCAAGACGTTCGATCGGGAGCTTTCCAGAACATCGACGCTCATTCACCCGTTCTTTCTGGCGGGGGATTGGGATACGGCCGTGCACGAAATGTGCGTGGATCTGGCCATCGGCACGGGCGCAATCCTGCCCGTCAAGGGAACGGCACGCGACCCGCTGAAATTCGCCTGCATTCCATTCGATCAGCTGGCGATCTCGACGGATGCTTTCGGCACGGTCAACCTCGTCTCGTGGAAACAGGAATTGCGGGCGGACCAGATCGTTGACGCCTGGCCGAAGGGGGCATTTCCGAACGATTTTCGCGATCGGGCGAAAACTCGGCCGTCCAACCTCTTCTGCGTTTACCAGGACTGGTACCGGGACGCCGACCCTCAAGGCGGCTGGCATTTCTGCGCAAGGCTCGATGCTTCGGTGGAACCCATCACGCATGAACGCTACAGAACCAAGCCGATTGCCGTTGCGCGCTATTACCGGGTGCCCGGCGAGGCTTATGGGCGCGGCGTGGTGCTGACGGCGCTGCCGACGATCAAGACGGTGAACAAGGCGCAGGAACTGGCGCTGAAAAACTTCGCCATCCAAATGCTGGGCATCTGGGGCTATCGCTCGGGCGGCACGTTCAACCCGAACACGACGCGCATTGCGCCGGGCGAGTTCTGGGCCATGCAATCCACCGGCGGCATGTTGGGGCCGGATGTGCAGCGGCTGGATACGCCGATGGGCAATTTCAACGTCGCGAACATGATGATCGGTGACCTGCAAACGCAGATCAAGACGGCCATGTTCGATACGCGCCTGCCAGATTATGAGGGCACGCCGCGCTCCGCCTCCGAAATGGCAGGCCGTCTGCAGCAGCGGGCAAACATCCATATCGGTGCGTTTGGCCGTCTGGTGAATGAAATCATGCCGGTGATCGTGCCGCGCGTGGCAGAGATCCTGTTTGATCTCGGCTTCCTGCCGCAGATGCAACAGGCAGACGATCTGCTTGTGGCGGTGAAAGTGCGCAGCCCGATGCAGGCGGCGCTCAATGCCGACCGCATCGCTGCCATCGCAAACTACCATGACTTCATCCTGGCCTTTGCTGGCCCGGAAAAGAAAGACCTCTATCTCGACCAGGACAAGGTTCTGGCGCAGGTGGCCGACGGGTTCCAGATCCAGAAGGACTTGATCCCCGACGACGATCAGAAAAAGCAGATCGCGGCCGATATCGAGGCGGCAAAGCAGCAGCAGATGCAGCTGATGATGGCGCAGGAACTTGCGAAGCAAGCCCCTGGCGCCATCAAGGATGTGGCTGTGGCGAGCATGAGGAACGCCGCATGACCGGCCCGTTCCTGCCCGCGCGGGCTTCCCAGCCGCTCGATCTGCTTGAAGAGGGCGTTGCCGGTGGCGGCTGGGAAGCTCTTGAGGCGCTGTGGCGGCCGCATGTCACCACCCGCCCGCTGCAGCCGGATGATGATCTGGCGAAGTGGATGTGGGGCTTTTACAACACGCCGCCCGGCCGGGCGATGATCGAATGGATGATGGATATTTCCATCCGCCAGCCGCTGCGCATTACCGGCGCCACGATCGAGGAAACCGCGCTGATGTGCGCGACGCGTCAGGGGATCAACGGTTTCGCGGAAGCCGTTCTGGCGGCCATCACCCAAGGTGAGAAGCTGATCCGTGAAGGTAAAACCCAGAATGGAGCTGGATGATGAAAAATTTACTGCGGACCATGGTTTTCAATGCGCCGGATGCAGGTGGGGGATCGCCCGCGCCCGGTGCGGATGCAGCGCCGGCGGCAACTCCTCCCGCTTCCGGCGCGGCAAGCCCGCCGCCTCCATCGGCGGGCACTCCATCGGCGGGCGATGGCACGACGCCCGCCGATGGAGCAAATCCTGCGCCTGCAGCTGCGCCCGGTGCTGACTGGTATCGGCCGAAGGATCTGCCGGACCATCTTCTGGGCAAGGACCAGAACGAGACTATGGACAAGCTGGCGGATGCCTTGAAGGGTTATCGCCAGCGCGATGCGCAGAACGGCGTGCCGGACAAGGTGGACGCCTACAACGCTTTTTCCGCCGATGTGCCCGAGACGGTAAAACCGCACCTCGAAACGCTGGTGAAGGATCCGCTTTATGGACGGGTGGCGGAAAAGGCCCTGGCGCTGAAGGTGCCGGTCGCGGCCTATCAGGGCATGGTGCAGGAATTCATTTCGGTTTCTTCCGAAATGGGTCTGATGGAGCCCATCGTCGATGCGGCGGCCGAGCGTTCGGCGCTTGTGCCTGATGCTGCCCGCCATCTGCCCGAAGCCGAGCAAAAGGCGGCGGTAAACCGGCGCATGGAGGAAAACTATTCGTGGCTCGATGCCATGGTGGCGCGCGGCGACAAAGGCGGGATTTCCAAGGACGAGGCGGATTTCGTCAAGGCAAACCTGGGCGACAGCGCGCGCGGACACCGGTTCTTCGAATTTGTGCGTGGCCTGACGGGCGGCACGGGCGGTGGGCCGGCCATGGGATTGCCTGGTGGCGGCAGCGGCAACGATCCCAAGCAGGAAATCAGCCGGCGTGCGGCGCTTCCGGAAAATACCTGGGGCCATCCCAACTACAGCCAGCAGTCCTATGACCAGCTGCAGGTGGACCGTCGTCGCGTTTACGGCGACTGACGCACTGAACGCGCCCCGCCCGGTGGCAGCATTGCGATGCTAACCGGACGGGAGCGACCTGGACGATGCGCTGGCTATCCTTCACCGGACCCGGCGCATCGCCGGCTAATCGGCCCTCACGGTGATTTCGTCCATCACTCAACATATGAGGGTCTAACATGGCTGTTTCCACATGGTTCCGCGAAGAGATCAAGGATCTCGTCCGCGCCCGCTACCAGGCAAAGGGTGGCTATCTCGATGGCACGACGCTGCCGGGCGAAAGCTCCGCCGGCACTGTCAAGTATCCGGTCGGCGGCGGCCGCATCGAGATGTACGAGCTGACCGGTGCAATCAACAAGATCAGCCCGTCGAACGTCAATCTCGACATGGTGACGCTGGTCACCAAGGATTTCGAAGCGTCCGTCTATTTCCGGATGCAGGACGAAAAGCGCATGGGACCCAGCCTCAAGGCGAAGCTTGCCGACGATCTGACGAAGTCGCAGCGCCGCAAGAAGGACCGTCTCAAGCTCGACGCGCTCAACGCCTTTGCTTCGGCCGGCTCCTCGCTCTCCGATACGCCCAATGCCATCACGACGATCGGCGACGGCACGGCGCGCATCGACCTTGTGAACCTGATCGACGCGATCGACCAGATCACGGGCGCCGGTTCGGACGATGAAATCTTCTACCCCATCCCGAATGTCTGGATGTCGCAGCTGCTGATGTACAAGGAATTCGCCAGCTCCGACTATCAGGGGCCGACGAATTTGCCGTTCGCCAGCAACAGTCGTGTCATGCGCAAGACCTTCCGCGGCGTGCATATCTTCACCATTCCGGATGAATATTTCACCTATGGCACCGGCGGCTACGTGGCCGGCACGCCGGGCTTCACCGGTTCCAACTATCTCGACACCTTCGCCTGGACCAAGGAAGCGCTGGGTTCGGAAACCTGGTGGGACCAGGAGAACATGACGATGGAGCCGCTGCCGGACTATGAAGGCACGCCATACGTCTGCAAGGTGCAGCTTTCGTCGGCTTCGCTCGGCATCCTGCCGGAAGGCGTGAAGCGCATCCGCATGCTGGCGATCAAGTCCGCCGTGCGCGTCTGATCGAATTCGGCCGCCGGATTATTCCGGCGGTTCCTCCTCTCTCGTCAACAAAGGAACGGAACAATGGCTCACCAGCCCACACAGCTCCGCCGGTCCAACTCGATTACGCTGACCGGCAACGTCAAAGTGCATTTCTTCGATTATGCCACCAACCACACGAAGGCGGAAACGATTGCCGCCGGATACTTCAACGACAGCCGCGCGGCCCTTTCAGTGTCCTCGATCATCGATGCGGTGATCGACGTGGACGGCACTCCGGCCTATGTGAAGATGCGTGTGACGGCTGTTCCGGCATCCGGAAACGTGACCGTGACCGACATTACCGGATCCTCCGCCGGCTGATCATCTTCCGACGCACTGAACGCAGCACCGTGGCCCGTAATCTCGGCCACGGTGTTTTTTTATGGGCGCGGCAATGGCCATCGACAAGACGACGATCATCAATCAGGCGCTGACAGATATCGGCGCCGGGCCAATGTTTTCCGTGAATGACGGAACGGATATGGCCGAGCAGATCGCGGCCGTGTGGCCTGTGGTGGTGGACCGCGTGTTCGGGCTTTCCGACTGGAGCTTTTCGAAAAAGACTTACCGCAATGTGCGCCTCGACGGCACGCCGGAAAACGGTTGGGCTTACTCGTTTGAATTGCCCGGAACCCGGATCGGCAATCCGCTTAAAATCATGGATCGGGCGGGCGAAAGTCCGCGACCCTTGCGCAATTTCGCCCTGGAAGAGGGGCTGTTGTTCTGCAACGTCCCCGACACCTGGTCCGTGGTGAAGGTTGCTGTGTCGCCCGATATATGGCCGGGAGAATTCCGTGCCGCTTTCGTGATTGCGCTTGGCGGTTATCTGGCCGTGCCGGTGTGGCAGGACGAGGACATGCGCGATCGCAAGCTGCAGGAGGCGTTCGGTTCCCCTTCGCAACAGGGAACCGGCGGCTGGTTCGGGCGGCTGGTGGCGCAGGACAAGGCGAGCCAGCCGGTGGCCGAGCCCATTGCCAACGATGAGCCCCTGACCAATGCCCGCTACGGCCACGGTGGTGGCGACAGCTGGTATGGGAGGTATTGATGGCGCGGGTTTCCGGTTCCCTCAAATCCTCCGTCAACGCGGGCCAACTTTCGAAAAGCCTGTGGGGCAAGGTCAATCTCAAGCAGTATTATTCCGGCGCCAAGGTGATGGCCGGTTTCGAACCCGTACCGCAAAGCGGCTTTACGCTTCTGCCCGGTTCGCTGCATGTCGGAGCTGTGGCCTCGTCCACCGTGATCAAAGCCACGCTGCGCGTTTCGGCGGCGCTTTCCTACACGTTGATCTTTTCGCCCGGATCGGTCGATATCTGGCGCCATGACCGGGTGAAGGTGGCGACCGTCGCGATTGCGGAAATCACGTTGTCGATGATCCCGGATCTGACGTTCTACGGGGAAGCGAACACGGTTGGAATTTTTCATCCGGACCTGCCAAGCGGGCTTCGGCTGTTCCGCAATGCAGCGAACGATACACTCTGGACGAAAAGCACCTGGCCGTTCGATCTGTTGCCGGATGTGGATCTCGGCGGTGTTTATACCAAGACGGATGATGTGTGGCAGCTTTTCATTCGCTGGTCCGACGATGCAACGGGGCTGGTGCTTTCTGTGACCGTCGATGGCAGCACGGCGGCTTCCGTGACGCTGAAGGACAGCGGAACCGGGCTTCCTGTGGCGCCGGGAGCCGGAACGGCAAACTGGACGTTGTTTGCCAGCGATATCCAGTCCGTCATCGGTGACCTTCCGGGATTTGCATCCGGCGTCAGCGTCGTGATTGATGGATCTGCATCGCGCACGCAAATTCTTCTCGTCACATTCGGCGGCGGCCTGTCGGGGCAGGAATACCAGTTCGATGCAACGGTGGTGAACACCTCGAGCGCTTCGGCGCTGGTGAGCCATACGCAAATCGGCAAGACAGATGGCGAACCGCTGGTTTCCGTGGCGCGCGGGGGATTTGCCGGCATGGTGCTGTTTCAGGACCGGGCCTGCTATTTCGCGCCGAAGGCCAAGGCCACGGCCATCGCCATGAGCCGGACGGCTGAATATTTCGATCTCAATATCGAAAGTACCAATGATGCGGCCGCGCGGCTGGAAGCGCTGCGGTCTGAAACATCGGAAACCATCTACCATGTGATGGATACAACCTATCTCCTGGCCTTCACCGACCAGGCGGAATATTTCGCGAGCAATCGCACGATCGAGCGCAACAAGCCGATCAACTGGGTGCGTGCCTCTGAAATCGGAAGCCGCAAGAGCTGCCGGCCGGTGACGCTGGAAGGCAAGGTGTATTTCGTATCCAAGGATGGCGGGCGGCTCTATTCGCTGACCTATGACGCGGTGAGCGAGCTTTTCCAGCCCGAACCGATGAACGATCTGAACGACGATCTGGTGAGCCAGATCCGCATCATGGCCGTGCAGAAAAAGACCGACCAGATGCGCAGCGACCGGCTATGGCTTTTGCGCGATGACGGGCGGCTGGTGTGCTGCCTGATCAACCGTGTGCAGGAAATCATGGCCGCGGTGGAATGGCCTGTTGCCGGCGGCGGCACGGTGCTTGGTCTTTCGGTGGATGGGCTCAACCAGGTGTGGTTGACGGTGAGCCGGGCCGGCTCGATCCGCGAAGAGGTTTTGCAGGAAGAGGCGCAGAACCTGTTTCAGCGCGCTTTCGACGTGGTGACCGATCTGACCGGGCAGGCAAGCGGGCTATCCGTCTTGAACGGCCGCAGTGTGTGGGCCGAGATCGACAACGATGTATTTGGCCCCTTCATGGTTTCGGGCGGCGTGATCGACACGGGACGGCCGAGCCGTCCTGCAAAGGTGGGTCTCTGGCAGGCACCTGTTTATGAAAGCATGCCTTATGTGCGCGTGCTGCCCAACGATGATGTGGTGCGGCGGCCGGGCAAGGTGTGTTCGCTGCGCATTTATCTGGAAAACACGGCGAGCATCGCCATCGGCGCCAATGGCCAGCCGGTGAAGGACCAGCCGTTGAACCGTGCCGGCGACGACCTTTCCGCGCCAAAGACGAACTATTCCGGCCATTTTCTGGTGACGGGCCTGAAGGGCGCGACCATGGACCCGACGCTGACAATCAGTCAGGTGCGGCCGGGGCGGATAACCGTGCGTGATTACATTCCGGGGGTGAAACTGTGACGCAACTTGCGATGGGACTATTCAATTTCTTGGCCCCGACCACGACTGCGGCCCCGGTGATCGGGGCTGCGGCGCCAGTCGTCCAGAGCAGCTTGCTGCAAACCCTGTTGCAGGGCGGCGCAACCGCGCTCGGCATTGCCAACGCGATTTCGGCTGGTGACGAAAAAGCTGATCAGTTGAACCTCGCGGCTGAAGACGCGCAACGGCAGATCCCGCTGGAAACGCTGCAGGGCATTTCCCGGCGCTCCTCGATCAAGCAGGAGATGATGCAGCGGCTGGGGCAGATGGATACCGCCAATGCGGCTTCCGGCGTCGATCTTTCGTTTGGCACGCCGCTGCAGGCGCGGCGCGACGCATTCCAGCAGGCGGATCTGGGGCTTGCAACGGATGTGGGGACCGAGCAGACGCGCGTGGCGCGCCTGGAAGAACGGTCTGCTGATTATCGCCGGCGGGCGCGGCGAGCGCAGCAGAGTGGCATATTCGACGCGCTGACCATGGGACTTTCCACGGCAAACGACATTGCAGGGCGGGGCTGACCGATGGCGGGCAATAGACGGGTTGAACCGGTTTCCTACACGCCCTTTCGCGCGCAGCCCCTGCTTTCGGAGGGGCTGCTTGCCGTTTCGCGCGAGGGCGGCGGTGAATTGCAGGCGCGTGTGGCGGCGGGCCTTGCGCGCATTGCTGACGAGGCCGGGCAAAAGGCGGATGCGGAGGCCAAGCGCGCCGGCATGCTGGCAGGGCAGCGTGCAGCCATGGATGCCGGCCCACAGGCGGGTTCCTTCAGCGGCGGCGAGGTGACTGGCACAGCCAGTTCCAACGGGCAGGCCGGGCATGTGCGCGGCGCACAAGGCGGCGTTCGGGTGGCTGTGGCGCCGGCGGAAATCCGTTCGGTGATCCATGCGGCGGCGCAGCGGTATGGCGTCGACCCCGTTGCCCTTGAGCAGACGGCGGGGCTTGAAAGCTCGTTCAATCCTAATGCCCGCAATCCTAACTCCTCGGCGGGTGGCCTATTTCAGTTCGTCGATGGCACCGCCAATCAGTATGGCTTGCGCAACCGGTTCGATACCGGGGAAGCATCTGACGCTGCGGCACGCCTGATGCGCGACAACCGCGATACGCTGCGGCAGGCGCTGGGCCGAGAACCGACGGCGGGCGAGCTTTATCTTGCGCACCAGCAGGGGGGCGGCGGCGCAAGCAAGCTGCTTGCCAACGCCAATGCGCGCGCCGTGGATGTGGTTGGCGCGGAAGCCGTGCGGCTGAATGGCGGCACGGATGGCATGACGGCCGGGGAATTTGCTGCGCTGTGGACGCGCAAGGTGGGCGGCGGATCCTATGCCGCCATGCCGTCCGCCGCCGCCGTAGCGCCGGTTTCCGTGGTGCCGGTGCAAAGCGAGCAGGTGCGCACGCCGGGTGCCGGCGGCGGTTTCCGGCCGAGCGGGCGCGATACGGTGTATGGCCGCGCCTATGATGTGGCGGGCACGCAAACTTTCCTCGAGCAAGCCGACCAGGTGATGCTGGAAGAGCAGGCACAGGTCTATGAGGCTTACAAGGACAATCCGGACATGCTTCGGAAAAGCCTTGATGAGCTGCTGACGGCGCACAAGCAGGAATTCGTGTTCCCAGAGATCGCGCCCGATTACGAGATGGCGTTTCGCAAGCGTGCCAACGGGCTGATGACGCGGGCGCAGGCGGAAAAGAGACAGCGCGACAACGAAGTGAACCGCGTGCAGTTTCTGGGCCGGATGGAAGATCTGGAAACGCTGAAAAGCCAGCGTCTTGCCGGGCTCGATGCCAATGACCCCTCGGCGGCGGCGGAGCTGGCGGACCTGCAGACATCCATCGATGTGCATTACGACAGCGCCGTGGCGCGTGGTGTTCTGGATTTGTCGGAAGCGGAGCGCTTCAAGCGCAAGAGCCGATCGGATGCCGTGGTAGGATTTTACACCGGGCAGGCGGCACGCAAATCTGCCGATGACATCAAGACCATGCGGGCCGATATGGCGCGCGACTGGGCGGACGGTGGCATTGAAGGCGTAAGCGCCGACGACTGGGACCGGATTGAAAAGGGCCTTGCCGGTGCAGAAAGCGCGCGCCGGACACAGGACGAGAAATCCAATGCGGATCTGCGCAAGCGTGGTGATGATCTGGCCAAGCGTGTGGCGGCCGGCCTGCCGGTGACGCCGGACGAATTTGCACGTTTCCAGCTCGATGCCCGCACCGCGCCGGACGGTGCGCGGATCGTGAATGGAACGCTGGTGCGGATGCGTGTCTCGGAAGCGATCCGGACACAGCCGATCGGTGCGGTGGAAAAGAACGTCAAGTCTCTGGTGGGGGAAGATGCGAGCGCCGACGACATTGCCTTTGCGCAGGCGGCGATCGCTTCTCACAAGAAGGACGTGGCGACGGATCCGCTCGGAGTGGCGGAACGCTTTGGTGTGCTGCCGGTTTCCGGCGGTCTGCCGCTGGAAGGCGATATTTCGCCCGATGCCGTGTCTGGAGCATTTGCCGAGCGCATCAACGCGGCACGGGCGGCGGCGAACCATTTTGGCGTGCAGCCGAAATATTTCCGGCCGGGTGAGGCGGAGACTATCGAGCAGGCGGTAAAGTCTGATCCGGAACGGGGACTATCGATCGCGGCCGGACTGGTGGATGCGGCCGGGCCAGATGCGGACACGGTGCTGCGCCAACTGAACGAAACAGCGCCTGCCGTTTCTCTGTCTGGTGGGCTGATTGCGATGGGCGGCTCCAAGCAGGCGGCGCTGGACCTGATTGCCGGCATGGGCAAGACGCCGGACGGAAAAGCCTATCCCGACATGCAGCAGACGAAGCGCATTCCTCTGGCGCAGGCGAGCGCCGGTGTGGCGCTGTCGTTCTCGCCGGCGGAAGTCAACCGTCTTGATCAGGCGGCGGCGGCGATCGCGCGCAAGCGGATGTATGATGCCGGGGTGGACCCGAAAAAGGACGATGCCAAGCCTTACTATGAGCGGGCCTATCAGGAAGCGGCTGGTGCCAGCTTTGCCGGTGAAACGCAGTATGGCGGCTTTGGCGAATACAAACGCGGCTGGACCTATCGCGCGCAAAAAGTGCTTCTGCCGCCGACCGTGCGGGCCGACAAATTTCCGGATCTTGTGGGTGCGCTGACGGATGCCGATCTGGGCGGCGTGACGGCGAAGAACGGCAAGGCCTGGACGGCGCGTGACGTGCAGGGCGCGATGCCTGTTGCCGTGAAGGGCGGGTATGCTTTTGCCCGTGGCGACCTTTCCGGCGATCCGATGTTCATTGCGGATGCGGCGGGAAATCTTGTCGTGCTCGATCTGGAAGCGCTGCGGCCCGTTCTTGAGCCGCGCGTGCCGGGGGCTTACCGATGAGCGATCCGAAGGGGCTTTTGCAAAAGGGCAATATCGACCTGAATTCTCGCCCGGTGGTCAACAATGCCGATGGCACATTCAGCACCGTTCGCTCCATGTCTTTCGAAGAAGATGGGACGGAAGTGCTTGTGCCGACCGTCTCGCCCGATGGGCGCATCCTGTCGGAGGAAGATGCGATCGGTCTTTATCGATCGACCGGCAATCATCTGGGTAAATTTGCCACGGCCGAAGATGCGACAGCCTATGCGCAGACGCTGCACAATGACCAGGCCAAGCAATATGGCCCAAAGGCGAGACCAGATCCGTGGCGCGGCGTGCGGCTTGCAGACCCTGTCACGCTCACAAAAAGTGTATCCGATGGGCCGCAAAGCTGGGGGGATGCCTTTCTGACGCTCTCGGCGCGCACCGACGATGTGGCCCGCATGATCGAGAACACGAATGCCGACAATGATGCGCTGACGGAAGCGTATGACCGGCGCATTGCCAAGATCACCGAAATCACCGGGCAGGTTCTGCCGAACCCGATGCGAACGGCAGGCGATGCTGATCGCGAATATGCAAACATCCTCGCATCGCAGGCGAGTGGCGGCGGATTTCTGCCGCCGGCGGGAACGCTGAACGCGGATTTTACCAAGCGGCAGGAAGAGGAGTTCAACCGGCGAGCATCGGCCCTGCTGGAAGATTATCCGGCGCTCGGGCCAATTCTGCGACCCGGCATCATGGAAGAACGCAACCAGGTGATGCGCGATGCGCAGGCGAAAGCCGGAAAGGCCGCACAAGCGCCTGAACTCGGCATGGCCGGGCGGTTCACTGCGCAACTGCTGGGCGGATTGCAGGGGGCCGCGCGCGACCCGACGCAATGGGGTATGGCGATGGTCGGCGCAGGTGGCGCGACGGCAAAGACGGTGGCCGGTCGGATCGGCCAGACCATGGTGCAGGAAGCTTTGCTGAACGGCGCGCAGGAGCTGGTGCTGCAGGCGGCAAGCCAGGACCGCAAGCGGCAGGCCGGACTGGAACATGGCATGAAGGACGCGCTGGCGAATGCCGGCATTGCGGCGACCTTCGGCGCGCTGTTTGGTGGCACGGTGCAGGGTGGCGCCGAGCTGGCAAAAATCTTCAAGCTTGGCGAAGGTGGCGCCGAGCAGGCGGCGCGCGTGCTGGATGGAAAACCGGAACCGGGCGACGTGGAAGCCGTGGCGGCCGCCATGGGCGTGACGCTGGATCCGGACAAGCTGGACATGCTCAACCGCTCTTTTGAGGAGCGGATGCTGGACGAGATCATGGTGCCCGACGATCCGAACCCGGCGCAGATGCGCGTGATCGAGGCGGCGCGGCGCTATTCGGAGGATCCGGACAATTTTCCGCCGCCCGAGCTGGTGGAGCGAATGGAGGCCGAGCGCGAAGCGCAGCGGCTTTTAACGCTGACGCCCGACGATTACGAACGGATTTATGGTGGCGGTGATGCCAATGGCATCGACGACATTGCCGACACGTTCTTTGCCGATGACGTGGGGCAGGCTGCGCGTGTCATCGACGATGCGGCATTGCGCGCCACTGACACTGTGAATGGTGCGCCGTCGCCAGCGCGCACGGTGGCCGAGACGGCGCGGACAGTGGACCAGATGGGCGAACGGCTCGACGCGCTGGAAAACCAGACCATTGCGCCGCCGACGCGGGCGGAACCGCTGGACGATGCTGCTATGCGGGCAGCAGAGGATCAGGCAGGGGAGCTTATGGACCCGGTGCTGGATGCCAACGGAAATGCGGTCAACCTTTACCAGTACCTCCCCTGGACCGACAGCAATGGAAACGCCATCCCCGACATGACTGTGCGGGAAGCGCTCGACCTTGCGGATGTGGATAATTTACACGCTGATCTTTTAGAGGCCTGCAAACTATGAGCCTACGCGATTGCCTGAATTCTGCGGTTGAACAGGGCGCTATCGATCGCCGGCAAGCCGATGAACTGTTCCATTACTGGGAAAGTCGCTTCCAGAAGAAGCGGGCCGGAATGAGCGACCGTGAGGCGGCAGCCGCTGCCCGGGCTGAGGTCGTCGCGGCGTTGCGGACGGAAGCCCAAGAAAAGAAGCGCCAGGTGCTGCTTGCCGAAGCGCGGCGCAAAGAGGTGGCGGATTTCATCGAGAACTATCGGGACAATACGGGCAAGCCCGACCAGGTGGATGCCGTTCTGTCGCTGATGATCCATAGTGGCTACAAAGGCACGTTCTCTATGCAGGGGCGTGCCAATGCGATCATTTCGATGGCGCACCGCGATCTGTCCGACGTGATGTATCATTTCCGACGGTCAAAGGGCCTTGGCCTCCGGCGGAATACCGTGGATCTTCCGGACTTCATCACGGCGCTGCATGGCGAAGTGACTGACAACCGGACGGCCAAGGCGCTGGCCGGAGCTGTTTCCAACGTGCTCGAGGACCTGCGCCAGCGCTTCAACGCAGCGGGCGGCAACATCCCAAAACGGCAGGACCACGGTTTGCCTCACACGCACGATCCGGTTGCTATCCGAAAGCTGGGGCGGGATGAGTGGAAAGCATTCATCCGCCCGCTGCTGAACGCTGACGAGATGACCAATCCGAAAACGGGAGAGACGATCGGGGCCGATGGCCTCGACGCATCGCTCGACTATGTTTTCGACACCATCGTTTCAGACGGATGGGCGCACCGTAAACCGGAAAGTCGGAAGTTTGGAAAAGGCAAGCTTGCCAACCGCTATCAGGATGCCCGGTTCCTGATCTTCCGGGATGCCAAAAGCTGGCTCACCTATAATCAGGCCTTCGGAAAGCGGGACGTTATCCAGACCGTGTTTGGGCACATTAACACCCTTGCACACGATATTGCCGCTATGGAGCGGTTCGGGCCCAACCCGGATGCCACGATAGAGTGGGCAAAGCAGGCGGTTCGAGCCGAGATTGGAAAGCGGCAGGCCGGATCATCTCTGATCGAAGGCATGAAAGTTCCAGGCATGTCCTCTGGAGCGGCTGCGGACTACCGCATTTCCAGCCTCTGGGAAGCGATGCGCGGGCGCGGCACGGTATGGGCGGGTCCTGCCCAGATTGCCGGTGATATCCGCAACCTCGCAACCTCGGCTGCTTTGGGCGGAACGGGCATTCTTGCCGCGGCGACTGATCCCTTTGTGGCGGCCGCGGCGCGGCGACTGGCCGGCCTTCCGGTGACGCTGACCTTTGTGGACATGATCAAGCGCTTTGCCCGCGATGGCGACCGGCGGGCGATGGCGCGGCGGGCTGTTCTGTGGGACGATTTCCTGCATACCATGAACGACAGTGCGCGTTTTGTGGACCAGATGTTCGGGGGGGAAACATCCCGCTATATCGTCGACCGCGCTCTGACATGGAATGCCCTGAGCCCGCTCACTGATGCGCGAAAGCGGATCGAGGCAAGCGCGTGGCACGAAACCCTTGGTGGCTATGCCGAGAAGAATACGGACTGGATTGACCTGCACCCGCTGCTGAAAAAGGCCATGGAAGGTTTCGGCATTACGGCCGATGATTGGCACAAGATGCGCGGCGCAGTTGACGAACTCGGCTTTCTCGACCCGGGTGGCGTGGTTGAAAGAACCGGCGATCTTGCTCTTGCGGAAAAGTATGCCGAACTGATTACGCAATGGGCGGAACGGTCTGTCCCAAGCGGCAACCCGCGCGTCAAAAGCGTGCTCACCGGTGGCGTGAAGCGGGGGACAATTCTCGGGGAGATTGCCGAATTCGGAAGCCAGTTCATGAGCTTCGGGTTTTCCTTCACGGCGCGCCAGCTCGAGGCGATGTATATCTATTCGATGCTTTCCAGATCGACCGGCGGACGCATTGCACGCGGATCTGCCTATTTCGCGGCCATGGCCATACCGCTGACAATGGGGGCAGCGTTCTATACGCAGGTGCTGAACGTGCTGAATGGAAAGGATCCAGAGGACATGACGAACAAGGCCTTCTGGGCGAAGGCATTCGTCAAGGGCGGCGGCGGCGGCCTGTTCGCCGATTTCGTCGATAAGGCGGAGAACCGGTTCGGCCAGGGCATTGCGGCCACACTTGGCGGCATTGGTGGGGCGTTTATCAGCGACACTGTTGATTTGAGCATTCGCAGCATTCAGACGCTCATCTGGCAGGATGACTATGACGTGCCGCGCCGCACTGTGAAATATGTCGGGCGCTATACGCCTATTCTCTCTTCGCACCCGGCCACCCGCGCGGCCTATCGCCGGGCCTTCGTGGACCAGCTGCAATGGCTTCTGGACCCGGAAGCTGACGCTAGCTTCCGGGCGCAGAAGGCGAAAAGCGGGATGTGGTGGGAGCCGGGCGAACTGACGCCGCGCCGGCTACCGGAAATGGAAGCGGTAGCCGGCAAGGAATGATCAGCCGAGATAATGCGAGGGAACCCAGACGAAATCCCTTGCATTCTTGCCGCCCTGCGGTGAGCCGAGTTGCGCGCCGGGAAGCCGCAGCCAGTTTTCGAACGGGCGTATCCAGCGGGTGCCGGCATAGACATCCCCGATCATGGGGTGGCTGATCGGCAGCGAAAAGCCGGGGCCGACCGTTCGCACGAAGCGTTGAAACTCAAACGGCGATGAGCGCTTTCCGAAGCCGAACATGCCATTGATGTGTTCGCGGAAGGTTGCGCCATGAATTGCCGCATCGAGAAGATGGGCAAGGCAGGCCAGATCTTCCGGCGATGCCTGCTCGTCGGCCACAGGCAGACCCATCTGGCGCCAGAGGCGGCGCGTCTCCTCCTTCGTATGCGACATGCGGAATTCCTGTATCAGGTCCTTGCGCCGCGTCATTTCGTCAATCGGGGCCGGAACATTGGTGGCCGGTTCCGGGCGCATGATTTCCGTTGCATCCGCGCGATAAGCGCCAGTGCGCCGGATCTGCGGAATGACTTCGTGCGCCAGCCAACGCTTGAAGCGTTCGGCTTCTTCCTTGCGGGAGCGGAACACGAGGCGATACACGCCGGGCTCTGAGATAATGACTGTCGTCTGTGCGCCGCCACCACGTTCCGACTGCGAAAGGGGGTCGGTAATAGCGACCCCCTTTTCATCGGCGTCGAGGTTCGCCAGCGCATCATTGTGGTTTTTGATGGCCAGCGCTTCGCATACGTCTTTCCCTACGAACCACAGTTCACCATCTTTTTCGACGACCCGAACAAGATGCTCCTCAAAAGCAAAATTCCGAATTGCATTCATTTCCATTCTCCTTTGCTGGTTGCACGCAAAGCGGAGACTGAGTCTCGCCAGCCCGGCAAGCGTGCATATGCTTGCAAGTTACTGATAGATTTATTGAATTTGTCAGTTTAGCCGTGTTTTAAATCAGCGGCTTGCGCACGCGACATGGCGTGATGATGCCGTTTGTGCGCGCTGGACCAGAAGCGGCCTAATGGAGGTTATCCCCACTGTTCTGGTTGCTTGCTGATGAGAGCCACGCGGCTTTGTGGCTGCTTTCGCAAACGGCCAGCTTGTCCATCATCATGTACATCTGGGTGCAGACGGTTTCGCGCAGACGGCCGAACTCCTCGTCGTCGCCGTTTTCCGTGGCAAACAGCACGAGTTTCGTCAGGGCGCGCATATCTTGCAGGGTGTCTTCAAGCTGAAGAAGAGCATCTGTGGGCTTTGGCATTTGGTCGGTTCTCCTAGAGTTGAACCCTGACCACCAGCTTTCCATTCTGGCGGCCGGGCGATAGTGGGTTTGGAAAGACCGGCTAGGAGACCGGCAGAGGACAAGCCTCTCCCACTACGCCCGACCATAAAAAAACGCGCTATGCGCGCGTTGGGGCGCTCCTAGATCTGACCAGCTTTCCAATTCTGGACTTCACCTTTTTCGTGAAGCGTGCATAGGTTGAGTCGAGCAACTAATTTTGTCAAGGGGGCGTGTCGGATGAAGGTTGTCATTGCGCTGATGTTTACCGGATCTTCAATGTGGGCACTGCCCGCCGCCGCCTGCGCGATCGTCACGGAACCGTGTTACTCGGGGCCCAACGGCGGATCCTACACTACAGGGAAAAGCCTTGACGATGGTTACAGCGTTCGCCGAAGCGGCAGCAGGTACGCACCAGATACACTTGATGGCCGCTACGAGCAGAACTACAGCGGAAGTGGCTATCGGATGCGCAGTGCTGACCCCTTTGCAGACGTGCCTGCAAATCGCCGTCTCAAAAACAGTATTTACGAGTAGCCCTTTGACGCACTGAACAACGCGCCCGCGCGCGTAGCCTTGGCCTGATCAACCAATCAGGGCAGGGCTGTTTTCATGGTGAACCCGTATCCGCTTCCGCGCCAGCTGCGCGAGACCGACGCACTTGTGGGAAATGGCGGTTCTGTCTACGGGCCGTTTGCCGGGTTCAAGATCTTCGACACGGCCGATGTGGAAGTGTGGACGCGGCCGGACGGCGCGGATGTGTGGACGGAAGTTGCCGCGACGGTGACGAAAACCACCGGCGATGCCTTCGACACCTTTTCCGTCACCTTCCCTTATGCGGTGCCCGC
Source organism: Neorhizobium fuzhouense (assembly GCF_042611105.1). NCBI lineage: Bacteria > Pseudomonadati > Pseudomonadota > Alphaproteobacteria > Hyphomicrobiales > Rhizobiaceae > Neorhizobium > Neorhizobium fuzhouense. The sequence goes on along the minus strand of NZ_JBHFFP010000021.1, from coordinate 4,288 downwards.
CACGACCCGCTTCAAGGTGCTTTCGCGCCGGACGCATGAACGGACGGCCGGCGTTGAAAACGGCACGCGGCTGGACATGACGGCGCTGGAAAAGGAGCTTTCCAAGCAGGGCACCGTGCTGCAGGAGCTGCGCCGCGACGTGGATCGGGGCGTGCAAGTGCAGTTCGGGCCAGGCTATGTGCTTGCCGACGATCTGGAAGACGGCGAGACACTGATGAAGAGCGGCACGCGACTGGTGGCCGGGCCCAATGCCGCCGACATCGCGTCAGCACAAAGTTATGCGGAAATAGCCCTCACATCTTCCGAGCACGCGCAAGCGTCAGCCGAAGAGGCGGCCGGATATGCCGATCTGGCCCGCAACGATTGGGTTGTCTCGGGGCCTTTTACTGGGACGGGTGCAGAACAGGATTACCTGCTGGCGATCAACCCCGGATCCGTCAACAATATGTTTCTCTCCGCCGGAGGCGTGTTGCCGCTGACGACCTCCTACGAGTTGGTCGCGGTGTCCGGAAGCTATTACCTTCGGGCAACTGTTCCAGACGGCGTGGTTTTCGAGGTTCGCAGTGGCTATGCCATCGACGTCAACACGCCCTCGGCGGGGAGTGTGACGCGCGCTTCGCTGGCTACGTCCGCCACGCTGGAAGGACAAATCGCCGCCGCTACCGATGCGGCATTCAGCGACACGGATATGTTGATTGCCCGCAAGAGCGACGGGTCATCGGTCAAGCGTTCGTGGGGTAATGTGAAGTCTGCCCTTTCCACCGGAAAGGCGCGGTTTCGTGCCCACAAAAACAATGTGAACCAGGCGGGAATTGTCAGCGCAACGGACACCAAGCTGACCTTTACGACCGAAGCGTCCGACTTTGGCGGCTTCTACGATGCCGCAACCAGCAAGTGGACCCCGCCGGCCGGGGCCGTCTTCCTGAATTCCGTCTGTCAAATCACCGGCACATTCAGCGCGACAGTGCAGGTCGCCTATCTTCAGATTTTCAAGAACGGCACACTGTTCGCCACGGGGGCGTCTGTCCATGACGCCAATACCGGCAATACGGCCGTATCGGTGACGTGCACGGACGATGCCAATGGTAGCGACTTCTACGAAGTCTACCTGAATGTCACCACGGCATCCGGGACGGCAACAGTCACGGGAACAATCGCTGCCAATCGCTTCGAAGGCATCGTAATCTAAGGCGGGAACCGAAATGATCATCACCAAAATAAGTCAAGCCATGATAGAAGGGCTCGGTTCATCGCATATGACTGTGGCCAAGGCGCAGACCCAGGCGGCGCTTGAGCAAGCCATGGACGACGCCGGCGCAGGTGGAACGATCTTTGTTCCTGCAGGCACATACAATGTCACCGGCTTTGCATCACGCGCCCACTATCAGACGCTTATCTTTCAGGCGGGCGCAAAGCTGTTTCGCACCGGCGGCATGCATGTCGTCAACGTCACGCATGCGGGCACCCGGATTTTCGGTGGGGAATTCGACGGGAACAAACAGGCAGGCGATCCTCTTTTTCGTGCGATTGCGGCGAGCCCAAACTGCGGTATCGAGATCCATGATGCCGTGATCAAGAACATTGCCGGCTACGGCGTCGGTGCGGTCGATGGCCGGTTCATCGTGAAAGGATGCACCTTTACGGCTATCGGCTACATATCCATATTCTTCCAGTCGGAGCTTTTCCGAGCCGTCGAGCCGATCGTTATCGAGGACAACATCGTTACCAACACCGGTGCAGACTACCAGGATTATGGTGGCATCATCGTAAAAACCAACAATACCATCGGCAATTTTCTGGTGTCACCGATACTCAGGAACAACCGCGTTACGCTGCCGGTTCCTGCCAACACCACAGAGGCAAGCACCAAATATCCGAACTCTGTCTGCATCGAGTTGCGCGGATCCTCCGTTGGTGTTGTGGCGGATAACACCGTTAATGGCGGTGTGATTGGCGTCTCTATTGCCAAAAGCAACCACGCCAAGGTGTATGCGAACCATGCGGTTAGCTGTTTTTATTACGGGCTTGAGGCTGCAGATACCAATGACCGGACGCAGTTTTTCGTAAACACAGTCACCGGATCGAACGGACTGGCCGGCTCATCCTGCGGCGCATCCATTTCCAACAACAGCAATAACACGACCCTGGTCGGCAATCTGATGTACGGTAATTTGCAGCGCATCCGGATCACCGGAGACTGCTCCGGCACCACCGAAGACTTCGTGGCGCGCGCCGCAGGGTACAACGCCTAGGACCATTCGCACTTTACGCCCGTCTCCCGGCCTTAAACTGCCCCCACGTTGAACTTCGTGCGGGGCCAGTTTCATGCAGCATTCCATTTTCATCGAGCGTGTGAATGTGCCGCTCTTCACCGGCAAGGCCACGGCGCTGCAGACTGCCGGCCTGCGCGCCGTCATCGATCGTGGCGAGCTGGAGCGGACGCCACGCGAGCAGCTGGCCTATATGCTGGCGACGGCCTATCACGAAACATCCGGTCACATGCAGCCGGTGATCGAGACGCGCCAGCCGGGCGAGAAGAAGAACCCGAGCGTGGACACGGCCATTGCCCGGCTGGAAAAGGCCTTCAAGGACGGCAAGCTTTCCTGGGTGAAAACGCCTTACTGGCGAAAGGACGAGGCCGGCAAGACCTGGCTCGGCCGTGGCTTCGTGCAGATCACGCACAAGCCCAATTACAAGAAGCTTTCCGGTCCGTGCGGGGTGGACCTGGTGGCGGATCCGGATGCGGCGCTGACGATGAGCGTGGCGCTTTCGATCCTGTTCGAAGGGATGACGCACGGGATCTTCACCGGGCGGGCGCTTGGCGACTACATCGACGGCACCAAGGCGGATTATCGCGGCGCGCGCCGGGTGATCAACGGGCAGGAAAGCGCCGACAAGGTGGCACATTACGCCGTGATCTTCGAGGCGGCGCTGATGGCGGCAGGCTATGCGCCGACCGGCCATGGCGTTGCCACGGCAAAACCGGTGACGCCGGATGTGGCCACGGTGGATGCCGTGGCACCAAAACCGGCGGCACCTGCCGCAAGCGCTGCCAGCGTGGACCCCGAAAAGCTGGATAAGCCGATTTCAAAATCCAAGACCTTCTGGATGTGGCTGACGACGGCCGCCGCCACGCCGCTTGCTGCATTCGGCGGACTGGATTGGCGCGTGCAGCTGGCCATCGTCGCCGTCGTCATCCTGTTCGCGGTCTACGCCATCAAGCGGCGGGCGGACATTGCCAAGGTTTACCGCGACCTGAAGGACGAGATCAGTGCTTGACGGGGTGAAAATCGCCCTTGGGGCGGGCGCTGGCGCGGTTGTTGCGGCGCTTGCCGTGTTTGCCTGGGCGACACTCTCGCTCGTGCCTGCGGCGCGCGAGGAGGGCAAGGCGCTGGCGATCGCTGAAGCCCGCGGCGCGGTGATCGAGCAACTCAAGGAACGGAGCCAGACCAATGCGCATGTTGAAACACTGTCTGCTGCTGATCTTTGTGCTGCCCTTGGTGGCGTGTTCACCGACGCGGAATGCCGTTGACGGCGATGGCGCCGGTTACGCGCTGCTGACGCCCAACGCCGGCACACGCGCCTTCATGCTGCGCGAGGACGATGCTTTTGCGCGGCAGGTAGCTGCGCACAATCTGCAATGCCGCAACGACGCGCTTTGCGCCAAGTGAGGGACAAATGGCTGTCAGGACTTTTACCGACAACAGTACAAAAAATTTCGGGATCGATGCCAAGTGCGATGCCGGTTACCGGGTGCTGGCCTATTCCGGATCGCTCGGCGGCGGCACGCTGCAGGTCTTCACCAAGGCGGGTGATGCCTCAGCGTTGGTGCCATTGGCCGATGCCAAGCTTTCCGCCGCCAAGCTCGACGACAACGGCGATGCCATCAAGCAGATGGTGTTCGTCTCTGCTGGGCAGGTGCATGTGACGCTTTCCGGCGCCACGGCACCCAATGTGGAAGTGAGCGTGGAATGAAGCCGGCGCGCCACCAGAGCAGCCTGACGGGCGGGCAGACCAGCCTGAAAGCGGGACAGACCAGTTTGCGCTTCGGCCAGACCAGTGTTTCCACCCTGTGGAAGGGCGTGCGGGATTCGACCGCCTGGGTGATGCGCGATGAAACAGGCGTTAAGGCGCTTCTCGACATCGACCACGAGAATGGACGGTATTGGTACAACGGCGTGGCATACGCCACGGCCGCCTCGCTCTATGCAGCGCTCGGCACCGTATCGGTAGTTTCCGGCAACCTCGTCACGTTGGGTCCGACGCCGCAGGGCGCCGAACTGGTCGT
>NZ_JBHFFP010000020.1:0-39887 GCF_042611105.1 Neorhizobium fuzhouense | reverse complement strand
GGCGTCTGTCAGTACAAAACGATCCATCCAAAGTGTGAATCACATTCGCGCTGATTTGTGAATCCCCACAACCCCTAGGCCGGGATCAGCGATCCGCGTCCGAATTTCCCGTTGACAGACTCTAGAACCCTCGTCGGGGTGGGGGTGACGGATGACTGGCAGCACATGATCGATAGCACCACGATTTGCGGCCACTCTCAGGCTGCGGGCGCTAAAAACTCTGGTTGGAATTGTACCGGGATCAAATTTCAAGGTCGAGTGAAGTTGGTACGGGGAGGAAAAACGTGTAGGATAAATCGCTATCATAGGCTGCAGCGTCTGTGACCTGATCGGTTTCATGTCGATCTGATCCAGTAGCGGTTACAGTTTCCAGTCATCGCCCGTTTCCTGATCTGTCCGACCATTCACCTCGATCAACATCTTATTCCATGGGCGCGGTCTTGACTGCAAAAGCGGCTTGTCCCCAGCTTTGCGCTAGCGCAAGGCAGTCCTGCCAGCCGACGACAGATCCCGTCGTCGATATGCTCCGCAGCGATGCAGCGGCCGTGGCGTGGGCAAGGCGAAGGCAATCGGCAATGTCCCAGCCTTCGTGTATCCCGTACAAAAGGCCGGCCGCAAAGGCATCGCCCGCGCCATTTGCTCCCTTGATTTCATCGGCAGGAATGGCAACAGGCGGCACGATAACAGTGTCCGCACCGCGCAGCACGGCCAGGGCGAAGGCCGGGCAGTGGACGGCGACCATTCTCATGGCGCCGCGCTCCAGCACCGCCCGCGCCGCCCGTTCGCACGCCGCCCTGTCCGTTGTTGCCGCCGACACGGTCTCAACGCCTGCAATTGCGCCGATCTCGGCATCGTTGACGACAAGGTAATCGAGATGCGGCAGGCAGGGCGCCACAAGCGCTGCCATGCGCCGGCTGTCGATGCTGGCAAGTTCCAGATTGGTCTGAAGTCCGGCCGCGCGCGCCTTCTTCAGCACCGCCACCCAGCCGTTCGGCTCGTCTCGCCACGGACTGTCCAGCGTCTTGTGGACGCCGGGCAGACCTAAATGCAGGAAGCGCATGCGAGTGGTCGAAAAATCGAAATGGTCTGGCGTCAGGGAGGCACCCGTGCCGGCATGAAAGATATGAGTGCGTCGGTGCGAGCTGCGCGACACATAGGCATCGCAGTATTGTGTGGCACCGGTCGGCAAGACGGCCATCTGGCGGGTATCGATGCCGGCCTCCTGCGCGACGCCCAAAAGGTAGCGCCCGTTGTCATCGTCCCCGACGAGGCCGATGGTCTCGACCGGGATCGACGGATCGAGGCGCTTCAGGTCAAGCGCCAGATTGCAACTCGGGCCGCCGCCATGACGCTCTTCCTCGAACAGTTCGGCAATGCCGTCCTCCTCGGGCCAATGGCTGATACTGCGGTTGTAATCGACGCACCAGGTTCCGCCGGTCAAGAATCCGCGCCGTGCCTGTGTCATCTGCTCTGCTCCGGCTTCAGGACGGCTTCGGTCACCTCATTGTCGGCGTCCAGCGTGCGATTGGGCGTAATGCCCGCCTTGGCAAGCGCATCGTGATAGGCCTTGACGGCTTCTGAGGGCGAGATCGTGCCGGAAGCCACTTCGCGCATGAAACGCACCATGGCGAGCGGATCTTCGGCAAGGTTGATCTTGCGTCCAAACAAGGCCACCCGCGCTCCGAAACGCTCTGCCTGGGACAGAAGTTCGAAGCAATCGCGCGTGGTGCCGGCGCCGCCGCCCAGCACGCCGACGATCACCGATGGATCGTAGGATGCCAGTTCCTCCATGGCCTTGGCGCCGTTGAAGGGAATTTTCAGGAACTGCGGCCGATCGGCCTTCATCACGCCGGCCAGGCAGCGCATCATGACGTCGTTGACGTAATGCGGCAGCACGTCTGCCGGCACGCCGCTGTCGACGTTCGGATTGAACACTTCGAGGAAATACTTGAAGCCGTTGCGGGCGGCATCCTCGCGGAAGGCATGGAAGGCTTCGAGGGCTGCGTAATCCTGCGTCAGGTCATTGTTGAAAGTGATCGAGTAGAGGCCAAGGTCGGTGCCGGTCATCGGAGCGCCGGGCGCGGGATCGATCGTTCCGGTCTTGACGCGCGACAGCGAGGCGGTGCGAAACGGCCGCGACGCCTGTTTGGCGTAGGTGGCACCACGGCATACCCAGACATCGGTCGTATCATTGGCGCGGATGGCGGGCTTGACCGCACTGTCGCGATAGGCACCGCTGTCGATCAAGGCTTCCATGTTGGAGGCCGAGGTCAGCATGATATCGACGATATCCTGGCGGATGACGGCGCGGATGTTGTCGAGAAATTCCGGCCGCGTGTAATGGCGCGTAAAACTGCCGTCCTTTTCGCGCTTCGGGCCGCAGGAGGTCATGCTCGGCCCCATGTCGCCATCCTTGGCATCGGCAATGATGAAATCCGAGCGGGTATACTGGCCAGCGCGGATGCGGGAAAGTTTCTGGTCGAGACGATACATGGATGAGGCTCCGTTCGTGGGGGTGCGCGATCCGCAAAGGCAGACAGGCGCTTCAGGCCGTGGCGGCGCCGGTCATGATGGCGACGACATCGTTCATGGAATGGGTCTTCGGGGTGACGACGGCGGCCCGTCGGCCGAGACGCATGATGTGGATGCGATCGGCGATATCGAAAACGTTGGGCATGTTGTGGCTGATGAGGACGACGGCGAGGCCGCGCTCGCGGATTGAGCGGATCAGTTCCAGCACCTGCCCGGTTTCGCGCACGCCAAGGGCTGCCGTCGGCTCGTCCATGATGACCAGCTTGCGGGCAAAGAGGGCAGCACGCGCAACGGCAACCCCCTGCCTCTGGCCGCCGGACAGGGATTCCACCGGATTGTCGATGGAAGGAAGGCGGAACTTCAGCTCGCTCATGGCGCGCCGGGCTTCCTCGCGCATGCGCGTCTTGTCGAGCCGGCGAAACACCTGGCCCAGAAGGCCGGGTGTACGCAGTTCGCGGCCGAGAAACAGGTTGGAGGCAATATCAAGCGCCGGCGCCATGGCGAGGTCCTGGTATACGGTTTCGATGCCGGCATGGCGGGCATCGAGCGGCCCCTTGAAGTTTACCGGCCTGCCGTCGAGCAGGATCTCGCCGCTGGTCGGGTGCAACGCGCCGGTCAGCGCCTTGATCAACGTGCTCTTTCCCGCGCCATTGTCGCCGACCACGGCCAGGATTTCGCCGGCACGCAGTTCGAAATCGACGCCTGCAAGTGCTGTGACATGGCCATAGGTCTTGATGACATTGCGGGCCTCCAGCACGATGGGCGCCGATGCGTCGGCCGTGGCCGGGAGAGTATTTACATCCGACATCAGTTCCTCCTCCGGGACATCTGGTCGAGCGCCACGGCAATGATGACGAGAATGCCGGTGACGAGGTCCTGCCAGAGCGGGTCGATGCCGGCTAGTGTCAGTCCGTTTCGCAACACGCCGACGATGAGGGCGCCGATCAGCGTGCCGATGAGGCCGCCGCGGCCGCCGAACAGGCTGGTGCCGCCGATGACCACGGCCGTGATGGAATCCAGGTTGGCGGTCTGCATGGCGTTGGGATCGGCATTGGGGATACGCCCAAGCGCCAGCCAGGCGCCGATCCCGTAGATGAGACCGGCGGCCAGATAGACCGACAGGAGATGCCGGCGCACCGGAATGCCGACGAGGCGGGCAGCCTCCGGACTGTTGCCGATGGCATAGACGTGGCGGCCCCACTTGGTCTCGTTGAGCAGGTACCAGGCGATAGCGTAGAGGGCGACCATGATCAGGACGCCATAGGTTAAAACGAAGCCGCCGAGCTTCAGCGTGTTGCCGGTCCAGGCGAGGAAGGGATCACGCACTGCAAAGGCGCCGCCGGCGGAAATCAGCCGCAGGGCGGCCGTCAGAATGCCGAGGATGCCGAGCGTGACGATGAAGGGCGGAAGCCTCAGCGCACTGATCAGGCTTCCGGCGGAAAGCCCGGCCGCGGTGCAGACCAGAATGGCAAAGCCCATGGAAAGCACCGGATCATAGCCGAGATTTACCATCTTGCCGGCAATGATGGTGCCGAGCACGCAGATGGCACCGACCGCAAGATCAATGCCCGCCGTCAGGATGACAAGTGTCTGGCCGATGGCGAGCACGCCGATGATGACGGTCTGCTGCAGGATGATCGACAGATTGTGGGTGGCAAGGAAGCGCGGATTGGTGAGCGCGAAGATCAGGCCGAACGCCAGGAGGACAAGGAAGGGCCCTGCCGACGGCGTACCGAGGATGCGCGCCTTCAAGCTCGCTTTCGGCTCGGGGGAAGAGGGAATGACGGTGCTCATGGATACCTCGTGCTGGGAGATGCCGCACGCCGCTTTGCCACGATCGGCGGCACGGCGGGCAACCGGGGACGGGCGGCGCCCCTCCGGCAGGGATCACGATCCGTGCCGGTCTTTCCCGCCGGATCGGAGCAGCGGGAAAGGGCGGCAGCAGCGAAACGTGATCCCGCCGGGAGGAAGCGGATCAGTCGCCCCAGCAGTTCTTGAGGCCCCAGGCGGTGTCCTTGGATTCCAGCCCCTGGACCGGCTTGTCGGTGATGAGGAAGGAGCCGGTGTTGACGAAGCCACTCGGCTTCTTGCCGGTCGCGGCATATTCCACAACGGCATCAACCCCCATGGAGGCCATCTTGTATGGGAACTGCATGACGGTGGCCGCGATCTTGCCATCCTTGACATCCCGCACGCCGGCGCAGCCGCCGTCGATCGAGGTCAGCATGACGTCCTTTTCCTTGCCGAAGGATTTAAGCGCGGCAAAGGCGCCGGCCGCGGCCGGCTCGTTGATCGTGTAGACGGCGTTGATGTCGCCATTCTTGGAAAGAAGGTTTTCCATGCCCACCTGGCCCTTGTCCTGCGCCCCGTTAGTAATGGCGGCACCGGCAATCGAGGGGTCGCCGGCCTTGATGCCGAAACCTTTGAGGTAGCCGTCGTGGCGGAATGTATCGACCGTGCCACCTGGCGTGCCATCCAGCATGGCCACCACAGCCTTCTTGTCACCCATGGCCTTGCGGGCATAGGTGCCCTGCTGGACGCCAGCCTCGAAATTGTCCGTCGCAAAGGTCGCATCCACGGCATCGGCCGGATCGGTTGCCGTATCGAGCGCAATGACGAGAACGCCCGCAGCACGGGCCTTCTTGATGACGCCAAGCATGCCGGACGAATTGTTCGGCGTGACGAGAATTCCCTTGGCGCCGGCGCTGATCAGATCCTCGATCGCAGCCACCTGGCCCTCATTGTCGCCGTCGAACTTGCCGGCGCGGGCGATGAGCTTGACCTTCTTTTCCTTGGCGCGCGCCTCGGCCGCCTGGCGCATCTTGGCAAAGAAGGGATTGACCTCGGTCTTGGTGACGAGGCCGACAATGACGTCCTCGGCGGCGGCCTGTCCGGCGCCGAACGAGGCGCCGATGACAAGACCAAGCGCGGCAACGCCGAGCTTGAGCCCATGGGCGCGCACGCGGGTGCGACTGCAATTCTGCAACATGAATTCCTCCCAAAGTTCCAAAACGCCGCCGAGCCTCCCAGCTTCGATGCGGCCCGCCTCTCCTCAAAGGCTGAGGGGATTAGGACACCGGATAGGTCTATTGTCAAACACGAAAAGCAGACTTTTGTATATTTTCTTTCAAAAAAGGAGTCGGAAGCGCAGGCAGTGCGCGCAGAGCATGCAGGGCGTCGTGCACTGTGTCCTGACGCGCGAGCGCCTGATAGATGCCATAGCCTGCTTCATAGAGTTCGACAGCGGGCAGCCGCGGCAAAATCCGTGCGATCTGGCGTGCGCCAAATCGGTTGGCCCCTTCGGCATAGGTGGAAACGGTGCCGGCGGCGACCGCGCCGTGGATCGCTGCTCCGACGGCCGTGGCATGGTCCATCTGCGGGACATCGATGGGTCGGTTGAGGACATCGGCAAGGATCTGGATGAGGTGTGGATTGGCGCGGGCGAGGCCACTTGCCATCAGCACGCGCTCGGGCACAAGGCCGTTGTGGCGGAAAAGATCAAACACAGCCCGCGCGCCAAAGCAGAGCGCCTCCATCAGGCTGAGATAGATTTCGGCCGATGTCGTCTGACGCGTCAGGCCGGCGAGAAGGCCGCTGAGATTGCCATCGGCAAACGGCACGCGGTTGCCGCCCCACCAGTCGAGCGCTACGAGCCGCCCAGCCATGGGCGCAAGCTTTGCGGCTTCGGCATTGTAGACCTGGAAGCTCTCCTCCAGGCTCTCCCCGCGCGAAAAGGTTCTGGCGAACCAGGCCAGCGTGTCACCGAAACTCGGCTGACCCGCCTCATAGCACCAGAGATCGCGCACCGAACCATCGAAGGCCATCCCCTCGATGCCAGGCGGAAGCGGCCGTTCGACATCCGACAGATAGAGATAGGCGGCCGATGTGCCCAAGGCCCCGACGAAACAGCCGGGCGACACCGCACCAATGGCCGGCAGGACGACATGCCCATCAATCACGGCAACGGCCACGCTGGCGGAGCCCAGAATGCCCGTCTGCTCGCGCCATGCGGCCGACAGGCCACCCGCAGGGGAGCCAACGGGCAAAGGCTGCGAGAGGCGGCTTGCCAGACCCGGCACGACGCCTTGAACATAGCCGATACCCTGCGCATATTGCGCCTTGTAGGCAGCAAAGCCCAGGCTGCGCCGCTCACGGCCCGTCAATTGCCAGACCAGCCAGTCGCCACTTTCGATGAAGCGATCCGTCTGCGCCCAGAGATCCGGCGCCTCGGCGGCCAGTTGGGCTGCCTTGGCCAGAAGCCATTCCCCCGACACCTTGCCGCCAAAGTTTTCAAGCGACGCCCCATGGGAGGCGGTGATGGCATCGGCATAGGCCTGCGCATTGTGTTTCCACAGCTTGACATAACTATGGGGGGCCTCGGGGTGAAGGCGTGACAGGGGCGTGCCGTCGGCACGGGCGGGAAGCGGTGAACTGGCGGTAAATCCGACCCCGATCCCCTCCACCACGCGGCCGCGCCCTATGGCCGACAGGATAGCGCGTGCCGCCTCCAGGTAATCATCCGCCACCTGAAGCGCAAAACCGGCCGGTAGTGGACGACCATCGGGCAGCGTATCGTTCAGGATGCCATGACGATAGGCATGGACATGATCGGCGACCTGGGCGCCTGTCGCCACATCCACCAGCACGCCGCGTGCCTGTTCCGAGCCGAAATCCAGTCCGATGAGATAGGTCGCCATGATGCCTCCCGCAAACAGCGCAAAGGGTACAGGCAAGCGCGTCGAGTGCAATAGGTTATGTATTTTTCTTTACATAAGATGTGAATTTACCGCGTAACGCTTTATCTTCGCCGGGCTTCGCGCTACAGCCTGTCTATCAGGGGAGATCGGGATGAAAATGCACGAAGGTCGGCGTGGTCTGCCGTCGCTGGAAGGGGCTGGGGCCATTCTGTCACTGATCGCGTCACAGAGCGCCGCCTCGCGCGCCGAACTGCTCAAGGCCTCGGGCCTTTCGCGGGTGACGGTGACGCAGAGGCTGGCGGCCTTGCTGGCGCACGGCCTCGTGCGCGAAACCGAGGAGACGCTGCGCAGCGGCGGGCGCCCGACACGCATTCTCGAGATCAATCCCGCAAGCGGCTTCGTACTGGTGGCCAATATCGGCGAGACCCATATCCATCTGGCGGCCATGGACCTGTCACCGGCCATCTTTGCCCATGCAACCGTGCCTTTTGCGCTTCCGGCCGGCCCAGAGGCAACGCTGGAGGCGATCGCCAGCGCCTTTCAGGCCCTGGCGGCAGAAGCGGACGGCGGGCGCGGGCTCCTGTTCGGCATCAGCCTCAGCCTACCGACCCCGGTGGATTTTAAGCGCGGTCGTGTCGCTGGCCCCTCCGTTCTGCAGGGCTGGGACGATTTCGATATCATCGGCTGGCTCGGTGCACGCTTTGGGGTTCCAGTCTTCGTCGAGAATGACGTGAACCTCATGACGGTCTTCGAGCAGAAGCATCGGATGCCGGCCGAGGACGACATGCTGTTCGTCAAGGTCGGCACGGGCATCGGCAGCGGCATGATTGCCGGCGGACGCCTGTTTCGCGGCGCCCAAGGGGCGGCCGGCGATATCGGTCATATCCAGTTCGTGTCCAACGACGCGCCGCTGTGCCGCTGCGGCAAGTTCGGCTGCGTGGAGGCCCGCGCCGCGGGCTGGGCGATCGCCCGCGACCTGACGCAGCGCGGCATCCACACCGAAACAGCCCGCGATGTCATCGATCTCGTCGAGCAGCGCAAGCCTGAGGCACTGATGCTGGTGCGAGAGGCTGGCCGAATCATCGGCGAAGTCATTGCCGATGCCGTCAGCATTCTCAATCCGGGCGTGATCGTTATCGGCGGAACCCTGGCGCGGGCGGGAGAAACCCTGCTGTCAGGCATCCGAGAACTGGTTTACCAACGCTGTCTTCCCCTTGCCACGCGCGAACTCACAATTACACTTTCCTCCGTCCATGAGGACACGGCGCTTTTTGGCGCAGCCTATCTGCTGCTGGATGATCTCTATGCGCCGGCCAAGGTCCATCAACTGCTTGCACGGGCATCGAGCTTAGAGCAGAAGCAGCGAAGGCCAAAATCCAGAGGCTGACCTCCCGTCAAGCGCCTCAATGCCTCCGAGCCTGATTGCCACCTTCAGCTAATCCTTTGAGTGGACCCATGCCGTGGACGCATGGCCGACCTGAGACCTTGTGCCTTATCGCCCGTTGGCCGAGAGCCTATATTCCAATCATCGAAACGACGTTGGAACCAAGGCAAGGTTGCTGGCGTCAAGAGACCTCATGAAAGGGGATCATCATGAACGTAGCACGCTCTTTCAACAACTGGCGCAAGTACCGTCAGACCGTTACCGAACTCGGCCGCATGAGCTCGCGCGAACTGCAGGACCTGGGTATCGATCGCGCTGACATCGACAACATTGCGCGCCAGTCGGTCGCTCGCTAAGCGGCCTTTTCCTGCCCATACTGATGACACTACGCCCGCCGAAGACGCGGGCGTTTTGTATTTGGCACGCCCCGAAGTGCTGAATGAAAGATTTCTCTCCTCTGGAGGAGGGGCCTGCGTTTTGTGCATGGCTGCAGTGCAGCAAAGTCCATTTAATGTGCGCTGAGATTTGGTATCTTGTTTTCACCGAAGCGATGCACCTCCTCCCGCAGAGCTTCGACCTCGGACGGCCCACTCCTCCTCCCATGGGGCGTCTGTCAGAACATCGGCACTCCTCCTCCCGGCCGCTGTTCAATGATTTCGGAAAGCCTGCCGCACCTCCTCCCGCGGCGGGCTTTTTCGTTTTCAGGGCCGTCGCATCAAAGGCCAAGAACCAGCTGCGGTGTCTGCTCACTCTCTTCGGTGTTCAGCGATGACAAAGTGATCCCCAGTAGCCGCACGGGCCGTTTGAACGGGAAGACCGAGGCGATCAGGATCTCAGCAATCTCCAGCACCATGTCGAGATCCAACACAGGGCCAGAGAGGGTTTTGCTGCGCGTCGCCTGGCTGAAATCCGAATATTTGATTTTGACCGTCACGGTCTTCCCCGTGATGTCGTGCGCCGCGCAATACCTCCAGACTTTCTCGGCCAATGGCCGCAGTTCGGCTTTGGCGAGATCGAGATCATCGATATCGTCGACAAACGTGTCTTCGGCGCCAACGGACTTGCGGATCCGGTCGGGCCTGACCTGCCGCTCGTCTATGCCGCGCGCGATGCCGTAGAAATACAGACCAGACTTTCCAAAATGCTGCTGAAGGAAGGCAAGCGACTTCGATTTCAGATCAAGCCCGGTCTCCATGCCATGCCGTTTCATCCGCTCAGCTGTCGCCGGTCCCACCCCATGGAATTTCTTGACGGGGAGGGCCTCAACAAAGCCTGGGCCGTTCTTCGGCGTGATGACCGCCTGGCCGTTCGGCTTGTTCAGGTCGCTCGCCATCTTGGCCAGGAATTTGTTGTAGGAAATACCGGCCGATGCGTTGAGTCCAGTGACGGCCTTGATCTTCGCTCTGATCTCCAATGCAATCTCGGTTGCGATCTCCATGCCCTTCAGGTTCTCGGTCACATCGAGATAAGCCTCATCGAGTGAAAGCGGCTCGATCAGCGGTGTATAGTCCGCAAAGATCTCCCGGATCTGCTGCGAGACCTGCCGATAAACCTCGAAGCGCGGGGGCACGAAAATCAGATCAGGGCATTTGCGCTTGGCTGTCACCGACGGCATGGCCGAATGCACGCCTAAGGTCCTTGCCTCGTAGCTTGCTGCTGCAACGACGCCACGGGCGGCGGATCCGCCGACGGCCAGTGGTCGTCCGCGCAAGTCGGGATTATCGCGCTGCTCGACCGAGGCATAAAAGGCATCCATGTCGACATGGATGATTTTGCGCATAGGTGCGCTATCCATCGGTTCGGCTCACGAAGTGGCGCGGCCAAGTCGGCGCGTCGCGTTGGGGCGCTTGGTTGTGTTGGTTGCGGCGGTGGCCGATGATCACAGCAACAGACCTTCATCATCTGCAGTTCCCTTGGGCTGAGGCGGCACGATCACCAGCATATTGGCAGCAAGGGGGCAAGGAGAGGGGCGGCAAAGGAAATTGCATCCTCGATCTGTCGGATGTCGCCCTTTATGCAGAGGGACTGCTCGCCGTTCTAATCCCCGACGAGGCCGATGATGCCTGCGCTGTCCAGCTGCGCAAGGTGAAGGAGATATTTGGCGACCGCGCCTACATGGCACTGACGCTGCGCCGGCGGCCCAATGATCAGTTGCGACTGCACGAGCTCAACACTTTGGCGATCCGGCACAAGGTCCGACCTGTTGTCACCAATGACGTGCTGTTTCACGAGCCGGGTAGGCGGCAATTGCAGGATGTCGTCACCTGCATTCGCCATCGCACCACCATCGATCAGGCCGGTTTCTTGCGCGAACGGCACGCCGATCGCTTTCTAAAACCGCCCGAGGAGATGCACCGGCTGTTCAGCCGCTATCCGGAGCGCTCGCCCGTACCCGCGAGATTGTCGATCGCTGTCGCTTCGACATGAGCGAGCTGACATACCAATATCCTGAGGAAGCGATCATCCCCGGACTGACGGCGCAGCAGACACTGGAGAAGTTCACTTGGGAGGGTGTGCGCAATCGCTACCCGGAGGGTGTTCCTGATGATGTGGCGAAGACCCTTAATCACGAACTCGACCTGATCCGCAGACTCGACTATACCCCTTACTTCCTGACCGTCTACAGCATCGTCCGCTTTGCGCGATCTCAGAGTATCCTCTGCCAGGGTCGTGGCAGCGCCGCTAATTCCGCCGTCCGTTACGTGCTGGGGATTACTGCGATCGATCCGGCCGCAAACGATCTGCTGTTTGAGCGCTTTATCTCGGAAGAGCGCAACGAGCCGCCCGACATCGACGTCGATTTTGAACATGCCAGACGCGAAGAGGTAATCCAGTGGATCTACAAGACATATGGCCGGCAGAAGGCTGCCCTTTGCGCGACCGTCACCCGCTACCGGGCAAAGGGTGCGCTTCGTGATGTCGGAAAGGTGCTCGGCCTGCCCGAAGACATGATCACGGCGCTGTCTTCAGGTGTCTGGGGCTGGAGCAAGGAGGGCGTCGGTGAAAAACAGGTCAACGAGCTGAACATGAACATGTCCGACCGCCGCCTGCGGCTGACATTGGAACTGGCGGAGCAGCTGATGGGGGCTCCGCGTCATCTCGGCCAACACCCCGGCGGCTTTGTTCTGACCAATGACCGCCTCGACGAACTGGTGCCGATCGAGCAGGCCCGGATGGAGGATCGCCAAACGATCGAATGGGACAAGGACGATATCGAGGCGCTCAAGTTCATGAAGGTGGACGTGCTGGCCTTGGGCATGTTGACCTGCATGGCCAAGGGCTTTGCATTGCTGGAAGAGCACAAGGGCGTGAAGCTTGATCTCTCGACCATCGAGCAGGAGGACCCGGCCACTTGCGCGATGAGCCGCTTCCTCTGTTTGCAGCGGCTGCCGATCGAGAGCGGGCGGTGATCGCCGAGCAGCAGGAACCGGACGTGTCGCTTCGGCAGATGACCGAGGGAGCCAATGTCGTCGAGGACTATGGCCATACCGGCGTGACACTGCGTGCCCATCCGGTCAGCTTCCTGCGCGAGGATCTTGCTCGCCGAAATATCGTCACCTGCGCCGAGGCGACATCGGCGCGCGACGGTCGCTGGGCTGATGACGGCGGGTCTGGTTCTCGTGCGTCAGAAGCCGGGTAGCGCCAAGGGCGTCATGTTCATGACCGTCGAGGACGAGACGGGCGTCGCCAATATCGTTGTATGGCCAAGCCTATTCGAAAAGCAACGACGCGTCGTGCTTGGATCCTCAATGATGGCGATCAACGGCAAGATCCAGCGCGAAGGCGGCGTCGTGCATCTGTTGGCGCAACGGATGTTCGATCTGACCAGCGATCTGGCAAGCCTTGGTGAGCGGGATACATTCCGGGTGCCAACAGGGCGGGGTGACGAGTTTGCCCACGGATCGCCAGGCAGCCCGGATAGCCGCGAGCGGCCCCCGATGGGCGTCAAGGCACGTGAAATTTATGTACCTGACCTCCACATCAATACGCTGAAGGTGAAAAGTCGGAATTTTCAGTGAGTTGGGGAGCACCAGTTGTCGCTGAGCCTACTAACGGATCGCCTCCGGATATCGTTGGCGAACTGCCTGCCGAATTTCTCCACCCGAAGACGCACGGTCTGGTGCGAAACCACGATCCCACGCGCCGCCAAAAGATCTTCGACCATACGCAGGCTGAGAGGCCAACGAAGATAGAGCCACACGGCATGGGCAATCACTTCAGCTGGAAACCGATGGCGGCGGTAAAGGCGATCACGAGCGACTTGGCTCATGCTGAAAGATCGCACAGGTCGAGCGCCGACAGGTTAACTTTACGATGCCGTCGCGTCCTGTTGTCGATTAAACCACTTCCCAGCTTTCTCCACCTTCGCTAAATGGCTCTGATGTTTACCCTCAGCGACGTCTACACCGCGGAACAGGAGATCAAGCGCAGCCGCTTTGTCGCCATTGCCGCCCCTGTTTCGGACGAAGCGGCGGCCAAAGCCTTCATTGCAAAAGCCAGCCATGGCGATGCCAACCATAATTGCTGGGCCTGGCGACTGGGTCCAAGCTATCGTTTCAATGATGATGGCGAACCGAGCGGGACGGCCGGCAAGCCAATCCTGCAGGCCATCGACGGGCAGGACCTAGATCGCGTAGCCGTGGTGGTGACGCGCTGGTTTGGCGGCACGCTGCTTGGCAGCGGCGGGCTGATCCGAGCCTATGGCGGCACAGCAGCGGAGTGTCTGCGGCTCGCCCCAAAGACCCGCCTCATCGCCATGACTGCGCTACCGGTCACATTGCACTTTTCGGATCTGGCAGTGGTGAAGTCGCGGCTCTCTGCCATCGCGGATAGCCAGATCGTTTCTGAAGTCTTCACGGATACTGGCGCCAGACTGGATGTGCGGGTGCCGACGGATTACGCTGCAGATACCATTGCGCTGGTGACCGATCTGACAGCGGGCCGGGCGGTGTTTGAAGATCACGATCGTTGACGGGGAAGATGGCCTGCGTAATGCAAACGTGGGCGGCGGAACGTTAGAAAGGCTGGCGTGTTGTGGTCCATCAACCAATTGGAGCCTCCCATGCGTCGTCTTTTTGCTGCTGTGACTGCCTTTGCGATGCTGGCGCCCGCTGTGGCGTTTGCCTCTGAGGAAGCCTTTCTGAAATCGATCGAAGGCCGGTGGACCGGCGGCGGCATCGTTTTGCAGAAGCTTGGAGGACCCAAAGTCAATGTCTCCTGCAACATGCAGTCCATGGCATCAGCCCAAAGCTATTCCATGGATGGATCCTGCCGTGCGCTTGTGGTGGTGACGCGCAGCTTCAACGCCCGGGTCAAGGCATCCGGAACCTCCTATGCCGGAACCTATGTGGGCGTTTCCGGCAAACCCTCGACGCTGAGAGGCAGCCGCAGCGGCAATACCATTAACCTGGATGTGACCTGGGCCAACGAAATCTATGGTGACCGCAAGGCGACCATGACCATCCAGAAGGTGGGCGAGAACGGTCTTCGTATCCGCACCATCGACAAGGATCCGAGCTCCGGCAAGTCCGTGGTGACGACGCAGCTGGATCTGAAACGCAGCTGACGGGAGTGACTGCGAACCACAAGGAGTTGGATTAGCTCCTTTCTGCTCTTCGAAACATCCTCTGAAGTTTTGGTCGGATTCGAAGAAACACCAGATAGGCTGCTTCGAAGAGCGGCGTGAGCGGTGGCCACCCCGCCAGCATACCTAGTGCCTTTAACCTGGGGATTGCCCGCCACATAGCCGCAAAGGCCGCTGCGCCCGACAGCAGGCGCCCGTTTTTCGGGGCGTGGAAGCGCGACAGAATCTCCCGTCGATCAATTGGACATGTC
Organism: Neorhizobium fuzhouense; assembly: GCF_042611105.1. NCBI lineage: Bacteria > Pseudomonadati > Pseudomonadota > Alphaproteobacteria > Hyphomicrobiales > Rhizobiaceae > Neorhizobium > Neorhizobium fuzhouense. The sequence continues at coordinate 25,439 of NZ_JBHFFP010000020.1, read as the reverse complement.
ATGGCGGGATCGTGGGCATCGACGAAACGGATAGCCCCCTGCCGGTCGAGGCGGCGCAGCCAGGCGATCTCCCGGTCGCAAAGGGGACATTGGCTATCGAACCAGACAGTCATGGGTGGCTGTTCGCCCATGCGGCTTATCCTCTCTTCGGCTGCGGCACACATACAAATGCTGCTTATGTGAGCTTACGCCGGCTTCAGCGGCTTGGACCACAGTGGTTCCAACACCGATAGCCCGAAAGGGTTCAACGGCTATCCTTGCGTGTGACCGATCGAAGCCGTTGCCGACAAGGTCGAGCCCACCAACTCATGCCTGTATCTATAGCCAGATCCGCAACGGCGATTTCTGAACCATGATTTTCCCGTAGCCACGCCAAGCTCGCGACCAGTTTCCCCGAAGTCCCCTTCCGCTGCAGGGCCGCAACCAATGCGCCGCCTTGAGGGCCTGACATGACCCAGTAATGCAGTTCACGCAGGGTTGAGCCTCCAAGGACTGCGACCTCAACCGGGCTGTCGAGCACCATCAGCAAGCGCAGCAGGACGTCTTCGATCCTGTTATCCATTCTGCTCGAGGCAAGCCCTCTCGGCGTGGCACTCGTAGGACCGGCAAACCTTTCGACCTGCATGGCTATCTCGGCTGCCATCTGCATATCGAACTCCAGATAGACCGCAAGCAGCGGCCTCTGCGGACTGGCTGTCGACGTCATCCGGAAAGGGACGGGTACCGAAACGGCAAGATAGTGGTCCTCGTCGTAGAGGTAGATTTCCCCATCCAGTATGCCGTGTTTGCTCCCCTGCAAGACGAAGATGGCCCCTGGCTTATAAAGAACCGGAATGTCATTCAGCATTGCCTCGGTGCGGAGGATCCGGACACAGCCGAGCGCAGTTTGATTATACCCAAGACGAGGCGCGAGTTGGCCGGCCAGGACGACAAGCTGGTCATGGGCGGAGAGCGGCTTTTTGTGGTTCATAGGATTTGGCAATGTTTTGAAAGCATACGCAATAGAATTGACGCGATCTGTAGACTATCTGTCATTTCGATCTTCAATCAAGGAGTTTCAGTCATGTCGCCAAAGACCTTCTTCATCACCGGGGCGAACTCGGGCTTCCGGCTGGCGATTGCCACCGCAGCAATCGAAGCCGGTCACAAGGTCATCGGGATCATCCGCTCCGAAGCGTCGCGTGACAGGTTGTCAAAGACGCTGCCGACACTTCACGCGGTCCTCTGTGACGTCACCGTGTTGGTTTCCACGCGGAACTGAGCCGGTTTTTCCACCGAGAAGTGAGCCACCTCTAATTATGGTTTTCTGATCAGGCTTTGGTCAAGGGATTGGCTTTCTCTCCTCTTTTCTGTGCTGCTGCGGCCGAGCTGGCCTTGAAGCGGAAGCTGTCATTGCCGGTTTCCAAGATATGGCAACGGTGGGTCAGGCGATCGAGCAGAGCCGTCGTCATCTTGGCGTCGCCGAAGACGGTTGCCCACTCGCTGAAGCTGAGGTTAGTGGTGATGATGACGCTGGTCCGCTCGTAGAGCTTGCTCAGCAGGTGGAAGAGCAGTGCTCCGCCCGAGGCGCTGAACGGCAGATATCCCAGTTCATCGAGGATGAGTAGATCGAGACGAACCAGGGTCTCCGCGATCTGACCTGCCTTGCCCTTGGCCTTCTCCTGTTCGAGAGCATTGACCAGCTCGATGGTCGAGAAGAAGCGGACTTTCCGGCGATGATGCTCGATTGCCTGAACACCCAGAGCGGTCGCGACATGTGTTTTGCCGGTGCCAGGCCCACCGATAAGGACGATGTTCTGTGCCCCATCCATGAACTCGCACCGGTGCAACTGGCGCACGGTGGCCTCGTTGATCTCGCTGGCGGCGAAGTCGAAGCCGGAGATGTCCTTGTAGGCCGGGAACCGGGCAGCCTTCATGTGATAAGCGATGGAGCGGACCTCGCGCTCGGCCATCTCGGCCTTCAGCAGTTGAGACAGGATCGGCACGGCCGCATCGAAGGCCGGGGCTCCTTGCTCGATAAGGTCCGTGACCGCTTGGGCCATGCCATACATCTTCAGGCTTCGTAGCATGATGACGACGGCAGCACTTGCAGGATCATGACGCATGGCGATCTCCTGCGATCCGGGCGCGTAAGCCGTCGTATCGTTCGACATTGGCCTTGGGCTCGCGAGCCAGCGTCAGCGCCTGCGGCGTATCGATGTCAGGGCCGTCAGTCGTCTTCCCGTCAATCAGCCGATGCAGCAGGTTCAGCACATGCGTCTTTGTCGCCACGCCTTGATCCAGAGCCAGCTCCACAGCCCTCAGCACCACCTGTTCGTCGTGATGGAGAACCAAGGCGAGGATCTCGGCCATCTCACGATCGCCGCCGTGGCGACGCAGCATCTGGTCCTGCAACTGTGTGAAGGCCTGCGGCAATTCCATGAAGGGTGCACCGTTGCGAAGTGCTCCGGGTTTGCGCTGGATGACAGCAAGGTAATGCCGCCAGTCGTAAACCGTTCGCGGCGGCTTGTCGTGGCTCCGCTCAATGATCCGGACGTGCTCGCAAAGGATATTGCCCTCGGCTGCAACAACCAGTCTTTCTGGATAAATCCGCAGGCTGACGGGCCGGTTCGCAAACGACGCAGGTACGCTGTAGCGATTACGCTCAAAGGTGATCAGACATGTCGGCGAGACGCGCTTGCTCTGTTCAACGAAGCCATCAAACATGGCGGGGAGCGCCATCAATGCTGCCCGTTCATCAGCCCAGACATCGGCGATCGTGCCGGGCAAGGTGCCATGCGGCGTCTCCTGCCACAGTTCCTGGCAATGCTGTTCCAGCCAGACATTCAACGCCGCCAAATCTGGAAAGTCCGGCATCTGTTGCCACAAACGTGGCCGGGCATCCTGGACGTTCTTCTCGACCTGTCCCTTCTCCCAGCCTGCAGCAGGATTGCAGAACTCAGGGGCAAAGACGTAGTGGTTCGTCATCGCGAGGAAGCGGATATTGATCTGACGCTCCTTTCCCCGGCCGACACGATCAACCGCCGTCTTCATATTATCGTAGATGCCGCGAGTAGGGACGCCGCCCAACACATGCAAGCCATGCCAGTGGGCGTCAAAGAGCATCTCGTGGGTCTGCAGAAGATAGGCTCTGACCAGAAACGCCCGGCTGTGCGACAGCTTGATATGCGCGACCTGCAGCTTCGTCCGCTCGCCCCCGATCACGGCATAGTCCTCGCTCCAATCGAACTGGAATGCTTCGCCTGGGCGGAAGGATAACGGAACGAATATGCCGCGGCCCGCTTTCTGCTGCTCAGTCCGCCAATCACGGGCGAAAGCCGCAACCCGACCATAGGAGCCGGTAAAGCCGAGGGCGGCCAGATCAGCATGTATCTGCTTCAGAGTTCGACGCTGCTTGTGCGACCTCCCGGCCTCCGTCTTCAGCCAGGCCCCCAGTTTGTCGGCAAAAGGATCAAGCTTGCTTGGTCGTTCCGGAACCGTGAACGTCGGCTCGACCGTACCCGCGTTCAAATACTTCGCGATCGTGTTGCGCGACAGCCCGGTGCGCCGGCTGATCTCCCGGATCGACTGCTTCTCGCGCAGCGCCATCCGACGGATGATGTTTAAAAGCCCCATGTGGATCACTCCGTTGCCCCCGTCGCTCACCGCGTTGGGGGGAAGGTTCACATGGCTCAATTCTCAATGGAAATTATGCGCCTAACCGGCTCAGTTCCGCGTGGAAACCAACAGGTCGTCGCAGACACGCTTGGCGTCTCCCGTTCCAACCTCATCGAGCGGCTGAAAGGCAAATCAAAGCCGCGTGGGCCATACCACAAGGTCGAGGATGCAGAGCTTCTGCCGCCTTTCGAAGGCTGGTGGATCAAAGGCCAACCTATGGCTATCGGCGGATCGCCGCGCTCCTCAATCGCGAAAGGCGAGCCGCCGATAAGCCTGTCGTCAACGCCAAACGGGTCCACCGCATCATGGGCAACCACGCCATGCTGCTGGAGAAGCATACGGCCGTCCGCAAGGGCCGCATCCATGACGGCAAGGTCATGGTTATGCGCTCCAACCTGCGCTGGTGCTCGGACGGTCTGGAGTTCACTTGGCTCGGAATGGAGAGATCATTCGTCTCGTCTTCATCATCGACGCCTTCGACCGGGAGATCATCGCCTGGACGGCGGTCGCCAATGCAGGCATTTCCGGCTCAGACGTGCGCGACATGATGCTGGAGGCGGTCGAGAAGCGGTTCGCAGCAACAAGAGCCCCGCACGCAATCGAGCATCTCTCGGACAATGGTTCTGCTTACACTGCGAGTGAAACGAGGCTGTTTGCCCAGGCGCTCTATCTGACGCCTTGCTTCAAGCCGGTGGCCAGCCCGCAGTCGAACGGAATGTCCTTGCGTCGGGAAAACAGTCCACTGGACTGTTTTCTAATCCTCCTCACCTTCGTCAAAACCCTGAAGCGGGCTTACATCCGCATCTCGGCACTACCGGACGCCGAAACGGCGCTCTGGCTCATCGACGGATGGATCGAGGACTACAACGAAATCCATCTCCATTCCGCGCTCAAGATGGCTTCCCCTCGGCAGTTCATCAGGGCTAAATCAATCTAGCCGACCTGTCCGGTGAAACGGGGAGCACTCCAAGGACCTCTGCGCCCGGGCGAACGATTTGGTCGCCGGTTCGTATTCCTTCAGGAAAGACATTACACCCACAACCGGCAACATTATCATTGGTCAGCTCGAAGCGCGGGCGATGCCGTCCGAATGGGTCCGGACGAAATGGGTGATGAGATCCCGCGCCCTGTCGGCTTCCGGAAGCGGCAGGATCGTATAGACATGCATGAGGCCCGGCTCCTCATGGTATATCAACTGGTGTCTCTCGATCTTCGCCTTTTCTGCAAGGCGTCGAGAATCCGTCACCAGCACGTCGCGGCTTCCCGAAATGATCTGGATGGGCGGCAGGCCGGCGAGTGAGCCGTATAGGGGGCTCGGTAAAGGATCGTTCGTTGCGCGCTTTCCGGCATAGAGCTGACCAGCGGACATGAGACCGGGCAGCATCAACATTGGATCGGTGGCGACAATCTGCACCTGCTCCGGGGCTGACATCGACACATCGAGCCAGGGTGACAGGAGGATAACGCCCGTCGCCGGTGGAATTGCCTGTCTGGCAGCCTGCATCGCAACCGACAGTGTCAGCCCGCCCCCGGCGGAATCTCCCATCAGAAAGAGCGGTCCTTCTCCGACTTGAGCGCGTACTTCGCGATAGATGGCAAACGCAAAATGGACTGTCGCCGTACAATTCACCTCGGGAACTTTGGGGTAAAGAGGAATGATGATCCGTGCCTTCAGGCGCACGGCCATGTCGGCCAGGAACGTCCAATGCTGTGCCATGATCGGCCTGATATAGGCGCCGCCGTGAAAATAAAGCACCGTTGTGCAGATATCCTGACCCAATGGCGAGATCGTGTAGATATTCCGGCCTTCACGGAAGACTTGCTCGACATGGCATTTTCCACGCACGGCCGATCCCGGTTTCGCCGGCGCGGGGCTCTCATTGACAAGGCCCTCTGGTGTAAAGGGCCTGGCATAGACCAGACGCCGACCGGACAGCTTGAGAAAAGCCACCATCAGATGCGCACGAAAACTGACCATTTTATTCTCGCAATAAATTCAGATGAAGCTGGAATACAATGCTGGATATTGGCGGGCCGCCTTCTTCTGGTGGGCCTATCCCCCGCGTGGAAGCATGCCTGTGAGAAGTCGGAGGCGTCCGTCTCAGCGCATGGATTTGCCAGAAGGACAGGGCGCGCTTGTGTGCGCAAGCGGCTGCATTTGCTGCGTCAGAGCATCACGTTTGTTGGATGAGTTCGGTTTCCACCGGTCGGCTCAGTTCCTCCAGAAGGAAGACAAACGACTCGTAGGGATATCCGGTGGCATGCCGCAGGCCCATCTCGCAGGTGCGGTTGGCTGACACATAAACGTCCGCGGGCTCGGCATCGAGAACCGCCTTGATCTCGCGCGATGCCGATCTCACCAGTTCAGGATGCAATAGTCCGCGATCCCCGGCCGTGCCGCAGCACGTCGTTCCGATGGGGATCTCAACATCGACGGCGAGGTGATCCGCGATATCTTTCAGTTTTCTGTCGAGCCCCAGATGGACCGCAGAACAATTGGGATGAACGGCCACGCGGTTGATTTTTCGCGTGATCGAAAGCTCGGGGAGCAGGTCGTGGCACCACGCGATCGAATCAATGATGGTGAGCTTGGCGTATCTCGCTTTCGCTTCCTCCGTAAGGTTTGGTGGTATGTCTTCGATCAGGCTGAGTGAACAAGACGCCGCATCCACAACGATCGGCAGAGTGCCACCGTCGCTCCAGTCCCAGAGAGCCTCGGCCGTCGCGCGGGCCATAAACGCATAAGCATCACCGAAAGCCTTTGATTTCCACGGTGATGAGCAGCAGAGGCCACCGCAGTCGGGCGGGATCCATAGCTTTTTTCCGGCGCGAGCGGACAGCTTCACCAAAGCTTCCGGCAGGGATGGCGCTGCCGGTCCGGCCGGATCGCGTCCGAAGATGCGATTGATGCAGGCCGAGAAATAAACCGCAGCAGCACCCTCTCTCCTCGTCCGAGGCAGAGGCCTTGCGGGTCGTGGCATCGGTCCGGGGACAGAGGGAATGAGATCGGGACTGACGACTGTTCGGGCGAGACCAGTCAGAGCCGTCAGCGGTTTGGTCCCGACGGCACTGGTCATGACATGGGTGCCCGCGAGCGCGACCCGTGACAAGCCTTCAAACGTTTTCCAGTTTTTGGCGATACGCAGTGCCACCCTGTTGGAGGTCGGGCTGTTTTCCTTCGCCCGCAATTCCTTGATCACGTCGCCCGTATTGATGCCGATCGGACATGCGATAGAGCACGTGCCGTCGCCAGCACATGTTTCAACCCCATCATATTGGTATTCGGACTGTAGCTGCGCCAGCATGGCCGAGTCCGGCCGTTGACGCGCCATTTCGCGCCGCAGCGCGATGCGCTGGCGCGGTGTCATCGTGACATTGCGGCTTGGGCAGACCGGTTCGCAGAAGCCGCATTCGATACAATGCGAAGAACCTGCGACGCCCTCGATCTGAGGGACCGACTTCAGGTTTTCCATATGGAGGTTAGGATTGTGCGTCAGGATCACATTTGGTGCGAGCACGCCAAGAGGATCGGCGAGTTGCTTGATCCGCCACATCATGGCTGTCGCTTTCTCACCCCATTCGGCGGCGAGGAACGGAGCCATGTTGAGGCCCGTGCCGTGCTCTGCCTTCAAAGAGCCGTCGTGTTTTCGAACAACCAGATCCACAAGCTCAGCGATGAAAGCGCCGTATCGTGTCACTTGGTCCGGATTCGTGAAGTTCGCGACGAGGGTAAAGTGCAGATTGCCGTGTCCGGCATGGCCGGCGACCCCTCCGGGAAAACCGTGCTTGGCCAAAAGTGCCTGAACGTCATGTGCACCTTGAGCGAGCCTGGCTGGCGGAAAACAGACATCCTCGGTGATGAGTGTCGAACTTTCCTCGCGGTTCTTGCCGATCAGGCCAAGCAGACCTTCGCGCACATGCCAGGCGAGCTCGATGGCTTCCTCGACACTGGTGAATTCGACCGGTCGAACCAGATTGGCTTTGCCGACGAGTTCCAGCACCTCGGCCTGCTTTGCCGTGAGAGAGGCCTCGTTCTCTGCGCCGAACTCGACAAGCAGCGCCGCCGCCTTCGGATCAAGCGTCTTCCAGTAAGACGGCGTTTCGGGAAATGCGTTGCCGGCCGCCGTGAGGGCCGGAGCGACCATGAGTTCGACGGCAGAGGCGCCAAGCTCGACCAGCCCGGGAACAAGCGATACCGCCTCGTCGATCGATGGCACGGGCACCCATGCGACGCTTGTGACCTTTGCGACGGGAACGGTTTCAAGAGTGGCCTCCGCCACGAAGGCGAGCGTCCCTTCCGATCCAACCAGCAGTCGGCGGAATATCTCGAGCGGCGTTTCCCCATCAAGCAGCGCGCAGAGGCGATAGCCATGGGTGTTTCTAATCTCGAATTTCCGGCGGATCCGCGCCGCCAGATCAGCGTCCGCGAGCAGTTCACCTCTGAGATCGAGGAGGCCTTGAGCCAGCTCCGGCTCGGCCTCGGCGAATGCCGCCTCCGCTCCAGGCGCCTGGGTGTCGATGATGGTGCCGGACGGCATGATGAATTTCAGGGCTGAAACGGTACTATAGGCGTCTCGCGTGACTGTGCAGCGCATGCCGCCCGCATTGTTTGCGATCACACCGCCGATCGTGGCGGCGTGTGCGCTCGCGGGATCTGGACCCAGTCGCCTGCCATGTTTTGCCAACATGGAGTTGACATGTCCGAGGATCGTACCCGGACGGGCACGGACGCTTGCGCCGCCTTTCTCGATCGTCGCGCCGTACCAGTGCCGGCGGACGTCGATCAGGATATCGTCCGATTGCGACTGGCCGTTGAGACTGGTTCCGGCGGCGCGGAACGTCGCATGCCGACCCTTTTCGCGGCAATACCGGAAGAGCTTCACGATGTCTTCTGCCGATCTCGGCATCACCACCACCTGAGGCATCAGCCGGTACGGGCTTGCGTCGGAGGCGTAGCGCACCAGATCGATCGCGCGATGTTTCACGCGATCGGCTCCAAGAAGCGAAACGAGATCCGATTTAAGGTCCTGCGGCGTTCCGTTGACAAGCCTGCCAGGAGCCGCGTCCGCGACGGGCGCGCATTCAAATCGCCCGATGCGGGCCGGGTTGGCAGCGAACAGCTTTCTGACCACGTGGGTCTCCTTCAAACAGTTTGAGGTGAAGCGGTACTAAGGCCGTACCGCCAATCAGGGCAGGGGAACCCACAATGATCATCTCCCCGAGGTAACAGGCCGTGCCGGGGAACTCGAAGCCTTGAACCTCGCCGCAGTCGCGCCGGGTACGCCGGGTGCCCCGTGCGCCGGCTGGACTGTGCGCCTTCGCAACCTCTCACAGCAATCCAGAGCAGGTGGCGAGGGTGAGCCAGGACCGAACGGATGCGAGTGCGATACGCGCGACGGGCATTCTCAGCGCCAGACTTACTTGCTCTTATCCAAACCTGTTGGATGTCACGGATCTGATGTGTGTCTGCAGAACCGTTGCCGCCGACGCCAGACAGGACTGATCATCTTGCAATATTGGCCGCCCTTGCTGTCCAGACAGTGAGGCAGGGGGATCAACATTGAAAAATATTTCCTGAGACCGGGAAAGATTACTTTGCAAATGGATATACCGGCTGCTCCTCGTGATCGATTTATTTCAGATCGGGGCCGGGCATTTTTCATAGTTTTGCTGGCGGCATCGACAGGTTGATTTCGATCATTAGTAATATTTTTGTGCGGCAACGAAAGTTAGCTCGCCGTGAGTCAGCACGCTGACCGCTTCAGCCCTTCCCAACTCACCGTGAGTTAAGAGTTACATCACTTCCGACGGCGGTCGCGTGCCGTTAAAAAAGTTCAGGTCACCTGCAGCATGTCTGGCGCGGTGGTTGACCTCAGCCCGACGTTGACGTCGTCCGCTATGTGAGACGAGACGTCTGACCCGAAGGTGATGACGCCGCGTGCTGGTGCGTCGACATGGTGAACATGGCTGTTTGCCGAGGCCAGGGTCAATCGTGGGCAGGCTCGCTTTGGACGACGGATTGCCACTGTGGCGAACGGAAGGACATGCATCTTGATCTCGTATTTTCCGACCGTCGAACGTCACAAAGCACAGGTCAGCCTCCTCATGATGATCTCACGGCGGCTCATCCAAGGATCGCAGAGTCCGAGGCAATGCGGTCGTTCCGACGAAGTTTGGGCCAGTGGGCACGGGGGCTATGGGATTAAGGTTTGGGGCTGGCTCGCGATGATGTCAAAGCGGGCTCACATCATCGGTCTTCTGATCGGTGTCGGCTGCATGGCGGGGGTGGTGCACGCTGAGGACGTCATGGATATGAGCGCCCGTGTGCAGGCATGTGCGCCATGCCACGGAGCCAATGGTGAAGGTACGAAAGACCCTTATTTCCCAAGGCTCGCAGGCAAGCCTTCAGGCTATCTCTACAATCAACTGCTCGCTTTCAGGAGCGGTCGTCGACACTACCCACCGATGAACTATCTTCTACACTACCTCCCGGATTCGTACCTGCGCCAGATCGCCGACCATTTCGCAGCGCAGCAGCCTCCCCTTCCTGACAATTCCGCTGCCCCCGCCGTGAGCGAAGCGCTCCTGCAGCGAGGCGAGCAAATCGTTACAGGTGGCGACACCGACCGTGGTGTTCCTGCCTGTGTCAGTTGTCATGGCTTGTCTCTCACCGGGCAGGAGCCGGGCATTCCCGGATTGCTCGGGCTCAAGGCGGCCTATCTGAGCGCACAGCTTGGGGGATGGCGTTACGGGACCCGCACCGCCATCGCGCCGGATTGCATGCAGATCGTTGCAGGACACCTGACGGAAGACGACGTCAGGGCTGTCTCTGACTTTCTTGCCGGACGCCCACTGCCAGCAAACCCCGCCCCCTCTCCCGCAGGGAGCTTTGCGCTTCCATTCGCGTGCGGCAGCCAGCCATCGGAGGCCGCACGATGAAATACCCAGCAGTGTATGCGACCATTCTGGCTGCGGGATTTGCCATGGCGGCAGCCTTGCCGCTCTCAGCACAGGACAAGAAGGCACAAGCTGACCCGGCGATCATCAAAAAGGGCGAATACCTCGCGCGGGCAGGAGATTGCATCGCGTGCCACACGGCTCCCGAGGGTGAACCGTTCGCGGGCGGCCTTCCGATGGCAACCCCCTTTGGTACCCTCTATACATCGAACATCACGCCGGATCCGGAAAACGGCATTGGCAAATGGTCGGCGGACGATTTTTACCGCACCATGCACGAGGGGCGCTTTCCTGATGGGGGGCTGCTCTATCCGGCAATGCCCTTTGCGTCCTACACCAAGGTGTCGCGCGAAGACAGCGACGCCATCTATGCCTATCTTCAAAGCATCGATCCCGTCTCGAAGAGGAACAAACCTCACGAGCTGAAATTTCCTTACAACAACCGCTCGCTCGTTCTGGGTTGGCGCACGCTTTTTTTCCGCGAGGGCGCATTCACCCCGGACAAGACGAAGTCTGACGAGTGGAACCGCGGAGCCTATCTCGTCGAAGGGTTGGGGCACTGCGGAATGTGCCACACCCCGATCAATGCTCTCGGGGGCAATTCCCAGGCCGATGCCTTCAAGGGCGGTCTCATCCCGATGCAAGACTGGTACGCACCTTCGCTGACCTCCAACAAGGAAGCGGGACTGGGCGACTGGAGCATCGAAGACATCACCGACCTTCTCCAGAAGGGTGTTTCCAAGCGAGGCGCGGTGTACGGGCCGATGGCCGACGTGGTTTATAACAGCCTCCAGTATCTGAGCGATGACGATACCAAGGCTATGGCGGTCTATCTGAAGGGCATCTCGACGGATTCCCCGGCTCCTCCCGTTTCACATCTCTCCCACGCCGAAAGCAGTCTGCTGCTGAACCTCGGCAAGACTGTCTACGACCGTCAATGTGCAAGTTGCCATGGCGTGAACGGCGAGGGCCGGGCGCCAGACTATCCGCCGCTTGCCGGCAATCAGTCCATCCAGATGGAATCTGCGGTCAATCCCATTCGTATGGTTCTGAATGGCGGCTATCCCCCCGGAACCCGAGGGAATCCAATGCCCTACGGCATGCCACCCTTCAGCGTCTCCCTGTCCGACGACGAGGTCGCCGCCGTCGTCAGCTACATCCGCACGTCCTGGGGCAACCGGGGAACGACAATCAGCGCAGCTCAAGCGAACGAACTTCGCTCAGTCCCGCTCCAGTGAGGCTCATATGATCGAACCAGAAATCGTAACAGGGACAGCCCCGATGTCGCGCGAGGAGGAGATCGACGCGATCGTCCGCAGTGGTCCCATCGGTGCACTCACCGTGGCCGGCATTGCAACCGCGATCGTCATTGGCATCTGGTTCCTCTTTTACCTGCTCGTCTTCCTGCCGCGAGGAGCCAATCCGTGAGCGTCGAGAAGAGCGCAAGCGGCGATGTCGCTTTGAAAATCGAGCGGAGATGGGCTGCGGTGAGCATCCTGATCATCGCGTTTTTGACCGGGATGGCGGCCTATGCCGGCATCCACCAGGCGGTGATGCCGCAAACGACTGTCGAGATCATCAATCCCACCACGCTGCACATGACGGGTGAGTTCATTGAAAGCAATCTCGGCAGCGCTCTCGAACCAGACGGCTCGGTGACAGTACGCGCTGTGGCCCAGCAGTACTCGTTTACCCCTGCGTGCATCGTCGTCCCGAAGGACACGCCGATCACGCTTCGTGCAACCAGCGCGGACGTGGTTCACGGCCTTCTGATCCAGCAGACCAACGTCAACACCATGCTGGTGCCCGGCTACGTCTCCGTGCAAACCGCAAAGTTCGAGGAGACCGGAGAGCATCTCATGCCGTGCCAGGAGTTTTGTAGCGTCGGACACGAGGGCATGTGGGCAAAGGTGCAGGTGATCGACAAGCCGCAGTTCCTTGCAATGGCCTCCAACAAGAGGAGACTCTCCTGTGCTGAATAGCCGCCGACTGATCATCGCCCACTTCTGGGTTGCCTTTTCAGTGTTCGGTCTGGCGCTGATCCTGGGTGCCTGGCAGATGTTCATCCGCAGCCCTCTCGCAAGCTGGCTTGGCAATCCCGAATGGTATTATCGTTCCGTGACCGCGCACGGAACGATCATGGGTTATGTCTTTCCCACGCTTGTCGCCATGGGATTTGGTTATGCAATTACGGAAACATCCCTGAAAACAGACCTGATCGGCAGACGATGGGCATGGGCAGGATTGGGGCTGGTGGTCCTCGGTGCCGTCACGGCCATGGTACCCGTCTCACTGGGTAAAGCTTCGGTGCTCTACACCTTCTATCCCCCGATGATCGGCAACCCCTTCTACTATATCGGCGTGGTGATGGTCGTTGTCGGATCATGGATCTGGGTCGCGCTGATGTCCGTCAATCTGATCGTCTGGAAGAAGCGCAATCCCGGTGCGGTCGTTCCGCTGGCCATGTATGCCAATGTCGCCGGCTCCTATCTTTGGGGCTGGACAGCGGTCGGCGCGGCACTTGAACTTCTGCTGCAGATCATTCCCGTCGCTCTCGGGCTACGGACCACGATCGATGCCGGGCTTGCCCGGGTGTTCTTCTCGTGGACGCTGCATGCGATTGTCTATTTTTGGCTCATGCCGACCTATATCGCCTATTACACGATTGTGCCCCGCGCCATCGGCGGACGGCTTTACAGCGACTCGATGGCACGCATTTCCTTCAGTCTCTTCCTTGTGGTGGCGATGCCGATCGGCATTCACCACACGTTCGCAGATCCGCAGGTTGGCGCTGGCTTCAAGTTCATCCACTCTGCCTTTACGGCCGTTGTCGCGTTACCGACCCTGTTGACGGTGTTCACGATCTGCGCGTCTGTGGAGATTGCCGGACGTCTGCGGGGCGGCAAGGGACCATTTGGCTGGCTCGCCACCCTGCCTTGGCGAAATCCTGCCATGCTGGCGATTGCCTTCTCCTTCTTGATGCTTGGTTTCGGTGGCGCAGGCGGCCTGATCAACATGAGCTATCAGCTCGACAGTTCGATCCACAACACGCAGTGGATCACCGGGCATTTCCATCTCATCTTCGGCGGCGCCATCGTGATCATGTATTTCGTGATCGCATACGACCTTTGGCCCCACCTGACCGGACGCGCCATCGCCAGCATGTCCCTCGTGAGGCTACAGCTCTGGCTCTGGTTCATCGGAATGATTGTGACGACGTTTCCGTGGCACTACGTCGGCATATTGGGGATGCCCCGCCGCATGGCCTATTACGATTACAGCAACCCGGCGCTTTCAGATGAGGCAGCGCCTGTGGTGATGTCGGCAATCGGGGGCTTCATTCTGCTGGCCTCCGGTCTTTTGTTTCTGTTCATCCTCGTTCGGTCGCATTTCGAGGGGCGGATCGAGCCCGGGCAGTACACCTACGCCCAAGCCGCACACGCTGTTACTCGGGTGCCTGCCGCTCTCAACGCACACGGACTTTGGGTCGCGCTGATGGTTGCTCTGACGATCACCAATTACGGCCTCCCGATCATGCAGCTCGCGGTTCGCGACGACACGTCAGTGCCCGCCGTCTTCGTTGGAGAGAGACGATGAGCATAGAAAAGACGCCGGCATCAAACCGTGCCTGGGCTTCAGCCAGCATCGCGATCGCTGCGGTGCTGTTCATGACCTCAAGCATCCTTGGGTTGGTGGTTCTTCCCTCTGTGCAAGGAACCGATCCGTTCACGAACCTTTGGGATTCCATTTGCAGCGCTGCTGGTTTGCCCCGGCGTGCATCGAGTACAGATCCGGTCGAGCCTGATCACAAGGTCAGCCGGGTGGTGCTGAGTACGATGCCCAAGGCCGAAGCCGACTCAGTCGGACGCGGCGCAACGATTGCGCTGCAATGTGCGATCTGCCACGGCCCCACGGGGGTCAGTCGGGCGGATTCGCCGAACCTTGCCGGGCAGTATGCGGTGGCAATCTACAAGCAGCTTGAGGATTTCAGGAGCGGAGCACGGTCGAGCGCGGTGATGAGCCCGTTTGCGGCAAATCTGAGCGATCAGGACATCCGGGATGTCGCGGCTTACTATGCTTATCTGCCGAGCGTGCCGACAAACCATGCATCAACAGCGGGTGTTCCCGCCATTGTCGCGTACGGTGCGCCACTGCGCGGCATCGCGCCTTGCGGCTCCTGCCACGGAAGTGTCGAGAACAAGGTGGGCAGCCCCTGGCTTGGTGGCCAGCCTTCAGCATATATAACCGCCCAACTCAACGCCTTCGCCGTCGGTATCCGGACGAATGACACGAGCCAGCAGATGCGCAACATCGCACGACAAATGTCGAAGGATGAAATTGCCCAAGCGGCAGAGTATTATGCCTCGCTGAACCCCGACGGCCTGTAGTTGGCAGGCGACCATTATCGCTTGCGAGAAACGCACAAAGCTTCTTGCACGACCTCTTAAAGGTTCTCGCGGGTTACCCGCCTCGATGGCGCTGAATGTTTCGCGGAACGCCGGGCAGCACGAGTGGCGGCGGCGCTGACAGCAGTGCTTGGACATGAGGCGTTCTGTGTCGTCGGTCACGACAGCGGCGGCCGCGTCGACTGATAGCGGGCTCTTGATCATCCCGCTCCGGTGCGGGCATTGGCGTCATCAACGGCGATCCCAACTCTTGAGCCATGTTGTGCTGCTGGCCGCGCGCGCGCAGACGGCCCGGTGACGCAGGTCCGATCGACGTGTGGCGTGGGGCAAACGCCGTTACCGGCAGAGCAACATCTGGCGGTCATCTGCAGCCAGAAGATGCGCCGTCTGAGGTTCTTATGATCCTGATGTCATTTTCGAGCAAAAGCGCCGCAGTCTAAATTAGCGGCTTTGCGACGCAGGTGGATGCACACTTTGGCCGGTAGCGGCGCGTCGGTCCGCCGGCAAAGGCGTCGCCGATCCCACGACTACGCAGTTCCGGCCGGCTGCCTTCGCATCATAGAGATACCGGTCGGCCGCTGCTAATAAGTTGCCGAAAGCGAAGAGCCCGTTGAATGTCACACCACCGACGCTGACGGAAAGCTGTTCGGGAACGGCGCCAGGATGCCGCCCATTAACCCCCAGACGAATTTTCTCGGCAGTGGCACGTGCCTGCTGGGCGGCGCCCAAAAGAAAGACGCCGAACTCTTCACCACCAACCCGGCCGACCAAATCGGTCTGCCCAACGGCATCGCGAATTGACGTTGCGATCCGTCTCAGGGCCTCATCCCCGGCGGGATGGCCAAAGGTGTCATTGATCGTCTTGAAGTGATCGACGTCGACCAGAAGCAGAGCCCCTTCAGGGGATGCTCTGCCCCGGCGAGCTTCATCGAGGTAGGCCTCGACCAGCATGGTGAATGCGCCGCGGTTAAGGACAGATGTCAGGCTGTCTGTCGAGGCAATCCGTTGAAGTTCTTGTTGTGCGATCGCAAGGGCACGCATTTTGCTGAGGAGCAGATGGAAAAAGAAGCCCCCAAGCAGCAGCGGGATCAGGATGTCGTTTCGCAAGGACGTCCTGATCTGATCGGGACTCATTCCGCTGAAGCTGAGAGAATCCACCGCAATAGCGACGACGATGCAAATGCTCGTTCCGATGGCAGTGCCAACATTCACGCGCGCCTTGCTTATTGGTGACAGGTCCATGGTTTTCCGCATCTCTCCGATGCGATGCTGACACGGAAACCTTTATGACGGATCAATAATATGTTCCAAGGCATGCGCTGCGGTGAGTGCACATGCGATCCAAGTTACCGTTGCCTCAACAGCGGCTTGCATTGATACAGCTATTCCATGCACCAAAACCTCAAAGAACGACTTCCTTGAGCCGGGCCATCCATACAGGATCCAGCACAGGCTGGTCAGCCCGCAGGGAAATCACCACTTGACACCGTCTACTCGTGCGCGCCGACCGCCACTGACATGTATATTGGTCCCGGCTGAATGCTGTATGTAGGGATAAGCTGGCTCGCTTTCATGCCTGGTCAGGGGAAGTGGACAGGTCGTTGTCTTGTCTAAGCTTCAAAAGGCGATTGGCGTTGCCGCCGGCGACCAGCCGTGCCTCTTCGTCGTTGAGGCCGGCCAGTGCGAGACTTGCACCAAGACTATCGTGGGAAAGCGCAGATAGAATCGGCCAATCCGTCCCTGCAACCACCCGATCAGCACCAAAGAAGCCGGTCAGCGTCGCGATGATCGCCGGATCATGTCCCATCGTGTCGAAATAGATATTGGGGCGCCGTCCGGCGGCACGTTCCTGGCGGGCATATACGCCGCCGCGCGATGCCTGGACGATCGCGCCAAGACCAAGCGTTGCAAAGACGAGGTGAAGACCCGGAAGGTCATCCAGCAGCGAAGACTGGATGACAGACAGAAATGCGACGCCGTTCATCAGCCCGCGGCCGAGTGAATTGCCGAGCATACCAGCGCCTTCTATCAGGAACTGGGAATCCGGGTGCGCGACGGGATGGACAAAGACTGGAACATGGTGCCGGGCGGCGACCTCAAGCGTTGGCCGCACTGCGGGGTCCGCAAGAAACCTGCCGCTGCGCGATGAATCGATCACCAATCCCGCAAGCCCGACTTGGCTGATCGCCCGCTCTGCCTCGGCCGCGCCAGCTTCGCCGGAAAACGCATCGGTGACCGCAAATCCAATCAGTGACGGATGATCATCGGAGAGCGTCCCAAGCCAATCATTTGCCTCGCGCAGTGCAGCCAGGTCTACCGGCCCTTCCGCGCCAAAAAGGCTTTCGATCGTGGCAGTCACAACCGCCCGCGAGACGCCGGCTGCACAAAACTCCTCGACGAGCGAGGCGGGCGTCGTGATCTTGCGGTGAATTTCCGGCGCGAAGCCGTGGCGCGATCTGGCATAGCGCCCCCCCGTACCCCAGGCCGGAGGCCACAGGTGCGTGTGGAAGTCGATGATTTCGAGCGGTGGGGTCGGTCGCGTCATTCTGCTGCAGCCTTTGTCCTGGCGCCAAGTGATGACGCGGTTCTGAAAAGATCGAT
Source organism: Neorhizobium fuzhouense (assembly GCF_042611105.1). Classification (NCBI taxonomy): domain Bacteria; kingdom Pseudomonadati; phylum Pseudomonadota; class Alphaproteobacteria; order Hyphomicrobiales; family Rhizobiaceae; genus Neorhizobium; species Neorhizobium fuzhouense. The sequence continues at coordinate 7,818 of NZ_JBHFFP010000020.1, read as the reverse complement.
TGGAATGTCGCAGGTGTTGGCACCAAGTTGAGTTTGGAACCCCTGGGCACCTCAGCTTGGCCAACTTCGTATCTGCCCGATGCGAGCTTGCAATCGACGATCGACACCGAACTGACCGACGATGCGGTCCCAGGCGATCATCGGAATATGCGAGGTCAGTCTCCTGCATTTCGCCCGCGGCGATCGAGATACGCGCCGTCTGGTGACGTCTCCGGATGTCATTGCCGTTGTCATTGGGCTGTGTCGCTGGCGCCAATACCGAGCCATTTCAAGAGTTGAAGTCTTTGCTGGTCGAAGGCGGGATCGCCCGCAGTCCTTGGCCGCGGTCGCCTGACGTCCATTGTATGCGCGATCTGCCCCGCATCCATGACAAGTATGCGATCTGCCAGCAGCAGTGCCTCATCGACGTCATGTGTGACAAGAAGCACAGCCTGGCGATGGCGTTGCCAGAGATCGGCGACCAATGCCTGCGCCTTCAGACGGGTGAGGGCATCCAGTGCACCGAAGGGTTCGTCGAGAAGCAGGAGGTCAGGGTTTCGGGCAAGCGCTCTGGCGAGTGATGCACGCTGCGCCTCGCCACCCGAGAGATCCTTGGGCCAGGCGTTGGCTCGATGCGATAGGCCGACTTCGTCGAGCACTGACTGCGCCCTTGCCCTGTCGCGCCGGTTTTCCGTTCCGGCAACGACGTTCCGCCAGACCCTCTTCCAGGGAAATAGGCGAGGGGACTGAAACGCCACACCACGATGAGGAGAAACGAGAACGTCTCCCTCCAGGTCGTGATCGAGATCTGCGAGGATGCGAAGAAGCGTGCTTTTGCCGCATCCGCTCGCGCCGAGAAGTGCAACGAACTCGCCGCGGCGTATTTCCAAGTCAAGGTTGGCGATGACCGTCCGGTCCCCGAAGCGACGAGTAAGACCTTTGACCTTCACTGCCACAGCTGTTCGGGCGTCCGCCATCCTATTCCCCTTCAAAGCCCTGACGCCAAGCCAGCAGGACTCTTTCCAGAAGTCTCACAATCAGATCGGCGCTCAGCCCCAGAAGCGCGTAGATCAAGAGGCACAGAATGATGATATCGACGCGATAGACCTCGCGGGCGTGCGTAATTAAATAGCCGACGCCGCCCTGAGCATTGACGGTTTCGGCGAACACCAGCGCAAGCCAGGCAGAGCCGAGGGCGTAGCGTAGGCCGACGAGTAGACCAGGGAGAGCACCCGGCAATACAACCTCAAAAATCATGGCCGTGCGGCTGAATTGGAGTGTCTTTGCAGCCTCGATAAGGTTGCGATCGACATTCCGGATCCCCGCAAAGGTGTTGACGTAAAGTGGAAAGCAGACCGCGAAGGCTACGAGGGTGATCTTCGGCGTCTCGTCGATGCCAAGCCAGATGATGAGAAGCGGAACCAGGCCCGCCCATGGCAAGGTCCTCATCATTTGCATCGGAGCATCGACCAGATCTTCACCGATGCGAAGCAGGCCGGATATCAATGCAAGACCCACGCCCGTCACAAATCCAAATCCAAACCCGATCGATGCACGCTTAAGCGATAGCCGCAATGCCTCACCAAGATCGCCTGACGTATAGAGCTCCTGCAAAGCGCTCCATAGAGCGGCTGGCCCGGGAAGAAAGTCTTCCGATATCGCGCCTGTGGTTGTGGTGTACCACCATAAGAGGGCAAGGAAGACGGGTCCCAGGCCCTTTCGGGCTCCCCACGGGATGACCAAGGATTTGCCACGCCCCGGCACGATACGCTGGAGGCTGTAGGCTTCCACTAGCTCCGGTCGCGCGGACAGGGACGTCGTGCGCACCGGCAATTGTGTCGCGGTCGATGCCATTAGTTTGTCTTCGCCAGCTTTTTGTTTTCGCTGTCGACGATGACATCGAAGTCCTTGGCGACGATATCCTTCACGTCAAATTCCTTGCGGAACTGGCCGCCCTTGTAGAAAAACGAGACCTCTTTCTGCCAGCCAGCAACCGCTTCACCCGTCGTCGCAGGGATGAATGCTACCGAGGAGCGACTCGCTTGCAGCTCGGCTGCATCCAGGGAAATCTGCGAGAGTTTCGCCACCTGTTCAGACCACTCCTTGGGATGATTGTTGACCCAGGCCTGTGCCCGGATGATGCGCCGCGTCAGGTCTTCGAGTGCTGCACGCTTGAGAGGGTCCGTATAACCTGATGTTGGAGCGTAGAGGACGCTCGGCGTATCGACCACTTTCGCCAAGTTCTGAAGGATCACAGCGCCGTGCTGCTTCTGAGCGATGGCGGTATTGGGGTCCCAGACCACAAACGCATCGACCTGACCATTGACCAAGGCAGAGAGGCCGTCGGTTGTGTTGAGGTTCAGAATGAGATTTTTGTCCCAGGCAAGGCCAGCGTCATCGAGAGCTTTGGCAAACTGGTAGTGCTGCTTGGTGAAATGCGGCAAAGCGACTTTCTTGCCCTTCAAGTCCGCGACAGTCTTCAGCGGCGAGTCAGCCCGCACCAGAATTGCACTTCCGCCCTCCTTGCGCTCCACCAAACCCGCAAGGATCGTGATCTTGGCACCATTGGCGATTGCGGTGAGAACACCAGTATCGCCGCCGGCGGCAATATCGACGTGGCCGGCGCGCAGCGCTTCGACCAGAGGCGGAGTGGAGTCGAAGTCGGCCCATTCGATTTTATAGGGTGTGCCGTTCGCTTCCCCGGATGCCAAGAGTTGGCGATGGAGCCCGGTTTTGTTCGGCGTCCCAACCGTTACGGTGACGCCGGAGAGATCGGGAGCGCCCTGCGCCCAAGAAGCGCCCGCAAGGCCTAGCGTCAAAAAAAGTCCACTCGCGAGTTTGAAAATGGTTTTGGAAAAAGCGTTCGATGCCATTGCGGATAAGCCCCTGAATAGTCGGATCGTCGAGGACAAACCGTACGCCCATCGCTGCGGTTAAATAAGGAATTATAATCTATAGACTAAGTAGACTTCTGAAGAGTTTTCCGCCCAGAGATGCGAGCATGGATTCCCATTCATTCATTCCGCGCACTGGCGGGCGACGGTTGGATTAACGTTCGAATTTGATCCACCTTTGCGTTTCGTCATAATTCACGCTCAGGCAGAAGTATGGGAAGCTTCGTCACGACCTCGCACACGTCGGTTTCTTCGGATTCGCCAAGCCAATCAATCCCCGGCAGTTGTCGGGCGGAATGGCGCAGGATGCCGCCATCGCGATCGTCACCCACTATGTCGAAGAGGCGTTCACCTGGGCGACCGGCATCGGTTTGCCCTGCCGATCTGATGAAGCGCTGCTTGGCCATTTTGATATAAGCGGCCAACAGAGTTTTGGGCCAAGACCTTCAATCTTTTTTTGCCGCTTTACTCTGACTTCGCTGACGCTTCATGTCTTCGACAAGGCCGGGGGCCGAGGCACGCATCGACGGTCTGCGCGGCGACCAGTGTCGCAGAAGGTGCGAGAAGCCTGCGGAGCACCAAGGCTCCACAGGCTTGTAACGCTTAACCGTGCGCCTGTCGGCGTTCCAGCTGTGCAACGAGGCGATCACCGATCCACTGGATGCCGCAGACCAGGATGATCAGCACGATCACAACTGCGATCATGACACCGGTTTCAAAACGCTGATAGCCGTAGCGGATCGCAAGATCACCCAGCCCGCCTGCGCCAATCGCACCGGCCATGGCAGACGCCCCGATCAGAGTTACGAGCGTGACGGTGAAGCCGGCGACGATGCCCGGCAGAGCCTCCGGGATGAGGACCTCGCTGATGATTGTCCAGCGATTGCCGCCCATGGCGCGAACAGCCTCGATCAGCCCTTTGTCCACTTCCCGGAGCGACACCTCGGCAATGCGGGCATAATAGGGTGTTGCGGCAATTGCGAGCGGCACGATCGCGGCCCAGGTGCCAAGTGCAGTGCCGACGATGAAGCGCGTCACCGGAATAAGCGCGACCAGCAGGATGATGAAGGGGACGGAGCGGAAGGCGTTGATGACAGCCCCGAGCAATCTGTTGACCCACAGATTTTCCGCAAGGCCGCCCTTCGCGGTGGCAACTAGCGCCAGACCGAGAGGAAGGCCGGCCAAAAGTGATATGAGACCGGAAGCCACTGTCATCAGCAGAGTTTCCCAGATGGCGCTGATCAACAGCTCGATCATGATGTCAGACATGGCCCAGAACCTCCAGGTGAGCGCCGGCAGCGTCAAGTTTTGCGCGCAGACGTTCAACGACCGCCTGCTGCTCTGCCGGAATCGTGATGAAGAAGCGCGCAACCGGTTCGCCTTGGATATGGTCAAGGGCGCCCTGCACAAGCGAGCCGCCATGGGCCAATGTTTCGGACAGGTCTGCAAAGAACTGCTGCTGTCCGTAGGGGCCGAGCAGATCGATGCTCGCCACAATGCTGTTGCCAGAAGAGCCGAGCCGCGACTGCAGGTGTTCCGGCAGATGGGGCCTGTTGCCGGACAGGAGGCTTTTGGTGATCTCCTGCCGGGGGGCTGCGAAGACAGACCGCACATCGCCTTCCTCGACGATTTGCCCGGCATTGATCACCGCCACACGGTCGGCAATCGTTCGCACCACGTCCATTTCATGGGTGATCAGAACGATGGTGAGGCCAAGCTTGCGGTTGATCTCCTTCAAGAGAGCAAGGATGGACCGGGTCGTCTCCGGATCAAGCGCCGAGGTTGCCTCGTCGGAAAGCAGCAGCGCAGGGCGCGCCGCAAGCGCACGGGCAATGCCGACGCGTTGCTTCTGCCCGCCAGACAATTGCGCCGGATAGGCTTTAGCCTTGTCGGACAAGCCCACCAGATCCAGAAGTTCACGCGCACGCGCAAGACGCTCCGCCTTGGGCGAGCCTTCGATCTTCAGGGGAAGCGCAACATTTGCCTCCACCGTCTTGCTCGAAAGCAGGTTGAAGTGCTGGAAGATCATGCCGATGCGACGGCGAAGCGGCTGCAGTTGTCGCTCGGCCAGTTGGTCAATCCGTGTTCCTTCAATAATGATTTCGCCGCTATCGGGGCGTTCCAGTCCGTTCAGGCAACGGATGAGTGTGGATTTGCCCGCGCCGCTCCGTCCGATGATGCCAAGGATCTCTCCCTTGCAGACGGTGAGCGAAATTCCATCCAGCGCGACGGTCTGGTTGAAGCGGCGCCGCACATCGGCCAGCCGCACCACCTCATCGACGCCAAGCGCTTGGGACTGAGTGATGTCCACGGCAGGATGGCTGTTCATGACCATTTTCTCCAAATAGCGAAAGGCGGCGGGTATTGCCCGCCGCCGCAAAAGAATCAATCTCTGTCAGGCCTCAGTAGGCGATCAGGCCGGTGCCCTTGTAGACCTTCTCGAAGACGGCCTTCACGGCGTCATTCTGGTAGGACGATACGAGCGTCTTCACCCATTCCTCGTTTTCACTACCCTGCTTGACGGCAATGAAGTTGCGGTAGGGGTTGTCCTTGATCGGCTCCTGCGCGATACGCTGTGCCGGGCTGAGACCTGCCTTCAGTGCCCAGTCCGTGTTGACGACGGCGGCATCCAGATCATCGATGGCGCGGCCAACGACGCCGGCGTCCAGTTCCTTGATCTTGAGGCCCTTGGGGTTCTCGGTGATGTCGGCAATCGTCGCCAGGATGCCCGTGCCGTCCTTCAGCTTGATCAGGCCTTCGTTCTGCAGCACGCGCAGTGCGCGGCCTTCGTTGGACGGGTCGTTCGGTACGCCAACCTGAGCGCCCTTCGGAAGGTCGGCTAGGCCTTTGTGCTTCTTCGAGTACAGGCCGATCGGCCAGACGCCGGTGTAGCCGACAGAAACAATGTGATAACCATGCTGCTTTATCTGGTTGTCGAGGTAAGGCTTGTGCTGGAAGGCATTGGCGTCGATATCGCCGCGTTCCAGGGCCTCGTTGGGCTGGGTGTAGTCGTTGAAGACAACGGTCTTGATGGTGAGGCCCTTCTTCGCGGCCTCGGCCGTTACGGCCCGCCAGACGTCTTCGTCTTCACCGCTGATGATACCGACCTTGATGGTCTTGTCGGCGGCATGGGCAGCTGGAACGCTGAGGCCTGCAATCGCACCTGCAATCATGGCGGCGAGGCTTGCACGACGGGTCCAGGAGAAGGTGTTTCCGATTTTCTTGCTCATTATGTATCCCTAGCGAGTTAGCTTGCGGAAGCGTTCATTGCGACTTCCGTCACGTTCAGAGCATCGCAGGATCACGGTCCGGTTTCGAAGAAGGCATGTTTCTTTTCAACTGCTAAATGGAAAAATAGTGCCGACATTTTGGGCAAGTTCAGGCAAAACAATCCAGCATTTCGATGTAATTTTATGCAGTGAGATGATAAAGGACATAGGTGGATCGCCACCCTGCGTTCATCGTCATGAATGAGTGATGATGGACACCCGCAAAAGCAAAAGGTCAGGCTAAACGGCCTGACCAAGAAGTTTTTCGAATATAAAGAGGTGAGATATTCTAGCCAGCCGGGCGTAAAGCCGCCAGCTGACTGTTGTCACCGACGTGACGCAATATGGCTCTGCGCAGATCGCCGAGACTTGAAAACCTCTGATTATCCAGGTCGATGACATGAAATTTCACGGCGATAAAGCGAAATACACTGCCTTCGTTGATGGCTATCCCGACGGGCAAGCCTCCAAACTCCACAATACTCTTTTCCATGACGAAACCTCTGTCTTTGGATTTTTTTCGATCATTTTCAACCTCTTGCATTGATGAGGCAGCAACAGTGCATGTGTGCTATGTACGTTCGCGGAAATGATCGAATGGCGGAATGCTGGCCATTTCGCGACATCGGATATCCTTTCAATCATCGCTCGCCGAAACTAATGGGGTTCAAAAGAGCGGAAAGAAACTCCGAATGTAAATCTGAGGACGTTCTTCACCGTTGTTTGAATTGTTCTGGACAATATGTGCTACATCTTTGCGGCCGTTGTTATCAGCGACGCGGTGTGTCAGCGTCCTGAAAGCCAGAAAATCGAAAATTCCCAGATGCGGCAGAGAAAATGGCGTCATGTCTGTCCCTGACTTTTCCGTCACCATAGTTTAACAAAGGCCCCCCGGGCGTCAATTTAATCCATTAAATTGATGTGCTAAATTGGTGGTTGCAGAGGGCAGGTTTTTCCGGGTTTGCGCATATGACCGCAATATCCAGCCGGCTTTGAAATTTGGCTGCTTTTGCGTGGATGCGTTTGTTCCGCGGAAATGAGCAACGCGAATTTGCGCGCGAAGCTTGGAGGGGGCGGACATGCGACCCAACTCGTTTTCTGTCTCGGGGCAAACCGTTAGCCTGAGACATTCCGCAACTGAGTGCATCCCAGGCGTGACGGCAATGATGGCGAGGAGTGTGCGGTACGGATAAGGTTCGCGGAACTAGGTTCCGCAGGCAAGGCAGCTCACCGCTCCATCAATGGCAAAGGAAACAGTCTGCTGCCGCGTCAGCAACCGCCATCACGCTCGTGCGTCAACCTATAGATCTCGCCAAGGGCATTGAACAAAAGCCGCCCTTGGAGACGTTCATAGCGAACGAGGTCACGATCACGTTGCCGAGGATCGCCACGGATATTCACCCTCCAGAGCCTCACTTGACCCAGAAATCATTACCATCAATCGCCGGATTTGGCGATCGCTGACGACGGATTAGGGTGTGATGGTTCCATAATTCATATTATGTATATTTGTGTTGTAGGGTGGCAGATTCCATTTTCAAATGCAACGAGGACAATAATGGCCATGGTTTCAGGAGGATGGAATGGCCCGCTCTTTTGTGCAGTTGAGTTTGGATGAACGTCGTATCATCGCACGGATGCATGAGAAGAAGATCAGTCAGGCTGAGATCGCGCGC
>NZ_JBHFFP010000002.1:17573-642775 GCF_042611105.1 Neorhizobium fuzhouense | reverse complement strand
GACGGTGACGGACGCCAATGCGACGGTGACGGTGAACAACACCACGGTCACCTCCGGCACGGCGTCGGGGTCGATCAACCTGTCGGTCGGCACCAATACGATCACCACGGTGGTGACGGCCGAAGATGGCAGCACGACGAAGACCTATACGGTGGTCGTGACACGGGCAGCACCGGCCTCGACGGATGCGACGCTGTCGGCGCTGTCTCTGTCGTCGGGGACGCTGTCGCCGAGCTTTGCCGCGGGTACGGTCAGCTACACGGCCTCGGTGCCCAATACGACGACGTCGATCACCGTGACGCCCACGGTCAACCAGGCCAATGCGACGGTGACGGTGAACAACACCACGGTCACCTCCGGCACGGCGTCGGGCTCGATCAGCCTTTCCGTCGGCACCAACACGATCACCACGGTGGTGACGGCCGAAGATGGCAGCACGACGAAGACCTATACGGTGGTGGTCATACGCGCGGTTGCGCCGACCTTTGCCATTTCACCGGGCGCCGGTCCTTTGCCGGAGGCCATGGCCGGGGAGGACTATCACCAGGAGATCAGTGTCAGCGGTGGCGTTACACCACTGCTGTTCAGCCTCTCGGCCGGGAGCCTGCCGGACGGCATGGTGCTCAACGTATCGACCGGTGCGCTGACCGGCCCGCTCGATAATGACACGGAAGGCGATTACAGCTTCACGGTGGCTGTGGAGGATGGCAATGGCGACACCACGACGGTCGCCTATACGCTGAAAGTGGTGGCAAGGGCCGTGACGGTTTCGGACAAGGTCGTCACGGTTGCGCCCGGAACGACGCCGGCGGACGTCTATCTGAACAGCGGCGCAACGGGCGGTCCGTTTACCGCTGCGGACCTGACCTTTGTCGAGCCGGCCAATGCCGGGACCGCCACCATCATTCAGGGGCAGGTGGCGCAGGCCGGGCCGGTCACGCCCGTCGGCTGGTATCTGCAGTTCACCCCCAATTTTTCCTATTCGGGCCAGGTGCGCGTCGGCTTCCGGCTGACGAGCGCGCTCGGCGTCTCCAACACCGGAACCGTGACCTATAATCTCGGCTATGATCCCGATTCGGTGGTGCAGGACATCGACGGGCTGGTGCGCGGCTTCGTGCGCAGCCGCCAGAGCCTGATTGCCTCGACGCTTAACGTGCCGGGGCTTCTGGAACGGCGCCGCATGGCCACGGCGACAGATCCCATCACGATGCGCATGTCCCCCTCGCCAGACGGAATGACGCTCGGATTTTCGACCAGCCTGGCGCAGATCGAGGCAGCCCGCGATCATGCCGATGGGGTTGCCTCTGGCGATCTGCGGCCGTTCAACCTGTGGATCGATGGGGCGGTCATGGCGCATAACCGTGACGACAATGGCGACAAGTGGGGGCAATTCGCCATGATCTCCGTCGGGGCCGACTATCTGCTCAGCGAAAAAGCCTTGATCGGGCTGTCCTTCCACTATGACCACATGACCGACCCGAGCGACGAGGACGCCGAACTCACCGGCAATGGCTGGCTTGCCGGACCCTATGCGTCACTGGAACTGGGGCACGGCGTCTATTTCGATACCAGCGTGCTTTACGGCGGATCGTCCAACGACATCGATACGGCGTTCTGGGATGGTAAATTCGACACCCGACGCTTCGTGTTCGATACGGCGCTGAAGGGGCAATGGGAGCTGGATAATGATGTGATCCTGAGCCCGAAGGCGCGGCTTCTCTATCTGTCGGAAAAGGTCGAAACCTATTCGGTTTCCAATGATCTGGGCGATGAGATCGGCTTGGACGGCTTTACCACGGAGCAGTTGCGGGCCAGCCTCGGTGCAGAGATTTCCCGCAATTTCACGCTGGACAGCGGTGCCCAGATGACGCCCGTTCTGGGCGCCAGCGTCGGCTTTTCCGGCCTCGACGGCGCCGGCGCCTTCGGAACGGTCTCGGCAGGCATGAGCCTGGAAACGGCCTCAAAAATGTCCGTCAACGCGCGCCTTCTGTTCACGATCGAAGGGGATGGCGATGTCGGCTTCGGTCTGCGGGTTGGGGCCGCCAGCCGCTTCTGAATGCAGTCCCGGCTTGTCGGGCCCGGAGGGCAGAGGACAAAGGGTAAAGGGCAAAGGCAGGGGGTATAGGGTAGGGCGATCCAGCCGGCGGCCGTGGTGCGGAAAGAGTTGTGTGCCCGCGGATCGGGAGGCCCGCCAAGGGGGTGCGGTCGCCCTTGGCAGCCGGCATCGGTCGTCCATCCCTCAGGATCTTGCGGCCGATGTCATGCCATAAGAGCGCAGACAGAGGCGGATGCAGACCGCCTCGGCCGCACCTCGGCAGTGGGATGTCCCGGTCCGGCTGCGGCTGTTCAGGCCGCCTGCGCCAGCACCGGCTGCATCAGCGAAAGGCCGGCAAACAACTCCGCCGAGGCGAGACGTTTCTCGATGTCATGCACCGGCATGGAAATGATCAGCTCGTCTGCGCCGGTTTCGCTGAGGAAAGCGCCAAGCTTCTCTTCGATGGTCTTGGGCGAGCCGACCGCGGCAAAGCGCAGCGTGTGCTCGACATTGATGCGTTCCATGTCGGACCAGAAACCGTCCATGCTGGCCAGCGGGCGCGGAAAACGGCCTCGCACATTGCGCCGCAGGTTGACGAACTGCTGCTGGGCCGAGGTGAACAGATGTGCCGCCTCCGCATCCGTCTCCGCCGCCACGCCCATCACGCCGACCATCACATAGGGCTTTGCAAGCGTCGGCGAGGGCTGGAAGCGCTCGCGGTAGATGGCGATCGCATCAAACAGCATGTCCGGTGCGAAATGCGAGGCAAAGGCGTAAGGCAGGCCCAGGGCTGCGGCCAGATGCGCGCTGTAGAGACTGGAGCCGAGCAGCCACACGGGCACGTTCGCTTCGGTTCCGGGCACCGCCAGGATCGCCTGCTCCTCGCTCGGCTTTCCGAGCAGCCGTTGAAGCTCGACGATGTCATGGGGAAAGTTTTCAGCGCCGGCATCGAGGTTGCGGCGAAGCGCGCGGGCCGTGCGCATGTCCGTGCCGGGGGCGCGGCCGAGACCAAGATCGACGCGACCGGGAAACAGCGCTTCCAGCGTGCCGAACTGTTCGGCAATCACCAGCGGCGAATGGTTCGGCAGCATCACGCCGCCGGATCCGATGCGAATGCGGCTGGTCGCTGCGCCGACATGGCCGATGACGATGGAGGTTGCGGCGCTCGCAATACCGGGCATGCCATGGTGCTCGGCAAGCCAGAGGCGGTTATAGCCGAGCGCCTCGGCCTTCTGTGCCAGCCGGCTGGACTGCTGCAGCGCATCGCGCACAGTTGCGCCTTCCGGAACGGGCGAAAGGTCAAGGATGGAAAAGGGGATCATGAACTTCACTCTGCAAAGGGTGGATCGTGCTTTCCCTTCATTTAGGCAGGACGGGCACCGTTTCTAAGGGCGGGCGATCGAATTCGCTCGCTCGGCGGTCATTTTAGAGGAGGCGATCCCCGCCACGGAAGGATGTGGCGAGGATCGGGAGAGACCGGACGGCCGGTGCGTCAGGTCACGCAGCGCAGGTTCGGGCGGATGCTCCGCAGGCTGCCGGAGGCTTCGCCGGATGCGTCGAGCGAAAACAGCGAAAGCCGGGTGTCGGCCGTGCCGGCCTCGGTCATGATGCGGATGAGGGCGGTTTCGGTCGCCTCGGCCATTGAGCGGGCGCGGCAGAGAACGGTTTCGCTCTCGCCAACGGCCGTCTGGGCCAGCGAAAGCCGCTGGCTCTCCAGATCGACATTGCGCGACAGGCGCTCGGCCGCCGGTGCAAGCTCTGCAAGCGCCCCGCTCAGCGTCTCGGTTTCGCGTTTCAGGGGTGCGAGCGCCTGCAGCGCATCGTTAAGATGCGTGCCGGTCTCATGGCTTTGCAGCATCAGGCCGCGCGCCGTCTCGGTGCAGTCTTCGGCGAACTCACGCAAGAGAAGGGCAAGGGCGGCCCGTTCGGACACATCATGGGGTGCCGCATCTGCATCCGGCATGCGCTGGCGCTCGCCAAGATCGGCGGCAAGGCTTTCTGCGCGAATGGCAAGCGTGCCGACCTGGTCGACCAGGTCCCGCATCCGCTGCATGGACAGGTGCGCGGCCGTGGTCGCGGCGTGACCATCGGCTGCCATGTCCTGCAGGCGGGCATTGCTGTTGGCGGCCTTGGCGGAATGGCGTGAGACGCTTGCGGCGTCTTCGCCGCGCAGCCGCGTTGCCCGCTGCATGATCTCGATGGAGCCGTGGGTTTTCTGCAGCGCGGGCAGGGCGGCCGACAGCCGCTCTGCAATTACCGCCATGTCGGCCTGGCTGGAGCGTGCCTGTTCGCGGATCGCTCCGACGCTGCCGGCCACCACCGACAGGTTGAGGTTCAGCATGGAGGCGAGCCGGTTGAAACGCACACGAAGACCCTCGAGCGCATCCGGAAACGGCTGCGGCAGCGCGCTCGCAAGATCGCCGTTGGACAACCGCCGCAACCCGTCTTCCAGGTGGGACAGCGGCACGGCGTGCTGCTCATCCTGTGCGTGGATCCGCGTCTTCATCTGTGCCATGGCGCGCGCAACGGCGCCCAGATGGTCCTTGCGGGCACGGTCGGCGATGTCTGCCGGGCTGTCGCCGGCATCCCAGTCGCCGGCATGGCGTGCAAGCCGCGCAAGCGGATCGCCCAGTTTAAAGGCAAGCGTTACGACCGCCGCGCCTGCGGCCATGGCCGCTGCAATGCTGAAGCCCAGGATCTCTGGCGAGACGTGAAACGCCTTGATGGCGATCAGGTTTACCGCAACGAGATTGAACGTGACGAAAAGAAGGATCGCCTCGATCGGCCTGTTCTTCAAGCGGGTGAACATCATCATGATGGACCTCCAATCTTGTTGTGAGCAATCACCTAATGTGATTCGGCCGATACTGTTGCCGAACTTGCGGCGCTTGTGTGCGGAATGAAAGGCTATCATTAACGGAGAGTTAAGGCCCGTCCGTTACCTGTTCTGTTTTTGTTCGAATTGCCGCTGGCAAACAGTCGATGTGACGCATTAGAATACAGGCCATGACACAGACGATTCGCATTATCGGCATCGATCCGGGCCTTCGCCGCACCGGCTGGGGCGTCATCGAGACGCTCGGCAACAGCCTGCGCTTTGTCGCCTCCGGCACGGTCACCTCCGATGGCGACATGGATCTGGCCTCGCGGCTTTGCCAGCTGCACGACGGTCTTGCCGAGGTGGTGCACGCCTTTCAGCCGCATGAGGCCGCCGTCGAGCAGACATTCGTCAACAAGGATGCGGTCGCCACCCTGAAGCTTGGCCAGGCGCGCGGCGTCGTCATGCTGGTGCCGGCGCGTGCCGGCTTGCCGGTTGCCGAATATGCCCCGAACGCCGTCAAGAAGGCGGTTATCGGCGTTGGTCACGGCGAAAAGCAGCAGATCCACATGATGCTGAAGATCCTGATGCCGAAGGCCGAATTCAAGGGCAATGATGCGGCGGACGCATTGGCGATCGCCATCTGCCACGCCCATAACCGCGGCGGCCATCGCATGCGTCAGATCCTTGCTTCTGCCTGAGAGTAGGCGAGTTTGTTCTTGACTTGTTCCGGCATCAGCCCTAGCGCTGGAGAACAAGGCTTCAGCAGCGCTTGTGCTGAAAAACCCCGTGGCGGACCTTCACCATGATCGGCAAGCTCAAAGGCACCATTGACGAAATCGGCGACGATCACGTGCTCGTGGATGTGCATGGTGTCTGCTATGTGGCGCATTGTTCGTCGCGGACGCTGTCGCGCATCGGGTCCGTCGGCGAGGCGGTGGTGCTGTTCATCGAGACCTATGTGCGCGAGGACCAGCTGAAGCTGTTCGGCTTCATGAGCGCGCTGGAACGGGAGTGGTTCAACCTTTTGCAGAGCGTGCAGGGCGTGGGCGCTAAAGTGGCGCTTGCGGTGCTTTCCACGCTTACGCCCTCCGAGCTTGCCAATGCCATTGCGCTGCAGGACAAGGCGGCGATTTCGCGCGCGCCGGGCGTTGGCCCGAAAGTTGCGGTGCGCATCGTTACGGAACTGAAGAACAAGGCGCCCGCCTTTGCCGGCGATGCCGGGGCCAATATCGGACTCAAGCAGGAGCTCGGGGAGGGCGTTGCGTCCGCGCCGGTGTCCGATGCGGTCTCGGCGCTCACCAATCTCGGTTACTCGCGCGACCAGGCGGCCAATGCGGTCGCAGCCGCCCTGAAAAATGGCGGCGAGGGCGCCGACAGCGCCAAGCTGATCCGGCTCGGGCTGAAGGAGCTTTCGCGCTGAGGCGGATATTTTTCCGTTTGTCGGAAAGTCATGTTATTATCGGACTGCAGAGAGCAGAGTGCTCTGATCGGAGACAGCGATGTCGAGTTGGGAAAGCGTTTTGTCGTCCAAGGGGCAGGTGACCATCCCGAAGGAAATGCGGGCAGCCCTGAACCTCAGGCCAGGCGATACGCTGGTCTACAGCCTCATCGACGGAGAGGTTGTCATCACGCCGAAGAACGTCGATTTCACCGAGCTTGTAGGTTATCTGGGCAAGGCACCGGGCGGTTTAGCCTCGCTTGAGGAGATCGATAAGGCCGTGCTGGATGCAGCCGGCGCCAACGCGCTTGACCTGTCGCATCCGGGCAAGGACGATGTCGCGGCATGACGGTCTACGGGCTGGACACCAATGTTCTCATCCGACTTCTGACGGATGATGACCCGCAGCAGCGGCGGGCTGCCCTGCAGTTCGGCGCTGGCATCGGGCGCGACTATAGTGCATTTGTGTCGTTGATTGCTCTCCTTGAACTCGACTGGGCGCTACGGTCCCGCCTGGGCTTCAGCCGCAAGACATCCCTCGATGCGATCGACAAATTGTTGCGTACGCGTGGCCTGCATGTCGAACATCATGATCTCGTGGTACAATCCCTTCAATTGGCGCTGCGCAAGAATGCCGATTTCGCAGACAGCCTGATTGCCGCCTGCTCGTTGGGCGCAGGCTGCCTCTCCGTCAAAACCTTCGACCAGAAAGCCGCGGCCCGCGTGCCTGGAATGGAACTGCTTGCATGACCCTCCCCAACTCCATCCTGTCACCGGAAAAAAAGGGGGAAGACCTCGATGTGGCGCTTCGCCCGCAGACACTGGACGAATTTACCGGCCAGGCGGAGGCGCGTGCCAATCTGAAGATCTTCATCGAGGCGGCAAAGAACCGCGGTGAGGCGCTGGACCATGTGCTGTTCGTCGGCCCGCCGGGCCTTGGCAAGACGACGCTCGCCCAGATCATGGCCAAGGAGCTCGGCGTCAATTTCCGCTCCACCTCCGGTCCGGTGATCGCCAAGGCCGGCGATCTGGCGGCACTTCTCACCAATCTGGAAGATCGCGATGTTTTGTTCATCGACGAGATCCATCGCCTCAACCCGGCGGTCGAGGAAATTCTTTACCCGGCCATGGAGGATTTTCAGCTCGACCTGATCATCGGGGAGGGGCCGGCGGCGCGCTCGGTGAAAATCGACCTGTCGAAGTTCACGCTGGTGGCGGCCACCACGCGGCTTGGCCTCTTGACGACGCCGCTGCGCGACCGCTTCGGCATTCCGGTGCGCCTCAATTTCTATACGGTCGAGGAACTGGAACTCATTGTCCGGCGCGGTGCGCGGCTGATGGGCCTCGGCATCACCGAAGATGGCGCCCGCGAAATTGCCCGCCGTGCCCGTGGCACGCCCCGTATCGCCGGGCGTCTGCTGCGCCGCGTGCGCGATTTCGCCGAAGTGGCGCGCGCCGAAGCGGTGACGCGCCAGATCGCCGACGAGGCACTGACACGGCTCAACGTCGACAATATGGGGCTCGACCAGCTCGACAAGCGCTATCTCTCGATGATCGCCGTCAATTTTGCCGGTGGTCCTGTCGGCATCGAGACCATCGCCGCGGGCCTGTCGGAGCCGCGCGATGCGATCGAAGATATCATCGAACCCTACATGATCCAGCAGGGCTTTATCCAGCGCACGCCGCGTGGCCGGGTGTTGACGGCAACCGCTTGGAAACATCTCGGCCTGCAGCCGCCGAAGGATCTGGAAGCGGCGCAGTTTCGCCTCAGCCTTGAGGACGAATAGCGCCATGACCCGCGTCCGCATCAAGACCAAGCCGAAGCGCACTTTTCAGATGCGGGTCGCAGGGCTCGGGTTCCGCAATGGCCATGTGCTCGTCCATCGCGCCACCCACGAAAAATTCTGGACCTTTCCGGGCGGCGGCGCGGAAATCGGCGAGACGTCCGAGGAAACGCTGAAGCGCGAAATGGTCGAGGAACTGGGCGTCCACGTCACCGTCGATCGCCTTCTCTGGATCGTCGAGAACTTCTTTCGCTATGAAGGCCGCGATTGGCACGAGCTTGGCATCTATTACCGCATGAGCGTGCCGGACAGCTTCCCCTTCGCGCCAGACGGCATCGTGCACCGCATCCGCGATGGCGATAACGATCTCGAATTCAAATGGGTGGAGGCGACGGCAAGCGCCCTGAAGGCGCTCGATATCCCGCCCTATTTCATCGCCGACGAAATCGAAAATCTGCCGGAGGCGCCGCGACATCTCATCTGGGACGACCGCAATCTCGACGCAAAATCCTGATTGTCCGCGGTCCGTGCGCACTGGCCATCAGCCGGAACTGCCGCTAGAACGGCCGCGACCAACTGGATGTCGATGGGAATGTTTTGATGAACCAGATAAGTGTTTGCCTTGCCGGGGAACTGATCGAGGGGGCCCATCGCCTTGTTCAGCGAGTCTATTACGAGGATACGGATTTTTCTGGCCTTGTGTATCACGCCCGCTATCTGCATTTCCTTGAGCGCGGCCGCACCGATTACCTGCGCTGCCTTGGCTGCGAGCAGAGTGCTCTGCTTTCGGTCGATGACGAAGGGCTGGTGTTCGTGGTCCACCGCATGGAGATCGATTTCAAGGCGCCGGCGCGCATGGATGATGTCCTTGTCATCCATACCCGCACGGAAAAGGCGGGCGGCGCCAAGATGGTGCTGGTGCAGGAGATCCGTCGCGGCGACACGCTTCTCATTGCTGCGCGCGTCATCATCGCCGTCATCAATCGCGTGGGTCGTCCAAGACGCCTGCCGGACAGTCTAGCCGAGGCCTTCCGCCCGGCGTGACGCGATCATCTTCCCGCCGCTGTAACACATTCTTAACGATAATATTGTCTTACTGGCGCTCATGGAATTGTGCGCTGCACGCCTTCGTTTAACCAAAATTGAAGGCGAGAAGGCCTCAGATACCTCAAGGTAAACGGGCATTTCAGCGCTTGCGCGCATTCAAATACTGCGCTTGCGAACCGGCTCGTTGTTGACGTGCCGGGCGATTGGATTCGGGGATAGTGGATAGATGGAACACGCGGATTTGGCTGCGGCCGCAGGCTCGGTAAGCCTCCTGTCGCTCTTCATGCAGGCCGGTCTGATCGTCAAGCTGGTCATGCTTGGCCTTATGGGTGCCTCGGTCTGGACCTGGGCAATCGTCATCGACAAATATATGAGCTTCACCAAGGCCAAGCGCCAGTTCGACCAGTTCGAACAGGTGTTCTGGTCGGGCCAGTCGCTGGAAGAACTGTACCGCACGCTGGCGGAACGCCAGAACACCGGTCTTGCCGCCATCTTCGTGGCAGCGATGCGCGAGTGGAAGAAGAGTTTCGAACGAGGCGCCCGCTCGCCGATCGGCCTTCAGATGCGCATCGACCGCGCCATGGACGTGACGATTGCCCGTGAGGGCGAGGTGTTCGAGGCGCGCCTCGGTTCGCTTGCCACCATCGGCTCTGCCGGTCCCTTCATCGGTCTTTTCGGCACCGTGGTCGGTATCATGACCTCGTTCCAGGCTATTGCCGGGTCGAAGTCGACCAATCTTGCCGTCGTTGCCCCCGGTATCGCCGAAGCGCTGCTGGCGACGGCCATCGGTCTCGTCGCCGCTATCCCAGCCGTCATGGCCTATAACAAGTTCATGGGCGATGCCGGCAAGCTGTCGGCGCGCATGGAAGGCTTTGCCGACGAATTTTCCGCCATTCTTTCGCGCCAGATCGATGAGAAACTGCAGCCGCGTCAGGCTGCGCAGTAAAGCGTGACGCGCAGGAGTAGATGATATGGGTATGTCTGCAGGCGGAGGCAAAGGCTCAGGCGGTGGTCGCGGCGGCCGTCGTCGTGGCGGTCGCGGTCGCGGCGGCGCCATCAGCGAAATCAACGTAACGCCGCTCGTCGACGTCATGCTCGTGCTGCTCATCATCTTCATGGTGGCGGCTCCGATGATGACGGTCGGCGTGCCGATCGATCTGCCGCAGACGCAGGCGAAGGCGATGAATTCCGATACGCAGCCGATCACCATCTCGGTCAATCCGGCCGGTGAGATCTATCTGCAGGAAAGCGCCATTCCGCTTGAGGAAGTGGTGCCGAAGCTCGAGGCGATTGCCACGACCGGTTATAACGAGCGGATTTATGTGCGTGGCGATACGGCCGCGGCCTATGGCGTGGTCATGAAGGTCATGGCGCGCATTTCTGCAGCAGGTTTCAAGAACATCGGTCTTGTGACGCTGCAGGAACAGGAGAAGTGATCGTTTTTCGATGAAGACGAGCCTTGGTACATCGCTGGTTCTGCACACGCTGGTTTTGACCTGGGCGCTCTTTTCGCTGAGCGCGCCGGCGGCGTTGAACGTTGCCGATGTGGAAGCGCTGCCTGTCGATATCGTGCCGGTGGAATCGATCACCCAGATCCAGCAGGGTGACAAGAAGGCGCCTCTGGCCGAAAAGGCAGCGCCGACGCCGACGAAACGGCCCGACATTGTCGAGCATGCCGAAAACGCCGGCGACAACGATGTCGACCTGAAGAACCCGCCGACGCCGGTGAAGAAACCCGTCCAGACGGAAACCGCCGCCGCGCCCGAAAAGGCCGAAAAGCCGCTGCCGAAGCCGACGCCCGAAACCAACAAGGTCAAGGACGTCGTTCCGGAGGAAACCGCGCCAAAACCTCAGGAAGTGGCAGCCTTGCCGCAGCCAAGGCCCGAGCCGACGCCACCGACACCCGAGCCGCAGCCCAAGCCCGATGCCAAGCCGGCTGAACAGCAGGCCGAGGAGATCCCGCTGCCGGACAGCGTGCCGGTGCCTGCCGCGCGCCCGCGTCCGGAACTGCCCAAGCCTGCCGAAGCCAAGCCGGAAGAGAAGCCGGAGCCGAAGAAGACCGAAACGGCCAAGGCCGCTGAAAAGACGCCCGACAAGAAGGTGGCGGACAAGAAGCAGGAAACGGCCAAGTCCGCGTCGTCGAAGCAGAGCGATTTCAATGCCGACGAGATTGCATCGCTGCTCAACAAGCAAGATGCCGCAGGCGGCGGCGCCAAGCGCTCGGCCCAGCCGGCAGCACTCGGCGGCAAGAAGACCACAAGCGGCTCCTCGCTCAGCCAGAGCGAAATGGATGCCTTGAAGGGGCAGATCCAGAACAACTGGTCGGTGATTGCCGGGATCGAGGGCGCTCAGGGCATGGTGATCACCGTGACCATGAAGCTTGACGAGTCCGGCGCCATTATCGGCCGACCGCAAGTCAGTACCACCGGTGGATCGGACAGCGCCCGTCGCATGCTGGAGGGCAGCGCGCTTCGCGCCGTCATGCGCTCCTCGCCGTTCAAGAACCTTCCCGCCGACAAATACGACTCCTGGAGCGAAGTTGTCGTCAACTTCGATCCAAGCGAACTGCTTTGAAAGGCTATGTTATCATGATGAAACGGACTTTCATCCGTGTGCTTGTTGCATTGGCCGGGATGACCGTGATGTTCACGGCCCCGGCACAGGCCCGCGTTGAAATCAATATCAACCGGGGCAATGTCGAGCCGCTGCCGATTGCAGTCACCGACTTTCTCTCCGGCAACGAACTGGGGCCGCAGATCTCCGCGGTGATCGCCGCAGACCTGCAGCGCTCGGGCCTGTTTGCTCCGGTCAACCGCAGCGCGTTCATCGAAAAGATCACCGATCCCAACAAGGCTCCGCGCTTTGACGACTGGAAGGTCATCAATGCGCAAGCCCTGGTGACGGGTCGCGTGACGCGCGAAAACGATGGCCGCCTGCGCGCCGAGTTTCGCCTGTGGGACACCTATGCCGGTTCGCAGATGACTGGCCAGCAGTTCTTTACGCAGCCGGAAAACTGGCGCCGCGTCGCCCATATCATCGCCGACGCGATCTACAAGCAGATCACCGGTGAAGACGGCTATTTCGATACCCGTGTCGTCTTCGTCTCGGAGAACGGTCCGAAGAATGCGCGTCAGCGCCAGCTGGCGATCATGGATCAGGACGGCTTCAACGTGCGCATGCTCACCAACGCCAAGGACATCGTGCTGACGCCGCGCTTCTCGCCGAACCGCCAGGAAGTCACCTACATGTCGTTCGAGGGCCAGCAGCCGCGCGTCTATCTGCTGCAGCTGGAAACCGGACAGCGTGAAGTGGTCGGCAATTTCCCCGGCATGACCTTTGCGCCGCGCTTTTCGCCGGACGGCCAGAAGGTCATCATGAGCCTCCAGCAGGACGGCAATGCCAACATCTATACGATGGACCTGCGCTCGCGCACGACGACCCGGCTCACCAACACGGCCGCCATCGACACCTCGCCCTCGTATTCGCCGGATGGTGCCCGCATCGTGTTCGAAAGTGATCGCGGCGGCCGCCAGCAGCTTTACGTCATGAACACCGACGGTTCGGGCCAGACCCGCATCTCCTTCGGTGACGGGTCCTATTCGACGCCGGTCTGGTCGCCGCGCGGCGATCTCATCGCCTTCACCAAGCAGTCGGGCGGCAAGTTCTCGATCGGCGTGATGAAGCCGGACGGTTCGGGCGAACGCATCCTGACGACGGGCTTCCACAATGAGGGTCCCACCTGGGCGCCCAATGGCCGCGTGCTGATGTTCTTCCGGCAGGCTGCCGGCGCCGGCGGTCCGCAACTCTATTCGATCGATCTGACCGGCTATAACGAACAGCTGGTGAAGACCCCGAGCTACGGCTCCGACCCGGCCTGGTCTCCCCTGCTCGAATAGCGCCTCTTGATGGCCGTGCATCGAAAGATGCACGGCCTTTCTGACTGAACGCCCTCAAGGTCAGCCGAGCGGGGCGTGACCGGTCCAGTCGACCGGACCTTATGGCCTCCTGCCACGGTGTCGCCGCAATCGGCTGAAATTGCGAAGAAATGTAGTTTGGTAGCGGATCGTTAACCATAATTGTTGAACTAGGGTTAACCAGAAACGGTTACGGTCTGGCAACGCTGAAATCTTGATCAAGGAGAGACCGGCCATGAGCCGCACGATTACCCCGGCGATGAGCCGCATGCAGAGCCTCGCACGCAACCCCGCTGTCATCGCGCTGACGCTGGCGCTGGCACTGGCCGGTTGCGCCAACAAGAAGAACATGCCCAACAGCGCCGGTGATCTGGGCCTTGGTGCCGGTGGTGCCGGTGCCGCAACGCCGGGCTCCAGCCAGGACTTCACGGTCAATGTCGGCGACCGCATCTTCTTCGACACCGATTCCACCTCGATCCGCGCCGATGCGCAGCAGACGCTTGACCGCCAGGCGCAGTGGCTGTCGCGTTACCCGCGCTACGCCATCACCATCGAAGGCCATGCCGACGAACGCGGCACGCGCGAATACAACCTGGCGCTTGGCGCCCGCCGTGCTGCAGCGACCCGCGATTACCTCGCTTCGCGCGGCGTACCGGCCAACCGCATGAAGACCATCTCCTACGGTAAGGAGCGCCCGGTCGCCGTCTGCGACGACATCTCGTGCTGGTCGCAGAACCGCCGCGCCGTTACCGTTCTCGGCGGCGCCGGCTCCTGATCGGACGCTCAGGCAACTAAAGAGGGCGGTCATTGGGCCGCCCTTTTCTTTTCTTGCCTTCGTTCATAGTTTGGCCGAACTTGCGTTCTCTTTTAAGGTTAACGCGATTGCTTTTTGCCGATATTTGGAAAACTCTGCTGTCGCCTTGAAGGGCACAGCTTAAGATAAAGCAGGACGAACGATATGAAGAAACTTGTCTTGGCAGCGATGCTGGGGCTTGCGGCAACGAGCGGGCAGGCCGGCGCCTTTTCCTTGTCCGAACTGGTTCCCGGTTCGGCGAGATCGGCGCCGTCGCCACGTCAGGCGGCAGAACGGCCGGTCATCCTGGCCCAGAGCAGCGGTGATGCGGTGCGCATCCAGCAGCTGGAGGAAGTCGTGCGCCAGTTGAACGGCCGCGTCGAGGAAATGAGCTTCCAGTTGCTGCAGATGCAGGAACAGATGCGCAAGACGCAGGCCGATAATGAATTCCGCTTCCAGGAGCTTGAAAAAAGCTCCGGCGGAGCTGCCCCAGCAACTCCCTCTGTCGCTGCCGCGCCGGCAGCCGGCTCAAAAAAAAACGATGAAATTGGCCGATTGATCGATCCGGGCGCGTCGTCCTCCCCGGCTGGCGCGTCTGATCTGCCCGGCTCCGTTGCATCGAACAAAACAACGGCTCCGGCCGAAACCACGCTCGGGTCCATCGAGATGGACAAGAATGGTGCGCCCGTGCGGGCCACGGCCAACAATACCGGACGCAATTCCTCGGCTCTGCCGGGCGTCGATCTCGGCTCGAAGCCTGCAACGCCGGATTCGACGAAGACGGCGTCGCTGGGCAACGAAAGCGATGCCTATCGGGCAGCTTACAACCATGTGCTTTCGGGCGACTATCCGCTCGCTGAAACCGAATTCAACGCCTATCTGCAGGCCTATCCGAGCAGCGCGCGCGCGGCGGATGCCAATTTCTGGCTGGGCGAAGCGCAGTTCTCGCAGGGCAAGTATAACGAATCGGCCAAAACCTTCCTCAATGCGCACCAGGCCTATGGCACCTCCACCAAGGCGCCGGAAATGCTGTTGAAGCTCGGCATGTCGCTTGCCGCCCTGGATAACCGCGAAACCGCCTGCGCCACGCTTCGCGAAGTGCCCAAGCGTTACCCCAATGCCGCCCGCGCCGTGCTGGGCAAGGTGACGAGCGAGCAGAAGCGTCTGGGCTGCTGACAGTGGCGGCATCCGCCACCGCACATCCCACCCTCGTATCGCCCGAAGCGGCGATTGCCACCTTTCTGACGCGCCTTGAAAAACCCGCCCGCCTGCTGGTCGCCATTTCCGGCGGAAGCGACTCGACCGGCCTGCTGGTCGCGCTGCGCGAGGTTATCCTCAAAGCCTGTCCGTCCGGCTCCATCGAACTTCTGGCCGTGACGGTCGATCATGCGCTGCGACCCAATTCCGCCGATGAAGCGCTCTGCGTCGCCAAACTCTGCCGGCAACTTGCCATTCCCCATGTCATCCGCCGCTGGGACGGTGAAAAACCCGCAACCGGGCTCTCCGCCGCCGCGCGCGCCGCCCGTTACCGCCTCATCTGCGACACGGCAGATGAATTCGGTGCAACGGCGATCCTTACCGGCCACACGCGGGACGATCAGATCGAGACGCTTGTCATGCGCTGCGCCCGCCTGCACGGCAAGCAGGGCTCTCTGGCGGATGCCGCCGCCTGCGACACGTCGGAACTGTCGGCCGAATACCTGTTCAACCCCGGCCTTGCCGGGATGGCAAGCGCAGTCCTTGTCGAGGGACGGCACTGGCTTCTCAGACCCTTTCTGGATGTTCAGCGCGCCGAGATCCGCCGGATGCTCCAGAGATCGGCGATCGGCTGGATCGATGATCCGTCGAATGTCGATCCGCGCTTCGAGCGCGCCCGCACGCGGCAGCGGCTGGCTGATGGAGGAGGGGATGGGCAAGCGCTGCTGCAATCCGCCGCACGAATCGGCGCCGAGAGGGCCCGCCTCGGGGCGGCAGTGGCCGAGCTGTTTGCCCGCCACCTGACGATCGAGGGATCTGTTCTCGCCCGGCTTCAGGCGCCGGCACTGGACGCCGAACCGGCGGTGCTGCTGTGCGCGCTGTCAAATCTTACCGCCGTACTCGGCGGGCGGGCGCATGGGCCCGGTCGCGACAGCCTGCGACGCATCGCAGCCTTTGTCGGGGAAGGGGGGGCGGGTCGGTTGACGGTGGGGCGTGTCCTGTTCCAGAGGCACAGGCAGGCGCTGTTCATGACGCGCGAGAGCCGGGACCTGCCGAACCCCGCCGTCGCGCCCGCGCCCGAAATGCTCTGGGACGGTCGCTTTCGCATTCGAACATCCGCAGCGTGCGGCGTGGACGTGCGACCCGGTGCGCCGGATCGGATGGCAGCGCAGGCGCGGTTCGCTGATGCCCCGCCGGCCATTGCGCTTGCAGCTTATCGCAGCCTGCCGCAACTGGAGCGGAAGTTTCAGGCGCCTGACGCGGTGTTGATCGAGCCTGTCCTGCAGCCTTTCCACGCGTTCCTGCCAGCCTTTGACGTGGATATTGCCAATTCTTTGGCCATCGCGATGGGATTACGTGCATTTGCGCCATTACCATTTAACGTTTTCGACCGTAAAAGGTGATCGGCGGGTCGTGTTGCCTTGGCAAGGCCCCGCGGCAATCCTATGTTAAGCGACAAGTAAGGCGGCTGCCGATGAGCGAGCCGTCATTGTCCGGGGAGTTCGATGAACCCAAACTTTCGTAATTTCGCCCTTTGGGCGATAATCGCCCTCTTGCTGATCGCCCTGTTCAGCATGTTCCAGTCGGCGCCGACGCAGACGAGCTCGCGGGAAGTTCCATACTCGCAGTTCCTGCGCGATGTGGATGCGGGACGTGTGCGCGACGTGGTCGTGACCGGCAATCGCGTTCTCGGCACCTATGCCGAGAACGGGACGGGCTTTCAGACCTATTCGCCTGTCATCGATGATTCGCTGATGTCGCGTCTTCAGTCGAAGAACGTCACCATCGTGGCACGGCCCGAATCGGACGGCTCCTCGGGTTTTTTGAGCTATCTCGGCACGCTGTTGCCGATGCTGCTCATTCTCGGCGTCTGGCTGTTCTTCATGCGCCAGATGCAGGGTGGTTCGCGCGGTGCGATGGGCTTTGGCAAATCGAAGGCAAAGCTTCTCACCGAAGCGCATGGTCGCGTCACGTTTGACGATGTCGCCGGCGTTGACGAAGCCAAGCAGGATCTCGAGGAAATCGTCGAATTCCTGCGCGACCCACAGAAATTCCAGCGCCTCGGCGGCCGTATTCCGCGTGGCGTGCTGCTGGTCGGCCCTCCGGGCACTGGTAAGACGCTTCTGGCGCGCTCGGTCGCCGGCGAAGCCAATGTTCCCTTCTTCACGATTTCCGGTTCGGACTTCGTCGAAATGTTCGTCGGCGTCGGCGCAAGCCGCGTGCGTGACATGTTCGAGCAGGCCAAGAAGAATGCGCCCTGCATCATCTTCATCGACGAAATCGACGCCGTTGGCCGTCACCGTGGCGCAGGCCTTGGCGGTGGCAATGACGAACGCGAACAGACGCTGAACCAGCTGCTGGTCGAGATGGACGGTTTTGAGGCCAATGAAGGCATCATCCTGATCGCCGCCACGAACCGCCCGGACGTTCTTGACCCGGCGCTGCTGCGTCCCGGCCGCTTCGACCGTCAGGTCGTCGTGCCGAACCCGGATATCGTCGGCCGCGAACGCATCCTCAAGGTGCATGCGCGCAACGTGCCGCTGGCACCGAATGTCGACCTCAAGGTTCTGGCGCGCGGTACGCCCGGTTTCTCCGGTGCCGACCTCATGAACCTCGTCAACGAGGCAGCGCTGATGGCGGCCCGCCGCAACAAGCGCGTCGTCACCATGGCGGAGTTCGAAGACGCCAAGGACAAGATCATGATGGGCGCCGAACGCCGTTCGTCTGCCATGACCGAGGCCGAAAAGAAGCTGACCGCCTACCACGAAGCGGGCCATGCCATCACGGCACTGGAAGTGCCGGTGGCCGATCCGCTGCACAAGGCCACCATCATTCCGCGCGGCCGTGCGCTCGGCATGGTCATGCAGCTGCCGGAAGGCGACCGCTATTCCATGAGCTACAAGTGGATGGTGTCGCGTCTCGTCATCATGATGGGCGGCCGCGTGGCGGAAGAGCTAACCTTCGGCAAGGAAAACATCACCTCGGGCGCGTCCTCCGATATCGAGCAGGCCACCAAGCTTGCCCGCGCCATGGTCACGCAGTGGGGCTTCTCCGACATCCTCGGTCAGGTCTCCTACGGCGAAAACCAGCAGGAAGTCTTCCTCGGTCATTCCGTGTCGCAGTCGAAGAACGTGTCGGAAGCCACCGCCCAGAAGATCGATACGGAAGTGCGCCGCCTGATCGATGAGGCCTATGCGGAAGCCCGCCGCATCCTCACCGAAAAGCATGACGAATTCGTCACGCTGGCGGAAGGGCTCCTGGAATACGAGACGCTGTCGGGCGAGGAAATCAAGGCCCTGATCAACGGTCAGAAGCCGTCGCGCGATCTGGGCGACGATGCACCCCCTGCGCGTGGTTCGGCTGTTCCGAAGGCCGGCGCCAAGAAGGACGAGCCGAAGGGCGACGGCGAAGCCGAAGGCGGGCTGGAACCCCAGCCGCATTAAAACTTCGCGCTGACCGTGGCCGAAATGAAAGGCTGCGCTATCTCTGTCGCATCAAGACCGTCCGGGCCTCCCGGGCGGTCTTTCATCATCTGCCCTGCCGTATGCTTTACGCTTCGGTAACGGGATGTAATGGATTTTGACGGTAATTTAGGTGCCTGCCGGCACAAGGTATGGCATGAGCCAGCAGGAATGCGGTCCCGCCCTCACGACGAGGCGGGCATCTACCCCGAGACTGAGAGGCGCAAGGCAAACTGCGCCAGCCCCAAGGAGCACGCATGACACGCCGCTATTTTGGCACTGACGGTATTCGCGGACAGTCGAATGTTTTTCCGATGACGCCGGATCTTGCCATGCGGGTGGGCATCGCCGTCGGCACCATCTTCCGGCGTGGCAATCATCGCCATCGGGTGGTGATCGGCAAGGACACGCGCCTGTCGGGCTACATGCTGGAAAACGCCCTGGTGGCAGGCTTTACGGCTGCCGGTCTCGATGTCTTCCTGCTCGGGCCAATCCCGACGCCGGCCGTCGCCATGCTGACGCGCTCGCTGCGCGCCGACATCGGCGTGATGATTTCGGCCTCGCACAATCCCTTTGCCGATAACGGCATCAAGCTCTTCGGTCCGGATGGCTACAAGCTGTCGGACGAGCTGGAGCAGGAGATCGAGGAGCTTCTCGACAAGGATCTGTATTCGCAGCTGGCCAAGCCCGACGAGATCGGGCGCGCCAAGCGCGTGGATGGCGACATCTATCGCTATATCGAATTCGTCAAGCGCACGCTGCCGCGCGATGTCACGCTGGCGGGCTTGCGGATTGCCATCGACTGCGCAAACGGTGCGGCCTACAAGGTGGCTCCCACGGCTCTCTGGGAGCTGGGCGCCGATGTGGTGACGATCGGCAACACGCCGAACGGCACCAATATCAACCTCGACTGCGGGTCCACCAGCCCGGATGCGCTGCGCAAGAAGGTGCATGAAGTGCGCGCCGATATCGGCATTGCGCTGGACGGCGATGCCGACCGCGTCATCATCGTCGACGAGCGCGGCGAGATCATCGATGGCGACCAGCTGATGGCCGTCATTGCCGAAAGCTGGGCCGATGACGAGAAGCTGCGCGGCGGCGGGATCGTCGCCACCATCATGTCCAATCTCGGCCTTGAGCGTTTCCTCGGCGACAAGGGCCTGACGCTTGCCCGCACCAAGGTTGGCGACCGCTACGTGGTCGAGCATATGCGCCACCATGATTTCAACGTCGGCGGCGAACAGTCCGGCCATATCGTGCTGTCGGATTTTGGCACCACGGGGGATGGTCTTGTGGCAGCTCTTCAGGTGCTTGCCCGCGTCAAGCGGCTCGGCCAGCCGGTGAGCGAAGTCTGCCGCCGTTTCGAGCCGGTGCCGCAGCTTCTGCGCAATGTCCGCTTTGCCGGCGGCAAGCCGCTGGAGGATATCATCGTGCGCCAGGCCATCGACAGCGCGCAGGCCGAACTCGGTGGCCGCGGCCGTCTGGTGATTCGCCCCTCCGGCACGGAGCCGCTGATTCGCGTCATGGCCGAAGGCGACGACCGCGGCCAGATCGAGCGCATCGTCGGCGATCTCGTCGGCGTGATTTCCAATGTGCGCAGCGCCGCCTGAGCCTGTCTAACTGCTCTACCCGAGGCCCGCAGGAGCTTCTTCTGCGGGTTTTTTCATGCGCTGACGGATTCGGATTAACGATCAGTAAATGCCGAAAGGCTTTATTTTACAAATATTTATATTCTGTTAGGCTTAATTGCTCCTTTACCTTTTTGGTTAATGATCGCTCCAGATTTGAAGAACGACGCCATCTTGCGCGCGTGACGATTTTGGAATGCGGAGCCTGATTCCATGAGAAGAACCCTGTTCGGCGCTTTCGCCGTGATGCTTGCCGCTGGCGCATCCCATGCCGCCGATGTTGCCCAGCCGGCCATGGATCCTGTGCTGATGAGTGCCCCGGAAGTGACCGTGCAGGAGGCCGCGACCGGCTGGTATCTGCGCGGCGATGCCGGCTATGCCTTCAAGGACATGAAGGGCGCGAAATTCTATCAGGGCGGGTCTTCCGCCTCTACGACGGATTTCTCCAGCGCCCACCTCAAGGACAGCTTTCTGCTCGGGGCAGGCGTCGGCTACCAGATCAACAGCGCGCTGCGCACCGATCTCACCTTCGATTACCTGAGCAGGAGCAAGTTTGAGGGCTCCACCCACGGCAGTGGCGCGGCCTTCGGCGCCTGCGTCGGGAACTGCACCTCCAGCGATATTTCCCATATGCGGGCCTATAGCCTGCTGGCCAACGCCTATGTCGATCTCGGCACCTTCGGATATGTGACGCCCTACGTCGGCGGCGGCCTCGGCGGCACCTATGTCAAATGGGACAAGCTGAAAAACACATCCTGCGCCGACAATGGCAGCGGCTGCGACAGCACCGTGGAGCACGGCGGCAAGGGCAGCTGGCGCTTCACCTATGCGCTGATGGCCGGTGCAACGGTCGATGTGACCTGCAACCTGAAGGCCGATATCGGCTATCGTTACCGCCATGTGGAAGGCGGAGACATGTTCGGTTTCGCCTCGAACGGCGGTCCGGGCTCCGACAAGGGGTTTGACGTGCACGAAGCCCGCGTTGGCGCGCGCTATCTGTTCGGCGGCTGCCCGCAGGCGTCCGTGACCTATGACGAACCTCAGCCGCCGCTGGTCTACAAATAAGCTGCACCACGCGTCCGATAACAAAAGCCGCCCGGGTTGCCCGAGGCGGCATTTCTGCTTGAAGACCGTCTTCCAACGCATGTCCGGCAAAAGTCCGGACTGCTAAAATTCCTTAGAACTCGCGCTTCAGCACCAGCCGGTCGAGCGACCATTGGCCCGCGCCGCAGGCGGCAAACAGGAAGGCGCCGCCGGTCCAGAACAGCGAGGCAAGCTCGGCCTTGGTCTGCACCTGTTCGAGGAATTTCGCGCCGCCATCCACGAGGCGCACAGCCGCATTGGGCGTGAACAGGTCGCTGCCGGCTTTCAGCGCGGCAATGCCGCCATCCGTCAGCAGGGCGTGGCCGTAGGGGTGGGCGAAGTGGAACCAAAGCGTGATCGTCAGCATCACCGCATTGGCAAGTGCCACCGGGCGGGTGAGGAGCCCGAGCGCAATCATCAGGCCGCCAAAGAACTGCATGGCAGCCAGCGTCGGCGACCAGATCCAACCCGGATAAAATCCGAGATTTTCAACAAATCCCACCTGCGCCATGGGCGCCATGATCTTCGGATAGCCCTCGACCATCAGCATGCCGCCAATGGCGACGCGAAAGGCCGTGAAGGCGAAGGGCTGGGCGAAATGCTCGTAGAAGCCGGCAAGGAACGGCAGATAGAAATGGCTCTTTTCCTGCTGCTGCACGGGAGTATAGATGCTTTGCATGGCCATGATACAGATCCTTGTTTTTGAATATGAATTGGTCATCGGACCGGAAAGCGGATCCACGGTCCAGCGGGCGGAACGGGCAAGCGGAACATTCATCTCCGCTGCATTCACAACCGATAGCCGATCATAATCGGCGTCGAACAAAACACGTTGATCCAGGTCAAGTTTTCGTTGCGCGCCGGTGCCAACGCAAAAAAGACAGAGATCGTTTGATTTGCGACTTGACCGAAATCCGGCCATCCACTAACACCAGCGGCGGGACACCCTTCCCCAACGAAGGGCTTTCTATCTGGAAGGATAGCCAAGATGGCGAACATCGCAAAGCCGGACACCCGTCCGAACAATACCCATTTCTCTTCTGGCCCTTGCTCGAAGCGCCCCGGTTGGTCGCTTGAGGCTCTCTCTGATGCCCCGCTCGGTCGCTCGCACCGCGCCAAGGTCGGCAAGATGAAGCTGAAGCAGGCCATTGATCTTACCCGCGAAATTCTGAACGTGCCGGCGGATTACCGCATCGGCATCGTGCCGGCTTCCGATACGGGCGCTGTGGAAATGGCCCTGTGGTCGCTGCTCGGCGAACGCGGCGTCGACATGCTGTCCTGGGAAAGCTTTGGCGCCGGCTGGGTCACCGATGTGGTCAAGCAGCTGAAGCTTGCCGATGTGCGCAAGTTCAATGCCGATTACGGCCTGCTGCCCGATCTGACGCAGGTCGATTTCGACCGTGACGTCGTCTTCACCTGGAACGGCACGACCTCCGGCGTGCGCGTCGCCGATGCCGATTTTATCCCGGCCGACCGCAAGGGCCTGACGATCTGCGACGCCACCTCGGCGGCCTTCGCGCAGAAGCTCGACTTTGCCAAGCTCGATGTCACCACCTTCTCCTGGCAGAAGGTTCTGGGGGGCGAGGGTGGTCACGGCATGATCATTCTGAGCCCGCGTGCTGTCGAACGCCTCACCACCTATGTTCCGGCCTGGCCGCTGCCGAAAATCTTCCGCATGACCTCGGGCGGCAAGCTGATCGAAGGCATTTTTGTCGGCGAAACCATCAACACGCCCTCCATGCTCTGCGTGGAAGACTATATCGATGCTCTGAACTGGGCAAAATCGATCGGCGGACTTGAAGCCCTGATCGCCCGTGCCGATGCCAATGCCAAGGTCATCTTCGATTTCGTCGATGCCAATGACTGGATCGCCAACCTTGCGGTTGATCCGGCCACCCGCTCCAACACCTCGGTGTGCCTGAAGATCGTCGATCCGGCCGTTGCAGCGCTTGATGCCGACCAGCAGGCGGCCTTTGCCAAGGGCGTCGTTGCGCTTCTGGAGAAGGAAAACGTCGCGCTCGATATCGGCGCCTATCGCGATGCCCCGTCCGGTCTTCGCATCTGGGCTGGCGCCACCATCGAGACTGCCGACATGCAGGCTGTCATGCCGTGGCTGACCTGGGCTTATCAGACCCAGAAGGCAGCGCTGGCCAAGGCCGCCGCATAAAGCTTTGAGTGCTTTCGGCTTCGCCATACGGCGAAGCCGCTTTCCCCATACAGATTGAACCCTTCTGAAGGAGGCCTCTCATGGCACCTCGCGTTCTCGTATCCGACGAATTGTCGGAAACCGCCGTCCAGATCTTCCGCGATCGCGGCGTAGACGTTGATTTCCAGCCGCAGCTCGGCAAGGACAAGGATAAGCTTGCCGAAATCATCGGCAATTACGATGGCCTGGCCATCCGCTCCGCCACCAAGGCGACGGAAAAGCTGATCGCTGCCGCGACCAACCTGAAGGTCATCGGCCGCGCTGGCATCGGCGTCGACAATGTCGATATTCCGGCCGCCTCCAAGCGCGGTATCATCGTGATGAATACGCCGTTCGGCAACTCGATCACGACGGCCGAACACGCCATCGCGCTGATGTTTGCCGTTGCCCGCCAGCTGCCGCAGGCCGATGCCTCGACCCAGGCCGGCAAGTGGGAGAAGTCGAAGTTCATGGGTGTCGAAATCACCGGCAAGACGCTCGGCGTCATTGGTGCCGGCAATATCGGCGGCATCGTCTGCAAGAAGGCGATCGGCCTTGGCATGCATGTCATTGCCTATGACCCCTTCCTCTCGGCCGAACGCGCCCAGGAAATGGGCGTCGAGAAGGTTGAGCTCGAGGAGCTTCTGCCGCGCGCCGATTTCATCACCCTGCATGTGCCGATGACCGACAAGACGCGC
This sequence comes from Neorhizobium fuzhouense, assembly GCF_042611105.1. Lineage (NCBI taxonomy): Bacteria > Pseudomonadati > Pseudomonadota > Alphaproteobacteria > Hyphomicrobiales > Rhizobiaceae > Neorhizobium > Neorhizobium fuzhouense. The sequence continues at coordinate 618,691 of NZ_JBHFFP010000002.1, read as the reverse complement.
GGCATCCTCGGCAAGGAAAACATCGCCAAGACGAAGCCCGGCGTGCGCATCATCAACTGCGCCCGCGGCGGTCTCGTCGATGAGGCAGCCCTTGCCGAAGCCATCAAGTCCGGCCATGTTGCCGGTGCCGGCTTCGATGTCTTCGAAGTCGAACCCGCCAAGGAAAGCCCGCTGTTTGGCCTGCCGAACGTCGTGTGCACGCCGCATCTTGGTGCATCCACCACGGAAGCCCAGGAAAACGTCGCCCTCCAGGTTGCCGAACAGATGTCGGACTATCTGGTGAAGGGTGCGGTGTCCAACGCCATCAACATGCCCTCGATCACCGCGGAAGAAGCACCGATCCTGAAGCCGTTCATTCGTCTCGCCGACGTCCTCGGCTCGTTTGCCGGCCAGGTGACCGAAAGCCCGATCAAGGCGATCGAAATCCTCTATGACGGCGCCACCGCCGGCATGAACACCAAGGCGCTCACTTCGGCGCTGCTGGCCGGTCTCATCCGCAATCAGGTTGCCGATGTGAACATGGTTTCGGCCCCGATCATGATCAAGGAAAAGGGCATCGTGCTCTCCGAGGTCAAGCGCGACAAGACCGGCGTCTATGACGGCTACATCAAGCTGACGGTCACCACCGACAAGCAGACCCGCTCGGTTGCCGGTACCGTCTTCTCCGATGGCAAGCCGCGCTTCATCCAGATCAAGGGCATCAACATGGATGCGGATGTCGGTCCGAACATGATCTACATCTCCAACACCGACGTTCCCGGCATGATCGGCTTCATGGGCACGACGCTCGGCAATGCCGGCGTCAACATCGCCAACTTCCAGCTTGGTCGCGAGAAGGAAAACGGCGATGCCATCGCGCTGCTCTATGTCGATGGTGCCGTCGAGCAGGCCGTTCTCGACCAGCTGACCGCAAACCCGGCGATCAAGCAGGCCAAGCCGCTGACGTTCAACGTCGACTGATCGTTCTGGCCTCTTAGCCATCGGGACCCGGCCGGAGCGTTTCCGCGCCGGGTCTTTTGTGTTTTAGGGGAGGGTGGTTCACTCAAATCGCCGATCAACAGTGATCACGATTTCGAAAAATTCCATCCGATCACCTAACAGCTGCAACCCATGCTCTCTATATAGGAAGCAACGCCCTCAAAAGGCGCTTCTGTGAGGAGAGAGAAATGTTTTCAACGCTTCGACGCTACAGGCACGTTCTGTCCGTGCTGGCGCTCGGAATGGTCGTATCGCTTTCGGCGGTGGATTTTGCCGAGGCGCGTCGCGCCGGTGGCGGCAGCAGTTTCGGCAGCCGCGGCACGCGCACCTATTCCGCCCCGCCATCCACCAGCACCGCACCGACGACCGCCGCGCCGATCCAGCGTTCGATGACGCCCAATAGCCAGGCGACCAATCCGGCCACGGCGGCTGGCGCTCAGGCGGCAGGCGGCCAGCGCCGCGGCCTGTTCGGCGGCTTCGGCGGCGGCATTCTGGGTGGCCTTTTCCTTGGCGGCATGTTCGGCATGCTGATGGGCAATGGTTTCGGCGGCATGGCCGGCATGTTCGGCATGCTGTTCCAGATGCTGTTGATCGGTGGCCTGATCTTCCTGGCCATGCGCTTCTTTGCCCGTCGCCAGCAGCCGGCCGCCAGCGGTCCGGCCGGCGGTCTTGGTCGCTATGAAACGCAGGCGCCGCAGGGCAATAATTTCGGTGGCTTCAAGATCCCGCAGATGGGGTCGCTCGGCGGCAGCGCTGCAGCCTCTGCGCAAAAGCCCCGTGCCGCCTCGGCCCGCACGGATGAGATCGGCATCACAAACCGTGATTTCGACCAGTTCGAAAAGATGCTGACCGAGGTGCAGGGCGCTTATGGTGCGGAAGATTATGCCCGCCTGCGCGCGCTGACCACGCCCGAAGCCATGTCATATCTCGCCGAGGAACTGGGCGAGAATGCCACGAACGGCCAGCGCAACGAGGTGAAGGACGTGCAGCTCTTGCAGGGTGACCTGTCGGAAGCCTGGCGCGAAAATGGCTTGGAATACGCAACCGTTGCCATGCGTTACCAGAGCATCGACGTGATGCGCGACCGTGACACGGGCAAGGTGGTTTCCGGCGATGCGACGCATCCGACCGAGGCGACTGAAATCTGGACCTTTGTGCGCAAGGGCGGCGAGGCCTGGAAGCTGTCTGCTATCCAGGGCGTCAACTAAGATCAGAGCCGGGCAAGCGTCGCTTCGTCCGGCCTGCCATCGTAGAATGTGAGAAGGGCTTGTCCGAAAGGCGAGCCCTTTTCTGTATCCGCTTCCGACACCGCATCAAACAGCGTCATCGACGAGCGGAATTTCAGGTCGTCCGGCGAGCCGAGGATGGCGTTTGCCGTTTTGTCCGGGTGCATCAGCATGGCTTGCGTGCATTCGGCGAGCCGGCTGCCAAGCAGAGGATGGGCAAGATAGGCCTGCGCCTCTTTGCGGTCGGCAATCGCATAGAAGCGCGCCGTCGGTGAATGGCCAAGCCCCGCGATCTGCGGAAAGATGAACCACATCCAGTGCGACCGTTTGGCGCCGCGGCGCAGTTCTGCCAGCGCCTCGGCATAGACCGGCGCCTGCGCTTCGATGAACCGTCGCAGAGATTTTTCGTCCGCCATAATGGATGGCTCCTTCTTGATGTGCATGATCGATACCTGCCCCTAACGCTTCGGCACGCTTTGGGTTTCGCCGTTCAGTTGTATCCGCCTCACGGGAAATTCAGCCCGTTTCCCTTTCTTCTGCTGCACTGCACCCTAAGTGCCTGTGGATGGAACAGCGTCTTGAAGACTATCTCTCTTTCGTGATCAGCTGGTTGCCCAACTGGCTGCTGGCGATGATCGTGCTCGTGGCCGCGGTGCTGGTGGGATCTCTCATCCACCGTTTCGTTTTCCGGATCCTTACCCGGATCGTTGCCCAACGGGATCTTTTCTGGCGGTCGCTCGTCTCGCGCACCGAACAACCCATGAGGCTGGCCATCGTTGCCTGGGTCATGGTGCCGGCGATCGGTATTGCGCCGCTCAGCGACCAGCAGACCGGCCTCCTGCGTCACGGCCTTCTTCTCTGCTTCATCCTTCTCATCGGCTGGATGGCGCGCACGACGCTGCATATCTGGACGACCGTCTATCTGCGCCGCTTCAAGCTCGATGCGGAAGACAATCTTCTGGCGCGCAAGCATGTCACCCAGTCGCGGATCCTGGAGCGGGTGGCGGCGACGCTGATCATTGGTTTTACGCTCTCCTTCGCGCTGATGACTTTTCCGGCGGTGCGCCAGTATGGCGTTTCGCTGATGGCATCGGCGGGTGTTGCCGGTATCGTGCTGGGCCTTGCGCTGCAGCCGGTCTTGAAGAACCTGTTTGCCGGCATCCAGCTTGCCATCACCCAGCCGATCCGCATCGATGATGCGCTGCTGGTGGAAGGCGAGTGGGGCAAGGTCGAGGAAATCACCTCGACCTATGTGGTGGTCAAGCTCTGGGACTGGCGCCGGATGATCCTGCCGCTCGGTTATTTCATCGAAAACCCCTTCCAGAACTGGACGCGGGAAGGGGCAGCCCTCATCGGCACCGTGATGATCTATCTCGATTATACGGTTCCCGTTTCGGTCCTGCGTCATAAGGTGGAGGAAATCGCCGGCAAGTCAAAGCTCTGGGATCGCCAGGTGGTGAATGTCGCCGTGACGGACTTCAAGCAGAATGTCATGGAAATCCGCATCCTCGTCTCGGCGCCCGATGCCGGCAAGGCCTTCGACCTGCGCTGCGAAGTGCGCGAAAAACTAGTGGACTTCATCCAGCGGGAGTATCCGCATGCCCTGCCGCAGGTGCGGGCGTCGGGCACGATTGTGGAAGAGGCGCGCGCCGCAGGGGTGGTTGCCACGGCCGATGGGCGCACGATGCAGCAGTAGCAGACCGCACGCGCGCCTCTGAGAACGCGGTAAACCTTGCGTTTTTGCCGCGCTCTTTCTATATCCACAGTCTATTCCTGACGGCGAGACCCGACCGTTGCGGGGCGGCGCTGCCTCAGCGCAGGCCAGGCCCCGGCTGATGATGAAGAGAGTTCCTGTGAATACGCTGGATTTTGACAAGAAGCCGGAGGATACGCGCGTCGTCGTGGCGATGTCGGGCGGCGTGGATTCCTCCGTGGTCGCGGGCCTTTTGAAACGCCAGGGCTATGATGTGCTGGGCATCACGCTGCAGCTTTACGACCACGGTGCCGCCGTGCACCGCGCCGGCTCCTGCTGCGCCGGCCAGGACATCGACGATGCACGCCGCGTCTCGGAGACGCTCGGCATTCCCCATTACGTTCTGGATTATGAAAAGCGGTTTCGGGAAACGGTGATCAACCCGTTTGCCGAAGCCTATGCCATGGGCGAAACGCCGATCCCCTGCGTTGCCTGCAACCAGACCGTCAAGTTTGCCGATCTTCTGGCAACGGCGAAGGATCTGGGCGCCGATGCGCTGGCAACCGGCCATTACATCCGCTCCCGCCGCAATCCGTCGCCGGACAATCCGAACCGTCGCGCGTTGTTTCGGCCGATCGATGCCGATCGCGACCAGAGCTGGTTCCTGTTTGCCACGACCCAGGAGCAGATCGATTACCTGCGCTTCCCGCTCGGCGGCATGTCGAAGGCGGATGTGCGGCTTCTCGCCGAAGACATGGGGCTGGTCGTTGCCAAGAAGGCCGATAGTCAGGACATATGTTTCGTCCCGCAGGGCAAGTATGCCGATATCATCAACAAGGTGAAGCCGAATGCCGCGCTGTCCGGCGAGATCGTCCATATCGACGGTCGGGTGCTTGGCCGCCACGAAGGCATCCTGCATTACACGATCGGCCAGCGGAAGGGGCTCGGCGTTGCGACCGGCGAGCCGCTCTACGTGGTCTATCTCGATGCGCGCGGTCGACGCGTGATCGTCGGGCCAAGGGAGGCGCTGGAAACGCGCCGGGTCTATCTGCGCGATGTCAACTGGATCGGCGACAAGGCACTGGCCGACGATGCGCGCACCGGCTTTGACTGTTTTGCCAAGGTGCGCTCCACGCGCCCGCCAACGCCTGCCACGCTGCATGCGGATGAAAACGGCATCTATGTGGATCTGGCGATCGGCGAAGCAGGCGTCGCGCCCGGCCAGGCCTGCGTGCTCTATTCGGCGGAAGGGGCGGATGCCCGCGTCTATGGCGGCGGTTTCATCGACCGCTCGGAGCGGGATGCGGCAGCAGAAGCATCGCTGAAGGCGCTTCTTTCGACGCCGGCGGCAGCCTGAGCAGCGTTTGAAAATTCGCGCGCAGAAAGCCCTGGCTTTTTGCCGCAAGCGCGCTTGACTTTGGTCGGAGCATCCCTTTATAAGCCCTCCAGCGCGCCGGACGGGTCACACAGTTGACACACGGAAGTCGCTCTTGGCGGGGTAGCTCAGTTGGTGAGAGCGCAGGATTCATAACCCTGAGGTCGGCGGTTCAATTCCGCCCCCCGCTACCAAAATCTCCAATTTATCAAGATGTTCGACAAAGATGTCCGCCTTGCAGGAGGCGTGAGAGCGGGCTTTTGACCCGCTCTACGGCAAGCTTCAGTCTGGTCAGAGGGCAAGCGTCTGCAGCTTGAGCGCTGCGGCGACGCGGCGGACATGGGCGGGATCCTGATCCGCGCCGGCTTCGATGGCTTCCAGTTCTTCAACCGTCAAGCCGCAGGTGATGGCCAGGTCTTCCAGGCTATAGCCGGATGCACGACGCCCTTCGGCGATCGCGCCGGCGATGGAGACAGGCTGGCTTTTATCAAAATTGGTCTGGGACATTGTCATTATCAACTCCTTTGGTAGTGCCGACCAAGGTCGGAAATTTTGGGCATCAGCTCAAAGGACGCTGCGCGATACGCGGTGAACTTGCTGCAGCGCAACATAGATAGTCCTTTCTGCCGCAGAGTCCAAGGTTTTGCGCAGGGCACGTCGCCGAAGCCGTGCGTATTTCGGTCCGCACCAAGGATCGGCCACCCGTCATCCTTGTATACACCGCGCCGGTTAGCGAGATGCTGGCCGATTGATGTAAATTAGAGATATCTTGCATAAAGGCGGCAATCACAGCGGAACGGAGCCTGCAGGAGCGTCATGGACGGTTTTCTGCCGGATTTTTGCCGGCATTTCGCCATCTTGACGACCGCTTCGACTTGCGGTGAAATCAATATGGGCATGATGCCCTTCCAACTGGAGGCTTGAATGATGATAGCAGGCTTTATGCAGTTTGGTTTCGACCTGTTTGGCTTGGGGCAGAAATCCACGCTCAGCCATGAACGCAAAAGTGATCAGGCGGTTGCACGCGAAGGGAATGGGCCGGACAAAAAGGCCGATGCGACCGAAGAGAGGGATCTGCCCTCGGATGCCTTTTTCTGGGGCATGTACCCGATCTACTGACGCCTGATCTGAACGCATGCCCGCATTGCCGCATTGCACTATGGCCATGAGGGCGGCGGGCGGAGAAATATTCGGCCGTGGATGCGCTGGATCAAACGATTTGCCGCCTTGCGTGTTAGCTCCTTGAAGCCTGACGCGACTTGGTGTGGTTGCGTTCGATGATCCTCGCCCTGGAGCGCTCCGCCGATGTCCCAACCGATGTCTCCGCCCGCTATTCTGTGCATCACCCTCAACCCGACGCTTGATCTGTCGAACGACGTCACGCGCATCGTGCCGACCCACAAGATGCGGGTGCGCAACCAGCGCCAGGAAGTGGGGGGAGGCGGCGTCAACGTAGCGCGGCTCATTGCCGAAATGGGCGGCGAGGCGGATGTGGCGGTGCTGTCAGGCGGCGCCACCGGAACCATTCTCGTCGAGGCGCTGAGGGCGCTGCCGCTCGGGCTGCATATCTTTCCCATCAAGGGCTCCGTGCGCATCGCCTTCATGGTTCATGAGGACGAGAGCGGGCTAGAATATCGCTTCGTGCCAGAAGGTCCCGCGGTTTCGCCGCTCGAAGTGGAACCGGTGATGGACCTCGTCGGAGAGCGGAGATGGGCCTATGTGGTCGCAAGCGGCAGCCTGCCCCGCGGCGTTTCATCTGACACTTACGCCCGCATGGCGCGATTGACGGCGGCAAACGGGGGGCGTTTCGTGCTGGACGCGTCCGGCGAGGCGCTGTCGGCAGCGATTGCCGAGGGCGGCATCTTTCTCTTCAAGCCGAGCCTCAGCGAACTGGAACGGCTCGTCGGCCATGGGCTGGATATCGAGACGGCCGCAGCCTTTGCCGCCGACCTCGTCGCCCGCGGTGTGACCCGTTATGTGGCGCTGACGCTGGGGGAGGAGGGCGCCCTGCTGGTTGGCCCGGAAGGGCGCCTTCTGATGCCGGCGATCAGGGTGACGGTGCGCTCGGCCGTCGGTGCCGGAGACAGTTTTGTCGGCGCAATCGTCTGGGCGCTGTCGAAGGGACAGGATATCCGCGAGGCCTTCCGCTTCGGCCTTGCAGCCGGCGCCGCCGCCGTGATGACCGAGGGAACCGAACTCTGCCAACGCGCAGATATTTTGAAACTGTATGGCGATGCCTGCGCTGCCCGCCACGAGGAGCAGGCGGCTGCCTGGCTGGCGAGCGCGTGACCGCGTGAGGCGCAAAGGGGCGAAGCCTGCGGCTTTTGCCCCCTGTTTTTGACAGAGATCATATGGGGCGGGGTGTGATGCGCCTAAGCTCCCTTTCAACGAGGCCGACGCGGCCTTGGCAAAGGGAGCACCATCATGTTGTTCAAGACAGTTCTGGCCATCATCGGCAGCCATGAAGACGCCGCCGACATCAACCGCGCGACCGATCTTGCAGGCCAGCTCGGCGCCCATCTTTCGCTTCTGGTGGTGGATATCGCAGCGCCCCCGACGGTGGGCGATTATCCGGTCGGCACCGCCTGGCTCGACCAGCGCGTCGAAGATCTGAAGACGCTTCATGCGGTCGCCGATCTGGCGCGAACCCACTGCGAAACCGCCGAAATTCCCTTCGACATCGACCGCTTCTATACCGAGCGGTCCTTCCTCGCCGATACGATCTTCCAGCGGGCGCTATATGCCGATCTCGTCGTGGTGGGGCCGAAGCTCCGGGCGCAGTCGGCCCTCATCAATGCCGTGGTGGACGGCGCCGTGTTCGATGCCGGGCGTCCCCTGCTGCTGCTGCCGGCCGGGCAGGCGCCGGTCAAGGTGAAGACGGTGCTTCTGGCGTGGAATTCCCGTGCCGAAGCCGGGCGGGCGGCCCGCGAAGCGATCGAGATCCTCACCCAGGCGGAAAGCGTGCATGTGACGCTGATCGATCCGGATGCGTCCTATACGGTCAATGGCGGTGAACCGGGGGCGGATGTCGCAGCCTTTCTGGCGCGCCACGGCGTGACCGTCGTGGTAGACCAGCTGCCGAGTGGTGGCCGTCCCGTCGAGGATGTGCTGAAAAGCCATGCGGGCGAGATCGGCGCCGACCTGATCGTCATGGGCGCCTATGGCCATTCACGCCTGCGCGAACGGGTGTTTGGTGGCGTCACCCAGGCGCTTCTCGAAGAGGCGCCGGTGCCAGTCCTTCTCGCCCGCTGATCAGCCGAGCTCCAGCGTCGTGACGCCAAAGACAAGGCGCTCCTCGCAGATGAGGGGAGCGCCGTGAACCATGCGTTTCGTTTCAAAGCCTTTTGCAAAGCCAAGGCCGGCGAGATGGGTGGAGAACGCCGTCTGGCTTTCCGGCACGTCGATGGACAGCGTTTCTGGTCCGGCCGCCGTTGCGAGCGCCGAAAACAGGGCTTCCGCATCCTGATCGGTGCTGGCAAACAGCGGCCCGATCTTCACCCCCTCATGACAGCGGCGCGCGACACCGTAGCCGGCAAGGTCTTGCCCGCAAAAGATCGCCCGCGCGATCCGCGGCGGCTTTAGCCATTCCTGCAGGAAAGCCGTGCGCGGGGCCGGAAAGGCGAGGGCATCAAAGGCTTCGATCGCGTCGAAATGCTGAGGGGTCACCGCGACAACAGGGGAATGGCGCGGCGGCAGCGCCGGATAGCGCCCGCTCCAGCGCAGGGTGCCATAGGTCGGCACGAAGCCCATGCGGGCATAGTTTGCCTGCTGCGCCGGCACCCCATCGAGCCCGATGCTGCGACCGGCAAGATAGGTCATGGCCTGATCCCACACCTTCAGGCCATAGCCCTTGCCGCGATGATCCGGCTGGCTGATGTAGAGACCGATGAAGCCGAAGGTTTCGCCGTAAGCCACGGCGGAGATGCCGGCGACCATCTGCCCATCGACGAAACAGCCGAAGAAGCCGGACGGATCGGCGGCGTGAAAGGCGGCCGCGTCGTCAAGTCCGGGGTTCCAGCCTTCCGCCTCTGCCCATCCGATGAGCTGGCTGAGTTCTGCCGGCGTCAGCACCCGGATCTTGGCCGCCGTCATGCGGTCATCGCCTTGGGCCGAAACCCTTCCAGAAGACCGAGATAGGGCTTTTCCACCGGAAAGGCATAGGCACCGCGCTTGGCGGTGGAGAGTTTTAGCGTCACCAGTGCTTCAGCCTGCTTGACGGCCGCCGCCACGCCATCCACCACCGGCACGCCGAACTCGCGGGAAAGCTCTGCCGTCAGGTCCGCCATGCCGGCACAGCCTAGCACGATGGCATCCGCCCGGTCGTCGCGCAAAGCCGCCGCCATTTCGGCCCGCAGTTTTTCGCGCGCGTTCGATGAGGGATCTTCCAGCGACAGAACCGGAATATCGGCGGCGCGCACCTTGACGCGCCCTGCCATACCATAGCGCTGCACCAGATGTTCGATGGGCAAGCGCGAGCGTTCCATGGTGGTGACGATCGTGGTGCGCTGGGAAATGAAGGCGGCAGAGGCAAGCGCCGCCTCGCAGATGCCGATGACGGGAATGGAGGCCAGCGCACGCGCCGCATCAAGCCCGGTATCGTCGAAACAGGCGATGATGGCGGCATCGGCGCCGGCCTTTTCGCCCTCGGCAAGTTCCACCAGCAGGCCGGGCACGGCCAGCGCCTCGTCATAATAGCCTTCGATGGAGACCGGACCCATCTTCGAGGTGACGGGCATGATCTCGGTGCCGATGGCCACGACCCGGCGGGCGGCATCCGCGGCAGTCGCCGTCATGCTTTCTGTGGTGTTCGGATTGATCAGGAGAATGCGCATCGATCAGCCTTTGGACCGGCGACGGTTCATGGCGATGATGAGCCCGAGCGTTCCGGCAATGACGAGGAAGGAAAAGACGGTGGTGACGGTGCCGAGCGCATAGAGCACCGGCGTCGTCACATTGGTCGTCATGCCATAGATCTCGAGCGGCAGCGTATTGTAGGTGCCGGCCGTCATCAGGGTGCGGGCAAATTCGTCATAGGAGAGCGTGAAGCCGAACAGGCCGACGCCGATGAGGGATGGGGCAATCATCGGCAGGACGACATAGCGGAACGTCTGCCAGGATGTGGCGCCAAGGTCGCGCGCGGCTTCCTCATAGGACGGCGAAAAGCGGTTGAACACGGCAAACATGATCAGCACGCCAAACGGCAGCGTCCAGGTGAGATGCGCGCCGAAGGCCGAGGAATACCAGGCCGGCTGGATGCCGAACTGCTGGAAGACGACGCCGATGCCGAGCGAGATGATGATGGAGGGCACGACGAGGCTTGCGACCGACAGATAAAACAGCACGGTTGCGCCAAAGAACTTGCGCCGGAAGGCAAGGCCGGCGAGCAGCGACACGGCAACGGTCACCAGCATCACCATGATGCCGAGCATCAGCGAGCGGCGGAACGAACCGCCGAAATCGCCCACCGCCTGCGTTTCGAGAAGATTGGCAAACCAGCGCAGCGATACGCCATTCAGCGGAAAGGTCAGCCCCCCGTTCGGTCCCTGGAAGGACAGGATGAGGATGGCCGACAGCGGCCCGTAGAGAAACAGCACGAAGAGGCCGAAGAAGATGGCGAGGATATAGAATTCGCGGGAGCGCTTGTCGGCATACATCGGTTAAAGCTCCTTGCGGATATCGACGATGCGCAGGATGCCCGCGACCATCAGGAGAACGAGGACGAGCAGCACCACAGCATTGGCGGCCGCTGCCGGATATTGCAGAAGTGACATCTGGTTCTTCATCATCAGCGCGACGGACGCGCTCTGGCCGCCGGACATCACCTGCACGGTGGAAAAATCCGCCATCACCAGCGTCACGACAAAGATGGTGCCGATCGCCATGCCCGGCTTTGCCAGAGGCAGGATGACGTTGGTGAGCACCTGAACGCTGGAGGCGCCGGCATCGCGCGCGGCTTCGACAAGGCTTTTATCGATGCGCATCAGCGTATTGAAGATCGGCGTCACCATGAACAGCGTGTAGAGATGCACCATGGCAAGCACCACGGCGAAATCCGAATAGAGCAGCCATTCCACTGGCTCGGCGATCAGGCCCGCATGGATCAGTCCGGAATTGATCAGGCCATTTCGCCCGAGCACCGGGATCCAGGAAATCATGCGGATGATGTTGGAGGTCAGGAAGGGCACGGTGCAGACGAGAAACAGCACCATCTGCATGGCGGCGGTGCGGATGTGGAAGGCAAGGAAATAGGCGACCCAGAAGCCGATGAACAGCGTGATAGCCCAGACCAGAAATGCGAATTTCAGCGTATTGAGATAGGTCTTCCAGGTCACCCACGAGCCCAGCGTCTCGGTATAGTTGAAGGTGACGAAATCCGGATACATCTGGGCAAAGTCATAATCCCAGAAGCTGACGGTGATGATCATCAGAAGCGGCAAAAGCAGGAAGGCCGCCAGAATGAGGGTGAGCGGCGTTGCCTGCAGGTAGGAGACGAGCTTGAGCGGCAGCCGCAGGCTGCGTTTCGGCTTCGGTTCGCCAACACCGATGAAGCGTACTGTGGTCATATCGTCTCCTGTCGGGAAAGTCCCCCTCTGGCCTGCCGGCCATCTCCCCCACAAGGGGGGAGACCGCAAGCGGCCAAGTCCTGCCCTCCGTGGAGGGAATACTCCGCAGCGAGCCGCGGAGCGGGTTTGTCGTCCGGCGCGTCTCCTTGTCCGGATCCCGCTTCAAGACCGAAGCAGGTCCGCGGATCTCCCTCCCCCTTGTGGGGAGGGTGGCCGGCAGGCCGGGAGGGGCGTTTTTGAAGAGGAGGCCATGTGCCTCCACGAACCTGCCAGCCGCGATGTCAGACGTTAGGCCGCGATGAACTCGTTCCAGCGGCGGACCATGTAGCGGTCTTCGTCCATCACGGAGTTCCAGCAGGCGACCTTGCCCATGCGGTCTTCGAAGGAACCGCCATCGCGCACGGCGCCGGCCTTTTCCATGACCTTGCCTTCCGGCGAGAGAATGTCGCCCTGGGCAGGCTTGCCTTCGATCCAGTAGCCCCACTCGTCGGCCGACATATGGCCCTTTGCCGTTTCCATGGCGGCCGAATAGTAGCCCTGGCGGTTGAGATAGGCGCCGACCCAGCCTGACGTGTACCAGTTGATATACTCATAGGCGGCATCGAGCTGCGCCCCCTTGAGGTGGGAGGCCAGACCCAGACCGCCGCCCCAGGAGCGATAGCCTTCCTTCAGCGGCTGGTATTTGCAGGCAATGCCCTTGGAGCGCACGGCGGCAACGGCCGGCGACCACATGGACTGGATGACGACTTCGCCCGATGCCATGAGGTTGACCGATTCGTCGAAGGACTTCCAGAAGGCGCGGAACTGGCCACCCTGCTTGGCCTTGATGAGGAAGTCGATCGTCTTGTCGATCTCCTCCTTCGTCATGTTGCCCTTGTCCTTGTACTTGATGTTGCCCATGGCTTCCATGATCATGGCCGCATCCATGATGCCGATGGAGGGGATGTTGAGGATGGAGGTCTTGCCCTTGAAGGCGGGGTCCATGATATCGGCCCAGGAGGTGATCTCGCGGCCGACGAGGTCGGGGCGGATGCCAAGCGTATCGGCATTGTAGATCGTCGGCATCATGGTGAACCACTGGGTCTCACCCTTGGCGAACTTCTTGTCGCCGGGCTTTTCGACGAAGCCGACCGTGTGCGGGGCCGTGCCCTGCGCAATGACGCTGTCCGGCTTCAGTTTGCCGGTCTTGAACAGCGGAACGACCTTGTCGTAATATTTCAGCTTCTTCACGTCCATCGGCTGGATGACGCCGGCGGCAAAGACCTTCTTCAGGATCCAGTATTCGATATCGGCGATGTCGTAGGAATTCGGCTGGGTGACGGCGCGCTGGGCGGCCGCATCCGAATCGGTTGCCGTCATTTCCAGCGTGATGCCGAGGTCTGCCTTGCACTTTTCGGCAATGGCATTGATGTTCGACACGCCGGTGCCGAACTGGCGCAGCGTGATCGGGTTCTGCGCCCAGATGGTCGGGAAGCCGGTGATGGCGCCCGAGCCGGCGGCGAGACCGGCGGCGGCAGAGGCCGTTTTCAGCAGGCTGCGGCGGCTGATGCCCGAAGGCTTGCTCGTTGTATTGGTCATGCCATGTCTCCTCTGAAGGTTGTTGTTTGTGTTTTGGCTCGTGGTTAGGAGGGGCGCCCGAGAACGATCACGTCCTCGGCGTTCCAGGACAGCTGGATGGCTTCGCCGACCTTGACGGGATTGGCAAAGAACACCTTGTCGCTGAGGATGGCCGTGAAATCCTCGATGCCGGCGCCGCTGACGGCGAGCTTCACGGAGGAGCCACGATATTCGATATTGTTGATGGTGCCGGTAAAGCCGTAACCGTCTGCGGCGTCCACACCCACCTGAACGCGGTCGGTGCGGATGGCGATATCGGCCGGAGCGCCGATCTCGGCGGTGTCTGCCGGTGCCGAAAAGCTTGCGCCGGCGGCGACGGCAAGCGTCAGGCGGCCTTCGCTGACCTCAGTCACCCGGCCGGAAATCACGTTATGATCGCCCATGAAGCGTGCGACGAAAGCGGTTGCCGGGCGTTCGAACACGGTGCGCGGCGGCGCCGCCTGCTCGATGCGCCCATCGTTCATCACAACGACAATGTCCGCGAGCGCCATCGCTTCTTCCTGGCTGTGGGTGACATGCACGAAGGTGATGCCGAGCGAGGTCTGCAGCTTCTTCAACTCGGCGCGCATGCGCACCTTGAGGAAGGGATCGAGCGCCGACAGCGGCTCGTCCAGCAGCAGCGCCTCCGGATCGGTGATCAGTGCGCGGGCAAGCGCCACGCGCTGCTGCTGGCCGCCCGAAAGCTGGGCAGGCCGTCTCGTCGCATAGGCATCGAGCTGCATCAGCTTCAGCATGTCGAGCGCCTTGGCGCGGCGGGTCTCCTTGTCGACGCCCTTCATCTTCAGCGAGAAGGCAACATTGTCGACAAGATCGAGATGGGGAAACAGCGCATAGGACTGGAACATCATCGCCGTGCCGCGCTCGGCCGGAGCCAGATCGGTGACGTTCTTGTTGCCCAGCAGCACATCGCCGCTGGTGATCGTCTCATGGCCGGCAATCATGCGCAGCGTCGTCGTCTTGCCGCAGCCGGAGGGGCCGAGCAGGCAGCAGTAACTGCCGGCGGGGATTTTGAGGCTGATCGAGTGGACGGCCGTTGTGGTGCCGTAGACCTTCGAGACCGAAGCGATGTCTATTTCTGCGGCTTTCGTCATGGGGACTCCCTTGTCTTGGCCAACAGCAATGCATGCGCCGTGCCAAGTGCTGCTTCATCTGGAATCTCGGGCACTTAATTGGTGTCGACGGGCAGTGCTCAATCTGGATGCACATGGACTGAGCTATGGCTGCGCAAAAAATAGACGATTGTGTACGATGCTACCGCTCGATTGTATCCATCGTGCAGGAGAAGCACGCTTCCCGCTTTGCAGTGACGGCTGTTCGCGTTACACAAGAGCAAAACGGGAACCTGCAATGCAGATCAGCGACAAAATCAGCCCCTTCGACCTGGTGCCGGACGATCGGGCGCTTGCCATTCGCGAGGCACTTCGCAACGCCATTGTCGACCGGCGCCTGGTGCCGGGTACCAAATTGTCGGAAAGCGAAGTGGGCGCGCTTTTCGATGCCAGCCGCACGGTGGTGCGCGCTGCCCTCCAGATGCTGGCTTTCGAGGGGCTGGTGCGGGCGGAGCGCAACCGCGGCGCCTTCGTCTCCAATCCGACGCCGGAAGAGGCCCGCCAGGTGTTTGCCTCACGGCGTCTTCTGGAGCCCGGCATCGTCACGGCTGCCATCGAGCGTATCACCAGCGCCGATCTCGATGCCTTCCGCCACCAGCTGCAGGAAGAGGCGCGCTATATGAGCGAGCATGGGCCGGCCGCGCGGCGGGCGGAAATCAAGGCCTCCGGCGATTTTCACCTGATGCTGGCAAGCGTTGCCGGCAACGCCATCCTGCAGCGCTTCATGGATGAGCTTGTCGCCCGCTCCTCGCTCGTCATTGCGCTTTACGGCAGCACCGGCGTCTCGCGCTGCGGCCATGGCGAACATGGCGAGATCCTCGACGCGCTCGAACGCCGCGATGCCACCCGCGCATCAGCGCTGATGCTGCACCATATCGACCATATCGAAGCCGATCTTGATCTGCGCGTGCGCGAGGGGCTGGCGCTGAAGGATGCGCTGGACGTCTAGATAACCGTTCTGCTGCCTGAATAGAAAAGACCCTGGATCGGGCGGATCCAGGGTCCTTTTGTCGGCGGCAACCTTGGATGATCAGGCGGCGCGGGCGTACTGGCCGGAGCGCTGTGCTTCCGCCAGGCGGAACTGGCCGAGAAGGCGGGTCAGCGTTTCGGCTTCGGTTGACAGCTGATGGGCTGTGGCGGTTGCCTCTTCCACCATGGCGGCGTTCTGCTGGGTGCCCTGGTCCATGGTGTTGACGGCGGTGTTGATTTCCTGAAGGCCGAGTGACTGTTCGCGATAGGCGTCGGCAATCGCCTGCACGTGACCGGTGATGTGCTGCACCTGGTTGACGATGCCTTCCAGCGCCTTGCCGGTATTGCCGACAAGCGTCACGCCATTGGCCACCTGGGCGCTCGACGTATTGATCAGCCCCTTGATTTCCTTGGCAGCCTGAGCCGAGCGCTGGGCAAGCTCGCGCACTTCCTGCGCCACCACCGCAAAGCCCTTGCCGGCTTCCCCGGCACGCGCGGCTTCGACGCCGGCATTGAGGGCAAGCAGGTTGGTCTGGAAGGCGATCTCGTCGATCACGCCGATGATGTTGGAAATCTCGCCGGAAGACTGTTCGATGGCATGCATGGCATCGACGGCCGAGCGCACCACGGTGCCGGAATTGCGGGCATCCTCGCCGGTTGCGACCACCAGCTTGCGGGCCTCTTCCGCCCGCTTTGCACCATCGCGCACGGTGGTGGTGATCTCTTCAAGGGCTGCTGCCGTCTGCTCGACGGAGGCTGCCTGCTGTTCGGTGCGGCGGGAAAGATCGTCGCTGGAGGTGCGGATCTCGTTGGCGCCGGCGGTGATGGCCTGCGCATTGGTGCCGACCAGCTGCATGGCCTGGTTGAGCTTTTCCACCGAATGGTTGAAGTCGTTGCGCAGCGTGTCGAGCTTGGCGGTAAAGGGGCGCTCGATGCGGTGCGACAGGTCGCCATCGGCCAGGGCGCGAAGTCCGCCTGCCAGCGCCTGCACCACTTCGGCGAGCGTGCCCGCTTCTTCCGAGCGGATCGCCTCATTAGCGGCCCTTTCGGCATCGGCCTGGCGGCGCGTGGCTTCGGCGGCTGCCGCAAGGCGGGCCCGTTCCTGGGCATTGGTGCGGAAAATGTCGACGGTCTTGGCCATGGCGCCGATTTCGTCCTTCCGGTCCGTTCCGGCAATTTCTGTCTCGGTTTCGCCGTCGGCAAGCGCGGTCATGCGCTGCCGCAGCAATTCCATCGGTCGGGTGATGCCGGCGCGGGACATGTAGAAGGCAAGCGCAATGGTGGCGAGCACGCTGATCACAAGAGTTACGACGCTCGTGGTGATGATGGAGGACGTGTCGCTGGAGATGGTCTTGCCGCCATTGGCCACCATTTCGTTGAGCGCGGTATTATTGGCGCCCGATTTGGTCGAGAAGACCGGGGACAGCTGGTCGAGCGAGCGCACCAGCGCGATCGCCTCGTCATTGCGCCCGGCCTGCTTTGCGGCAATGACCTTGTCGTAGACGACGCCAAACTGGTCCATCAGGTCCATCAGTTCGTCCGACGGCGGCTTCAGGGCCGGCACCATGCGGCCGATATCGACCATCTTCGTCTTGGCGCCGTCGAGATTGCGCACGAAGGCGGCTTTTCCTTCGTCATAGGCCGGCGAACCGGTTTCGCTCAGTGCAACGCGCGTGATGGCATTGACCGCCGTCCACATGCCGGCCGACGAGCGGGCGCCGAGAACCGCGGCCGCTGCATTGTTGGCGATGAAGTTCGCATAGCGATCATTGACGCTGTCAAAGCGATTGCTGATGTAGAAAATACCGCTCAGGGAAACCAGCCCGAGAAACAGGATGACGGACAGGATCTTCGTCCGGATCGACAAGTGTCGTAACATCTTTGACCTATTGAAAGCGCAAAGGCTGAAGTAAGGCGACCTCCTGTCTCCTCCTTGCCCGGGAAAAGGCAGCAAATTGTCTCGATCAAAGAAATTTTTCCATCCTGCCCGGCATGGACAGTCCGGCAAATTGGTTAAGTCCGGGTATAGCCAAAGTGACAAACTATAGTAATAGCGGCCGCCGCACCGCACCGTCTCCTGACCTTTTAATGCTTATCTTAGCCGATACTGCCGTCTGGTCATCTGGAACCAAACGGCGGGATTGACGTTGGGTGCTGGCTTAATAACGAGCCTGCCGCAACGGGCGGGCGACAAGGAGACTATCATGCTGAAGGTGATCCAGAGCGCGGGTCTTGCGCTTGCCATGGCGGTGACGGGCCTGAGCGCTGCGACGTCGGCGCAGGCGCAACAGATGGAGCTGCGGGTTGGCCCGGATGGCATCCGTCCGGTCATTCGCGACAACGACCGTGACCGCCGCGGCCCGCCGCGCCGCGGCTGCAGCGAACGCGAAGCCCGCGCCGCCGCCCGCGATTCCGGTCTGCGCGATCCGCAAGTGGTGCGCGTAACGCCCGGCCGCGTCGTGGTGCAGGGCTTTACCCGTCGTGGCCCAAGCCGCATCACCTTTGCCAATGAGCGCGGCTGTCCGGAAATCTGAGCGGCATCCTTCTCGGCCAAATATCGTCGGTTTTACCCCGGAACGCTCAAGGCAGCTTTCCGGGGTTTTTCATGGCGCCGCCTTTACCACCGGCCGGCAAACCTGCCCCAGCAGGCGCATCTGGCAATCGGGTCAAAGGCCCATTCGGGCAGCCCAGGCGCGTTCGGTCGCCGGTGCCTCGTCGGTCGTTACCTGGTCGGGCTTCAGCGCCATGAGGGAAGAGAAATGCGCCCATTCCTCATCGCTGAAACCGGTCTCGGCGTTATGAAGGTTGAAGGTCCAGGCATCCACCTTGCAGCCATGGGCGTGGCAGAGGGAGATGAGGTCGAGGCCCTGCGCCGAGGCCTTCAGCACCAGCGGCCAGGACAGATAGATCGTGTCAGGTTGCGTCGGCCCCTGCAGATCCGACAGAAGTTCGGCCTCCACGGCTGCCGGGCCGCGGGCGTGAAGGAGTTCCAGCAGCTTGTCGGTCGGGTCGATGCCGCGGGCGAGATTGGGCAGGCGGTGTCCGATCGCAACGATCAGGTCGAGATCGCCGGCGCTGACGATGATCGAGCGGTCGGCACTGCCGAAATGCTCGACGAGATGCGACAGGCCGCGTTCGCCGATTGTTGCAAGATCATCCTTCATGTCGAACTGCAACAGCGCTTGCGGATGGGCGGTGGTCAGCATCCGGGCAAGGTCTTCGCTGAGAATGGGCGGCGTGCCGCCGGCCTTCATGGCAAGCTGGCGCAGATCGTCTGCCGATGCCGCGCGCACCGGGCCATGGCCATTCGTCTCTCCTTCCAGATCGGCATCATGCAGCACCACGAAGCCGCCATCGCCGCGCACCCTGAGATCGAGCTCCATGGATGCGCCGAGCGAAAAGCCGAGCGCCATCGTTTCGGCGGAAAATAGCGGGGCCGAAAGCGTCAGCCGAAGCCGGTGCCATTTGAGCCGGGTGCGATGCCCGTCATGGAGAATGTCGAGACCGGGCGCGGATGTGTGCATGAGGATACCTTCACCTGTAACGTTTGCCCCCGGCACAGGGCGGAGGGCCTGGATGTCGATGCCGTAGCACGGCCGGATGACAGAATTTTTCAAGGCCGATGGTCAGGCAGCAGGAGTGACATGGCGATCCACCCGATGTCCATGCAAATGAGGGGGAATGGCATCGTTCACGCAGCCGATGCGGGCGTGATCAGATCACCTGCGACCGCATGGCCCGGATCTGGCGCGTACGGATAACGGGAACATCTGCCCCTTGCGCAGAGTTCGACCCTTGAATCCCATCATGAAAGTGAGGTTGACGCATGTCACAAAACCATCCCACGCCGCCCTTTTCCCAGCCGAAGATTGCCATGCCTGGCCTCACCAAAGAGATGCAGCCGGTGCCGGATCACGGTGAAAGCTCCTATCGCGGTTCGGGCAGGCTCGCCGGCAAGAAGGCCGTCATTACCGGTTCCGACAGCGGTATCGGCCGCGCGGTTGCCATCGCCTTTGCCCGCGAGGGCGCGGACGTCGTGATCTCCTATCTCGACGAAGACGAGGATGCGGCGGAAACGGCACGTCTCGTGGAAGAGGCCGGCCGCAAGGCGGTGCTGGTGGCCGGCGACCTGCAGTCGCCGGAGCATTGCCGCAAGGTGATCGACACGGCCGTCCAGCAGCTGGGCGGTATCGACATCCTGGTCAACAATGCCGCGCATCAGGCGACATTTCCCTCCATTTCCGAGATTTCCGACGAGGAATGGGAGTTGACGTTCAAGGTGAACATCCATGCGATGTTCTATCTGACGAAGGCGGCTGTCGCGCATATGAAGCCGGGCAGCGCCATCATCAACACCACGTCGATCAATGCCGATAGCCCCAACCCGTCCCTGCTCGCCTATGCAACGACGAAGGGCGCGATCCAGAATTTCACCGCAGGCCTTGCACAGATGCTCGCGGAACAGGGCATCCGCGCCAATGCGGTTGCACCCGGCCCGATCTGGACGCCGCTCATCCCCTCCACCATGCCGGAGGAGTCGGTCAAATCCTTCGGCCAGCAGGTGCCGATGAAGCGTCCGGGCCAGCCGGCGGAACTGGCGACGGCCTATGTCATGCTCGCCGATCCGCTCTCCAGCTATGTCTCCGGCGCAACCATTGCGGTGACCGGCGGCAAGCCGATCATCTGATCGGTCGCTTGTCGGCTGCAGAAGGATGCCGCGAGATCTACGAGGTTTTGGAAGGCGGCGGGTTTCCTGCCGCCTTTTTCCTTGGGCGGTCAGGACTGCCTGTCCGGCGTGATCGATCGTGTGACGTTTTCGTCGATCAGGCGTGCGCCGCGCTGGCGGGTGAGATAGCGCCAGATCCACTGGATGGTGACGAGCAGCCGCTTTTCGAAATTCACCAGCAGATAGACATGGACCAGCGCCCACAGGAACCAGGCGATACGGCCCTTCAGTCTCCACTTTCCGAAATCAAAAATGGCGGCATGGCGGCCGATCACGGCGGTATTGCCGCGATTGTTGAAGTGGAAGGGCGCAGACGCTTTGCCATCGAGGAGTTCATGGCGTAGCGCCTTGCCGAGATACTGGCCCTGTTGCTTTGCCACCTGCGCAAGCGCCGGCAGAGGCTTTCCGGTCTCGTCCGTGCCAAGTGCCGTGTCGCCAAGCGCAAAGATGTCGGTATGGCCGGATACCCTCAGAGTGCCATCGACCGGAATGCGCCCGCCGGCCTTGCCCTCGACGCCAAGCCAGCCGGCGGCCGGCGAAGCCTTGACGCCGGCGCCCCAGATGACATTGGCGGTGCGGATCGTCTCGCCATTGGCGATCACGATCCCGTCCGAGATGTCTTCGACCATGTGGCCGGTCATCACTTCCACGCCCATGCGGTCAAGCTCGCGCCTGGCATAGGTGGTGAGTTCCTCCGGGAAGGCAGCGAGAATCCGCGGACCCGCCTCCACCAGCAGCACGCGAAAATGCTCGGGCGCCAGCTTGCGGAAATCCCGCGTGATCATGAAGCGGCCAAGCTCGGCAATGGCGCCGGCCATTTCCACGCCGGTCGGCCCGCCGCCGATGATGACGCTGGTGAGCAGCGCCTTCTTCTCCTCGGGGTCCTGCGACATCTCGGCCCGCTCGAAGGCGACAAGCAGCCGGTGGCGGATCTGGCGCGCCTCGTGGATGGTTTTAAGACCGGGGGCAAGCGCCCGCCACTCGTCATGGCCGAAGTAATTGTAGTCCGAACCGGTCGCAATGATCAGCCGGTCGTAAGGCACCGGAAGCGCCTGATCGAGCAGCACCATGCGGGCACTCGCATCGATACCGGTGACCTCCGCCAGCATCACCTGGATATTGTGATAGCGCCCCAGCGTGCGGCGGATCGGCTCGGAAATATCGGCGGGGGACAGGGCGGCGGTTGCCACCTGGTAAAGCAGAGGCTGGAAGAGATTGTGATTGCGCCGGTCAATGACCGTCACGTCGATTGCCGTATTGCCAAGCTCGCGCGCAACCGCCAGCCCGCCAAAGCCTGCCCCGACAATGACCACCCGAAGGGGCCTGCCGCGTGCTGCACCGTCTGGCGTCTGTTGCGGCCGTTCGGTCTGCAGCGTGCTGGTATAGGGGTGGAAGCTCATGGGTACTCTCTCCGTCTCCGGTTGCGAAAGGACCGGATGCGGATCCGAACCCATTGTTCCGTCAAAGGTTCCTGCGTGGCGAATGGAACCTTTGCTGCGCGCCATCGTTGAAGCAGCGAAACAAAATGGAGCCTGGGTATGAACAGCATCGTCTGGCTTGTCGGAGCCGTCGTCATCGTCATTGCGGTCCTCAATCTGGTCGGGTTCGCCTGATCCTGAACCCCGAAGGCCACCCCTGTGAAGGTGGCGAACTGATCAAAGGAGAGAAAACATGAACAGCATCGTCTGGCTCGTTGGAGCCGTCGTCATCGTCATCGCAATCCTGTCTTTCGTCGGCCTCGCCTGAGGTTTTAACGACAGTCAAGGACGTTGTTTAAAAGGTGCTGCCTTCCTCGGGCGGCACCTTTTTTCGTACGCGGGTGACAGCAAACGGCAGATACGGATCTGCGGCCACAGGGGAGGTCCCCGTGGCCGCAGAGAGTTATCAGGCCGAGATCAGCACGCAGAAGGGCTGGCGGGCGAGCAGGTCGCCCAGGCGAAGTTCGGCGGCCGGCTGGATGACAGCGTCGGTCAGCAGATCCCGATAGCCATGGCCGGCAAGGCCGACATCCAGCTTCAAGAGGCTTTCCGTCCAGAGCGCGGGGGAGGGCAGTTGCGTCTCCGTGTCGGCCAGAAGAGTGCGCAGCATCAGGCGCGGTGCAACGATGATGACCGCCTTGTCCCCCTGGCGGCGCGCGAAGGCGACAAGATGGTCGGCGTTTGAGCCGGACACGTCGAGCGGAACATAGTCGCCTTCCAGAAACAGATCCGGCCATTGGTCGCGCAGGGGCAGGATGGTGGCGATCAGGCGCTGCTTCAGCCGCCCGTCGAGCCATGCCTCAGGATCGGCTGGATCGCAGCTGCAGTCGAGCCCGGCCATCAGTGCGGTGAAGTCCGGTGCGCGGCGGTTGTCGGGGTCGACAAGGCTTAAGTCGGTCCCTTCGCTTCCCTGGTAGATATCGGGAATGCCGGGCGCCGCAAGCTTGATCAGGGTCTGGGTGATGCTGTTGAGGCCACCTGCGGCAAACACCGGCTTCATGCGGGCCACGAAGTCACGCCGAAACTCTCCGCCGTCGGGGCCCAGCAGATGGCGGGCATAGTCGATGACCGCCTCCTCATAGGCGCTGTCCGGATCGTTCCAGCTCGTCCTCAGCTTGGCTTCGCGCAGGGACTTTTCGAGATAGGATACGAACCGCTCTTCGAGCGCCTTCAGCCCATCCGTATCCTCGGGTGCCAGATCGTGTGGCCATACACCGATAAGGGCCTGATAGATCAGCCATTCCAGCTCCGGCTCCGGCGCGGCGCCGGCATCCAGCTGACGCAGGGCCTTGCCGTTCATCTGGCGCCAGTGATTGAAGGCTTCGCGCCAGAGATCGGGCGCTTCGGAGAGCGCATACAGGCGGGCACGGGCGTCTTCTCCGCGCTTGGTATCATGGGTGGAGCTTGCCGACAGTCCGTGCGGCTGGTCTTCCAGGCGGGACTGCATTTCGTCATGGAATTGCGCAAGACCGGCCAGCGGCGGCAGAGGCTCGCCGCCCACTTCGTTCAGCGCAATCAGCGGGTTGATGCGGAAGAACAGCGTATCTTCCAGCGATTTGGCCATCAGAGGCCCGGTCAGCTGCTGGAAGCGGGTGCGGAATTCTGCCGCGCGCGCATCGAATTCCTCGCTGACATCGCCGACCAGAATGCGGGCCAGGAAGCCGAGCGGCTGCGGCTGCGGCGGATTTTCGCCGGCGCGCACGTCTGAGAGAACATCGCTTAATCGCTGGCTGTCGGCAGGCTCCAGCCCAAGCGCGGTGCCATAGGTGCGGTAGACCGGGAACGCGATCAGCAGCGCCCGCAGCGCCTCTCGCAGTGCATCGTCGCCAAACCGGCCGCTGTCCTCATGACCGGCGACGATGGCAAGTGCGATCGACAGGAGGGTGCTCACTTCGCCGGCAAAATTGACATCGACCATCAGCCCCTTGGCCTTGTGCATCTCGGCCTCCAGGTCGAGGGGGCGACCGAGGGTTTCGCTGTAATGGCTGTGGAAGGCGGCAAGGTTCTGCGGCTCGGCCAGAACATCCGACAGGCTGGCGATGAACTCATAGCCGGTTGTGCCGGATACCGGCCAGTCGGACGGCAGACGCTCGCCATGGGCGAGGATCTTTTCGACCACCAGGTAGCAGGCCGGCCCCACGGCCTCGCGCAGCCGCTGCAGATAGGCGCGCGGATCGGCAAGCCCGTCGACATGGTCGATGCGCAGCCCGTCCACCTTGCCGGAGCGCACGAGGTCGAGGATCAGCCGGTGGCTTTCTAGGAAAACTTCCTCCGTCTCGACGCGCAGACCCGCAAGACCGGTGATTTCGAAGAAACGGCGGTAGCTCAGCTCGCTCGGTGCGTCGCGCCAGTTCATCAGGCGGTAAGGCTGCGCCTCGTGAAGAGCCGCCAGCTTTTCTGGCCCAAGCGCGCGGTCCTTCAGCCTCTGGGCAAGCGTTGCGGCTTCGGGATCGGCGCAGAGCCTGCGCATCGTTTCATGAAAGTCCTCTTCGCCGGCGGGGGTAGCCGAGACGGCGGCCGCGCGGATTTTGTCGGCGAGTGCAAGGTCGATGCCCTGAAGCGCCAGGTCATAGGTTGCAGGTGACAGCGGATAGTGGCTGTCGAAATAGGACAGCGTCAGGCAGGCGGCCTTGGTGTCGAGGCTGACGGTGAGGTCGCCCTTTTCGGCCACGGTGCCGAAATCGTCGCCCAGCACCGGCAGCGTCAGCCGGTGCTGCCAGTTGACGTCGAAGAAATGGCTGAACGCGCTTTCCTTGCCCCATTCGATGATGCTGCGCCACCAGCGGTTTTCCAGCGCCGCGGCCATATGGTTCGGCACGATATCCAGGATAAGGCCGAGGCCATGGTCTTTGAGTGCAGCGCTCAGCCGCTCGAAGCCTTCGCGGCCGCCGATTTCCTCGGCAATCTCGTTGGCATCGGCCACGTCATAGCCATGCGTCGAGCCTTCCGCGGCCGTGAAGATCGGCGAGGCATAGAGATGGCTGATGCCCATCCGGTTGAGGTAGGGCACAAGCTCCACCGCGCGATCGAAGGTCATGCCGTTGCGGAACTGGATCCGGTAGGTCGAGCTGGGAATTGTCAAGCGAAATGCGCCTCCGACGCGTGTTCATGGTCGAGGTCATCAATCCATGGTGAGGTCAAGCCCCCTCTAACGTCGGGGCGGCACGCCGGTTCCGCCCTTTCGGTTCCGTCTCGTAAAAACGCAAGCATTGGCTGAAAACAACAGCACCTGCGCTTAGGCGGCGCAGGTGCTGGAGAGGTCATGGCGTGTCGGCCGTCGGCAGTCAGCGTTCCGGATTGTCGGCATTGGCCATCGGGCTTGGGCGGCCATCCAGCTGGTCTTCACCGAGGCGTTCGTCCTGGTCTTCAAGGTCGCTCTTGACGAGATACACATCGCCGCCGAGGCGCGATGCCTCCTGCTGGGCTTTCAGGTTGGTCTCGTCGACCTGCCCCTGCAAGGCATCTTCCGCCCGCTCCCGGTCGTCCTGGGAAAACCGGCGCGAGCCATCTTCTGTCATCTTGTCGCGGGCGTCCTGGTTGTCTTGTGCAGTCATGATCTTTGATCCTTTCGAGGCACGGCCGAAAATCGCCGGTTGCCAGAGAAACCCGTCGACAGGCCTTGCGGTTCCCTATGCCGCGGGCGGCGCAATGGAACCACGATTGCGGCGGGAAGTTTTGAGGGCAAGAGCGGGCAGCCAAAGGAGAAGACGATGCCGGCAAAATCCAAGGCACAGCAGAAGGCAGCAGGGGCAGCGCTTGCCGCCAAACGCGGCGATATCAAGAAGAGCGCGCTTCAGGGCGCCTCGAAGAGCATGGAAAAATCCATGTCGGAAAAGGAATTGCACGACATGGCCGCCACCAAACGCACCGGCAAGCCGCAGCATGCGGGGAAATCATGACGGTGGCGATGAACGTGCCGGCAACGCAAGAGGAACTGTCTGCCCTGTCACGGGCGCTCGAGGCGCTGCCGCTCCGGATCGGGCTTTACGTGCCCGATGACCTGCTGGAGGACTGGTTCGCGCCGGGGACGGGAATGGATCCGGTCACCGCGGCAGCGCTCGATGAGGCCGCTGCCTTTGCAAGGCGCCATGACTGCGAGTTCAAGCACTATCCCGAGCGTAAGGAAGCGGTGATGTGGAAGTGGGTGCCGGCGCTTTAGGCTGGCTTTCAGGTCGGTAATGACATCCGATCATCATCTTGAACGGCAAGCGGCAATCCCCATATCTGAGCGGACCCGGTGGTCCGGGCCCCTCTGGTGAAAGGGATCGACGCTTTCACGATGTCGGACCTCATAACGACATTTCCGTCGATTGAGAGAGCCAGACATGATTTCCGATATTTTCGCGTGGTTCATGACCATGTTCGTCATCACCCCGGTGCAGGCTGAACTGCAGTCGCATCTGCAGCAGATGAACGCCTCGACGCAGACTGTGCGTCAGGCCCAGCAGTGCCTTGCAACGCAGGGCCCGCGCCTCATCGAACGCGCCGGCCAGGAACCGGTCTGGGCGGTGACCACGGCGCTCGGCGTCACCTTCGGCTGGACGGCGCCGTCGTCCTTCCTCGACCGGAACGATCCGAACTGCGCGGTTCTTTCCGATATCCTGGAGAACAGGACGTCGGAAGACGTCGGTGCCTGACCTTAAATGCATGCCGGAGCGGCAGAACCGCTCCGGACGCGTTCAGGCATAGCTGTCGCGCAGCGCCTCGAAACGGGCGAGCTGTTCGGCGATCAGTTCGCGGGCGGCATCCCGCTTGACGAAGAGCTTGAACATGGCGGCCCCCTTCCGGTTCATGAACCAGACCGAACAGGAACGGCGGCCATGGAAGGCGCGGTCGACAAAGGTGATGCCGGCGCAGTTCTCCTTGCGGATATGACCGCCGATCGGGCTGTCGCCATGGATGTTGAACCAGCCATGGCCCTCGCTGCCGGCCGGCAGAGATCCTTCGGCCTCCAGAACGATATCGTCGGTGTGGACGATGAAGAGAACCTCGCCCCAGCCGGTCATCGCCGCCCAGATCGCTTCGAATGCAGCTTCCGGCGCCTGGGTGGCGGCGCCCGCTGGCAGCAGCGCCAGAATTTCGGCGGGCGTTACCGCAGCCGTTGCGGCAATCGCCTCCACCACGCCATCCGGCTTCTCGCCAAGGGCTGCCATGGCGCGCGTCCGGCGTGTCTCGGCCTCGTCGAGGGATGGGGAGAGCGCCGCGCTCATGCGGCCTCCGCAGCGTTTCCGTCACGACCTTCGTGGATGATCACGTCAAAGCCTTCGAAATGCGGGCCCGACAGATATTCCACCTTGCCGCGATTTTCACCGGCGCGGGCATGGGCGGCGCGGAACTGTTCCGACTTGGTCCATGCGGTGAAATGCTCTTGGCTTTCCCAGACCGTGTGCGACGCATAGAGCGTGTGATCTTCGTGCGTGCGCCCCTTCAGCATGTGGAATTCCATATAGCCCGGCACGGTCGACAGATGACGCTGGCGGCTGCGCCACATCTCTTCGAAAGCCTCCTCGAAACCCGGCACGACGCGGAAACGGTTCATGGCGATGTACATGGCAGATCCTTTAAACTAGTGCGAATGGCTCAAGATATCTGTTGCCCCGTCGGTTGAAAAGCCCTAATTCTTGTCGCCAACACTCATGTTATGTGGGGGCGTCGCGGTCGGGTCGGTTGGGGCGCCTCCGAATTGTGCTGGATGATAGGACGATGCAGGCTTTTCTCAAAACAGGTTTTCTGGCGCTTCTTTTGGCAGCACCGCTCCCGGGCGCGGCGGCGTTTGCCTCGGACGGACAAAATCCGAAGGCGCAGCGCATCGTCTCCATCGGCGGCACGGTCACCGAAATCCTCTACGCGCTCGGCGCCGAGGACCGCATTGTCGCGGTGGATTCGACCAGCAGCTATCCGCCGGGCACCAGGGGCAAGGCCGATGTCGGCTATATGCGTGCGCTCTCGGCCGAAGGCATTCTGGGCAAGACGCCGGATCTCATCCTCACCGAAGACGGGGCCGGTCCGCCCGATGCTCTGTCCATCCTGAAGGCCAGCGAAATCCCGGTCGTCACCATCGACACGCCGCCGGAAGGATCTGCCATCGCCAAGAAGATCCGCGATGTCGGCCACGCCGTCGGGCTGGACGAGAAGGCGGCCGTATTGGCCGACAAGACCGATCGCGATTTGAAGGCGCTTTCCGAAACGGTGGCAAAGCTGCCCGAAAAGCGCAAGCGCGTGCTGTTTGTTCTGTCGCTTGCCGGTGGGCGCATCATGGCCGGCGGCAAGGAGACGGAAGCGGCCGCCATCATCGAAATGGCCGGCGGCATCAATGCGGCCGACGGCATTTCCGGCTACAAGCCGCTGACCGACGAGGCGGTGATCGGCGCCCGTCCCGATGTCATCCTCGTGATGCAATCGGGCAACCACGGCGTAAAGCCGGACGAGGTGTTTGCGCTGCCCGCCTTCCAGTCGACGCCGGCAGCCGCAACCCGATCGCTGATCCAGATGGATGGCCTGCTGCTCCTAGGCTTTGGTCCGCGCACACCGGAAGCGGGGCGCGCCCTTGCCGCCCATCTTTACCCGGAAGCGTTTCCGGGATGAAAAGCCTGACGCTTCCCTTCCATCTGGGCGAGGATAACGGCGACCGTTCGCGGCTTGGCATGGCCATGCTGGTCGTTCTGACGCTGCTTCTGGTGATCGCCTGTCTCGTTTCGCTCGGCAGCGGCCCGACCGGCGCCGATCTTGGCCATCTCTGGCTTTATCTTACCGGCAGAAGCGCAGAGCTTGCGGTGCAGGAGCGGGTGGTCCTGGAGGCGGTGCGCCTGCCGCGCACGGCGCTTGGCGTTCTTGTTGGTGCCGGTCTTGGCGTTTCCGGCGCCATGATGCAGGGCCTGTTTCGCAATCCGCTCGCCGATCCCGGCATTGTCGGCGTCACCTCGGGTGCTGCCCTCTTTGCGGTTGCCGGCATCGTGCTCGGCGCGTCGGTTTTGGCGCCCGTCTCGATGCTGCTCGGAAGCCATTTCCTGCCGCTGATGGCCTTTCTCGGCGGGCTCTTGAATACCTGGGTTCTCTACCTCATCGCCACCCGCGATGGCGAGACCAGCACGTCGAAGCTCATTCTTTCCGGCATCGCTGTCGGGGCATTGAGCCTTGCCGCCATGGGGCTCTTGATCTTCATGGCCGATGACCGGCAATTGCGCGACATCACCTTCTGGAACCTCGGTTCGCTCGGCGGCGCCACCTTTACCCGCGTCCTTTCCATCCTGCCCTTCGTTGCGGTCGTCACCGGCATCATTCCCTTCGTCGCGCGCGGGCTCGATGCGCTGATTCTGGGGGATGCGGCCGCCTTTCACATGGGCATTCCGGTGCAGCGGCTGAAGCGGCTGGTGATCCTGGCCGTTGCTGCCGCTTGTGGTGCAACGGTTGCCGTTGCCGGCTCCATCGGTTTTGTCGGCATCGTCGTGCCGCATCTGTTGCGGCTGGTGATTGGCCCGTCGCACCGGTTCCTGCTGCCGGGCTCGGTCCTTGGCGGGGCGGCGCTGCTTCTCATTGCCGATAGTGTCGCACGCACCATCGTCTCGCCCGCCGAACTGCCAATCGGTATCATCACCGCTTTGTTCGGTGCGCCGGTTTTCCTGATGTTGCTGCTGGGCCGCAAGGGCGGCGCCGGCATGGGAGGTTTGTGATGATCCGTGCTCACGCGCTCACGGTCGAACGTGCTGGCCGCCGCCTGATTGACGCGGTGTCGCTCACCCTTCGCCCCGGCGAAGTGACCGTGGTGATCGGCCCGAACGGCGCCGGCAAGTCGACCCTGATGAAGGCGCTCTCCGGCGAGATCACGGTGTCCGACGGGCATGTCCGTTACGATGGCATCGATGTGTCGCTGCTCGACCCGAGAAAGCTTGCGGCCTGCCGGGCCGTGCTGCCGCAGGCAAGCGAACTGGCCTTTCCGTTTTCCGCGCTTGAAATCGTGCGCATGGGGGCGGTCGCAAGAGGGGCGCTTGATCCGGCAGCCGAAGCGCGGCGGGCACTTGCCCGTGTCGGTCTTGCCGGTTTCGAGGGGCGGCCCTATCCGTCGCTCTCCGGCGGCGAGCAGCAGCGCGTACAGTTTGCGCGCGCGCTGGCGCAGGTGCCTCACCCGGTGGAAGGCGGCCGGCCGCGGGCGCTCTTCCTTGATGAGCCGACCGCAAGCCTTGATCTCGGCCACCAGATTTCCGTTTTGGAAATTGCCGCCCGCTTTGCCCGCGAGGGTGGGGCCGTGCTTGCCATCCTGCACGATCTCAACCTCGCCGCCGAATTTGCCGACCAGGTCGTGGTGCTCTCAAAGGGCAGGGTAGTTGCGGAAGGACCGGCGGCGCAAACATTGAACGATACGGTCGTTGCCGATGTCTATGGTATTGCCGGTGCCGTCGGGCGCATGCCGGCCGCCCATATCCCCTTCGTGCTGCCGCAATCGCGCCACCGCGCAGCGCTGTAGAGATCAGGCCGCATCCGGCCTCGTCAGGATGAAGATCGATGAGCCGACCATCACCGCTGCCACCAGCAGCGCCCGCCAGAGCGGTGGCGCCGTGCCGAAGAAGAAGATGGCGTAGCTGACGCTCATCAGCGAGACGGCGGCAATCTTGGCCTTGCGCGAAATCGCGCCGCTCCGGCGCCAGTCGCGCAGCGGCTTTCCAAACCGTGGATGATTGAGGAGCCAGGCTTCCAGCCGCGGCGAGGAGCGCGTGAAGCAGGCAACGGCCAGCAGCAGAAACGGCGTGGTCGGCATCACCGGCAAGAACGCACCGATCACGCCCAGTGCCACGAACAGCCAGCCAAGGCCCATAAACAACCAACGCATGGTGGATAAATCCCAAAACCTGAGGTCCGCACCCTAGCGGAAACATCGGGCCTGCGAAACCGTCCGCACGCTCTGCGGTTCCTTTCACCGGTGGCCGATCAGGGCGCTGTCACGAGTGTGTTGCTGTAAGGCCTGTTCGGATGATGACGAACCGGCTCAGTGGAACTGCCGGCTGGTAATCCTGTTTCGGACCGTTATATTGCCGCGCAACATCAACGGAGTTGCAAGTGCCCATGTCGCAAAAGAAGGTTCTGGTTGTCGGTGGTGCCGGGTATATCGGTTCGCATAATTGCCTTCTTCTTGCAGAGCGCGGTTATTTGCCGATCGTCTTCGACAACCTGTCGAACGGCCATGCGGAATTTGCCAAATGGGGACCGCTGGAAGAGGGCGATATCCGCGACCGGGCACGGCTGGACGAGGTGTTTGAAAAGTACAAGCCGGATGCCGTCCTGCACTTTGCGGCCCTGATCGAAGTCGGCGAATCGGTGAAGAACCCGGTGGCCTTCTACGACAACAATGTCATCGGGGCGCTGACGCTTCTCTCGGCCGCCATGGATGCTGGCGTGAAAGCCTTCGTCTTCTCCTCCACCTGCGCCACCTATGGCTTGCCGGTGCAGGTGCCGATGGATGAAACCCATCCGCAGGCGCCCATCAATCCTTATGGCCGCACGAAATTCATCATCGAGCAGGCGCTGAAGGATTACGGCACCTACAAGGGCCTGCGCTCGGTCATGCTGCGTTATTTCAACGCGGCCGGCGCCGATTTCGAAGGCCGCATCGGCGAATGGCATACGCCGGAAACCCACGCCATTCCGCTTGCCATCGAGGCAGCGCTTGGTCGCCGCCAGGGCTTCAAGGTGTTCGGCGATGATTACGACACGCGTGACGGCACCTGCGTGCGCGACTATATCCACGTGCTCGATCTCGCTGACGCCCATGTGCGCGCCGTCGATTACCTGCTGAATGGCGGCGAGACGGTGGAACTGAACCTCGGCACCGGCACCGGCACCACGGTGAAGGAGCTGCTGGCGACGATCTCCGAAGTTTCGGGCAAGCCGTTCCCGGTCGAATATGTCGGCCGTCGCGATGGCGATTCCACCACGCTTGTCGCCAACAATGACAAGGCAAAGGCCGTGCTCGGCTGGGAGCCGCAATACACGCTGCACGACATCATCCGCTCGGCCTGGGACTGGCATTCCAAGGCGAATTTTCATCTGAACTGAGACGGGGACCCGCGATGGCGGATATGGGCAGCGTCAAGCTGGAGGAAAGCTGGAAAAAGGCGCTGAGGGGCGAGTTCGAGGCGCCCTATATGGCCGAACTTCGCCAATTCCTGCTCTTAGAAAAACAGGCGGGAAAACATATCTTTCCCAGGGGTTCCGATTACTTCCGCGCGCTCGATCTCACGCCCTTGGCAGAGGTGAAGGTCGTGATCCTCGGGCAGGACCCCTATCATGGGGCAGGGCAGGCGCATGGCCTGTGCTTCAGCGTGCGCCCCGGCGTGCGCGTGCCGCCGTCGCTCGTCAACATCTACAAGGAAATGCGCAGCGATCTCGGCATCGAACAGCCGGCGCACGGCTTTCTGGAGCATTGGGCGCGCCAGGGGGTGCTGCTCCTGAACAGCGTGTTGACGGTGGAGGAGGGGCGCGCTGCCGCCCATCAGGGCAAGGGCTGGGAACGCTTTACCGACGCCGTCATCCGCACGGTGAATGACGAATGCAGGCATGTCGTCTTCCTTCTCTGGGGCGCCTATGCGCAGAAGAAGGCAGCCTTCGTCGATCAGCGCCGGCATCTGGTGCTGAAGGCGCCGCATCCCTCGCCGCTGTCTGCCCATAACGGCTTCTTCGGCTCGGGTCATTTTTCCAGGGCGAATGCCTATCTGATGTCCAACGGCCGCGATCCCATCGACTGGCAACTGCCCGCCATCGCTGCCGAGAGTGCCTGACACCGTCTAGCTCTGTTTTGTGAACAATGCGTTCTGATTGTTCACTCTATCCAATTTGGCGGAAGAGGGCCATCTTCACCCCAGACAAGCGAGCCGGTTGACGGTCTCGCAGGAACAAAGGGGTTTTCAAGATGATTGACCAGATCAAGGGCCTGCATCACGTTACGTCCATGGCCGCCAGCGCCCGCGGCAACAACAAGTTCTTCACCGATACGCTCGGCCTGCGCCGCGTCAAGCAGACGGTCAATTTCGACGCACCGGATGTCTACCATCTGTACTATGGCGATGAGGTCGGCACGCCCGGCTCCGTCATGACCTATTTTCCGTTCCCGCACATCGCCAGGGGTCGTCCGGGCACCGGCGAAGTGGGCACCACGGTCTTTGCCGTTCCGGAAGGCTCGCTCGGCTACTGGGCAAACCGCCTGGCCGCCAAGGGCAGCCTGGAAATGAAGGCCGACGAGGCGTTCGGCGAAAAGCGCCTGAACTTCTTCGGTCCGGATGGCGACGGCTTTGCGCTTGCCGAAGTCAAGAACGATGCCCGAACCGGCTGGACCGGCAATGGCGTCGATGCCGATCACGCCATTCGCGGCTTTCATTCCGCCTCCATGCGTCTTCGCGACGAAGGGGCAACGGTGGAACTGTTGAAGTTCATGGGCTATCAGGAAGTCGATCGCAAGGATGGCGTCACCCGTCTTGCCATCCCCGGCGGCAATGGCGCCGATACGATCGACATCGAAACCATGCCGAACATTGCCCGTGCCCAGCAGGGCGCCGGCTCCGTGCATCACATTGCCTTTGCCGTTGAGAACCGCGCAAAGCAGCTGGAAGTGCGCAAGGCACTGATGGATACCGGTTACCAGGTGACCCCGGTCATCGACCGTGATTATTTCTGGGCGATCTATTTCCGCACGCCGGGCGGCGTCCTGTTCGAAATCGCCACCAACGAGCCGGGCTTTGACCGCGACGAGGATACCGCGCATCTGGGGCAAGCCCTGCAGCTGCCGAACCAGCACCGCCACCTGCGCTCTTACCTCGAAGAGCATCTGGAAAAGCTGGAAGGCTAAGAGGACGCTGTCATGAGCACCGAAAGCTATCTGCACCGCGTGCGCCCGGGAAAACCGGGCGCTCCCATCCTCTTCGTGTTTCACGGCACGGGGGGCGATGAAAACCAGTTCTTCGATTTCGGCGGCCGGCTTTTGCCGGAAGCCACTGTGATTTCGCCGCGAGGCGATGTCTCCGAACACGGCGCAGCGCGCTTCTTCCGCCGCAAGGCAGAGGGCCTCTACGACCTCGATGACCTTTCCCGCGCAACCAAGCGGATGGCGGACTTCGTTGCCGCCAACCGCGACAAATACCAGGCGGGACCGGTCATCGGCCTCGGCTTTTCGAACGGCGCCAACATTCTGGCCAATGTCGTCATCGAACAGCCGGACCTCTTTGCCGCCTCCGTGCTGATGCATCCGCTGATCCCCTTCCACCCCGCGCCGCGCCCCGGCACATCCCGGGTGCTGATCACCGCGGGTGAGAGGGACCCGATCTGCCCGGTGCCGCTCACCAAGGCGCTGGCGGATTATTTTACCGCTCAGGGCGAGGACGTGACGCTGGACTGGCACCCGGGCGGCCACGAAATCCGTCCGAACGAGATCGACGCGCTGAAGGCTTTTCTTCTGCCCTACGGCGCGTAACGGTTCGCGCGCCGTTCGGGTGCTTTTGCAAGGCCATTCCCGCCGATTCCCAAGCCTGCGAGTGGGCGCTAAAAGTTTAGTATTGACTAAACGTTTAGCGCCCACTATCTTTTTAGAATGAACCAGCCCGATCCAATCAACAGCATCCTGCGCGCTCTGGCAGATCCTACCCGCCGGGCGGTTTTCGAACGAATTGCCAGGAGCGACGAGATTTCCGTCTCGCAGTTGACCATTGGCAGCGGCGTGACCAAAGGAGCGGTTTCGCAGCATCTCAAGACGTTGAAACTGGCAGGCCTCGTCAATGAAAGGCCCGACGGGCGCAATGTTTACTACCGCGTGGAACCGGAGGGGCTTGCCTCTCTTGCCGACTGGATGAGCCATTACGACACCTTCTGGCGCCAACGCTTCACACATCTGAGGGATATCCTGAAGGAGATCGATCCATGAACGGGATGGGTGGAATGCCGGGCAGCCGGAGCATCGTCGTGGAGGAAAACTTTCCGCACTCTCCCGAGGTGATCTGGCGCGCGCTGACCGATGGCGCACTGATTGCCCGCTTCCTGATGCCGCCAACCGGTTTCCACCCCGTTGCGGGCACGCGTTTTACCTTTCACACGAAAGCGGCCGGCGCCTGGGACGGCACCATCCATTGCGAGGTGCTGGAGGTCGTTCCGAACGAGCGCTTCTCCTACTCCTGGAAAGGCGGCGACGACGCCAATACAGGCTATGGCTCGCGCCTCGATACGGTCGTGACCTGGACGCTTGCCCCGACCACGCAAGGCACGCGGCTGCGGCTTGTCCACTCGGGCTTCGACCTTCCCCGCAACGAAACGGCCTACGCAAACATGAGCGGAGGATGGAAGACGGTGGTTCCCCGCATCTCTCCGCTGCTTGACGACGTTCAGCAAGCCCCCGACGAAGGAGAACAGTGATGAGCGATGCCTATACAGGAGGCTGCGCCTGTGGCGCGCTTCGCTACCGTGTTGAAGGCCAGCCGGCCGCCATGGTCGATTGCCAGTGCCGGCAGTGCCAGCGGGAAAGTGGAACCGGTCACCAATCGCATCTGGTCTTTCAGGCTGCCGAAGTCTTAAAAGGGGGCGATGCAACGGAGTGGGAACTGACCGGAGACAGCGGTACCGTCAAGCGGCGCGCCTTCTGCCCGGTGTGCGGCTCGCCCGTCTACATGACCTTTCCATCCATGCCGGATATCTTCATCATCCGTGCGGCAAGTCTCGATGATCCCGCCCGCTACACGCCCTCCATGGTGACCTGGACCGATGCAGCCCAAGCCTGGGACGTCATCGATCCTGCGCTGACCGCATTCCCGGCGATGCCGACGCGGGCCTGAAGGCGGGTGCATTTGAGTGCGGAAGCTCTTCCAGAGCCTCCCGACCCGGTTATAGTGGTGCTTGATCACCGGGAATCGATAAGGCAACGGCATGACGTCAGCAGCAAAACAGGTCTTCAACCCTCCTTCGGTTCGAAAGCCGTTCGGACACTATAACCACGGCCTTCTGGTGCCGCCGGGCGCGTCGCTTCTCGTCACGTCGGGGCAGCTCGGCATCGCGACCGATGACAGCATTCCCCCGGATGTGACGGGGCAGGTGGAGCTGTGTTTCGAGGCGATCCGGGCGATTCTCGATGAGGCCGGGATGAGCTTTGCCGATGTCATCCGCATTTCCGGCTTCGTCACCAGGCGGGAGGATTTTGCGCCCTATATGGCGGTGCGCGATCGCTACACGCTGGACCCGAAGCCGGTATCCACGCTGATTATCGTTGGCGGCTTTACGCGGCCGGAATTTCTGGTCGAGGTAGAGGTGACCGCCGCCAAGGTGTTTTGACGGCGGCGCCTTGGAGACGGGACGCGGTTAGTCCGGCCAGGATTGCAGTGCCCGCAGCATCGGCGTTTTCTTGAAAATATGGCCGTCCATGCGCGCGAGGAGAGTGTCGAGCAGGGTGACGGCTTCAGCCACCGCCGGCCCCTTGTTCAGCATGACGCATTCGGCCCGCGCCGCCATTGCCGCATCGGTCATTTCTCCGCGCGAGGGAAGGCCGGTTTTGACCAGATCTTCCAGCACCTGGGTCGCCCAGATGGTCGGCACGGAGGCCGATTCGCAGATCCACAGGATTTCCTCCTGCATTTCCGCCACGCGCTCGAAGCCGATTTCAGCCGCCAGGTCCCCGCGCGCGATCATCACGCCGAAGGGGCGCTGGTGGCGCAGCGCCGTGGCGATCAGGACGGGAAGGTTGCGCACCGCAGCCGGCTGTTCGATCTTGGCCACGAGACCCAGCCTGCCTTTTCTGGCCCCCGCACCCTCTGCGCGGCCAGCCTCTGCGCCGTCATGGCGGCGAAGAGCTTCCTCCAGAAGATCGATATCCTCTGACCGGCTGACGAAGGAATAGCCGATCATGTCGGCGCATTCGACGACGCTCATCAGGTCCGCCTCGTCCTTGGCGGTGAGCGGCGAAAGACCAAGCGCCGTATCGGGCAGGTTCAGCCCCTTTTCCGGTTTGATCTTGGTGCCGCCCGTCTTGCAGCGGGTGACGCGGATGAGCGCGGCACCCTCCGACAGCGCCTCGACCACGCCTTCCAGCTTTCCGTCGTCATAGCGCACGCGGTCGCCGAGCGACAGCCGGGTGACGATCTGCGGCAGCGACACCGATGCGCAGACCCGCGCCTCGCCGGCAAGCGCCGGTTCTCCCTCGGCCACCAGCCGGAAGAGATCGCCGACGTCGAGCTTGGTGCCCTTGACCGGCACCACGGCCTCCGTGCGGATTTTGGGACCGGCAATATCCATGAGGATCTTCACCTGGCGTCCCAGCCGCTCGCCGGCTTCGCGCGCATGGCCGGCCATGGCGCGCCAGGCCTCGCGATCGTCATGGGCGCAGTTGATGCGGGCAATGGTCATGCCGCGCGCCACGAGATCGGCCACCATGTCGGGGGCTTCGGCCGCCTCGCTCGGAAGCGTCACCATGATGCGGCAGTGCCGATGCGAGGGCTCCGGCCCCAGTAGCTCGTCTGCCGCTGCGGCAAGGGCTGACTCACCGTCAAAGAACGCCGCTTCCGTCGGGCGTGGGAATGGCGGGGCGGCACCGGTTGCCGCCGCAAGGCTTGCCAGCACCGCATCGAGCGTCGGCAGCACGCGACCTTCCAGCCGCCCGAGCGAGGAAAAGCCGAGCCGCATCAGAAGCCGCTGCAGGGGGCGGATATCGCGCCGGCGCAGCGTCAGATAGTGTGAGAGATTGGCAAGGCGCTTGCAGTCCCGGTCGGAGACGGGCGCTTTCGAAAAC
Organism: Neorhizobium fuzhouense; assembly: GCF_042611105.1. NCBI lineage: Bacteria > Pseudomonadati > Pseudomonadota > Alphaproteobacteria > Hyphomicrobiales > Rhizobiaceae > Neorhizobium > Neorhizobium fuzhouense. The sequence goes on along the minus strand of NZ_JBHFFP010000002.1, from coordinate 581,212 downwards.
AGAGCATCGGCAAGCGGTACGGCACTCTCGGCGATCGCTGTACGCAGCTCCACAAGTTCGTCGAAGAGCGCCTGCATTGCGCTAGCATCCTCTTCGCTGGTCTCCAAAACGTCCTGTCGGTTGCCCGGGGCGACGCCGTTTGCCGCGTCTGCGGCTCCGGCTGGAATAATGGTGTCTCTCTGTGCCTGAAGCATGGTGTTCTCCGCATCGCTGGGCCCAAGGCTGGGCTGCGGAGTTGACGGTGGTATGACAGGAAACGGCCGGCCTTGCGCCAGCGCAAATCCGGCCGTCAGATTGATCGCAGTGCGACGTCTTGGCGCAAGGGAAACCCGGCTTTGGCGCCGGCAAACGCGTCCTGCCTAGTAACCGCAGGCGCGCAGCTGGTTCTCGTAGCGGCTGGCCATGCTGGCCGAGCGTTGTGCCGCCTGGCGGGTGCCGGAGGAAAACTCGCCGCGTTCATAGCCGCTATGGCCGGAATAATAGGCGAGGTAGAGCCGGTAGCCGTCCTGGAGCGGGATGCCGTTCGTGTCATGGCTCTTGCGGTGATACCAGCCGACGAAATCGATGGCGTCGCCGAAGTCGGAGCGGCTGGCCCCCCAGCGACCGGTCTCGCGGCGATAGGTCTCCCAGGTGCCGTCGAGCGCCTGCGCATAGCCATAGGCAGAGGAGGCGCGCGTCCAGGGAATGAAGCCCAGGAGCTTGGTGCGCGGCGGCCGGGCGCGGGCACGGAAACCGGATTCCGTATAGATCGTCGCCATCAGAACCGGAACCGGCACACCGTATCGTTGTGAAGCAGTCCTTGCGTCGCGGGCCCAGTTGTTGAACAGTCCATCACGTTGTGCGAATATGGCGCAGGCATTGTCGATCCTGCTGGGGGCGGTACCGCACCCAACCAGCATCAGAAGGGCGATCAGAAAGACAATGCGCATCGCTTAACCTCTTGTTCCAAGAGATTTATAGCGATGAAAATTTAACGATGTCTTTAAATGATACAATCTTAAAAGTGTATCATTTCCGTCTTCACACGCATGAGGAACGCAGCGCGCGTGGCCTCGGTACAGTTGTTCATGTCGTAATGGGCGAGGAATTTAACCGGCGCGCCGAGGGCGATTTGTGCCCGGATGACACGCTTGATGATCTTTTTCGGCGGGTCCCCGACGAGAAACGCGCGCATGGGCGTGCCGCCATAGGTCAGGACGGCGCCGAGCTTGCGGATGTGGCGAAGCGTCGGCGTGAGCTTTCCGTCCTGAAGACCGAAGGAGACGCCGGGCAGCCAGACCCGATCGAAATAGCCCTTCAGCATGGCGGGAAAGCCGAAATTCCACACCGGCGTGCAGATGACCAGCCCCTCGGCCTGTTTCAGGCGTTCCACGTAGCTCTCGAGCCCCGCCATGTTGTCCGGGTAATCGTGATAGATCCGCCTTCCATGGGCGGAGAGGACCGGATCGAACCCTTCCGCATAGAGATCGCAGGCATCGACCGTATGACCGGCCTCCGCAAGGCTTGCGCAGGTCTGGCGAAACAGCGCCTTGCCATAGCTTTCCTCGACGGGGTGGGAGTGCAGAACCAGTACGCGCATCAGCAAAGCTCCAAATCTTGGTCCGGTGCGACCCCCGCCCGGACGTCAGGTCAAAACTTCCGCGCCGTTTGTCCCAGCACCGCATTCCCTCGCCGCCCAGCCGAGAAAAATAGGGATGCCATGTGATTGATCGCATGAGCCGGTGCGCCCGGCCGGGAGTACCTTCGGAATGGATAAAGTGGCGGTTAATCCTGTCGTGTCCTCATAGGGTGTGCGTGTGATGCCCCCCTCTGTCCTGCCGGACATCTCCCCCTCAAGGGGGGAGATCATCGTGTTAATGCCGTCCGCTTTCTCAATGCAGCGTTTCGCCAGACTTGGTCGCATGCACATCTTGGGCCGGCGGTTTTGCCTCTTGCCAATCTCCCCCCCTTGAGGGGGAGATGCCCGGCAGGGCAGAGGGGGGTAGGCCCCGGGAGAGACAATCGTTCTCCTACTCCCCTGCTTCGGAAAAGGCCTGTAGGCCGGGAAACAGGTAATTCTGGCCGGCCTTGAAGTCGAAATCGGGATTGTCCCAGGCAATCATCTTGCCGGGGTTGAGAAGCCCCTTCGGATCGGTTTCCTTCTTGAAGGCCAGTTGCACCTCGTCGGTCTGCTTCATGCCGCCTTCTTCCAGCGTGTAGCGGTGCGGGTTAAACACCGGGCAGCCATTCTCCTCGTGGATGCGGATGATTTCTTCCAGCCGCTCCCGCGTGGTGTAGCGCACCAGCGGCAGGCCGGAGCATTGCATGCGTCCGTCGAACTTGATGAATTCCAGATGGCCGGGCACCTCGTCGCCAAAGATCTCCGTCATTTTGGCAACCTTTGCCACATGGTCCGGCCCCGGATACTGCACCTGCAGATAGGTGAAGCCCGGATCGACCTTCAGCGCCCGCAGCGTCGTGTGGTTCCAACCGAGTTCATAGGCATGCGGAATGCCCTTCATGCTTTCCACGGTATCGGAGCGGAACAGCACTTCGCCCTTCATCTTCTGCGTCAGCGCCAGGAACGGCTCAATCGAATGCGGCGCCACCATCAGCACCACGATCGACTGGTTGCGGTGGCGGATGAACGGCTTGTGGCGCGGGAAGAAATCATAAGGAATCGGCGCTGCAATCGGCGCGACTTCCTTGAGCAAAATGCCGTTCTTGTGGGCGAGCGCATCGGCAAGACGGACGGCATCCATGTAGTCGTCGTAACCGACCAGCACATCCACCCAGTCATAGGCCGGCGCCAGCGGCATTTCGACTTCGGTGATGATGCCGTTGGTGCCATAGGCATGCGTCACCTTCTGGAGATCCCAGGCATTGAGATCGAGTACCCGCGGTTCGGCTTCCATGGTGACGACGCGCAGCCGCAGGATATTGCCGAGATCGCGAAGGCCGCCCCAGTGGATGGAACCGACGCCGCCCGAGCCGCCGGCGACAAAGCCGCCGATGGTGGCGGTCTGGGCGGTGGAGGGGTGGAAGCGCAATTCCTGGCCGGAATGGGCTTTCGTCTGCCGGTCAAGCTCGGCAATCACGATGCCCGGCTCGCAGATGACGCGGCCGGGATGGATTTCCTTCACCTTGTTCATGTTGATGAGGTTGAGGACAATGCCGCCGGCAAGCGGCATGGCTTGCCCGTAATTGCCGGTGCCGGCGCCGCGCGGGGTGACCGGAACGCCATGGGCATAGGCCACTTTCAGCGTGCGGATCACCTCTTCCTCATTCTTCGGCGAGACCACGAGATCGGCCGTCACATGGTCGAGTTCTGCCTTGAGAATCGGCGAATACCAGTAGAAATCGCGGCTCTTCTGGCGCACCAGTGCCGGATTGTCTTCCACCGCAATGCCGTCGAGGTCGCGTTTGATCTGTGCGTAATCGGCCATGTTATCGGTCCAGGATGGGGTCAAGGTCACGGTAATCCGGCAGGCGGCGGTCGATGCCCATGCCATTCCGCATCACGATGCGGTCCGCCTGCGGACGGGAAAGAAATTCGCTCCAGCGCCGCGCCGAAAACAGCACGAGATCGGCGGCAAGGCCGGCCTTGATGCGGCCGATGTCGGGCCGGCCGAGGCTGTCGGCGGGGGTGGTCGTCACCACGCGGGCCGCCTCGTCGAGCGGATGGTCGAGATGCAGGATGCGCACCGACTCGCGAAACACCTCGACCGCATCGAGATCGCCATAGGCGTAGAAGGGGTCGCGGGTGTTGTCGGAGGAGACCGAGGTCTTGACCCCTGCCGCCGTCAGTTCATGAAACAGCGTGACGCCCCGCCAGCGCGGCGTGCGCCCGGCATGGCGGTCCTGCAGATACATGTTGCACATGGGAAGCGAGACGACGGACAGACCGGCTTCGGCCACCATATCGACGGTGCGCTTTGCGAGATCTTCGTCCTGGCGCGCCAGCGAGCAGCAGTGACCGACGGTGACCTTGCCTTCAAAGCCGAGGCGCAGTTTCGTTTCGGCAATGGTTTTGAGCGTCAGAACCTGCTTGTCTTCCGTCTCGTCCACATGCAGGTCGATGTCGAGCCCGTTGTCGGCGGCTGCCCGAAACAGCGTTTCGAGGATGTTTTCAAAGTCGGGCAGGATGCGGGTTGCGCCACCGAGCAGCCCGCCATGGCGCTTCGTCACGGCGACGATATCGGCAAACACCGGCTCGTTCAGCACCTGCTCCAGCGGCAAAAGCGCCACGGCCTGCAGGGCGACACGGTCCTGCCATTCCGCGCGCAGCTCGGAAAAGACGGCAAAGGAAATATCGTGCTGCGGCGGAATGCTGTCGAGATGGGTGCGGATGAGTTTCGTGCCATGGGCATAGGCTGTCTTCAGCGAAAATTCCATGCGGGCGCGCACATCCTGCGCCGTCCAGTTTTGCGCCCGGTCAGCGCCGACATTTTCGAGCGCGCCCATGAACGTGCCGTCCGGGTTGCGCCGACGCTCCCAGATATGGCCCTTGTCGAGATGGGTGTGCATGTCAACAAAACAGGGAAACACCATGCCGTCGCGCAGATCGGCACGGGGAAGGGCAGCCGGTGCCGTGCCGGGCGAAACGATGCTTTCGATCTTGCCGCCGGCAATGATCAGGTCGGCCGAGACGAGGCCTTCGGTTGCCGGGGCGTCATAGCCTTCGACGGTGATGGCGGGCAGGGTGGCATTGGCCAGAACGAAATGGTCTGCTTTGGGCAGATCGAGAAAGGACATCAGTTTTCTCTCCTTATGCTGCTCTCGTGCCAGCGGTGAAGCCCGAGCCAGGCGATGAAGGAGGTGATGCCGAAGATCACCACGCCGAGCGCCGAGAGGAGGATCAGTGCTGCAAAGAGACGCGGAATATTGAGGCGGTACTGGGCTTCCAGGAGCCGGAAGGCGAGACCGGAGCCGGCACCGGCGGAGCCTGCGGCAAATTCGGCAACGACGGCGGCAATCAGCGACAGGCCGCCGCCGATCCTGAGCCCCGTCATGAAATAGGGAAGGGAGGCCGGCAGCTTCAGATAGATCAGTGTCTGGAGCCGCGACGCGCCGTAAAGGTCGAACAGGTTCAATAGGTTGTGGTCGACGCTTTTCAGACCCTGCACCATGTTGGAGAGGATCGGAAAGAAGGCGACGAGGAAGGCGCAGATGAGAAGCGCCACCTGCGTGGTCGGCGCATAGATGAGGATGAGCGGCGCGATGGCCACGATCGGGGTCACCTGCAGGATGACGGCGATCGGATAAAATGCCGTCTCGATCCATTTCGACTGCACGAGAAAAACGGCGATGCCGACGCCGCCGACAAGCGCCAGGGCCAGCGCCGACATCGTGATCTTCGTCGTCACCCAGAGCGCCGGCGACAGCGTGCCCCAGTCCTTGACGAGGGCGAGCGCCACCGCGCCCGGGCCGGGCAGGATATATTGCGGCACGCCGGTTGCCGTCACCAGCACCTGCCAGAGAAGCACCAGGCAGACGACGACGAGGATCGGAATGACGATGCGCAGCAGCGTTTCGCGATGGCGGGAGACAAAGCCCGGTTCGTGCAAGGCGGCCATCAATGCATCTCCATGCCATCGGCGAGGGGAAAGCCGATCGCTTCCATCAGCGAATGCGACACCTTTTCGCAAGTTGCGCGATATTCTTCCGAACTGCGATAAAGCGGGCCGCGATCCAGGCTGGTGGAAAGCGGAAAATCCGCATGCACCCGGCCGGGCCGCGCCTTCATCACCACGATGCGGTTGGAGAGATAGGCGCTCTCGAACACCGAATGGGTAACGAAGATGACGGTGATGCCCGTCTCGCGCCAGAGCCGCAGCACGTCGTCATTGAGTTTCTGGCGGGTGATTTCGTCGAGCGCCGCGAAAGGCTCGTCCATCAGGAGGAGTTTTGGCTTCGTGACGAGCGCGCGGGCAATCGAAACACGCATCTTCATGCCGCCGGAAAGTTCTCGCGGATAGGCGTCGGCGAAATCCTTGAGCCCCACCATGTCGAGGGAGGTCATGATGTTGTCGCGCGCGGCAGCCTTCGAGACGCCGGCAAGCCTGAGCGGCAGGTAGACATTGCCGAACACCGTCTGCCACGGCATCAGCGTCGGCTCCTGGAAGACGAAGGAAATATCGCCTTCCGGCAGGCCCTTGGAATTGATGCGCGAGCTTGGCCAGTCGATCTCGCCGGTGGTGACATCGCCGAGCCCCGCAATGATGCGCAGCGCCGTCGACTTGCCGCAGCCGGAGGGACCAAGCAGGCTCACGAACTCTCCACCCTGGACGGTGAGCGACATATCCGACAGCGCCAGTGTGCCGCTCGAAAAGCTCTTGGAGACATTGCGCATCACCACCAACGGGCGCTTGTGGGAGGCGGGGGGCAGTGGGGCATCAGTCTCGGTCATAAAGGGCCTTGTGTTCTTTGCATGTGTGTTGGGGCTTTCCAGAGTTTTTCGAAAAGCTGCCCCTCACCCTAACCCTCTCCCCGTCGGGACGGGGAGAGGGGACTTCGTTGTGCGCCAAAGGCACTGTCAGACTCAGCGGCTGTCGCGACCTGCGCCAAGCGAGCCGATGCTGGCAAAGACCCCCTCTGGCCTGCCGGCTTTTGGGTCGAGCCACCGGTCTCACCCCGTCCTTCGGACCCCGCCACAAGGGGGGAGACTGTAGGAGGCAACCGTTGCCTCAGCCCGAAGAGTGGCGAGGGACGGACAAGCCCCTCCCCCTTGTGGGGAGGGGTTGGGGAGGGGACTTCGCCGTTTACTTCTTCAGCGCCATGCCGACACCCTTGCAGACGAACTTGGTGGAATAGGCCTTCTTGTAGTCGAGGTCGGCCGGCTGCACGCCGATCTGCACCATCTCTTCGAAGAATTTCTTGTAACGCTCGTCGGTGATGCAGCCGATGCCCTTGGTCAGCGCGTCGCCGGATTCCACGATGCCGTATTCCTTCATCTTTTGAATGGAATAGGCGATCTGGCCATCCGTCATTTCCGGATTGTCCTTCTTGATCAGCGCGTTCGCCTTGGAATTGTCGCCGTAGAGATAGGTGTACCAGCCTTCGATGGTGGCATCGACGAAGCGCTGCACCACGTCCGCCTTCGTGTCGATCATCTTCTGCGTCGTGGTGATCATCGTCGAATAGGGGCTGTAGCCGGCATCTGCCAGCAGGAAGACTTTCGGCGTCCAGCCGGCCTGCTTGCCGATTTCATAGGGCTCCGACGTCAGATAGCCCTGCTGGGCGGATTTCTTGTCGGCGATGAAGGGGGCGGGGTTGAAGGTGTAGGGCTTGTACTGCTCTTCCTTGAAGCCCGGAAAGTTCTTCTTCATCCATTCGAAATAGGTGACATAGCCTTCCTTGCCCATGAAGATCGTATCGAGCTTGGCAAGGTCGCCGAACTTTTCGACGCCGGCATCCGGATGGGCGAGCAGGACCTGCGGGTCCTTCTGGAAGATCGAGGCGACCGAGACGAGCGGGATGCCCTGCTTGACGGCGTCCATGTCGCCGAGCGGACCGCCCATGTAGAAATCCACCTTGCCGGCAATCAGCAGCGCCCGGTTGGCGGCATTCGGTCCGCCCTGCACGATGGTGACCTTCAGCCCGTGCTTTTCATAGGTGCCGTCGGCCACGGCCTGGTAGAAGCCGCCATGTTCGGCCTGCGCCAGCCAGTTGGTGCCGTAGCTCACCTCGTCGAGAGCGAGCGCCTGACCGCTCATTGCTAGTCCGGTGCCAAGAGCCATGCCGGCGAGAGTGGTCTTCAATTTCCGCAGCGTGTCCATTCCACCTGTTCCCTTTTCCGATGCCGGGACGCTCTTTACGGCATCCCTTTCATCCATTTCAGCCATTGGTTTTGCGCTTTGAAAAGCATCAAAATTCGCACGGATTGATGCCTTTGTGGCAGCGCTCATCTGGTAACTGCACAAATTGTGCGGCATGATTAAATCTTAAGCAATGGGGCCCGGCATGCTGCACTCGCGAAAACTGCAATACATTGATGAAATTGCCCGCTGCGGGTCGATCCGCAAGGCGGCGGCGCGCCTCAACGTCGCCTCCTCGGCGATCAACCGGCAGATCCTGGCGCTCGAGGAGGAACTTGGGGCGCAGATTTTCGAGCGTCTGCCGCGCGGATTGCGACTGACGGCAGCCGGGGAATTGTGCATCGAGCATATCCGCGACGTGCTGAAGGCCTATGACAAGCTGGAGACGCGCGTGCGCGGCCTCAAAATGCCGCAGGTGGGTCGTGTGTCGATGATTTCCACGGTCGGGCTTGCCGCCGGTCCGCTGCCGGAACTCATTGCCCGCTTCGTCGAAAAACATCCGCGCATGCGCATCCAGCTTGCCATCGACGGGGCGACGACGACGGCGAACCCGGTCCTCTCCGGCGAGGTCGATCTCGGCATCGGCTTTAATATTCCGGCAACGCCCGGGCTTCGCACGCTCGCCACTTTCGATATCCCGATTGGCGTCGTGCTGCCGCCCGATCATCCGCTGGCCGGCGAGGAGGGGCCGGTGGATCTCGCCAAGGTGCTGCAGGAGCCGCTGGTCCTTGCCCAGCCCGGCATGAGCCTGCGCACCATGATCAATCTCATCTTGTCGCCCTTGCCGATGTCGGTCGAGCCGGTGGTGGAAACCGGTGCACCGGAGACGCTGCGCCACCTCGTGAAGCGCGGCACGGGGCTCACCTTCCTCAATCCGCTGGATGTGATCGGCGATTGCCGGCGCGGCGAACTGGTCTTTCGCCCGCTCGTCGAATCGCAGCGCCGCCACCAGCCGATGAAACTGTTTGCCCGCGCACGTGCCACGCTCGATACGGCCACCAGCCTGTTTGTGGAATTCCTGCTCGGGGAACTCGGCGCGCTGGTGGAGGAGTTGGAGGCGAAGGGGCATGTGCCGCCGCAGCGGCAGCCGGCAGAGCTTCGGTCATGAGGCGCCTTGCGCTTGCAAGCCTGCTGCTGGTCGGTGCCGCAGCGTCTGCCTCTGGCCGCGATCTGCCGGCGGACGTCTCCGCCTTCGTGGCAAAGAGAGAGCAATGCGATCATTTTCGCGAGGAGCCGCCCGGCGATGCCGCGCGCCGGCAGGAGATTGCCGCTGCCCTTGAAGCCTCGTGCCGCGGCACGGATGCCCGGTTGAAGGCGCTCAAGCAAAAATATCGCAGCGGCCCGGTCCGCGCGCTTCTCGATGGTTTCGAGGCGCAGATCGAGTAGATCAGGCCGTATAAAGGTTGGACAGCGGATAGGATTCCACATCGCGCAACAGCTGGATGAAGCCCGCCACCTGATGGCGGCAGATGGCGGCACCCTTTTCCGCCGTGCCCGCTGCCGCATTGCCGACGACGCCTGCCGGATTGAGGTCATGGGCAATCCAGGCGAGCGCATGCGGCGGCAGAGGCTGCAGGAAGCGGGTGTTTTCCTTCATCCATTCGGCCTTGGAGGCGAAATTCTGCGCCTTGTCCATCCGCACCAGGTCCGGGCGGAAGTGCAGCATCAGCGAGGTTTCCACTTCGCCGCCGTGAATGCCGAATTTCTGCTCGTGCTCGCTGATCATGCCTTCCGGCTGGCCGAAACGGGCCCATTGCGTGGCAACGGCCGCCATGCCGAAGCGCACGCGCATCTCGCGCGAGACGATGCTCATGATGTCGAGATTGCCGCCGTGCGAATTGACCATCACCAGTTTGCGGATGCCGGCTTCCGCCACCTTGCCGCCGATCGCCGTCCAGGCGGGAATGAGAATGTCGGCGCCGAGCGAGAGGGTGCCGGGTCCATAAATATGCTCGTTGGCCTTGCCGATTTCCTGCGTCGGCAGAACCAGAATATCGAGGTCGTCGGGACGCTGGACCTTCAGCTCTGCCAGCATGCCATTGGCAATCGCCACATCGGTTGCGATCGGCAGATGCGGCCCGTGCTGCTCGGTGGAGGCAAGCGGCAGGATGGCAATCGTCCTGTCAGGCGAGAGGCCGGCGAAATCGTAGGTGTTCAGTTCATTCCAGTAAAACGGCTTGGCCATGGCATATCCTCTCGCAGTCCTTGCTCTCTGGATAAGGCAATCCCAGCGGGTCCGAAAAGCGCCAAATTCCGTGCGGCTTGCTGCCTTTTTGCGCGCATTGCCGCTGTCTCTTTTCGAGCCAGTCCCGTTTCGGGAAAAAAATGCGTTTCGCTAAAATTGTCGTCACTGGCTTAAGTCGCCCGCAAAAGCAGCGGGTTATAACTCGGTCAATCCCGGGACACAGGACCGGGCAGGCTCTGATGAAGGGCTGATGATCCGAAACGGGACGGTGCGCAAAACGGCGACCCTCCGCTTTGATAGAGGCAAGCGATTATGTCGAAAACCATCATTGCCGTTGCGGCGCTTCTCTCGGTCCTCACCTGCGGCACAGCCGATGCAGCCGGCCCGGGAGGTCTTGCCCGTGGTGCCTTCACGGTCCTGTCGCAGTCGCACGAAGTGGCGACAGCCAAGGCGGCTCCCGCCCCCTATGAAACCGATTACGCGGCGGTGCAGGCACTCAACATCGCTGTCAACGAGACGGTCGGCTCGCTGGACGGCTATTTCGACAGCCTGGTTTCCGACGCGACCGGTGGCCCGGCGCGTCCCGGTTCCTGCACCGATTGCGCGCGTCTCAAGCAGGAGGCGCTGATCGGCCGTGGACAGCCCTTAGACGAACTGCGCATCGGCTTCCTGATGACGCCCGCGGGCACAGTGGAGCGCGTGCTGATCGTATCCACCGACAATGGCGATCTGGTTCTCGACAACCGCGTGCCGCAGATCTGAGGAACGCCTGACGTCACGGGTTTCCGGTTGCCGACTTCCCGCGTTCGGCAATGGCAATGCCGCCGAGCGCCAGCACCAGCGCCAGCACATGAAACAGTTGTAGCTGCTCGCCGATGACCAGGACGGACAGCAGCGTGCCGAACACCGGCACCAGATTGATGAACAGCCCGGCGCGGTTGGCGCCGATATGGCCGATGCCCTGGATATAGAGAATCTGCGCCACCAGCGAGGCAAACAGCCCCGTATAAAGGGCGGCCGTCCAGCCGGGGGCATCCGGCCACATCATCGTTCCGGCCGAATATTCCCACGCCACCAGCGGCAACGTGCACAGAAGTGCCACCAGCGCCGGAATGGCCATCAGCGTGCGCCAGTCAACCGGCGGGCGCCAGCGCAAGACGATCGTATAGGCCGCATAGGCAATGACGGCGATCACCATCAGCAGATCGCCGAAATTGACCGTCAGCGACAGAAGCGTCGCAAGATCGCCATGCGAGACGGTGATGGCCACGCCGACCAGCGTCAAAGAAAAGCCCAGGATCTGTGCGAGCGACACGCGGATACGGAAAAACACGAAATTGGCGAGAAAGATCAGGAACGGGATGCCGGCCTGCTCGATCGTGACGTTGATGGCCGTCGTATAATGCACGGCATTATAGAGAAGCACGTTGAACAGCGTGTAGCCGACCGCACCGAGAAAGATCATAAGCGGCAGGTGCTGCTTGGCCACCGGCCAGTCACGTTTCAGCTGCGGCAGCGAGATGGCGAAAATGATGGCGCAGGCAATCACCCAGCGCAGCATGGTCAGCATCATCGGGCTGACATGGCCGACGGCGAGCTTGCCGACGACAGCATTGCCGCCCCAGCACAAAGTGGCGACGATCAGGTAGGCATAGGCTCTGATATGCAAGGGTGCACTCCCGGGAAGATCCGGAAAGAGCATGACTTCCCGATTGTTTTGTCGCGCAAATAACCGCGAGCGAAGCGCGCTGTCATCTAAAAACAGGCGAAAAGCTCATAAACGGGTCGCTTTCCCTGAAATCACACAGTATAGATGCGCCGGTTTGGGCGGGGCGTTGAAGCCTGGCGACAGAGCAGGAAAGCTTTAAGATGACGAATGTCGTGGTAATCGGTTCGCAATGGGGTGACGAGGGCAAGGGCAAGATCGTTGATTGGCTCTCGGAACGAGCCGATATCGTCGTGCGCTTCCAGGGTGGCCACAATGCCGGCCATACATTGGTGATCGATGGCGTCAGCTACAAGCTTTCGCTTCTCCCGTCCGGCGTCGTGCGTCCCGGCAAAATGGCCGTCATCGGCAATGGCGTCGTGGTCGATCCGCATGCGCTGATTGCCGAAATCGGCCGCCTGAAGGCGCAGAATGTCGATGTGACGCCGGAAAACCTGCGCATCGCCGAAAACGCCACGCTCATCCTGTCCCTTCACCGCGAACTGGACGGCATGCGCGAAGACGCCGCCTCCAACAGCGGCACCAAGATCGGAACCACGCGCCGCGGCATTGGCCCGGCCTATGAAGACAAGGTCGGCCGCCGTGCCATCCGCGTCATGGATCTGGCCGATCTCGATGCGCTGGAAGCCAAGGTGGAACGCATCCTGACCCATCACAACGCGCTGCGCCGTGGTTTTGGCGCGCCCGAAGTCGAGCATTCCACGATCATGGAAGAGCTGACCTCGATTGCCGATCGCGTGCTGCCCTTCATGGATTCGGTCTGGCGCCTGCTCGACAAGGAGCGCCGCCAAGGCTCGCGCATCCTGTTTGAAGGTGCGCAGGGCTCGCTGCTCGATATCGACCACGGCACCTATCCGTTCGTTACCTCGTCGAACACGGTGGCCGGCCAGGCTGCCGCCGGTTCCGGCATGGGTCCCGGCTCGCTCGGCTATATCCTCGGCATCACCAAGGCCTATACGACGCGCGTCGGCGAAGGCCCGTTCCCGACGGAACTGACCGATGAAATCGGCCAGTTCCTCGGCGAAAAAGGCCATGAATTCGGCACCGTGACCGGGCGCAAGCGTCGTTGCGGCTGGTTCGATGCAGCGCTCGTGCGCCAGTCGGTGGCCACCAACGGCATCACCGGCATTGCGCTCACCAAGCTCGATGTGCTGGACGGGCTGGACGAGTTGAAGATCTGCGTCGGCTACACGCTGGACGGCCAGGAAATCGATTACCTGCCGGCTGCCCAGGCAGCGCAGGCGCGTGTCGAACCGATTTACATCACGCTGGAAGGTTGGAAAGAGTCAACCGTCGGTGCCCGTAAGTGGGCGGATCTGCCGGCTCAGGCGATCAAATACGTGCGTCAGGTGGAAGAACTGATCGGGGCGCCGGTGGCGCTTCTGTCCACCAGCCCCGAGCGCGACGACACGATACTTGTGACAGACCCTTTTGAAGACTAAAGTCCAGCGCTATCTACCTTTTCACTCGGCGCGCTGCCGGTGATCAAGAGAAAGTATCAATGGCTGATTTTGTAGCGGTTATTCGCCGGGCCGTGGATGGCCTGGCGAACAATAATCCCGAAATGCGTATTCGGGTATACGAAAAGGCTCGCGGCGCCGTTCAGCGGCAGCTGGAGAACATGAAGCCGCGCCCCTCGGACGAGATGCTGCGCCGCCAGATGGACAAGCTGGAAGCTGCGATCCGCGAGGTCGAGGCCGAGCATCGCGAAGCTGCGCCGGCAGCCGACGAACCGTTCGTGCAGCCACCGCCCGTCGATGTTGCGCCGGCGGCCTGGCAGGAAACGGCCGCTGTGCCGGAGCCTTCGCCCGCGCACGCAGAGCCTCAAGCCTTTGCCGAACCGGCCGTTCAGCCGGAGCCTCAGGACGAGACGCCGGCAAGCCCGGCTGCCGTCCCCGAAGCGCAGGAAGCGCCCTACGAAGCACCGTATCATGAGCCGCAGTCCGAAGCCGTGCCGGAAGCGGAAGCGTATCAGGCCGAGCCGGTCCATGCCGCAGATCCGTATGGCGCGGCGCCGGAGCATGATGATGCGCGCCCGTTCGAGGCCGAACCGGTAGCGCCTGTCCATGAACCGGCCGATCCCGAGCCGCAGGCGCCGGCCCATGATGCGCATCAGGACCTGACCGCTGTTCCGGCTGCGATGCCCGAGGCCCATGCGCCGGCCGACGAAAATCCCTTTGCCGACGATGACGAGGCCGATGTGCCGCGTGGAGACGCGCCCCGTGCCGATGAGGCCGAGGCACGGACGTACGCCGAGGCGCCCCGTTTCCCGGTCTATGACGAGCCGCCGCGCACCCGGGCACAGATGGCGCCCGCCTGGCCGGATGCCCCATCGACAGCGCCATCCCTGCAGAGGGAAGACCCCTTCTCGTCGGACGTGCCCGAAGCGGATCAGCACCCGCAAGAGACTGCGCCGCAGGTCTTCGGCCATGACGACTGGCATGGCAGCGTGCAGGCCGCGACCGGTGAGACCGGTGAGACCCTGTCCGAATCCGCCTCCATTGCCGTGGAGCCCGCGCCCGTCGCGGACTGGAACAACTCCGCCGGCTGGAACGCGCAGCCCGATTGGCAGGCGCAAGACGAGGCAGAGCGCCCCGAGACGCCGGCGGCAGCACCCGTTGTGCCGGCCTTCATCGATCGGCAGGCTGCCGATCTGTTCGAGGCGCATTTCGATCGCGAAGCCCATGTCACGGCCAAGGTCGAGATGCCGGCCGTGACGGACCTGCCGGATTATCCGGCACCGGCCAAGGCCGAGCCGGATGTGCCTGATCCGCTTGCCACCTATCTTCAGCCGATCCAGACAACAGCGAAGGTCGAGGCGCCGGCTGCGTCCAGCGACCCGTGGAACGATCTCGAACAACTGATCGGCTATGACAAGACAGCCGCCGAAAAGGGCGGACGCGGGGAAGACCTGCCGGCGGAAGAGCCGGATCTGGCGGAAGCGGCTCCTGCGCGCGCCTACCGCGTCCAGACCAAGCCCAAGCGCAATTACGGCGTTTGGGTGCTGGCCATCCTCGGTCTCGCCGTCCTCGGCGGTGGTGGCTACGCCATCTGGCTGAACCGCGATGCGCTGGACAACATGATCGGCAATGTCGCCGGCGAGAAGACGGCTCCGGCTGCCACGACCGCGTCGGCACCGCCGTCTTCGAGCAACGCGACGGCGCCGGCTTCGACGCAGCCCCCCAAGGGAACTGCGACTGCCACCGCCACGGCGCCTGCCGCCGCATCTGGCACACCGGCGGCGGCTGGCCCGACCAAGTTTACGCAGCGCCTGCTGGCAAACGGTACGGAAGTCGATGACGGCGCCGGCGGACCGGCAGCCGGTGGCGCAAGCCAGTCGATTGCCCAGCTGAACGCTCCGGCGGCACCCGATGCCGGCGGTAACACCAATGCGGTGACGACGCCGGCCGCACCGAGCAGCAGTGCGCCGCCTGCAACCCCGGCTGCAACGCCGGCCGTTTCGGGAGAGAAGATCTTCCTGTACGAGGAACGCATCGGCCAGTCTTCGCCGACTGCCATCGAAGGCAGAGTGTCTTGGTCGCTGCAGAGCGAAACCGGCGAAAACGGCCGGCCTGAGCCTGTGGTCCAGGGCCGCATCAACCTGCCGGAACGCGGGCTGACGGCGCTCATCACCTTCAAGCGGAATGCGGATGCCTCGCTCCCGGCGAGCCACCTGGTCGAGTTCGTCTTCTCGCTGCCGGCGGATTTCGAGGGCGGTGCCATCGAAAGCGTGCAGCGCATTTCGATGAAGCAGACCGAGCAGGATCGCGGCGATCCGTTGATTGCGGTTCCGGCCAAGATCACGCCGGACTTCCACATGATTGCGCTCAACGATTTTCCCGATGCGCGCGCCCGCAACATGGAGCTTCTGAAGAGCCGCAACTGGCTGGACGTGCCGATCATCTACGGCACCGGCCGTCGCGCGCTACTCACCCTCCAGAAGGGCTCTGAAGGCGTGAAAGCCTTCGATGAGGCGATCCGCCAGTGGGCGGCCCTTTCGCCGGCCGGCCAGTAAGCTCAGCCTTCGGTTCAACAGAACATCAAGGTCCGCCGGTTTCGCCCGGCGGATTTTTTTGGATGCCGGGCGCGCCGCCGGGTCATCCTGCCGCCATCATCCGGGAGAAGGTGAGGCGGTGTCGTCTCCTCTCAGGATGTCGGCCGCGGCAGATGGGAGAACGGCAATGGCTGGCGGATTGTGTCACATCACCTTTGTCACGAAAAACCTCGACCGGATGGAGGAGATCCTGACGACGGTCATGAAGGCGCGCAAGGTCGAGGACCCCGGCGCCGACGAATTCACCCTCACCAAGGAACGGATCTTTCAGATCGGTGACGGGCTATCGTCCGTCTGGATCGTTCTTATTGAAGGCTCGGTCGACTTGGCGCGCAGCTACAACCATGTGGCTTTCACCATTCGCGAGGAGGATGTGGAGGAGCGTCTGGACGCAATCGAGGCCCTGGGTCTCGATCTGCACGACGGGCATCCGCACGGCGAGGAGGGTCACTCGATCTATTTCTACGACGACGACAATCACATGTTCGAACTGCATGTCGGCACGCTGGAGGATCGCCTGCGTCGTGATGACCGGGGCAAGGGGGCGCCGCTTGCCTGAGAAGGCGGCTGCCGGACCTGCAGAGTTTCCAGAGATGGAAAAGCCCGGCTTTTGCCGGGCCCAGACTGCTGACAAAGTCAACGACATCGCCGGGATCGGCATTGACGACGTCTTTGCCCCCTCGCCCCGCGTGCGGGGAGAGGGCTGGGGTGAGGGGCCTTAAACTATTGATTAGGCGGCGAATTGGCCCCTCATCCCGCTGCCGCGACCTTCTCCCCGTCAAGACGGGGCGAAGGGCCATTGCGGCCGCCCTTCACTCTAAATCTTGAAACATGCAAAGTTCGCTAGCTAGCTAAGCTCGGCTTTTGCCGGGCCTTTAAACCGTCGGGAAGTTTGGGTGGTCGTGCCGCTCAGGCGTCGACGACGCGAAGGGCCTTGGCCTGCGCCAGGGCTTCCTTCTGAACGGCTTCCTGAACCTTTTCAAAGGCGCGCACCTCGATCTGGCGCACGCGCTCGCGGCTGATGTCGAACTCGGTCGACAGGTCTTCCAGCGTCACCGGATCTTCCGAGAGGCGACGGGCCTCGAAGATACGGCGCTCGCGTTCGTTCAAGACGCTGAGCGCCTTGTCGAGCATGCGACGGCGGGTTTCCAGCTCGTCCTGCTCGATCAGCACGGCTTCCTGGGTGTCGTGGTCATCGACCAGCCAGTCCTGCCACTGGCCCGCTTCGCCTTCGGCTGCCCGGATCGGTGCATTCAGCGACGCGTCACCCGACAGGCGGCGGTTCATCGAGACGACTTCTTCCTCCGAGACCCGAAGCTTGGTGGCGATTTCCGTCACCTGATCCGGCTTCAGATCGCCTTCGTCGATGGCCTGGATACGGCCTTTCAGGCGGCGCAGATTGAAGAACAGCCGCTTCTGATTGGCGGTCGTGCCCATCTTGACGAGCGACCAGGAGCGCAGGATGTATTCCTGGATCGAGGCCTTGATCCACCACATGGCATAGGTGGCGAGACGAAAACCGCGCTCGGGATCGAATTTCTTGACCGCCTGCATCAGGCCCACATTGCCTTCCGACACGACTTCGCCGATCGGCAGGCCGTAGCCGCGATAGCCCATGGCGATCTTGGCCACGAGGCGCAAATGGCTGGTGACGAGTTGATGGGCCGCGTCGCGATCCCCATGTTCGGCGTAACGCTTCGCCAGCATGTATTCCTGCTGGGGCTCCAGCATCGGAAACTTGCGGATTTCATCGAGATAACGATTAAGGCCAGCTTCGCCGGCTGTAATCGAAGGCAGAGAATTGCGGGCCATAAAGCACCCCCTTCTGATCGTGTTCCGGCTCCCGTGATCGTTCTGCCGATCGAAAGGCGAGCCGTAAGATGCGGGTCTTTCCCTCGACCCCGCACCCATCCAGCTAACAGATAAGTGCGGCGAAAGGGTGATTCAAGCACATGCGCCGGTCACGACCCTGTTATGACATTACGAGCTCACGGGGGAGCGGATCACAGGAAAAGCGCTTGCCGCGCCCATCGGTGCCGGCTCACGTTTTCGCTACTCGCTACTCGCTACTCGCTTTCGCTCCGCAACGCCTCCAGCAATTCCTCCATGTCGTCCGGCACCGGGGCTTCGAACTCCATCACCTCGCCGGTGCGCGGATGTTCGAAGGCCAGGAGAAAGGCGTGCAGGGCCTGCCGGTGGAAGCGGCTGACGACGGCGCGGGCGGCTTCCGGCAGAAGATTGGCCTTGGTCCTGAAGGCTGCGCCATATTCCGGATCGCCGATCAGCGGATGGCCGATATGGGCCATGTGCACGCGGATCTGGTGGGTGCGCCCGGTTTCCAGCCGGCACTCCACCAGAGAGGCAAGGCAGGTCGAATCGGGCTTCTCGTGAAAGCGTTCGGTGACGACATAATGGGTCACGGCCTCGCGTGCGTCATCGGTATCCTCGCGTTTCACCGAGCGCTTGGTGCGGTCGGCGCCGGAGCGGCCGAGCGGCGCGTCAATCGTGCCGCGCAGCTGGCGAGGGCGACCCCAGACGAGGGCGACATAGGCGCGCTCCAGGTCGCCGGTGCGGCCATGGTCGGCAAATTGTGCGGCGAGATGCCGATGGGCGATATCGTTCTTGGCCACCACCATCACGCCGCTCGTCTCCTTGTCGAGCCGGTGGACGATGCCGGGACGCTTGACCCCGCCGATGCCCGACAGGCTGCCGGCGCAATGATGAATGAGGGCATTGACCAGGGTGCCCGTCCAGTTGCCGGCGCCTGGATGGACGACGAGACCGGCGGGCTTCACCAGCACGATCAGGTCCTCGTCCTCGTAGAGAACCTCGATGGGAATGTCTTCGCCCTTTGGCTCCGGGTCTTCCGCTTCCGGCAGATCGATGGTGATCGTGTCGCCGGCGGCAATCTTCTTCTTCGGCTCCGTGCAGGTCTTGCCGTTCAGCGTGATGGCGCCCTGTTCGATGAGCGCCTTCAGCCGGCTGCGGGAAAATTCGCCCTCAAGCACCGACGTCAGCCAGGCATCCAGCCGGCCGGCCGCATCCTCGCCGGCAGTCAGCACTTTCCTTGGCGTCTCGCCTTGGTTAAAGGGGTCGTTCATGTGTTCATCCCGATGACAGTTAAAGCGAAGGACTTTTGCCCGATGGCCAATCTCGAACCCGAGCAACAGGAAGACGCGCCACTCGATCCGGTGATGGATAACGTCCGGCGCAAGATGGTGCGTCTGCAGATCGTTTCCGGAAGCATCATGTTCATCAGCCTTATGGCGGTGTTGGGAGCGGTTGTCTACAAGGTGCGCCATGCGCCGCAAACGCCGGCGCCTGTGGTAACCGGCACCGGTTTTGCCGTGCCGGCCGATCAGCCGCTTGCCGCAACCGCGCATCTGCCGCCCGGCTTCGAGGTGCAGTCGGTGTCGCATTCGGGCGGGCAGATCCTGTTTTACGGCGTGGTGGGCGGCGTTCGCAAGGCGCTGATCTTTGATCTTGCGGTCGGCCGCATCGTCGCCGACGTGACCGTTCAAGACCGCTGACCATGACGGACGCCCGCCCGCTCATCCGCATCACCGATGCCGCTGATCCGCGAATTGCGGAGTTTCGTGCGATCCGCGAGCGCGATCTCGTCGGGCGCGGCGGCGGCTTCATTGCGGAAGGCACGGTGGTGCTGCGCATGCTGGCAAGGGCGCATGCCGGGAAGGGGGCGATTGCGGCGGAAAAGATCCTGCTTCTGGAAAACCGCGTGGCAGGTCTTGCCGATCTTCTGGCGAAATTTGCCGCCGACGTTCCGGTCTACGTGGCTGATGCCGGCGTTCTGGATGCCATAGCCGGATTTCACCTGCATCGGGGCGTGCTGGCGCTTGGGCGGCGCAGCGCTGCCCCTCCTGCAGATCAATTGCTCGATGCCTGCTCGGAACCGGCGCTCGTCATCGTTGCCTGCGGCATTTCCAACCACGACAATATCGGTTCGATCTTCCGCAATGCCGCAGCCTTCGGGGCGCAGGCGGTGCTTCTCGATGAAACCTGCTGCGATCCGCTCTACCGCAAGGCGCTGCGCGTTTCCGTCGGCTCGGTCCTGTCGGTTCCCTATGCACGCGGCGCAAGCGCTCTGTCTCTTCTGGAAACCGTCCATGCCAAAGGCTTTGCCGTCTGGGGCCTGTCGCCGCAGGGGGACAGCGACATCCGCGATATCCCGGCCGAGCGGCGCATCGCTCTGGTGACGGGCACGGAAGGCGAGGGGCTTCCCGCAGACATCCTGTCGCGGTTCCGCAATGCCCGCATTCCGCAGATGCCGGGCCTCGACAGCCTCAATGCCGCAACCGCCACCGGCATTGCGCTTTATGAGATTTCAAGGCTGCAAGGCGTCATCTGACACCGGACTTCCTTGCCGTGGCCGAGGTGTCACGGATCGGAGACGTGGATGCGGTCGAGCGACTGGCGGGCGCGGCGGGCAAGATCGGGCTCGTCCGGATGGCCCGATGTGTTGTCGCCGTCCCGGTGTGCTTCGGCATCCTTGTCGAGAATGGCCATGATCGGCGAGGTCGGGCCTTCGGCTACCGCCGTCAGCGCCACCATGTCGGCGGCAATCGTTGCAAGTTCCCGTCGCAGCGTCTCGTCCGATTGTAATGGCGTCGGACTTGAAAGCTCCGCGCCAAGGGCTGCACTTCGCGCGCGGATATCGTCCTGCATCTGGCCAAGGTCGCGCATGGTCTGCTCACTCCGGTCGTCGGTGGTCTCTTTAACGGCGGGCTGGCCGTCCTGCGGGCGGTTGCGGCCGCGGCGGTGCTTGCGCGCCGAAAGCGCGTGTTTTTCAAGGGCGGCGATTTTCTTGCGCGGCAGCGGGTAGCTGCCGGTGATCGGCTCGCGCCATTCGTCGGCATCAGCGGTGTCGCGGCCACGCAACTGTTCGATTTCCTGCAGGCGGCGGTCGAGTGCGTCCTGCGTGTCGGCCTTCTGCGCCATCTCGCGGGCCAGCTTTTCCTCCAGCCTTGCGGAACGGGCTTCCTCCTGGGAAAGACGCTGCTCGGCATCCCGCGCGCGGCTGGTCATCAGCTTCAGGTCGGTGCGCAGGGCCTCGCGCTCTTCGCGCAGCACGGCGGCGCGCTGCTTCAGGCTGTCTGCGGTGCTGTCGCGGGTGGAGAGGTCTATGTTCAGGTTGTCGAGATCGCCTGTCAGCTTGTGGATGCGCTTGCGCAGCGTTTCGATTTCACCGTTCTTGCTGGCCACCGTCGATTCCACCGCCGAAAGCGACTGCTTCAATTGGCGGATGAGGCCTTCTTCGCGCCGGAGCCTCGAGCGCAGGTCTGCGGCTTCCACGCTCATGTCGCTCACCTGCATCTGCATCTCGTGATGGCTGGCCTGCAGATGCGCTGCTTCGTCGCTGAGCCTGTCGAAGCGCAGTTGCAGCGAGACATTGCGATCGCGCTCTTCGGCCAGTTCCTGTCGTGTGCGGGCATTTTCGGCGGCATAGACGGCGCGCGCCATGTCGCGCTGGGCGCGCACTTCCGCCGGGCTGATCGGCATCGTCGCCTTCAGGCGGTTTTCCGTATAGTGCACGACACGCCGATGGACGGCCGGCGCCAGCACCAGAACCAGAAGCGTGGCGCTGAGAAAGCCCAGCCCATAAAGAAGCGCGAACTGGATCACGGGCGGTCCATCCTGCGGTCTGGCATTTCAGGAAAATCTAAATTCAGCTACAGCTAGAATATCGACAGGGGATAGGCAACAGCAAGCTCGGGGTGGCCCGCCAGGCGTTTCGGGCGTGGCGGGCAGAGAAGCGATCAGAAGGGGTTCCAGGTCGGCGCTTCGGTGAATTTGAGATAGCCGACATTGACGCCGAGACGGGCACCGACGCCGGTGCGGATCGGCACGACAATAACGTCGCTGTTGCGCAGTGCCGTCATGCCGACGCCGGCCACCACGAAGGCCGAGCCGCTCACGCCGCCATAGCGGGCATAAAGGTTCTGGACGGCCGGCAGATTATAGACGAGCATCATGGCGCGCGCGCCCTGGCCGCCGTAATCGATGCCGAGCGAGGGGCCCTGCCAGAAGACGGGGTGATTGCCGGCATTCTTCGTATAAAGCTGGCCTTCGCCATAGGTGAGACCGGCGATGAAGGCGCCGGAGCCTTCCTGGCCGAGCACGTAGCCATTGGGAAGGCCGTATTGCTGGAAGGCCTTTTCGACAACCTTGGCCAGCCCGCCGGTCGTGTTGCCGAAGAAGCCGTGGCCGGCATCCACGATTTCCTGCAGCGTATATTGTTCACCCGATCGCTGCTGGGCCTCAGCCGGGGCGGCGATCGTGGCCACCAGAATTGGCAGGACGAGCAGTCGAGCAAGAGCAAAGAATCTATCGAAGCGCATGGGGCCTGTCCGTTTTTTTAATCAATTGGTGCCTCAGATCGCGGCTGAGCCATCTTGAGACCATCCCGTTAACAACCGGTTTACCAAAAATGGTGTCTTTATGGCGGCGTAAGACGGAAATGCCAACCCCAAGCCACCTTCACGCAACATTGTCGTGAGACATAGCCGATCATCATTAAGGCTACATCCAGGAAAATCAGATGCCGAAGAATCCGAACCTTATCCTTAGCGGTCCCGATCTGGCGGCGCTCCTGTGCAGCCGCGTCTGCCATGATGTGATCTCGCCGGTGGGCGCGATCTGTAACGGTCTTGAGCTGTTGGACGAGGGCGGTGCCGACGAGGACGCGCTGGACCTCATCCGCACCTCGGCGCAGAACGCCTCCGTGCGTCTGAAATTTGCCCGTCTCGCCTTTGGCGCCTCCGGTTCCGTCGGCGCCTCCATCGATACGGGCGAAGCGGAAAAGGCTGCCAAGGACTTTGCCGCTGCCGAAAAGAAGACCGAAGTTTCCTGGAACGGGCCGCGGGCGATCATCCCGAAGAACCGCGTCAAGCTGCTCCTCAACCTGTTCATGGTGGCCTATAGCGCCATTCCGCGCGGCGGCAGCATTGATGTGGTGCTGGAAAATCCGGAAACCGATGCAAAGTTCACGCTGACGGTGAAGGGCCGCATGCTGCGCCTTCCGCCGAAATACGTCGAACTGTGCAATGGCACGGCCGAGGAACTGGCCGATGCCCACACGATCCAGCCCTATTACACCGTTCTTCTTTCGGAAGAATGCGGGATGGACCTCAGCCATGTCGTCAATGACGACAACATCGTCTTCACCGCCGAAATTTCGGCCGCCTGACGCCTTGTGCTGCCGTTGCCGGGCGTTGCCCGGTAACGGTTCGTTAGCCGGTTCGTCCTATCGTGGCCAAAAGCCGTTGCACGCTCGGCTTTTGTTCTGCGGTCCGGGAGGGAGCCAGATGCAGCGCCTGATGATTGCCGACAGTTCCGATATCGTCCGCACGGTTGCCAAGCGCATCCTGTCAGAACTGGGCTTTCTGGTGAGCGAAGCCTCCGGCGACCGGGAGGCTTTGATGCGCTGCCAGGCCGAATTGCCCGCGATCCTGATCGTTGATGCGGCGCTTGAGGGGGCTCTCGAACTCATCGCCGCGGTCAAGGCCCTGCCGGGCGCCAACCGTGTGCGCATCTATTACTGCATCATCGAGGCGGACCTGAAGACGATGATGACGGGCAAGCGCGCCGGCGCCGATGATTTTCTCCTGAAGCCCTTCGACCGCAAGATCCTGACCGCCGTGTTTTCCGGTCTTTCCGCCGCCGCCTGAGCCGCATTCTCCCGATGTCCGAACATCTGCCGGGTTAAGCCGCCCTGTGCCCTTGGGGGCTGCCGTGCTTTGGTTCGTCCACGAAACCCATGCCACAACGAAAAACGCCCGGGAAAAATCCCGGACGTTTGACTGATCGCGGATCCGATAGGGGTATAAAAGATCAGGCCGTTTCGGCGTATTCGCCGCCATCCGGTTCGCGCAGCACATAGCCGCGGCCCCAGACGGTTTCGATGTAGTTCGCGCCGCCTGCGGCGTTTGCCAGCTTCTTGCGAAGCTTGCAGATGAACACGTCGATGATTTTCAGTTCCGGTTCGTCCATGCCACCATAGAGGTGGTTGAGGAACATTTCCTTGGTCAGCGTGGTGCCCTTGCGCAGCGAGAGCAGTTCCAGCATCTGATATTCCTTGCCGGTCAGGTGAACCCGCTGGCCGCCCACTTCGACGGTCTTGGCGTCGAGGTTCACGATCAGCTCGCCCGTGATGATGATCGACTGGGCATGGCCCTTCGAACGACGGACGATGGCATGGATGCGTGCAACAAGCTCGTCCTTGTGGAACGGCTTGGTCATGTAGTCGTCTGCGCCGAAGCCGAGACCACGAACCTTGTCCTCGATGCCGGCCATGCCGGACAGGATGAGGATCGGTGTCTTCACCTTGGAAAGACGCAGTGTCCGCAGAACCTCGTAGCCGGACATGTCCGGCAGGTTGAGGTCAAGCAGGATGATGTCGTAATCGTACAGCTTGCCGAGGTCGACGCCCTCTTCCCCGAGATCCGTCGTATACACATTGAAGCTTTCCGACTTCAGCATCAGCTCGATGCTCTGGGCAGTCGCGCTGTCATCTTCGATGAGTAGAACCCGCATAATTTTCCCCTTTACCGCCGCGAAGGTGTGAATGGCCCCCTAACGCGAGACGGATCCAGACGTTGCCTGATTTGGAAGCTGACACCAATTGGTTAACAAACTCTGACCGCCTTTGGCAAGGCACAGGAATTCGTTAAACAAACTTGGTATTCGCCTGATTTATCATGTGAATCTGCCAGCGCCATACCTGAATCATTTTGTGAGGAATTCCTCCCAAGTGATTCATACGACTCATCATTGTCGTCGGTCGAAATCGACCATGGCATTTACGGACCCTTAAACGATCGTCCCTATCATTAACGATGCCCGTAAATGAAAGGTTACCGCGGCGCCCAATTTGTTAACGGCGCGGCAATTTTTCAGTCCGAACTGTTGCAGGTCGGACTCAGGGGGAA
The DNA here is from genome assembly GCF_042611105.1 of Neorhizobium fuzhouense. NCBI lineage: Bacteria > Pseudomonadati > Pseudomonadota > Alphaproteobacteria > Hyphomicrobiales > Rhizobiaceae > Neorhizobium > Neorhizobium fuzhouense. Next base: position 556,506 of record NZ_JBHFFP010000002.1, on the reverse strand, counting down.
TTGGGAACATAGCCGGGGTCTCGCTATCCACGGGAGTATTGCGTATGAAGACGCGTGACAGCCTTGTGCGCCTGAAAGAATTTCAGGTGAATGAAAAGCGCCGCCAGTTGCAGCAGTTACAGCTGATGATGGCGGAATTTGAACGTATGGCGAAGGAACTGGAGCACCAGATTTCGCTGGAAGAAAAGAAATCGGGAATCACAGACCCGAATCATTTCGCCTATCCGACTTTTGCCAAGGCGGCCCGCCAGCGGGCAGACAATCTGCAGGTTTCGATCCGCGAATTGCGCGTCCAGCAGGAAAGTGCCGAACTTGCGCTTGAAGAAGCGCAGGCGGAACTTTCGAAAGCCACGGCTCTCGAAGAACGCGACGGCGGCATGCGCGCCCGCGCCTGATCCCGCCTGCGATCTTTTTTGGGGGTTAAACGTTGCGAGGACGCCTGAGGCGTCCACGCCGCGGCGCAGATCTGCGCCTGCCGCTCAGCGGTTGATCACATCCTGCCAGTCGGGGTGACGTTGAAGCTGTGCCTTGAAGAAGGGGCAGAGCGGAATGATCTTCCAGCCGCCCGACCGTGCCGCCTCCACCGCATGCACCGCCAGGGCCTGTCCGACGCCCTTGCCGCGCAATGCGTCGTCCACCTGCGTATGATCGATGATGATCAGATGCGGCGAGGCGCGCGAAAACGTCATCTCCGCCGATGCGCCATCAAGTTCCGCCCGGTAGGCTCCGCCCGAGGAATGCGTCTCTTCGGTAATCTTCATGCTGCTGCCCCTTGTTTTGTCCATGATCCTGCTGATGTAGGACGAAATCGCCCAGATGCCAGACCGCCTTGTCCAGACGGCCGTGCTGAAGGGCTCGTGTCCAATGACCGGGCGAAACCGAGGCGAGGATGAGAGGAGGGGGCATGCGCAGGCTGCGCCAGGCATTGCTGCTGGTCTCGGCGGTTTTTCTTCTCTTTGGAATTTACCTGCCGATCCTTCAGATCGACCGGCTGTTCCTGTTCAGCCAGACGCCGTCGCTAATCGATCTGGTCTCTGGCCTGTTTGAGCAGGGAGACTTCGGGCTGGCGCTCCTGATCGCTCTATTTTCGATCGTGTTTCCCGCAGTCAAGCTTCTGCTGGTGTTTTGCCGGGAAGCAGGTTGGCGGCTCGGTCAGGATCGGATGGGGATTTTCGGCCGCGCGCTGCCGCATCTGTCAAAGTGGTCTATGATGGACGTGATGCTGGTGGCGATCGCGATCTTCGCGGCCAAGGGGAGTGGGCTGGCGACAGCCGTCGCCCAGCCGGGTCTGTGGTTCTATGCAGGTTCAGCCATCATGACCGGGCTCTTGTCGCCCTTTTCTTCGATGGCCGCCGGCAAGCGGCCAGACACCGACATGCGTTAAGCCTCCTCGGGAGGCGGGCTCCAGAGGATAGCCAGGACGGTCTGTGGCGGCTTGCGAACGCCTTGACTAGTGGCGGTACTGCTGAATCCGCGTGGTTCTGAGGCCTGCAAGGCCATGGTCGTTGATGGACGACTGCCAGGACAGGAATTCTTCCACCGTCAGGGTATAACGCTCGCAAGCTTCCTCGAGGCTCAACAGGCCACCGCGAACCGCTGCAACCACCTCCGCCTTGCGACGGATCACCCAGCGGCGCGTATTGGCCGGCGGAAGGTCCGCAATCGTCAGGGGGCTGCCATCGGGGCCGATGACATATTTAACTCGAGGCCGGATCATTTCGGTCATTGGACTCTCTACACTACACAAGACCACGAGGCCGACCGTAGCCCGGCAGTTTTAACATTTGACTAAATGGAAACCGTGTTTTGCAGGAAACCGCATTTGGACCACAATTCTTTCGTGTTTTTTTCGCAATTCACGACCGACCTTGTGTGTTTCGTAAGATTAGAATGTTCTTTCGAACGATTTGATTGCGGCGCAGCAAGGTTTATGCTGCATTTTAACGATCTTTGCCAAGAAACGGTGACCGGATGACCCGGCCGGATTTTGCGGTGGAAAACCCGGCGGGCGACGTCCTTTTAAAGCATCCGCGGGCCGGTCAGATCATCTGAAGCGACAGTTCGGTTCGCCCGGCGCCCTCATCGAGGACCGCCGTTCCGGCGTGCAGGAAGGTCAGCGTATCGCCCAGTGTCAGACTGGCAAGTGTCGATGCGCAGACCGTCAGCGGTGCCGCCGAGGGGAGGCTGAGGCTCAGAAGCGTTGTAGAGGCATTGCGCCTGAGGCTTGCGGTGTGACCGGAAGACGAGGTGACAGACACCATCATCGTCAGTTTGTAGATCCCGCTTGCGGGCACCACCAGCGCGTTGCCGCCGCCGGTCACGGCAGCGCCAAGCGTGACGCCACCCTGCTCGAGCGCAAGGGTAGTAAAGCCGGTCGAGGCGCCGGAGGCAGGGCTGGACGTGCCGGTGGCGCGATGGGCGCGGGCAAGCGGCCGGTTGGGAAAGCTTGGCCGGCCGGCGCCATCAAAGCTCATGCCGGTTTTCCAGCTGCCGCCATCGGCGCTCACCTTCACGGCAAACTGGTCATTGCCGGCAAGGCCCATTTCCGCCCGGCCCGACCATCCGCTCTGGAACAGTAGCGAGGCGGTATCGGACACCGCCGCCTTGTTGATTTTCAGCTGGTGCCCGGCGCCGGCATTGTTGAACAGCGAGGCGGCCGACGAGATCGACAACCGGTTGCTGTCATCCGGCGTCGCGCTGATCCCGAGGCGTGAAGGCATGAGGATGTCCGGCAGGCCGGGGGTGACCCAGGCTGTGCCGGAAAAGGCCCGGATGGCTGACAGCGACTTGAACCAGGCGAGAAAGCCGATGTTTGGCAGCAGAAAGCTCCAGGCGCCATCCTGAAAGGTGGCAATGGTGCCGGCATGTCCGGCCCAGGCGCCGGTCGCCGTGCCGGTGACGGCGTAATGGCTACCCTCGACGGGACTGGCGGGCGGCGCGGCACCCTCATATTCGATGGCCAGCTGGACCAAGGTGTCCAGCCGAAGCAGCGCCTCATTGTGAGTGACATGTTTCTGTGCCTGAGAAGGCAGGATAAAGGGCAGTCTGAGGTTCGGTGTCGTGTCGGCCATGGCGTGATCTCCCCGTGTGTCGATAGCCATTTTAAGCGCATGGCGGCACACGGGCATGGCGAAGGCATCAAGCCGTTGAAAGCATTGGCGGGGGGCCGGAAAACATCCCCGGCCGGCTATCGATCCGGCCAGCGGCCGGGCCGCCGCAGCCGGGGCCGTGGCCGTCTGGCCACGCCTGTCATCTTCCTGAAACATGCGCCAGGGATGCGACGGAATGGCGGTGTGAATGCCCTTGTCCTTTGATTTGCATATGCGAAGGTGGCGACGAGAATTGAGACAGGATCCCGCATGCGCTATTCCGCCCTAGACATCGTTCGGCAGGCCTTTTCCGGCAATCGCCACTGGAAGCCGGTCTGGCGCGAGCCGCAACCGAAGGCGCATTATGATGTGATCATTGTCGGTGGTGGCGGGCATGGCCTGTCGACCGCCTATTATCTTGCCAAGGAGTTCGGCATTACCAATATCGCCGTGCTGGAAAAGGGCTACATCGGCTCCGGCAATGTCGGGCGAAACACCACGATCATCCGCTCCAATTATCTGCTGGAGGGCAACGAGCCCTTCTACGAGTTCTCCATGAAGCTGTGGGAAGGGCTGGAGCAGGATTTCAACTATAATGCCATGGTGTCGCAGCGCGGCGTGATCAATCTCTTCCACTCCGATGGCCAGCGCGACGCCTATGCGCGGCGCGGCAATGCCATGATGATGCTTGGCGTCGATGCACAGCTGCTGGATCGCGAGGAGGTGCGCAAGATGATGCCTTACCTCAATTTTGACCATGCGCGCTTTCCGGTTCTCGGCGGGCTCCTGCAGAAGCGTGGCGGCACCGCCCGCCACGATGCGGTGGCCTGGGGCTATGCCCGCGGTGCCGATCAGCGCGGCGTCGACCTTATCCAGCACTGCGAGGTGACCGGCATCCGACGCGACCAAGCGGGCAGGGTTCTGGGCGTCGAGACGTCAAAGGGCTTTATCGGCTGCAACAAGCTGGCGCTCGCCACCGCCGGCCACACCTCGGTGACGGGGCAGATGGCCGGGCTTCGGCTTCCCATCGAAACGCATGTCCTGCAGGCCTTCGTGTCGGAGGGGCTGAAGCCGGTCATCCACAATGTCATTACCTATGGCGCCGGTCACTTCTATATCTCGCAGTCCGACAAGGGCGGCTTGGTCTTCGGCGCCGACATCGATTACTATTCCTCCTATGCGCAGCGCGGCAATCTCGCCACTGTCGAGCACACGATCGAGGAAGGCGTATCGCTGATCCCCGGCCTGTCTCGGGTAAAGGTGTTGCGCGCCTGGGGCGGCGTCATGGACATGTCGATGGACGGATCGCCGATCATCGACAGGACGCCGATCGACAACCTCTATCTGAATTGCGGCTGGTGCTATGGCGGCTTCAAGGCGACACCTGCCTCCGGCTTCTGCTTTGCCCATCTGATCGCCAAGGACGAGCCGCATTATACGGCCCGCTTCCTCAGGCTCGACCGTTTCGAGCGCGGCCTTCCCATCGACGAAGGCGGCAAGGGTCCTCAGCCGAACCTGCATTAGGCGAACCTTAATTCATCAAGCCCGCACGACCTGCACTGACGAGTATCTATCATGGCAAGCCTGATCACCTGTCCCCATTGCGGCAGCCGGCCGAAGGAAGAGTTTTCCATTCGCGGCGATGCCCTGCCTCAGCGCCCAGCCGCTCACGCGCCGGACGAAGCCTGGCACGCCTATGTCTATCTGCGCGACAATGTGAAGGGCGTCATCTTCGAACACTGGCACCATGTGGGCGGCTGCCGGCGCTATCTGGTCGTGGAGCGGGACAATGTCAGCCATGACGTGCTGTCGGTTACGGATGCCGCCCGCTTCAGGCGTGCCGCGGCTTCCGGGCAGAACGGCATGCTTGCTGCCGGAAAGGACCTCGCATGACCCCGCATCGTCTTTCCACCGGCGGGCTCGTCAACCGCGCGATGCCGCTGCGCTTCAGCTTCGATGGCAAGCCGCTGAAGGGCTTTGCCGGCGACACCCTGTCCTCGGCGCTTCTTGCCAATGGCCAGATGCTGATGGGCCGCAGCTTCAAATATCACCGGCCGCGCGGACCCGTCACCGCAGGCTCTGCCGAACCGAACGCGCTGGTCACGCTGGGTGAGGGCGCGCGCAGCGAGCCCAATGCGCGCGCCACCGTGGCCGAGCTTTATGAGGGGATGGCGGCCCGCAGCCAGAACCGCTGGCCGTCGCTTGCCTATGATATCGGTTCGCTCAACAGCCTGTTGTCGCCCTTCCTGTCGGCCGGCTTCTACTACAAGACCTTCATGTGGCCCGCCTCCTTCTGGGAAAAGGTCTACGAGCCGTTGATCCGCCGCGCCGCGGGCCTTGGCCGCGCCGTCATGGCGCCCGATCCCGATCGCTACGAAAAGGCCTGGGCGCATTGCGACCTGCTGGTCATCGGCGCTGGCCCGACCGGGCTGATGGCAACGCTTGCCGCTGCCCGCGCCGGCCTTCGCGTCATTCTGGCCGATGAGGATTTTCGCCCCGGCGGATCGCTTCTGTCTGATACCGCCGTGGTGGGCGGCCTGCCGGCGGCGGATTTTGCCGCAGCCATCGTCGCCGAACTGGAAAGTCTCTCCAATGTCACGCTGATGCCCCGCACAACCGTGTTCGGCTGGTATGACGACATGGTGTTCGGTGCCGTCGAAAAGGTGCAGAAGCATGTGGCGCTGCCCGATCCCGATCTGCCGGTGGAGCGTGTCTGGCGCATCGTGGCGAAGCGGGCGCTGCTTGCGACCGGTGCCGAGGAACGGCCGCTGGTGTTTGGCGGCAATGATCGCCCCGGCGTGATGACGGCCGGTGCCGCGCGCACCTATCTCAATCGTTACGGTGTTGCGGTCGGCCGCAAGGTGGCAGTGTTTGCCAATGGCGGCTCCGGCTATCGCGCGGCAGCCGATCTGACGGCTGCTGGCATTGATGTGACCGCGATCATCGATCCGCGCACGGATATTTCGCGCGCCCAGGCGGATCTGGCGGGGGAGGGCCTGCGCATTCTCTCCGGCGCGTCTGTCACGGCAACGCGCGGGCGGCTCGGGCTCACCGGGCTTGTGGCCGAGCGATCCGGCCATGAAGAGGTGATCGATTGCGACGCGCTTCTGATGTCCGGCGGCTGGTCTCCCGTCGTCCATCTTCTGTGCCAGCGTGGCAGAAAGCCGGTCTGGAGCGCAAGCCACCAGGCTTTTCTGGCGCCCGATGTCGGCGCGGCCTTTGTCCCGGCGGGATCGGCTGCCGGTCTCGACCGGCTCTCGGCCTGCCTGAGGGACGGGGCGGAAAAGGCCGTGGCGCTTGCCCGCGATCTGGGCTTTGCCGCTTATGACGCCGATATCCCGCCGGTGGAGGGCGAGTATGACCCGGCCTTTGCCCCGCTCTGGTATGTCCAGGGTTCGAAGGGCAAGGCCTTTGTCGATTTCCAGAATGACGTGACCGTTGGCGATCTCAGCCTTTCGCAGCGTGAAGCCTTCGGCCATATCGAGCACACCAAGCGCTACACGACCGGCGGCATGGCGACCGACCAGGGCAAGCTCGGCAACGTCAACACCATCGGCATCGTATCGGGCATGCGCGGCGTTTCGCCGGAGGCGGTCGGCACCACGACGTTTCGGCCTTTCTATACGCCGGTGTCCTTCGGCGCTCTGGCGGGCACCGCGCGCGCCGAACAGGCACGCGCCACCCGCCGCTCGCCGCTGCATGGCTGGGCGGCGAGACACGGCGCGGTGTTTGTCGAAGCCGGCCTTTGGCATCGCTCCGCCTGGTTTCCGCGCGCCGGCGAAAAGACCTGGCGCGAGGCGGTCGACCGCGAAGTGCTGACGGTGCGCGAAAACGCCGGGCTCTGCGATGTCTCGACGCTCGGCAAGATCGAGATCTTTGGCGCGCAGGCGGCGGAGTTTTTAAACCGCGTCTACAGCAACGCCTTCCTGAAGCTTCCCGTCGGCAAGGCCCGCTACGGCCTGATGCTGCGCGAGGATGGCATCGTCTTTGACGACGGCACCACGTGCCGGCTTGGGCCGAACCATTACGTGATGACCACCACCACGGCCTATGCGGCCGAGGTGCTGGCGCATCTCGATTACTGCGCGCAGGTGCTGTTTCCCGAGCTTGACGTGCGCTTCGCATCCACCACAGACCAGTGGGCGCAGATGTCGCTGGCGGGGCCGAAGGCGCGCATCATCCTGCAGCGCCTGGTGGAGGATGATCTCTCCGATTCAGCCTTTCCCTTCCTTGCCGCGCGCGAGGTGACGCTGAAGGGCGGACTTGCGGCACGCCTGTTCCGCATCTCGTTTTCAGGCGAACTTGCCTACGAGCTTGCCGTGCCGGCAGGCTATGGCGAGGCGGTCGCCGATCATCTGATGGAAGCCGGCCGCGAGGATGGTATCTGCGCCTATGGGGTGGAGGCGCTGAACGTGCTGCGCATCGAGAAAGGTCATGTCACGCACAGCGAACTCGACGGCCGCACCACCTCCGACGATGTCGGTCTTGGCCGCATGATGGCCCTGCAGAAGCCGGATTTCATCGGCAAGCGCCTCTCGACGCGCTTTGGCCTGACGGCGGCCGATCGCCTGCAGATGGTGGGCCTCAAACCCATCGAGCCGGATGCCGAGATCCGGGCCGGCGCGCATCTCCTGAAGGAGAATGCCAAGCCCTCGACCACCAACGACCAGGGCTTTGTCTCGTCTGCCTGTTATTCGCCGACGCTTGGTCGCCATATCGCGCTGGCGCTTCTGAAATCCGGGCGCGAGCGGATCGGCGAAAAGATCCTCGTCTGGGATCGGCTCCGCGAAAGCGAGGTGCTGGCGGAAGTCTGCAGCCCCGTCTTCGTCGATCCCGACAATCTCAAACTGCGGGCCTGAGGGGATTTCAGATGTCGATCACCTACACCCACCGGCATGTGCTGGAAGACCATATCACGGGGTTTGAAGCCCGCCCTAACGTCAACCATCTGAGCGTCATTCGTCGCCCGGCCATGGCCGTGGTGCTGGCCCATGGCGGCGCGGAGAGCGATGTGGATCTGGCGCTCGACATGATCGAGGGCGTCTCAAAGCGCGTCTGCGGCCCGGCGGAATGGCTGGCCGTTGCGCAGGACAGGACGCCGGAGAGCCTGCTGCGGGTGCTCACCTCTATTCCCGGCGCCTCTGTGCTGGATGGCAGCGACGGCCACGTGCTGATGCGGATCGATGGTCCGCATGCCCGCAAGGTGCTTGCCAAATGCGTCGCCGTCGATCTTCACCCGGATGTCTTCCCAATAGACATGTCGGCGCCCATGCTGATTGCGCATGTGGCCGGCAATCTGGCGCGCACCGGCGAAAACAGCTTCGAGATCATCGTGCCGCGCAGTTTTGCCGGGACGGTGTTTGAGGAGATGAAGGAGATGGGCCGCGACGTGGCGCTGACCGCCGGGTTCGGCTGAGAGGGCAGGGCGGCTGACGGTCGGCTATTCTTTCAGCGCTCTCTATGGCAAGATGGGGCCTTGATGGAAAAGGTCGCGCCATGCAGCATTCTCGCTCCTTCCAGATTACCCTCCCGGCAGACCTTGCTGATCTGCTGCATGAAAAAGTTGCCTCCGGCGAATATGCCAGCGAAAGCGAGGTCATTCGCCAGGGCCTCCTGACGCTCGCCATGGAGGATTCGGCAGTGCAGAGATGGCTGCAGGATGAGGTCGCGCCGACCTATGATCGCTACAGCCGGGATCCGGCTTCAGCTTCCTCCCTTGACGAAGCCATGGCACGGCTTGATGCACGCATTGCAGCCATCGAGAAAAAGCCGTCGTGAAGCGATACGTCGTTCGCCTGATGCCCGAGGCGGAAACGGATCTCCTCGACATTTACCTCTTCGTGCGTGAGAGATCGGGTTCTGCGGCAGTTGCAGCCGATTATCTGGCGCGTATCCGCCGGTTCCTGGCCGCTCTGGAGACGGGCCCTCACCGGGGGACCGTTCGCCGCGATGTGCGGGAGGGCTTGCGGGTTATCGGTTTCGAGCGTGCCATCAGCGTTGCCTTCATCGTGGAGGACGACAGCGTCGTCATCCTGAGGCTCGCTTACCGCGGGCACATGATCGACCTGAATGGCTCCTGACTGTTGCGGCGGCCCGGATCCCGTGGCCACGGCGCAAAAACTACAATTTCTTTCGCGAAAACGACTATGTCCTGTCGTCGGCAGTCTCTAGGCTCCGATATCCTCGTTTAATCCAAGGGAGCCGCCATCCATGAAGAATCATGCCAGAGTCGTCGTCATCGGGGGTGGGGTCGTCGGGTGTTCGGTGCTGTATCACCTGACCAAGTTCGGCTGGACGGATGTGGTCCTGGTCGAGCGTGCCGAACTGACGGCCGGCTCCACCTGGCATGCGGCGGGCGGCATGCACACGATCAATGGCGATCCGAACGTTGCCAAGCTGCAGAAATACACGGTCGAACTCTACAAGGAGATCGAAGAGTATTCCGGCCAGGATATCGGGCTGCACATGACGTCCGGCCTGATGCTGGCGGCAACGCCGGAGCGTTTCGACTGGATGAAATCGCTGCTGGCCAAGGGCAAGTATGCCGGTGGCGAGGCGCGGCTGATTTCGGCCGAAGAAGCCTATGAGATGATGCCGCTGCTCGATCCCAAGCAGTTCGTCGGCGCCGTGTTTGATCCGCATGAGGGCCATCTCGACCCTTACGGCACCACCCATGCCTATGCGAAATCGGCCAGGAAGAACGGTGCCGAGATTTATCTCCACACCAAGGTCGAGAACCTCATCCCGCTGGAAGATGGCAGCTGGCGGGTGATCACCGACAAGGGCGATATCTATGCGGAGCATGTGGTGAACGCCGCCGGCCTTTGGGCGCGCGAGGTGGGGCGCATGGTCGGCGTGGAACTGCCGGTTCTGGCCATGGAGCACATGTATCTCATCACCGAAGACATGCCCGAGGTGATCGAGCTCAACCGGACGACCGGCCGCGAGCTGATGCATTGCGTCGATTTCGACGGCGAGATCTATATCCGGCAGGAGCGCAACGGCATGCTGATGGGCACCTATGAAAAGGATTGTCGCCCATGGTCGCCGCTGGAAACCCCGTGGGATTTCGGGCCGGAACTTTTGGCCGAAGATCTTGAGCGCATCAGCGGCGAGCTGGAAGTGGGCTTTCGCCATTTCCCCGCCTTCAACAATGCCGGCATCCGGAAGATCGTCAACGGCCCCTTCACCTTCTCGCCGGATGGCAATCCGCTGGTCGGGCCGGTGCGGGGGCTGACCAATTACTGGTCGGCCTGCGCCGTCATGGCCGGCTTCAGCCAGGGGGGCGGCGTGGGGCTTGCGCTTGCCAACTGGATGATCGAGGGCGATCCGGGCTTTGACGTCTTTGCCATGGATGTCTGCCGCTTCGGCGATTATGCGACACCCGCCTATACGAATGCCAAGGTGCGGGAAAACTATGCGCGGCGCTTTTCCATCCGCTATCCCAACGAGGAACTGACGGCCGGCCGGCCGCTCCTGACGACACCGATCTATGACCGGCTGAAGGCGGAAGGGGCGGTGTTCGGCGCCTATGCCGGGCTTGAAACGCCGCTCTGGTTTGCACCGCAAGGCGTTGAAGATAAATTCTCCTGGCGCCGGTCGAGCGATTTCGACACGGTGGGCGAGGAAGCAAGAGCGGTGCGCCAAAGCGTCGGGCTCATGGAAACCTCGGGCTTTGCCAAATATTCGGTGAGCGGCGAGGGCGCCGCCGAATGGCTGGACGTCATGCTGGCCGGCCGGCTGCCCTCCATCGGCAGCATGGCGCTTGCCCCGATGCTGAACGAGGCCGGCAAGCTGATCGGCGATTTCACGGTCGCCAACATGGATGGCGACGAATTCCTGCTGATCGGCTCGGGGATTGCCGAGGATTACCACATGCGCTGGTTCGAGGAGCACCTGCCGGACGACGGGTCTGTGGTGCTCGGCGCGCTGGGCCTTGGTCTGGTCGGGCTCTCGGTTGCCGGCCCAAAGGCGCGGGCAGTCATGCAGAAACTCACCCATCTCGATCTCTCCAATGAGGCCTTCCCCTTCATGTCGATCCGCGAAATGGAACTGGGCATGGTGCCGGCCATCGTCGGGCGGGTGAGCTATACCGGCGATCTCGGCTACGAGATCTGGATGCGGCCGGAATACCAGCGCAGCCTGTTTCAGGCGCTGATGACGGCGGGTGAGGAATTCGGCATCCGGCTGTTTGGCCTCAGGGCGCTGAATGCGCTGAGGCTCGAAAAGGGTTTTGGCAGCTGGGCGCGAGAATATCGCCCCCTCTATGGCCCCATGGAGGCCGGGCTTTCCCGCTTCATCGCCTTGAAAAAGGAGGTGAATTTCATCGGCAAGATGGGCGCCATCGAAGAAAAGCTCGCCGGCGGCTCCCTGCGCCTGGTGACGCTTGCCGTGGAGGCGCGCGATGCCGATGTGCTGGGCGACGAGCCGATTTCGATGGATGGCTCGGTGGTCGGCTGGGTAACCTCCGGCGGTTTTGCCCACGCCTCCGGCGTATCCGTCGCCATGGGCTATGTGCCGAAGGAATTTGCCGCCACCACCGATGGGTGGGAGGTGGAGATTCTGGGCGAAATGCTGCCGGCGCGCCTGATCGATGCGGCCCTGTTTGATCCGAAAGGCGAGCGCATGCGGGGGTGACGCCGCTGCCAAAATGATCAGCAGATGCCGCTTTTGTGGCACAGATGATTTTATTTGCGTCATATCTAGGGAAAGCTTGGGGAATCTCTCCCGGTCATGCCTTTTTGACTTCACATTTGAAGCGAAAGCGGTATCAATTCGACAAAACCAAAGAACCCGTAAGGGCCCACAGACAAGAGACACAATCGTTTCAGCGAATTGTGTCCGGGGGAAAAATATGGAGTATTTCATCCAGCAGCTCCTCAACGGGCTGACTCTTGGATCTATTTACGGCCTCGTGGCGATTGGCTACACGATGGTTTACGGCATCATCGGCATGATCAACTTTGCCCATGGTGACATCTTCATGCTTGGCGGTTTCGCCGCTCTCATCGTCTTTTTGATCCTTACCTCGTTCTTCGCCGGCATTCCCGTCGCGCTTGCGCTGCTGGTCATGCTGGTGGTCGCCATGCTGGTGACGAGCCTGTGGAACTGGACGATCGAGCGCGTCGCCTACCGGCCGCTGCGTGGCTCCTTCCGCCTTGCGCCGCTGATCACGGCCATCGGCATGTCGATCGTGCTGTCGAACTTCATCCAGGTCACGCAGGGCCCGCGCAACAAGCCGGTTCCGCCGCTGGTCAACGATGTCTTCCACTTCGGCTCGATCACCGTCTCGCTGAAGCAGATCCTGATCGTGATCGTCACCAGCGTGCTGCTTGCCGCCTTCTGGTACATCGTCAACAAGACGCCGCTAGGACGCGCGCAGCGCGCCACCGAACAGGATCGAAAGATGGCGGCCCTGCTTGGCGTCGATGTCGATCGCACCATCTCGATCACATTCGTCATGGGCGCAGCACTCGCTGCCGTCGCCGGCACCATGTACCTCATGTATTACGGTGTCGCCTCGTTCAACGATGGCTTCATCCCGGGCGTCAAGGCCTTCACCGCAGCCGTTCTCGGCGGCATCGGCTCGCTGCCGGGCGCCGTTCTCGGCGGCCTCCTGATCGGCCTTATCGAATCACTGTGGTCGGCCTATTTCTCCATTGCCTACAAGGACGTAGCGACCTTTGCCATTCTCGCTTTCGTTCTGATCTTCAAGCCGACCGGCATTCTGGGCCGGCCTGAAGTGGAGAAGGTGTAACATCATGAGCAATGCAAATTCTCCGGCGACCGATGTGGCGCCGGGCCTGATGGCAAAGGCGCTCCGCGAGGGCCTCTTCGCCGGTGTGCTGGCGTTCGGCATGTTCCTTCTCTATGTCGGCGTCGAAACCTACCAGAACATCGACAATGCGCTGGTCTGGCGCATGCGCTGGGGGCTTCTCGCCGTCTTCGTGGCGATTGCCGCCGTCGGCCGCTTCCTCGTCGTCGCCTTCCTGCGGCCGAGTCTCGATCGGCGCAAGCTGAACAAGGCCAAGGCCGGGCTCCTCGACGTGTCCGAGGACAAGGGCTTTTTCCACAAGCACTTCCTCAAGATCGCGATGATCGTGCTTGTGCTCTATCCGCCGGTCATCGTCAGCCTTTACGGCGTGCAGGGCTCGCTGAAATTCGTCGACAATTTTGGCATTCAGATCCTCATCTACGTGATGCTCGCCTGGGGGCTGAACGTCGTGGTCGGCCTCGCCGGCCTGCTCGATCTCGGCTACGTGGCCTTCTATGCGGTGGGTGCCTATTCCTACGCGCTGCTGTCGGATCATTTTGGCCTGTCCTTCTGGGTGCTCTTGCCGATGGCGGGCATTCTGGCTGCCTTCTGGGGCATCATCCTCGGCTTCCCGGTGCTTCGCCTGCGCGGCGATTATCTTGCCATCGTCACACTGGCTTTCGGTGAAATCATCCGTCTGGTGCTGATGAACTGGTCGGAAGTCACTGGCGGCACGGCGGGTATTTCCGGCGTCGCCAAGGCCTCGATCTTTGGCATCTGGTCCTTCGATGTCGGCGCGTCGAACAATTTTGCGAAAGCCTTCGCGCTGCCGATGTCGTCCGCCTACTACAAGATCTTCCTGTTCTACGTGATCCTGACGCTCTGCCTCATCACCGCTTACGTGACGATCCGCCTGCGCCGCATGCCGATCGGCCGTGCTTGGGAAGCGCTGCGCGAGGATGAGATCGCCTGCCGCTCGCTCGGCATCAATACGGTCACGACAAAGCTCACCGCCTTTGCCATCGGCGCCATGTTCGGCGGCTTTGCCGGCTCGTTCTTTGCCGCCCGTCAGGGTTTCGTGTCGCCGGAAAGCTTTGTCTTCCTGGAATCTGCGGTCATTCTGGCCATCGTCGTTCTCGGCGGCATGGGCTCGCTCACCGGCATCGCGGTTGCGGCCGTGGTGATGATCGGCGGTACCGAACTGCTGCGCGAGATGGAATTCCTGAAACATGTCTTCGGCCCGGATTTCACGCCGGAACTCTACCGCATGCTGCTCTTCGGCCTGGCCATGGTTGTGGTCATGCTGTTCAAGCCGCGCGGTTTCGTCGGCTCGCGTGAACCCACGGCCTTCCTCAAGGAGCGCAAGTCCGTATCCGGCAGCTTCACCAAGGAAGGTCACGGCTGATGACGTCCGCGATTGAGACCATGACACCCGATACCATTCTCAAGGTAGAGCATCTGTCGATGCGCTTCGGCGGCCTGATGGCGATCAACGACCTCTCGCTGGAGGTCAGGCGCGGGGAAATCACCGCGCTGATCGGTCCGAACGGTGCCGGCAAGACGACGGTCTTCAACTGCATCACCGGCTTCTACAAGCCGACGATGGGCATGATCACCATGCGCCAGAAGGGCGGCAAGGAGTTCCTGCTGGAGCGCTTGAGCGACTTCGAAATCACCAAGCATGCGAAGGTCGCCCGCACCTTCCAGAACATCCGGCTGTTTTCGGGCCTGACCGTGCTGGAAAACCTCCTAGTCGCCCAGCACAACAAACTGATGAAGGCGTCCGGCTACACGGTGATGGGCCTCATCGGCCTTGGCTCCTACAAGCGCGAGGCGGCAGCCGCAATCGAGCTTGCCCGCCACTGGCTTGAAAAGGCGGATCTGATCGACCGTGCCGATGATCCGGCCGGCGATCTGCCCTACGGCGCCCAGCGCCGTCTGGAAATTGCCCGCGCCATGTGCACGGGTCCGGAACTTCTGTGCCTCGACGAGCCGGCAGCGGGCCTCAACCCGCGCGAATCGCTGGCGCTCAACACGCTGCTCAACAGCATTCGCGACGAGACGGGCACCTCGATCCTGCTCATCGAACACGACATGTCGGTGGTGATGGAAATCTCCGACCATGTGGTGGTGCTGGAATACGGGCAGAAGATTTCCGACGGCACCCCGGACCATGTGAAGAACGATCCGAAGGTGATTGCCGCCTATCTCGGCGTCGAGGACGACGAGGTGGAAGAGGTGATTGCCGAAGAACTCGACGGGGGCACGCCGTGATGGCCGTCAACACGAACAAAGCCGAACCTCTCCTGAAGGTCAGCGGCGTCGAAACCTATTACGGCAATATCCGTGCGCTTGCCGGTGTCGATATCGAGGTGAACAAGGGCGAGATCGTCAGCCTGATCGGAGCCAACGGCGCCGGCAAGTCGACGCTGATGATGACGATCTGCGGCAGTCCGCAGGCGCGCACCGGCTCCGTCATCTTCGACGGAACCGACATTACCCGCACGCCGACGCATCTGATCGCCCGCCAGCGCATCGCCCAGTCGCCCGAAGGCCGGCGCATCTTTCCGCGCATGACGGTCTACGAGAACCTGCAGATGGGTGCTGGGCTCGACCAGCTGAAATATTTCAACGAGGACGTGGAAAAGATCTTTACGCTTTTTCCGCGCCTCAAGGAAAGACAGGCGCAGCGCGGCGGAACGCTGTCGGGCGGCGAGCAGCAGATGCTCTCCATCGGCCGTGCGCTGATGGCTCGCCCAAAGCTTCTCCTGCTCGACGAGCCCTCGCTCGGTCTGGCGCCTTTGATCGTCAAGCAGATCTTCGAGGCGATCAAGGTCTTGAACGAGAAGGAGGGGCTCACCGTCTTCCTCGTCGAACAGAACGCCTTTGCGGCGCTGAAGCTGTCGCACCGCGCCTATGTGATGGTGAACGGCAAGGTGACGATGAGCGGATCGGGCAAGGAACTGCTGGCCAATCCGGAAGTGCGGGCAGCCTATCTGGAAGGGGGACGGCATTGAACGCGCCATCTTCGTTCCGGATCGCGGTGCGTTTGTCAGACGCGCCGCTGCTTGGCCAATCGGCAGGGAGAGCTTGATATGCAGGGACTGTTTTTCGAGGATGATACCGGCGCCCGCTACATCCTGCGCTTCATCGTTCTGATGATCGGGCTGTGGACGGCCTGGCGCACCGGCAAGGCGGTGGCCGAAAGCTGGAAGGACTATCCGATGGTCATCGGCTACGTGCTTCTTCTCGGCGTGCTGCTTCGCTTCCTGCACTTTTCGCTCTTCCAGGGGCCGTTCCTCAGCCTCGGTTTCTACGCGCTCGATGTCGTGCTGCTGCTCATCGTCGCAACGGCTGGCTTTCGCCATCGCCGCACCCGCCAGATGGTGGAAAACTACTACTGGCTCTACGAAAAAAGCTCTGCTTTTTCGTGGCATAAGAAGAATTGACAGGCTGAGCCTTTCGGCTCCAGACTGCAATCAACAGGGAACACGTTTCCGGCGCGAGGGTGTGGTGGGTCTCGCGCAGGTTTTAATTCAAACCCGCTCAAAAAACTGGGAGTAACACAATGAAGAAGTCTCTTCTTTCGGCCGTGGCGCTGACAGCCGTGATGGCGTTCAGCGGTTCGGCCTGGGCCGATGTCCTCGTTGGCGTCGGCGGCCCGCTGACGGGTCCGAACGCAGCCTTCGGCGCACAGCTCCAGAAGGGTGCCGAACAGGCCGCAGCCGACATCAATGCTGCCGGCGGCATCAACGGCGAAAAGATCAAGCTCGTTCTCGGCGACGACGTGTCGGACCCGAAGCAGGGCGTTTCGGTTGCCAACAAGTTTGTGGCGGATGGCGTTAAGTTCGTCGTCGGTCACTTCAACTCGTCGGTTTCGATCCCGGCCTCTGAAGTCTATGCCGAAAACGGCATCGTTCAGATCACCCCGGCCTCCACCAACCCGAAGTTCACCGAGCGCGGCCTGTGGAACACGTTCCGCACCTGCGGTCGTGACGACCAGCAGGGCGCCGTTGCCGGCCAGTACATCGCTGAAAAGTTCAAGACCGCCAAGGTTGCCGTCGTGCATGACAAGACCACCTACGGTCAGGGTCTTGCTGACGAAACCAAGAAGGCCATGAACAAGCTTGGCATCAAGGAAGTCATCTACGAAGGCATCACTGTCGGCGACAAGGACTTCTCCGCTCTCGTGTCGAAGATGAAGGAAGCCGGCGTCGGCATTGTTTACTTCGGCGGCCTGCACACCGAAGCCGGCCTGCTGATGCGTCAGATGGCCGACCAGGGCCTCAAGGCTCCGCTGATGTCGGGTGACGGCATCACCTCCAACGAACTGGCTTCGATCGCCGGCGACGCCGTCAACGGCACGCTGATGACCTTCCCGCCGGATCCGCGCACGAACCCGAGCGCCAAGGACATCGTGGCAAAGTTCCGCG
Organism: Neorhizobium fuzhouense; assembly: GCF_042611105.1. Taxonomy (NCBI): domain Bacteria; kingdom Pseudomonadati; phylum Pseudomonadota; class Alphaproteobacteria; order Hyphomicrobiales; family Rhizobiaceae; genus Neorhizobium; species Neorhizobium fuzhouense. The sequence goes on along the minus strand of NZ_JBHFFP010000002.1, from coordinate 539,230 downwards.
CTGCGAACTTCGAGCCGGAAGCCTACACGCTCTACTCCTACGCTGCCCTGCAGATCTTCGCTGCCGCCGCCAAGGCTGCCGGCAGCAATGATCCGACCAAGGTTGCCGAAGCGATGAAGGCCAAGGGTCCGTTCAAGACCGCAATCGGCGACATCGGCTTCGACGCCAAGGGCGACATCACCCGTCCTGACTATGTCATGTACGAGTGGAAGAAGGGCGCTGACGGCAAGTACAGCTACTTCCAGATGTAAGATTTTGGCAGGCGGGACACCGCTGCCAACCTTAACGGAAAGCCCGGTTCGCGCCGGGCTTTTTTCGTTGCCGCCGTTCCTGTCGATGCTGCGCCATATCAGGCGGAAAGACGGGCAAGCAGAAAATCTGCGCGCTTTGAAACCGAGGTTTTGGGGAGGATGACGGGCTCGTAGCCGAGTGCGGGATAGACGGCGCATAGCCGCTCATATTCCGCCACCGCCTCTGCAAAGGCATGCTGACGGGCATCATCCTTCACGTAGATTTCAGGCCAGGGCGGCGTGAGAAAAACCCGGTCGTGGTACCGATGCCGGCCGCAGAGATCGTGCATCATCCGCTCATCGCCGGTTGCGTGGGCAAGTGCTGCGGCCGCATCGACGAGGCCGCGATCAAAGAAAATCCAGCCGGTCCTGTCGCTCATTGCCGCCCGATCGGCAATCGAGAGCGCGATGGCGCGCCGCGCAAACGCCGGAAGATCGTTCCACGGCAGCGCCGCGCCATCTCCGGCAAGCTCCTCTGCCACGATCCGGCGCCCCGGTTCGTCGATGACCGCATGGCCGCGCCGGCGCAATTCCTCAAGAAGGCTCGATTTCCCGCCGCCGGAACAGCCGGAGAGAATGACGAAACGGTTCATGCGCCGTCTCCTTTCACACGTTCTGCAGTTGCAGGAAAGCCGGATCGGGCAAATCCGCCCACGGGATAAGTGTGTTGACCGTTATGCTGTATAGCATTATTTTGACATCTGCCTGAATGAGAGCCGCCATGGATGTGCGGTGCTGAAGGCCACGCCTTGGAGGAAGTATGCTGGAACGTCGATGTCGAACCGGACGAATGACGGGGCGACGACGGTGCTGGAGGTGGCGGCCGCTCCAAGCCTGCCATGAATGGGAGAAATTTTGCGATGACGAAGACTGTTGCGCTCCACGCGGGTGGAGGGCGAGCGCTGGCGCTTGCCTTTCTGGCGGCGGTGATTGAAGGATTTGATCTGCAGGCGGCAGGTGTCGCTGTGCCGAAACTTGTACCGGCCTTCGGGCTGACGCCACCGCAGATCGGGCTTTTCCTGTCGGCGGCAACCTTCGGGTTGATTTTCGGCGCGCTTTCCGGCGGCTGGATCGCCGACAGATGGGGCCGCCGCGCAGGGCTTGTTCTTTCCCTTCTGGTTTTCGGCATCTTTTCGGTGGCAACCATCTTTGCCACGAGCTTCGAGCAGCTTCTGGTGCTGCGCATCCTGACCGGCGTCGGGCTCGGCGGCGCCTTTCCGAACCTCATCAACATTGCCGCCGAATCGGTGGAGCCCGGTCGTCGCGGTTGGGCCGTTTCCGTCATGTATGCCGGCGTGCCGCTTGGCGGCGCCATTGCCAGCGGAATTGCTGCTCTCGGTCTGCATGGCGGTGACTGGCACATGATCTTCCTCGTCGGTGGGCTGATGCCGCTCATTCTCGCGCCCTTCGTCCAGCTTCTGCTGCCGCCGCTTGCCGTCGTGCGCCAGAAGGCGGCTGTCGCAACGGGGCGGCTTGCGAAACTGTTTGCGCCGGAAACGCTCGTCGCAACGCTTTTGCTCTGGCTTGCCTTCTTCCTCGGCCTGATGGTCGTCTACGTTCTCCTCAACTGGATGCCGCAGCTGCTGGTGGCGCGTGGTCTGGAAAAGAGCGAGGCGTCTCTGGTGCAGTTGCTGTTCAATGTCGGCGGCGTTTTCGGCAGCCTCATCGGCGGGCGCATCTTTGACAGCCCACGGCCGGCAGTCCCCGTGCTGCTTGCCTTTGCGGCCTCTGCGGCAGCGCTCGTCATGCTCGGCGTTCTGCCGGCGGCGCTCGCACTGATGCTGGTGGGGGGTGCGCTTGTCGGAGCCGCGATCCTGTGCATGCAGGCTATTCTCTATGCCACGGCACCGCAATGCTATCCCTTCGAAATCCGGGGAACCGGCGTCGGTCTGGCGGTTGCCGTGGGGCGCCTCGGCTCGATTGCGGGCCCGCTGTTTACCGGCTGGCTGGTGGCGGCCGGTGCAACGCCGTCCGGTGTCATGTTCGCGCTGGTGCCGCTCACCGTTCTCACGGGCGTCTTTACAGTCGGCCTCCTGTTCCGCCGGACGCGCCGCGAGGTCCCTGCCTGAGCGTTCGTCCGGCGGCAGCCGCAGCCGCTCGTCTTTCCGATCAGGCCCGCCAAGGATGTCGCGGGCCTGATCGCACATAAGCGCGAGGCGTCAGCCCTCGTGCAGCACATGGGCGGCCTTCACGGCCGCCGATGCGCGGTTTTCAACGCCGAGTTTGACGTAGATCTGCTCCAGGTGCTTGTTCACCGTACGGGCCGAAAGCCCCAGGATATCGCCGATATCCTTGTTGGACTTACCCTTGGCAATCCACAGCAGCACTTCGGATTCGCGGATCGTCAGCGCAAAATGTTCGCGAAGCGCTGCATCGCCCGCCCGGTTGTTCTGGCCGGTCACGCGAAACAGGTATTCGTCGGCCCCGATGGCGCCAAGAAAGGCAAATTGCAGGCTGGCCTCGCCGGCCTGCGCAAAGGCAAACGAGGCGTCGCGGGAAAAGCCGGGCTTGTCGCGTCCGGCCATCCAGGCGGCGATCTGGGCAACAACCAGATCGAGCCCGTCATCGCTGCCGGTTGCCGCATTGATGAGCCGCGTCGCCTGCGGGGTGGACCAGTGCAACTGACCATTGCCTTTCACCGCCAGCAGATGGCGGCCGGCGGCATCGAGCGCCACGCGCGCGCTCTGGGCCGAGCGTGCATTGGAGAGATGCACCCTTATGCGCGCGCGCAGCTCATCGATATTGATCGGCTTGGTCAGGTAATCGACGCCACCGGAATCGAGCGCATGCACCACATGTTCGGTTTCGGTAAGCCCCGTCATGAAGATGACCGGCACCTGCGAGACGGCGGGATTGGCCTTCAGGCGCCGGCAGGTGGCAAAGCCATCCATCGCGGGCATCACCGCATCCAGCAGGATGAGGTCGGGCGTGATGCGCTCCACGATGTTGAGCGCCGACTGGCCGGACGTCGCAATCAGCACGGAAAAGCCGGATTGTTCGAGCGCTTCGGTCAGGAATCCCAGCGCTTCCGGGCTGTCGTCCACCAGAAGCACGATGTCGCGGGGCATCTGGTCGCGGGCTATGTCAGGCATCGTCGGCGACCCTTTCCTCGCGGAACCGATTGAGGAAGGCAAGATACCCGGCCAGATCGAAGGCCTGGATATAGGCCCCGGCGGCGGTGGTAAAGGGGGCGTTTTCCGCCAGCCGGTCGAGTTCGGTGAGTTTCGCCTCGATGCCGCGGATATAGCCGATTTCGCCGAGCTGGATCAGGTCCTGCAGATGGGCAGGGCCGGGGCTTTTCAGAACCGGCGCCACCGGCACAGGCTCCGGCGGCCGGTCACCCTCGTAGATCCAGGTGAGGCCGAGATGCAGGGCGAGCTTGTCGGAGAGCTGGCGGATATCGACGGGCTTGGCGATCATGTCGCTGTGGCCGTCGCCGTCGCGCAGCGTGCTCGCACCATCGCCGATATTGGCCGACAGCATCAGGATCGGCGCCGTCTGGCCGCTTTCGCGCAAGCGCTCCACCAGCTGCCAGCCGTTCATGCCCGGCATCAGGATATCGACAAGGAAAAGGTCGGGTTTGACGCCTTCGATAAGCGTCAGGCATTCGGTGGCGCCATTGGCCGTGAGAACGACGAAATCGAGCGGCGACAGCACCTCGCGCATCAGGTCGCGGTGATCCTCGTTATCGTCAACCACAACCAGCGTGCGGCGCGGGCCGGTATAGGAGACGATCTTCTTTTCCGGCGCCGGCATGGTGCTTGGCCGGTCGATGGCCGAGAGCATCAGGCGCACGCGGAATGTCGATCCCTTGCCCTTCTCGCTTTTCACCGAAATCTCGCCGCCAAGCGTATTGGTCAGCAATTGCGTAATGGTGAGTCCGAGCCCGAGCCCTGGCATGGGCCGAATATTATCCGCTTCTCCGCGCTGGAACGGCTCGTAGATGCGCGGCAGGTCCTTTTCCGCAATGCCGCGCCCGGTGTCGGTCACGGTAAAGGTGGCCACCTGGCTGCGATAGGCGACATCGAAGCTGACGGTGCCCTCGTCGGTGAACTTGATGGCGTTGGAGAGCAGGTTGACGAGGATCTGGCGCAATCGCTTTTCGTCGCTGCGCACATAATGCGGCAGGCTGCGGGCGCGGATATGGGTGAAGGTCAGGCCCTTCGCCTGCGCCTGCGGGCGAAACATTTCCACGATCTGGTCGAGAAAATCCTGGATGTTGATCTCGTTCGAATAGACCTGCAACCGGCCGGCCTCGATCTTGGAAATATCCAGCAGCCCGTCGATGAGGCCCGACAGATGGTCGGCCGAGCGCTTGATCACCTTGATGGCCGATTGGCGCGGGGCAGGGATGCTCTCGTCGCGCTCGAGGATCTGCGCATAACCCATCACGGCGTTGAGCGGCGTGCGCAGCTCGTGGCTGAGGCCGACGACATAACGGCTTTTGGCGCGATTGGCGGCTTCTGCCGTCTCCTTGGCCTTCTGCAGGGCGGCATCGGTTTTTTTGTGGGCGGCGATTTCCTTCAGCAGAAGCGTGTTCTGGCGGGAAGATTCTTCTTCTGCCACCACCCGGCTGTCATGGGCCAGCACATAAAACCACGAGACGATGCCGGCGATGATGGCAAAAACGAAAAAGACGATGAGGATGGTGCCATAGACCACCTCGGCATTGGCCGGTGTCGCCTCGCTCACCTGATAGGAGATCATCGCCATGATGGCGCCGATCAGCGAAATCGAGAGAATGGCGGTCATGGCGTAGCGGCCAAGCCGCGTCATCAGCCTCTCGACGATCTGGTCGGAGAGGAAGGAACGCGCCACGCTGCCGATCTGCGCCTTCATCTGGGCTTTCGGCTTGCACATATCGTGGCAGCGGCTGTCGAGCGAGCAGCACAGCGAACAGATCGGCGCCGCATAGGCGGGACACCAGGCCATGTCCTCCGGCTCGAACGGATGTTCGCAGATCGAGCAGGTGATGGCCGTCAGGTTCTTCCAGGCATGGCGCGGCTTGCGGGCGAGATAGAAGCGCCCCTTCGTGCCCCAGGCAATCAACGGCGAAAGCAGGAAGGCGGACAGTGTGAGGAAGGTGGAGAGCGAGGCGGCAAGCGGTCCGAAGGCGCCGAAATGGGCAAGGAGCGCAATGGCGGTTGCCCCGAGCATCGCGCCGATCCCGACCGGGTTCAGGTCATAGAGATGCGCCCGCTTGAACTCGATGCCGGGCGGCGACAGGCCGAGCGGCTTGTTGACGAAGAGATCGGCGGAAATCGTGCAGAGCCAGGCCATGGCGATGATGGAAAAGATGCCGAGCGTTGCCTCCAGCAGCCGGTAGATGCCAAGTTCCATCAGCAGAAGCGCGATCGCCACGTTGAAGATCAGCCAGACGACGCGGCCGGGATGGCTGTGGGTGAGGCGGGAAAAGAAGTTCGACCAGGCAAGCGAACCCGCATAGGCGTTCATCACGTTGATCTTCAGCTGCGACACCACCACGAAGGCGGCCATCAGCAGCAGCGCGGCCGTCTCGTTGGGGATCATGTAACCGAAGGCGGTCAGATACATGTGGGCGGGATCGCCGGATTCGCGCACGGGCACGCCGGTGGAAAGGGTGAGGACCGCCAGAAACGAGCCGGCCAGAAGCTTTGGCACGCCCACCACCACCCAGCCGGGGCCGGCCAGAAAGATCGCCAGCCGGTGGCGCCATTTCTGCTGCCCCTCCGCCGGCAGGAAGCGCAAAAAGTCCACCTGCTCGCCAATCTGCGGCATCAGCGCCAGGATCACGGCGGAGGCGGCGCCAAATTCCAAGAGGTTGAACGGGGCGGTCCCCCCCACCTGCGCATTCGAATGATTGATGCCGGCAAAGGCGCGCCACAGATCGAACTTCTGCCAATCCATGAACGCGATGAAGATGAAGGGCAGGATGTTGAGCACGATCCAGAACGGCTGGGTGATCAGCTGGAAGCGCGAGATCAGCTGCACGCCGTAGATGACGAGCGGGATCACCACGGCGGCACTGATGATGTAGCCGATAGCAGGCGGTATGCCGAGGGCGAGCTCAAGCGCCCCTGTCATGATCGAGGCCTCGATGGCAAACAGCATGAAGGTAAAGCTCGCATAGATCAGCGAGGTGATGGTGGAGCCGATATAGCCAAAGCTTGCGCCGCGCGTCAGAAGATCGATATCGACGCCGTGGCGGATGGCATAGCGGCTGATCGGCAGGCCGACCACCAGCATGACGACGGCTGCCACCAGAATGGCGAAGAAGGCATTGGTCGTGCCGTAGGAAAGCGTGATCGCGCCGCCGATCGCCTCGAGCGCCAGGAAGGAAATCGCGCCGATCGCGGTCTGGGCAATGCGGGTGGAGGAGAAGCGCCGTGCGCCCTTGGCGGTGAAGCGAAGCGCATAATCTTCCAGCGTCTGGTCGGCGACCCAGCGGTTATAATCGCGCCGGACGGGGATGATGCGTTGCCGCGCTGTCATGCGTGTTCTGGCGTCCTTTTGGGCATGATGAGGGTTTAGGCACTGTCACGGGTTCGCAGGCCTTTTGCAAGCCTGTTTCAACTGCCACAAGTCCGCCACAGTCCTTGTCACGGATGGTTTGCGCACCAAATGCAAGTGCGTTCCCGATGCCCTGCAGGGTGAGGTCCTCAAACACCCGGCAGGTCCCGCAACCTTGTTCGAAGACGGTCATCCCTCATGACAGTTCTGCCCAATTCCGCCGCCCCGCATGCCCAGCAAAGTTTTGGAACCAAGGGCCTCCAGCCGATGGATCGCCCCAGCCGCATCACGCGCTTCTTCATGGGCATCGTCGCCTTTGCCGAGCGGCTGAACCTGAAATATGCAAAGCTCGGCAATCCGCCGGTCTACGACACCGCGACCTTTCCCTGGGCGCAGGAGATTGAGAAGGCGGCACCGGCCATCCGCGCCGAGCTGGACCGGATCCTGACGCGGCAGGATGAGCTTCCGTCTTTCCAGGATATTTCCGCCGACGTGAAGACGATTTCTACCGACAACCGCTGGAAGACGTTTTTCCTTCTGGGCTTTGGCGTGCGCTCCGACCAGAACATCGCCGCCTGCCCGAACACCTGGGCGGCCATGCAAAAAATCCCCGGCCTCACCACGGTGATGTTCTCGATCTTCGAGCCGGGAAAACACCTGCCGGCCCATCGCGGCCCCTATAACGGCGTGCTGCGCCTGCATCTCGGCCTCATCGTGCCCGAACCGCGCGACAAGCTCGCGATCCGCGTCGCAGACCATATCTGCCACTGGCAGGAGGGCAAGGTGCTGATTTTTGACGATGCCTATGAACACGAGGCCTGGAACCACACGGATCAGACCCGCGTGGTTCTCTTCGTGGACTTTGTCAAACCGCTGAAATTCCCCGCCCGCCTTGTCAACTGGCTGCTGATGAATCTCGCCGTTTTCACCCCGTTCATCCGGGAGGGGCTGGATAACCACAAGGAGTGGGAGCGCAAGTTTTACGCCGAGGCGGAGAAGCTGAGAAACCGGCCGACCTGAGGACCGAGCAACGGCGGCATGACCAGCGCTGTCCCTAATCGCAGCTCTGCCGGATATTATTCCGGACACCGGTGAGGAACCATCGGTTCCCGCATTTATTGGAGAAGCGGCCAGAGCGTCGCAAGGAGCAGCACACCCATGGCCACATTGAACCATTTCAGTCGTGACGGTTGCGTGAGGAACTGGCGCAGCACCACCCCGAAGCCTGCCCAGACCGCGACGCTTGGCAGGTTCACAATGGCGATCACCACCGTGATCAGCAAGATCGATGCAAATGGATTGTCCGCCTTGGAATAGGCCGCCATGGCGGTCATCGCCGCAATCCAGGCCTTCGGGTTAACCCATTGGAACGCAGCGGATTCCAGCAAGGTTAGCGGTCGCGCAGCATCTGCCTGGCCGTCCGGGACCGCGCGGGACGTGCCGATCCGCCAGGCAAGATAGAGGAGATAGCCGCCGCCGGCGATCTTCAGCGCCAGGCCAATCGGCGGCCAGGCGGTGATCAAGGCGCCGAGTCCGAAACCCACGGCCAGAAGCACGGTGGAGAAGCCGGCGGTAATACCGAGGATCTGCGGCACCGTGCGCCAGAAGCCGAAATTGGTGCCCGAGGCAAGCAGCATGAAATTGCTTGGCCCGGGCGACACCGAGCCGACAAAAGCAAAAAGAGCGACGGCAAGAACAGTCTCGTATGGCATGACGTGGCACTCCCCTGCGGGGAAGCGGCCTCCCCGCGGCGTTCAAGATTGGGTCGGAACAGGAAACCAGGGTGGCGGAACCTGAAGTCTGCCGCCCCATTGGTCGCTCAGCGCGTCTCAAGCGGGCAGCCAGTGTCAGCCGTGTGGCATGTCATGCGGCTTCTCATGCGACCGGATGAGACAGGCTGCATCGGGTCGTTCCTTTTCCCGGTGGCTTGTCGTGATGACCGCAGTCGGCACAGGCGAGACGCCCTGTCCAATGCCGGCACTCCCGATCGTCGAGGAATGAACTGAGATGACCGGGTAAGGTAAAGCCCGCGGCCCGTGCAACGGTGTTTGCCGATCGTCGTTACATCATGGCGATACGCATTCCTGTTGCGATGTCCCAATCATGGCGGAGGCTGCCGCCGGCTGCTATTGTCAATATTGACAGTCTTGATAGGAATATTGCCATGAAAGTGCAGGTGCTGGCCCTTGATGGCGTGTTTGATACCGGGCTCTCGTCCATCCTTGATGTTCTCAATACTGCCAATGAACTGGCCATGATGCTCGCGCTCGACGTGCAGCCTTTCGATGTCTACATCGTGGGCATGCGACGCGAAGTGCGAACGGCGCAAGGGTTTGGTGTTCCGGTCTCGGCCATGCCGGCTTCGACGATAGCGGACTGGCTGGTCGTTCCGGCGATTGGCTACAAGATGCCGGACCTGCTTGTGCCGGCGCTGGCCCGGCCGGATGTCCAGGATGCCGCAGCCGCGTTGCAGGAGGCGAGGGCCGGCGGCATTCATCTTGCCGCCGCCTGTATCGGAACCTTCGTGCTTGCCGAATCCGGTCTGCTCGACGGGGAAAGGGCAACGACCACGTGGTGGCTTGCGCCGCTCTTTCGCCAGCGTTATCCGGCGGTTCGGCTGGAAGATGGGCGCATGGTGGTGAAGTCCGGTGCGCTGGTCACGGCCGGCGCGGCCCTTGGCCATGTGGACATGGCACTCTGGCTGGTGCGCCGGGCAAGCCCGGAACTGGCAAATCTCGTGGCACGCTATCTCATCGTCGATAGCCGACCGGCGCAATCCGCTTATGTCATTATGGATCATCTGGCCCATGCCGATCCTGTGGTCGAGAAGTTCGAGCGCTGGGCGCGGGGACGGTTGTCCGAAGGCTTTTCGCTCGACGATGCGGCCGATGCCGTGGGCGCCAGCAAACGCACACTGGCACGCCGCCTGCAGCAGGTGCTTGGCAAGACGCCGCTGTCCTACTTTCAGGATCTGCGCGTCGAGCGTGCCGTGCATCTGCTGAAGACCAGCGACAAAAGCCCGGATGAGATCGCCGGCATGGTGGGCTATGCCGATGGCGTGACATTGCGGACCCTGCTGCGCCGCAGGCTCGGCCGCGGCGTGCGGGAGGTGCGGGCGCTCGGCTGACCTGAGCCTCGAACCTAGATCTCCGTGCGGCGCAGGATATAATCCAGCCCGCCGACGCGGTACCAGCGATAGCCGTAAGGGTCGAGCAGGATGACGTGTTTGCCTGTCTCATCGGCCGTACTGCTTGCTCCATCGGCGATGTCGATGAGGGTGAGGCCCTGTTCGCCGACGCCGGGGTCGAGTTCGATTTTCTGTGGGTGGTCACACAGATTGTGGATGACGAGGACCGAGTTGTTGCGCCAGTCGTAGCGCATGGCCAGCACGCCCTTCTGTCCCGTTTCCAGAACAGTGTAATCGCCCCAGCCGATTTCAGGCGTCTCGTGGCGCATGCGGATCATGCGTTCCGTCCAATTGAGGAGCGAGGTCGGATCACGGCGCTGGTTTGCCACGTTGATATGCTCGAAGCCGTAAGGTCCCTCCGAAATCACCGGCAGCACGGTCTCGTCGGCCAGGCTGAACCCGCCCTGCGGCTCGTCGGACCATTGCATGGGCGTGCGCGCACAGTTGCGCTCGGGAAGCGACAGGTCATCGCCCATGCCGATTTCGTCGCCGTAGCGCAGAACCGGCGTTCCCGGCATCGACAACATGAAGCTGTAGGCTAGTTCCAGGCGCCGCTGGTCGCCGCCGAGCATCGGTGCCAACCGTCGGCGGATGCCGCGATTGTAAAGCTGCATGGTCTTGTCGGGGCCGAACTTCTCGAACACCAGCTCGCGCTGCTTGTCCGTCAGCCGGCCGAGGTCGAGTTCGTCGTGATTGCGCAGGAACGTGCCCCACTGCGCGGTCTCCGGCCGTGCCCGCGTCTCATTGAGCGCCTTGGCGAGCGGACGGGTATCGGCGCTGGCAAGCGCGTAGAACATCGACTGGTTGACCTGGAAATTGAACATCATGTGCATGCGGTCGCCATCCTCGCCGAAATATTCGAGGTTCTGCTTCGGCGGCACATTGGCTTCGGCCAGAATGATGGCATCGCCCTTGCGCCACTGCAGGAAGGCGCGGAACCAGCGCAGGAGGTCGTATTGCTGCTGCGGTCTCTGTGTGTCCGCTCCCTTGTCGGCAATCACGAAGGGCACCGCATCCATGCGAAAGCCGCTGACGCCAAGCTGGATCCAGAAACCCATGATCTTCAGGATTTCGGCGCGCACATGCGGGTTGGCGGTATTGAGGTCGGGCTGGAACTTGTAGAAGCGGTGGAAATAGTATTCGCCGGCCTTTTCGTCATAGGTCCAGGTGCTTTCCTGCACGCCTGGAAAGACCAGTCCCTCATCGGCATTTGCGGGTTTCTTCTTCGACCAGACATACCAGTCGCGGTAGGGCGAGGCCGGATCGCTGCGAGCGCTCTGGAACCAGGGATGCTGGTCGGATGTGTGATTGACGACGATATCGATCAGCACGCGGATGCCGCGCTGTTTTGCGGCATGGGTGAATTCGACGAAATCGCCAAGCGTGCCGAAACGCGGATCGATGTCATAGTAGTTGGAGACATCATAGCCATCGTCCTTGCCGGGCGAGGCCTGGAAGGGCATGAGCCAGATCGCGTCGATCCCCATGCCGGACAGATAATCGAGCCTTCGCATCAAGCCCGGAAAATCGCCGACGCCATCGCCGTTGGAATCCATGAAGGTCTCCACCGACAGACAGTAGATGACGGCGTTCTTGTACCAGAGATCGTTGATCATGACGGGCTCCCTTCTTGCCTGCGAGGCAACTGCTGAAGCCCGGATCGGTTCCGCCGGTCTTTCTGATACTGCTTCCCGTTTCGCCCCCTGCCTTACGTCATATGACGTATGTGGTTTTGCGCTGCAGCGAACCATAGTTCGGACAGCAACGATCAACGGCCGGTTCCAGGCCGGTTGCGAACGAACAAGAAGAGGGGTTCGAACCATGAATTTCAAGGCACGGCTCGGGGGCGCTATGCTCGCCGCCATCATGTCCACCACGTCGTTCCACGGCGCCTTCGCCGCCGAAGACACGATCAAGATCGGCGTTCTCCATTCGCTGTCGGGCACGATGGCGATTTCGGAAACGACGCTGAAAGACGTCATGCTGATGCTCGTTGAAGAGCAGAACAAGAAGGGCGGCGTTCTCGGCAAGAAGCTCGAAGCCGTCGTCGTCGATCCGGCCTCAGACTGGCCGCTGTTTGCCGAAAAGGCCCGCCAGCTGATCTCCCAGGACAAGGTTGCCGCCGTCTTCGGTTGCTGGACCTCGTCCTCGCGCAAGTCCGTCCTGCCGGTCTTCGAAGAGCTGAACTCCATCCTCTTCTACCCGGTGCAGTACGAGGGTGAAGAATCCTCGCGCAACATCTTCTACACCGGCGCCGCTCCCAACCAGCAGGCCATCCCGGCGGTCGATTATCTCGCCGAGAAGGAAGGCGTTCAGCGCTGGGTTCTGGCCGGCACCGACTACGTCTATCCGCAGACGACCAACAAGATCCTGAAGGCCTACCTGATGTCGAAGGGCGTCAAGGCCGAGGACATCATGATCAACTACACGCCCTTCGGTCATTCCGACTGGCAGACGATCGTCACCGACATCAAGAAGTTCGGCTCGGCCGGCAAGAAGACCGCCGTCGTCTCCACCATCAATGGTGACGCCAACGTTCCCTTCTACAAGGAACTGGCCAACCAGGGCATCAAGGCGGAAGACATTCCGGTCGTCGCCTTCTCGGTCGGTGAAGAGGAACTGGCCGGTCTCGACACCACGCCGCTGGTTGGGCATCTGGCCGCCTGGAACTACTTCCAGTCCGTCGATGCGCCCGTCAATGCCGAGTTCATCAAGGAATGGCATGCGTTCACCAAGAACGACAAGCGCGTGACCAACGACCCGATGGAAGCCGCCTATATCGGCTTCAATGCCTGGGTGAAGGCTGTGGAAGCCGCCGGCACCACGGATACGGACAAGGTTCTCGACAGCATCATCGGCGTTTCCGTGCCGAACCTGTCGGGCGGCACCTCCACCGTCATGCCGAACCACCACATCACCAAGCCGGTCCTGATCGGCGAAATCCAGTCCAACGGTCAGTTCGAAATCGTCCAGCAGACCCCGTCCGTGGTCGGTGACGAATGGTCCGATTACCTGCCGGATTCCAAGAACCTGATCTCCGATTGGCGCAAGCCGATGTCCTGCGGTAACTTCAACGTCGCAACCGGCAAGTGCGGTGGCAAGGGCAGCTGATCGGCCTGCTTCCGGTCTGTTGCGAAGGGGTGCGTGACGCCCCCTGTGAACAAGACCTCTCCCCGCGTCAGGCGGGGGGAGGCAACGTGCCTTTGGCACAATGTCCAGGCCATCGGGGGCCGGGCAGGCGCCGGTGCGCCGAAGCCCGAAGGGGCGGGCGGCGCAGACCGGCGGATGAGGGGCTGACATCATGCTGCGATTTTTTCTCTCCATTCTTTTGATGATCCTGGCGCTTGCCACCCAATCCGTGGCGCAATCCGATCCCAAGGCGTTGATCGATGCGCTCGGCAAGGCAGATTTCAAGCAGGCAGAAGACCTGCTCGGCCAGATTGCCGCCTCGGCCGATCCGCGGGTCGTGCCGGCGCTCGAAGCCTTCAATGACGGCGATCTTTACGTCCGCAAGTCCGATGGCACGGTGTTCATCACCAGGGCATCCGGCGCCAATCTGGCGCTCATCGATCCTCTGTCTGGCGCCACAGCCGGCGAGGCACCGAAGGGTGCCATGACAAAGCTCAAGATCAACAACAGCCTTCGCCGCGTCCTTCGCTCGGCGCTTGGCGGCCTCACGCTCTTGAGCCCCGACCGCAACGTGCGCCTCTCGGCTGCCGAGGCGGTGTTGCGTTCGCCAAGCGCCGAAAACCTCGAACTGGTCGAGGCGGCCCTTGCCAAGGAAACCGACCGCGATGTGAAGGCGCGCATGGAAGAGGCGCGCGCCGCCTCCGTTCTCTCCTCCGATCGCCCCGTCGACCAGAAGCGCGCTGCCATCGAGACCATCGGCAGCATCGGCGGGCGCGATGCGATCAGCATCCTGATGAGCGCGTCCGCCTCGCTCGATGCCGCGCTGAAGCCGGATGTCGACCGTGCGATTTCGAAGATCCAGAGCTCGCTTGCCTTCTGGGATCTCGGGCAGAATGTCTGGTACGGCATTTCGCTCGGCTCGGTGCTGCTGCTGGCCGCCATCGGGCTTGCCATCACCTTCGGCGTGATGGGCATCATCAACATGGCCCATGGCGAAATGGTGATGATCGGCGCCTATGCCACCTTCATGGTGCAGGAGGTGATCCGCACCTCGGCGCCGCAGCTGTTTGACTGGTCGCTGGCGATTGCCGTGCCGGTCGCCTTCCTCGTCACCGGTGCCATCGGGCTCGTCATCGAACGCGGCGTCATCCGCTTCCTCTATGGCCGGCCGCTCGAAACACTGCTTGCCACCTGGGGTGTGTCGCTCATCCTGCAGCAGACGGTGCGCAGCATCTTCGGGCCGACCAACCGCGAAGTGGGCAATCCGTCCTGGATGTCCGGTTCGTTCCCGCTCGGCGGCCTGTCGATCACCTGGAACCGGCTGTGGATCGTGGCCTTCTCGCTGTCGATCTTCTTCGGCCTGCTCATCCTGATGAAGCGCTCCGCCTTCGGCCTGCAGATGCGTGCCGTCACCCAGAACCGCCGCATGGCCTCCTCCATGGGCATCCGCACCGCCTGGGTCGATGCCTTCACCTTTGCCCTCGGCTCCGGCATTGCCGGCATCGCTGGCGTGGCGCTCTCCCAGATCGATAACGTCTCGCCCAATCTCGGCCAATCCTACATCATCGACAGTTTCATGGTCGTGGTCTTCGGCGGCGTCGGCAATCTCTGGGGAACGCTGGTCGGGGCCTTATCGCTCGGCGTTCTCAACAAGTTCCTCGAGCCCTCGGTCGGTGCCGTGCTCGGCAAGATCCTGGTGCTCGTCCTCATCATCCTTTTCATCCAGAAGCGGCCGCGCGGTCTCTTCGCACTCAAGGGAAGGGCGATCGAAGCATGATTTCGAGCTTTTTTCTGCGCGCCCTCGAGGGCCGAATCCTTGCAGCCGTCGCGGTGCTTCTCGCCGTGGCCCTGCTGGTGCCCGCCGCCAATCTCCTGACCGCGCCCGACAGCGCGCTGCACATCCCGACCTATGCCGTCTCGCTGATGGGCAAATATCTCTGCTACGCGCTTCTGGCACTCGCGCTCGATCTGGTCTGGGGTTATTGCGGCATTCTCTCGCTCGGCCACGGCGCCTTCTTTGCGCTCGGCGGCTATGCCATGGGCATGTATCTGATGCGCCAGATCGGCTCGCGCGGCGTCTACGGCAATCCGGATCTGCCCGATTTCATGGTCTTCCTCAACTGGAAGGAACTGCCGTGGTTCTGGCATGGCATGGACATGTTCTGGTTTGCCATGCTGATGGTGCTGGTAGTGCCGGGCCTTCTGGCCTTCATCTTCGGCTGGTTTGCCTTCCGCTCCCGCGTCAACGGCGTCTATCTGTCGATCATCACGCAGGCGATGACCTATGCGCTGCTGCTCGCCTTCTTCCGCAACGACATGGGCTTTGGCGGCAATAACGGGCTCACCGACTATAAGGAAATCCTCGGCTTTTCCGTGCAGGCGGATGGCACGCGCGCCGTGCTCTTTGCGCTCTCGGCCATCATGCTGTCGCTCTGCCTCATCATTTCCTCAGGCATCGTCCGCTCCAAGTTCGGCAAGGTTCTGGTCGGCGTTCGTGATGCCGAAAGCCGCGTGCGCTTCCTTGGCTTCCGCGTCGAAAACATCAAACTCTTCACCTTCGTCGTCTCGGCGATGATGGCGGGCATTGCCGGTGCGCTCTTCGTGCCGCAGGTCGGCATCATCAACCCGGGTGAATTCGCGCCGGCCAATTCCATCGAAGTGGTGGTGTGGACGGCGGTCGGCGGGCGCGGCACGCTGATCGGGCCGATCATCGGTGCGATCCTCGTCAACGGCGGCAAGAGCTTCTTCACCGGCGCCTTCCCGGAAGCCTGGCTTTATGCACTGGGCGCGCTGTTCATCGGCGTCACGCTGTTCCTGCCCAAGGGTATCGTCGGCACGATCCAGCACCGCTTTGCCGGGCGCCGGGCCGCAAAGGCAGCGGACGAGGCCGAAAAGAGCGCTGCCGACACGGCAGCGGCGAACCAGATCCAGGCAGCGGAGTGAACCCATGAGCCAGCTCGTCAGCGAAACCCGTCCTGCCTCGCTCCTTTATCTCGATGGTGTCTCCGTCTCCTTCGATGGCTTCAAGGCGCTGAACTCCCTGTCCTTCGTGGTGGAGCCGGGGGAATTGCGTGCCATCATCGGCCCGAACGGTGCGGGCAAGACGACGATGATGGATATCATCACCGGCAAGACGCGGCCCGACAGCGGCACCGTGCTGTTCGAGGACACGATTGACCTTACCCGCAAGGACGAGGCCGACATCGCCCAGCTCGGCATCGGCCGAAAATTCCAGAAGCCGACGGTGTTCGAGAGCCATACGGTTTGGGACAATCTGGAACTGGCGCTGAACCGCAAGCGCGGCGTCTTTGCCACGCTGTTCTATCGCCTGACGCAGCAGGACAAGGCGCGCATCGACGAAATCCTGACGACGATCCGCCTGACGCATCGCCGCGACGAACTGGCCGCCAATCTCTCCCATGGCCAGAAGCAATGGCTGGAAATCGGCATGCTTCTGGCGCAGGAGCCGAAACTCCTGTTGGTCGATGAACCGGTTGCCGGCATGACCGATGCCGAAACCGCCGAGACCGCCATTCTCCTGCGCGAAATCGCCAAGACCCGCTCCGTCGTGGTGGTGGAGCACGACATGGGCTTTATCCGCGATCTCGGGGTGAAGGTGACGTGTCTGGCGGAAGGCTCGGTGCTGGCGGAAGGTTCTATCGATTTCGTCTCCAGCGATCCGAAGGTGATCGAGAACTATCTGGGGCGGTGAGGTTTTATGCAGACCTGCGCATCCCCAAAAATCCCCTCCCCACCCTCCCCACAAGGGGGAGGGCTTAACCTAGCTCGACCTTTCTCCCGTATGGCAAGGCGGTGCCGCGAGTTTTCTCCCCCCTTGTGGGGGAGATGGCCGGCAGGCCAGAGGGGGTTTTATCCTGTACTGAATTCACGGAGGCCCCCATGCTGACAGTCGATAACATCAACCTGCATTACGGTGCCGCCCAGGCGCTGCGCGGCGTTTCCATCACCGCGCCGATGGGCAAGATCACCTGCGTTCTGGGGCGAAACGGCGTGGGCAAGTCCTCGTTGTTGCGCGCCATCACCGGCCAGCAGGCGGTGAGCGCCGGGGCGATTGCCTTCAATGGCGCCACGCTCAACGGCCTTGCCCCTTACGCCCGCGCCAAGCACGGCATCGGCTATGTGCCGCAGGGACGGGAAATCTTTCCGCTGCTGACGGTGAAGGAAAATCTCGAGACCGGCTTTGCGCCGCTGTCGCGCAAGGAAAAATTCATCCCCGACGACATCTTTGCGCTGTTTCCGGTGTTGAATTCCATGCTGTCTCGGCGCGGCGGCGATCTGTCCGGCGGCCAGCAGCAGCAGCTCGCCATCGGCCGTGCCATGGTCACGCGTCCAAAGATCCTCGTCTTGGACGAGCCGACCGAAGGCATCCAGCCCTCGATCATCAAGGATATCGGCCGCGCCATCCGGTATCTGCGCGATTCGACCGGCATGGCCATTCTTCTTGTGGAACAGTATCTGGATTTCTGCCGGGAGCTTGCCGATCACGTCTATATCATGGATCGTGGCGAAATCGTGCATGAAGGGGCGGCCGAAACGCTGGACACGGCGGAAGCAAGGCGCCACCTCACCGTGTGATGCCATTTTATCGCATAGCTGCTCTTCTGTCGGAGGGGAGTTTCATAGTGAATTCTAATATGCTAACCAGAGCCCGGTTTAATCCAATACATACTCCGTTTTCACGCACTCCCGTTTGATGAGGCGCTTGATGGCATCTGGACTACGCTCCGGCATCTTCCTTTCCCGAGTCTTTGGCGGCCTGGCCGCTGCCGGCGCCCTCCTGCTTGGCGCGACTTCGGCCAGTGCCGGTTGCGGCGTGGCCGTCGAGGCCGGTTACCATGATATCGACATCACCGTAGACGGCGTTTCCCGTCAGGCTGTCTCCTATGTGCCATCGGCCTATACCGGCACGGACAAGCTGGCTGTCGTGTTCGATTTCCACGGCAGCAACAGCTATCCACGCGCCCAGATGCGCCGCAGTTCCTGGGACAAGGTGGCGGAGCGCGAAGGCTTTATCGTGCTTGCCCCGCAGGGGAGCCTGGATGGCAAGCCGCCGGGCACCCATGCCTGGAACGTCCCCGGTGTGACGACGCAAGCCGGTGGTCTTGATGAAATCTCCTTCATCAAGGCGGCCGTCGAGACGGTGAAGCAGGATTACTGCGTTGATCCGGCGCGCATCTACGCCTCCGGCTATTCCGGCGGCGGGCGCATGCTGTCGGCCTATCTTTGCTCCGGGGCTTCGGATTTCGCCGCGGCCGGTTTCGTCAACTCGCTGCGCGTCGGCTTGCCCGTCGAGCGGCGCGACGGAAAATGGGGTCCGGATCCGGCGACCTGCAAGCCGGCGCGCCCGGTGTCCATCATGGCCTTTGCCGGCGTCAAGGACGAGGCAAATCCTTATGCCGGTGGCGGCAAGCCCTACTGGCAATATGGCTTCAAGACGGCGCTGCAGCGCTGGACCGAACTTGATGGCTGCAAGGGCAACGGCACCTCCGCCAGCATCGACGGCGTCACGTTCAGCCTGTTCGACACCTGCATGAGCGGTGCGCGCATTGCGACCTATGAATTTGCCGAGGGAAACCACGATTGGCCGCGTCCGTCTGCCAAGGCCAATGTGATCGCCGCCGCCGTTGAGACGCAGTCGGGTGTCGTCAAGGTTTCTGCGGGCAAGAAGCAAAGCTTCGATCCCAATATTGATCCGGCCGCGCGGATGTGGGACTTCTTCCGAAAGGCCGATATGACCGATGTCGTGGCGACTGCCGTTCAACCCACCGCAAAAGTGGGCACGGTTGCCGTCTGCGCCGGTGCGTCGGCCTCCAGCAATGCCGAGGGTATGTCGGCCGAGGGAGCGACGTGCAGCAACAGCCAGCCAACAGACCAGCGCCGCAGCGGGCTCGGGGCGAAGGGCGCCTTGTAACCAAACATCTGGCGGGCCGTTCACGGCTCGCCGAACTCTATCAGGACGGCTGCGCAAAGATCCGCCTGCCGGAAAGTTTTACCCCCGCACTCGAGGCGGTCCTGATCAACAGCTCCGGCGGACTGACCGGCGGCGACCGGCTCTCCTGGTCGCTGAAAGCCGGTCCCGGCACGGATGTGACCGTCACCACCCAGGCGAATGAAAAGATCTACAAGGCGTCTGCCGATACGGCCCTTCTGTCGAGCCGTATTGAGGCCGGCGCCGGCGCCCGCGTCGCCTGGCTGCCGCAGGAAAGCATCCTCTTCGACCGCGCCTCGCTGACCCGTCAGCTGGAGGTGGATCTGGCGCATGATGCGGAATTTCTCGCCGTCGAAGCCATCATTCTCGGCCGCACCGCCATGGGCGAAAGCGCCGACCGCGGCCTGTTTCGCGATCGCTGGCGCATTCGCCGCGAAGGCCGCCTGATCCATGCCGAAGACGTACGCCTGGTCGGCGAAATTTCCGCTCTCGGGCAAAGGTCCGCCGTTCTCTCCGGCCGCGTTGCCTTTGCCACGGTGTTCTATGCCGGCCCTCGTGCCGAGGCGTTCCTGCCGCGCCTGCGCGCGCTTTTGGCGGACGGCTATTCCGGTGCAAGCCATTGGCAGGACAAGCTTGTGGTGCGCATTGCGGCCGCCGATGGCTTTGCCTTGAGAAAAATTCTGGTTCCCGTCATTTCGCTCTTGCGAAACGGCGCGCCAGTGCCGAAAGTCTGGAACATCTGAGCATAAATTCGGGGAACCCATGAACCTCAGTCCAAGAGAAAAAGACAAGCTCCTGATTTCGATGGCGGCAATGGTTGCGCGTCGCAGGCTGGAGCGCGGTGTGAAACTGAACCATCCGGAAGCCATCGCCCTGATTACCGATTTCGTCGTGGAAGGCGCACGCGACGGCCGCGCCGTGGCAGACCTCATGGAAGCGGGCGCTCATGTCATCACCCGCGACCAGGTGATGGAGGGAATTGCCGAGATGATCCACGACATCCAGGTGGAAGCGACCTTTCCGGACGGCACCAAGCTGGTGACCGTCCACGAACCGATCCGGTAAACGCCATGCTGGAGCTGCGCCCCAACTGCGAATGCTGCGATCGCGATCTACCTGCGGACAGTCTGGACGCCATGATGTGCAGCTTCGAATGCACCTATTGCGCCGACTGCGCCGAAAACACGCTTTCCGGCATCTGCCCCAATTGCGGGGGCGAACTGGTGCGCCGGCCGGTACGCCCGGCGGCCAAGCTCATCAACAATCCGGCCTCCACGAAACGTGTGCTGAAGGCTGAAGGTTGTTTGCCGACACATGCTGCATGAGACGGCCACCCACAGGGGCCGCACAGAGGAAGAGCAAAGATGATACCGGGTGAAATCATTGCCGCAGAGGGCGAGATCGAGCTGAATGCCGGCCAGCCGACGGTAACGCTGGACGTATCCAACACCGGCGACCGGCCGGTGCAGGTGGGCAGCCACTACCATTTCTTCGAAACCAATGCCGGCCTGTCCTTCGAACGCGACAAGGCACGCGGCATGCGGCTCGATATTCCCGCCGGCACGGCCGTGCGCTTCGAGCCCGGCCAGACGCGCGAGGTGACGCTCATTCCGCTCTCCGGCAAGCGCGAGGTCTATGGTTTCCGCCAAAAGGTGATGGGCGCGCTGTGATGCCATTTGCCCGCCGTCTGCTGCCATCCGCCTTCAGCCTTGCGGCTTTTCTCTGTGCCGGGGCCGCCCTGGCCGAGGAAGAGCCGCAGGTGGATTGCGACAAGGCCGAGGTGCAGAAGGAACTGAACTACTGCGCCGAACGCGATTTCCAGGCAGCCGACGCCGACCTGAACGCCCAGTGGAAAGCCACCCGCAAGGTGATGGCGGATTTCGACAGGCAGCTCGGAGCCGCAGAACGGGGCGCCGAAAAAGCGCTTCTGAAAGGCCAGCGGGCCTGGCTCGAATACCGCGACGGCCAGTGCGAATCGGAAGCCTTCGCCGCCCGCGGCGGCACGCTCGAACCCATGCTGCTGATGTCCTGCAAGGCTGAAATCAGCAAGGTTCGCACCGAAGAATTGAAGACACTCGCCGAGACCATCGGCCAAGAATGAACCGGCTGGATCGGCGCGAGGGGCGCCGGTTCGTCCAAGCAAGAGTTCTAAAGCGAGAAAGCCCATGCCTTACAAGATGTCCCGCGCGGCCTATGCCTCGATGTTCGGCCCCACCATTGGCGACAAGGTGCGCCTTGCCGATACCGAACTGTTCATCGAGGTGGAGAAGGATTTCACCACCTATGGCGAAGAGGTGAAGTTCGGGGGCGGCAAGGTCATCCGCGATGGCATGGGCCAGAGCCAGGTGACGCGCGCCAATGGCGCCGTCGATACCGTCATCACCAATGCCGTCATCGTCGATCATTCCGGGATCATCAAGGCCGATATCGGCCTGAAGGATGGGCGGATCGTGGCGATCGGCAAGGCCGGCAATCCCGATACACAGCCGGGCGTCAACATCATCGTCGGCCCGGGCACGGAGGCGATTGCCGCCGAAGGCAAGATCATCACCGCCGGCGGCATGGATGCACATATCCACTTCATCTGCCCGCAGCAGATCGAGGAAGCGCTGATGTCGGGCCTCACCTGCATGCTGGGCGGCGGCACGGGCCCGGCGCATGGCACGCTTGCCACCACCTGCACGCCCGGCCCCTGGCATATCGCCCGCATGATCGAGGCAGCCGACGCCTTCCCGATGAACCTTGCCTTTGCCGGCAAGGGCAATGCCTCGCTTCCGGGCGCGCTCGAAGAAATGGTGCTCGGCGGCGCCACCTCGCTGAAGCTGCACGAGGACTGGGGCACGACCCCCGGCGCCATCGATTGCTGCCTCTCGGTTGCCGATGAATACGACGTGCAGGTGATGATCCACACCGATACGCTGAACGAAAGCGGCTTCGTCGAAGATACGATCGGCGCGATCAAGGGCCGCACCATCCACGCCTTCCACACCGAAGGTGCCGGCGGCGGGCATGCGCCCGACATCATCAAGATCTGCGGTCAGATGAATGTCATCCCGTCCTCGACCAATCCGACGCGCCCCTATACGGTCAATACGCTCGCCGAGCATCTCGACATGCTGATGGTCTGCCATCACCTGTCGCCGTCGATCCCGGAAGACATTGCGTTCGCCGAAAGCCGTATCCGCAAGGAAACGATTGCGGCGGAAGACATTCTCCACGATATCGGCGCGTTTTCGATCATTTCGTCCGACAGCCAGGCCATGGGCCGCGTCGGCGAAGTGGCCATCCGCACCTGGCAGACGGCCGACAAGATGAAGCGCCAGCGCGGCCGTCTGGCCCAGGAAACCGGCGAAAACGACAATTTCCGCGTCAAGCGCTACATCGCCAAATACACGATCAACCCGGCGATTGCCCATGGTCTTTCCCATGAGATCGGCTCGGTGGAAGTGGGCAAGCGCGCCGATCTCGTGATGTGGAACCCGGCCTTCTTCGGCGTGAAGCCGGACATGGTTCTGCTTGGCGGCATGATCGCGGCAGCCCCGATGGGCGATCCGAACGCCTCCATCCCGACGCCGCAGCCGGTGCATTACCGCCCGATGTTCGGCGCCTTCGGCAAGGCCCGCACCAATTCGTCCGTCACCTTCGTGTCCCAGGCCTCGCTCGATGCGGGGCTTGCCAGCCGGCTCGGCGTAGCAAAGCAGCTGGTGGCGGTGAAAAACACCCGCGGCGGCATTTCCAAGAAGTCGATGATCCACAACGATCTGACGCCGCATATCGAGGTGGACCCGGAAACCTACGAAGTGCGCGCCGATGGCGAACTTCTGACCTGCGAACCGGCAACGGTGCTGCCGATGGCGCAGCGCTATTTCCTGTTCTGAGCGGGCGGCGATGCCCACGCAGATCCGCAGGATGGACGTGGGCGACATCGACGAATGGGTTCGCATGCGCGCCTGTCTGTGGAGCAGCCTCGATGCTGCCGGCCACAGGGCCGAGGTGATGGCCGAGCTTGGCAAGGACCATCACCGGGCCTATCTCGCCCTTGCCGACGATGGGCGGGCGCTTGGTTTTGCCGAGCTCTCCATTCGCGCATACGCCAATGGCTGTACCGCCACGCCGGTGCCTTTTCTCGAAGGCATTTGGGTTGAGCCGGACGCGCGCAGGTCCGGAACGGGTGGCGCGCTGCTGTCGCACATCTCTGCGGTGCTTCGGGAAGAGGGCTATGCGGAGCTTTGTTCGGACGCGGAAATCGACAATATCACGTCCCATCAAGCCCATGCCGCCTGGGGTTTTGCGGAAACAAAACGGGTGGTCTACTTTCGAAAACCACTCTGATTGCCGGTGCCGGCATTTGGTGTAGACTTCGGGCTCACGTTCAGGGTGACACCATGGCTGACGACATCAACAATCTTGTCCTCGAGCATCTGCGTGCCGTCCGCGCGGACATGCGCGACATGCGTGATATCCTGCGGGAGCAAGGCAGTCGGCTGACGCGCATCGAGAGGGGGCTTGCCGGTCTTCGACGGAACCGGGCAGCCGATGCAGAAGGCGTGGCAGAGATGGGGCTGAGGCTGGACCGGCTGGCCGGCACGGGGCAACACATCGAATACCGGCTTGATCTTGTCGATTGATCGGGCGTCAGGACCGGTCAGGCTGTCCTGCGTGAACATTCCGGCAGGGCGAACGGCATGAGGTCTCTTCGCCTGCCTTTGGTGCTCGTGCTTCTCCCCTTGCTGATCCTCATCCTCGGCATGCTGGTGCCGCGTCCGTTGGTCTCTCCCGCGGACGATCGTCAGCCGAGCCGCGAAATCCTTCTTTTGCACAATCCGATCCACACGGACATTGCCCTGCGCCTCGATGAGGGTCTCCGTTCTGAGTTTGCAGAGCTTGCGAATGTGGGCTTTGCCATCGGCCGGCCGGATGCGGTCTATCTTGTGATCGGCTGGGGCGGACGGTCGTTCTACATCGAAACGCCCACCTGGGGCGATGTGAAGCCGATGCCGGTGTTGCGGGCGCTGACCGTTGATCGTTCCGTCATGCATGTGGATCTGACCGCAGATATTCCGCGTAACTTGCCGCAGGTGCGCAGCCTCAGGCTGTCGGAAACCGGCTACCGGCAGATGGTGAAGGCCATCAAGGCGAGCTTTTTGCAAAAGGAGGGCAGGGTGCAGTCGGTCCCGGATGCCGCCTATGGCGACAACGACCTGTTCTTCGAGGCGAATGGAGGCTTCAATGCGCTTTTGGGCTGCAACACCTGGACCGCCGCCATGCTGCGGGCCGGTGGACTTCGCACCGGCTGGTGGACACCTCTGCCGCAACTTCTCGACCTGTCGCTCACTCTCCATGGATCTTCCGCGCCTTTGCCATGAGCCTGGCGCATAGCGGCCATGCGGGACTGTTGAAATCGGCCTTCCATGCTGCACTGCACGCGAATCTCCGCTACCAGTCGGCTTTTGCTGCGGCTTGTCAGAAAGCTGCGGCCATGGTTTTGACAGGAGACACAGAATGCTGATTGGCCGCAAGGTACCCGATGTGACGTTCCGCACGCGCGTGCGCGATGAAGCCGTTGGTGGCCCCAATCCCTTCCGCTGGCAGGACATGACCTCCAGCGACTATTTTGCCGGCAAGCGGGTCATCCTCTTTTCGCTGCCGGGCGCCTTCACGCCCACCTGCTCCACCTTCCAGCTGCCGGATTTCGAAAAGCTCGCCGGCGATTTCCGCGCCGAGGGCATTGATGAGATCTATTGCATCTCCGTCAACGATGCCTTCGTGATGAACGCCTGGGGCAAGACCCAGAATCTCGAAAACGTAAAGCTGATCCCCGACGGCTCCGGCGAGTTTACCCGCAAGATGGGCATGCTGGTTGCCAAGGACAATCTCGGCTTCGGCATGCGCTCCTGGCGCTACGCCGCCATCATCAATGATGGCTTCGTCGAGCAGTGGTTCGAGGAAGAGGGTTTTTCGGACAATTGCGACAGCGACCCCTATGGCGTGTCGTCGCCGCAGAACATTCTGGAACACCTGCGCCGCAAGGAAGCCGCCTGAGGTTTTTGAGGGGCGGTGCGTTTGATGCGCCGCCTCCCGTCTGCTTGCGTGCCCTCGGCATCAAAAGCCACGCCAAGCAAAATCCGCTTGTCATGGGCGCGCGGCTTGGCAATGATGCCGGTCCTCATCACAGGAAATCTCCCATGCAGCATGTCCATTCCTATCGTCCGGCCGGTGAAGTGATCGATCCGCCCGTCGATACAGTTACGCTCCCGCACGACCTGCGCCATCTGCGCCGCAAGCTTCTGCATCTGTCGAATGGCGATATGGTCATGCTCGACCTCAAGGAGGCCGTGCTGTTTCACGACGGCGACCGGCTGGTGCTCGACAATGGCGACACGGTGGAAGTGAAGGCGGCGGCGGAAAAGCTGTTTGAGGTGCGCGGCAAGAGCCGGCTGCACCTCATCGAACTTGCCTGGCATCTCGGCAACCGCCACCTGTCGGCGCAGATCGAGGAAGATCGCATCCTCATCCTGCGCGACCATGTCATTCGCTCCATGCTGCAGGGGTTGGGCGCTACGGTTCTCGATGTCGAGGAAGCGTTCCAGCCGGCCCGCGGCGCCTATCATTCGCATGGCAGCCATGGGCACGATCATCACAACCATGACCACGGGCATGACCACCACGGGCACGATCACCACGGTCATGATCATGGCGGCCACGATCATAGCCATGACTGACGCCTGATGCATGCGGCTCTGGAAACGCAGGCGCTGCTGCGGCTGATGGCTTGGCTGTCGCCGGCCTTTCCGGTGGGCGGCTTTGCCTATTCCAGCGGGCTGGAACGGGCCGTGCATGACGGGCTGGTGACGGATGCGCCGGGCCTGCAGCTCTGGCTGGAAACGCAGTTGCGCCACGGCACCGGCTGGAACGATGCCGTGCTGTTTTCAGCCGCCCATCGCGCCGTTCAGCATCGAAATGGCGATGGTGAGGCGCTTGCCGATCTCTCGTCGCTTGGCCTTGCGCTGGCAGGCTCCGGCGAGCGCTATCTGGAAACCCTGTCGTTGGGGCGTGCCTTTCTCGCTGCCGCCATCGCCTGGCCGCAGCCGGTGTTCGACGTGCTGCCCGCAGACTGTCCCTATCCTGTCGCCGTCGGTGCGGTCTCTGCCGCCCATGGCATCAGCTGCGTGCCGGCGCTTGCGGCTTTTCTGCATGCGGCCCTGTCGCAGGGCGTCTCGGCCGGCATCCGGCTCGGCGTTCTCGGCCAGCACGGCGGGGTTGCCATCCTTGCCGCGCTCGAGGCGCCGATGGGAGAGATGGCCGTGCGTGCCAGCACCGCCAGCCTGGACGATCTCGGCACCGCAACCGTACAGGCCGATATTGCCTCTTTGCGCCACGAGACGCAGGCCTCACGGCTTTTTCGAACATAGAGTGACCATCGCCTTGCGCCGCTTCGGGTGCGCGCTATTCTGACTTTTGGGAAGTGAAGGGAACAAAGAGATGAAATCGGCAAACGGACCCTTGCGCGTCGGCATCGGCGGACCGGTCGGCTCCGGCAAGACGGCGCTGACGGAAAAGCTCTGCAAGGCGATGCGCGACAAATATTCCGTCGCCGTCGTCACCAACGATATCTATACCAAGGAAGATGCCGAGGCGCTGGTGCGCATGCAGGCCCTGTCCTCGGATCGGATCGTCGGCGTTGAAACCGGCGGCTGCCCGCACACGGCCATCCGCGAGGATGCGACGATCAACCTGCAGGCGATTGCAGGCCTCAACGAGAGATTTCCCGATCTCGACCTGATCTTCATCGAATCGGGCGGCGACAATCTGGCGGCCACCTTCTCACCGGATCTTGCCGATATTACCATCTATGTCATCTCCACCTGCCAGGGCGAGGAAATCCCGCGCAAGGGCGGGCCGGGCATTACCCGTTCGGACATGCTGGTGATCAACAAGAAGGATCTGGCGCCTTACGTCGGGGCCGATCTCGACGTGATGGACCGCGATGCCAGCAAGCAGCGCGCCGGCATGCCCTTCGTCTTTACCGACCTGAAGCGCGGCGAAGGCGTCGATCATCTGGTGCGGTTTCTGGAAACCCATGGCGGACTTGCGGCCTGAGATGCTTGGCGCTGCACCGCCCGCCCGGATCCTTTGAAGGAATATCGCATGTCGACCATGTCCCGCCGCTTCGGCGCCTATGACGTTACCATGCTGCGCGATGGCGTGGTGCAAGCGTCCACCGATCATCTTGTCCATCGGCGGGGCGAGGATGCCTTGGCGCAAGCCCGCGCGCGCATCGGCAGCTTTCCGCTCGTCGTCAACTGTTTCCTCCTGACGGGTGACAACGGGGTGACGCTCGTCGATGCCGGCTGCGGCACTGCCTGGGGCGCTGATTTCGGAAAAGCCCGCCTTGCGCTTGCCGATCTAGGCATCGCGCCGCAGGATGTCGACCGCGTCCTCGTCACGCATCTGCACGGCGATCATGTGCCCGGCCTATGGGAGGATGAGACGCCCTATTTTCCGCGCGCGAAAATTCTCGTGCCGGAGGTTGAGCTTTCCTTCTTTACGGACGAGGCGGCGCGCCAGAGCGTGCCGGAAGCGCGCCGCAGCGGCTTCGGGCTAGCTGCTCAGCTCATCAAGGCCTATGGCGCGCGGGTGCAGTCGATCCCGCACGGACCGGTTCTCGACGGGATCGAAGCGGTTGCCCTGCCGGGCCATACGCCCGGTCACACCGGCTATCGCATCGGGGCGGGCAAGGATGGTCTGCTGATCTTTGCCGATGCCCTGCATCTGGCCGCTTACCAGCCGCAGGATCTCGATCTGTGCCTGGTCTATGATCTTGATGCGGACGCTGCGGCAAGGACACGGCTTGCACTTCTGGCCGCCGCAGCCGAGGACGGCTTTGCCGTGACGGGCTGCCATATCGATGGCTATGGCCGGGTTGAACGGGAGGGCCACGCCTTCCGGCTCGATCTGTTCTGACAGGGCTTCGTCGCGCCTGTCGGACAGGGGGCGGAAAAACGCCCCCGCGTCAAATCTGCTTCAACGCTTCCACGTCACCGATCTGGATCACCCGTCCGCGCACGGTCACGCCGGTGCGGCGCAGCGACGAGAAGGCGCGCGACAGCGCTTCCGGGGCAAGGCCGAGCATGCCGGCGAGCAGGTTCTTCTGGAAGGGCAGGCGGATGGAGGCGGTTCCGGTCGCCGTCGGGCAGCGGTTGATCAGGTAATCGGCCACACGCTGGGGGGCCGTGTGCAGGCGGTCGTTCACCACGCAGTCCATGGTGGAAAGGAGGTGGCCGGAAAGGGCCGTCATGATGGCCTTTGCCACCTGCGTATCCTGTTCGGCAAGCTCACGCACATCCTGCATGTCGAAACGGGCAAGGCTGACATTTTCAGCCGCCTGGGCGCTGAACCGGTATTTCTCCCCGCCGAAAATCAGGCATTCGGCAAACACGTCTCCGGGCGCGCATATGCGGATATCGGCCTGCCGCCCGTCGCGGCTGACGCGGTAGAGCCTCACATAGCCGGCAAGCACGCAGTAGAAGGCAAGTGCCGGTTCGCCCTCGCGAAACACATTGGCCCGCGCCGGCATGCTGTAGACATGGGCCGAATCCAGCATCCGCGCCAGCGCATTACCCGTCAGCGAATGCAGGAATGGCGTCTTCGTCAGAAGACCGCGTTCACGGATATTGGCTTTGTGGCTCTTGTCCAGCATGTCATGCCCCCTTCGCATGTCCTCGTGCGTTTACGTGCATCCGGGGGAATATCTAGCATTGCGCGGAAACGCCCGATTTGACATCGATCAAACCGGGCGCCCGCACAAATAGCATTCTTTCCTTGCAAAGCGCAATCTGGCGCCTGCCTGCCTATTCCGCCGCAAGGGGCGGCAGGCGCAGCACATTGTTTGCCGCGGGCGCACCGGAGCGGTTGTCCTGGCCGGTTACCGGTGCAGGTATCCGCCCCTCAAGGTCGGCAAGCCGTGCCGCATTGGCCCGCACCGCATCGCTCAGCTGTTCGGCTGACAGCACGGCTTCCTCCTCTTCCTTCTTGCCGACGAAGCGGCCGAAGATGCGGCCGAGCAGGCGCGACAGATCATCCATGATCAGGAAGAAGGCCGGCACCACCAGCAGGCTCAGCACGGTGGACACGATGATGCCGCCGATCACCGCAATCGCCATCGGCGAGCGGAAAGACCCGCCTTCGCCGACGCCAAGCGCTGATGGCAGCATGCCGGCCGACATGGCAATCGAGGTCATGATGATCGGTCGCGCACGCTTGCGGCCGGCTTCCACCATGGCATGGACCCGTTCCAGCCCGTGGCGGCGCATTTCGACGGCGAAATCGACCAGAAGAATGGCGTTTTTCGTCACGATCCCCATCAGCATCAGGATGCCGATCAGCACCGGCATGGAGAGCGCATTGTTGGTGATGATCAGCGCCACGGCCACGCCGCCGATTGCCAGCGGCAGCGAGAAGAGAATGGTGAAGGGCTGGATCACATCCTTGAACAACAGGATCAGCACCACCAGCACCAGCAGCAGACCCAGCAGCATGGCATTGGCAAAACCCTGCACCATTTCGCCCTGCACCTTGGCGTCGCCGCTTTCGGCGAGCTGGACGGTCGGCGGCAGCTTTGTTTCCTCCACGATGCGGCGGAATTCCGCCGTTGCCGTATCGAGTGCCGTGCCCTGCGGCACGTCCGATCCGATCACCACCACGCGCTGGCGCGAATGGCGCTTGATCGAGCTTGGGCCTTCCGAATAATCGATGTCGGCCACGCTCGACAGCGGCACCGTGGCTCCCGCTGCCGTGCGGATCTTGAGCGCCCGGATGGATTGCAGGTCGCGGCGCAGATCGAGCGAGGCCTGCACGCGGATCGGGATCAGCCTGTCATCCAGCGAGATTTTCGGCAGCGCCGCATCAATATCTCCGATGGTGGCGACGCGCACGGTTTCGGAAATCTGCTGCGGGGTGATGCCAAGCCGTGCGGCTTCTGCCTTGCGCGGGCGGATCTGCAGTTCCGGTCGGGGCAGGGCGCCTTCGGAGGACACATTGGCGAGGATCGGCGAGGCGCGCAGGCGGCTTTCGAGCGTCGCCACCGCATCGTTCAGGTCGTCGCTGCTGGTGGACAGGAAGTTGAAGGTCAGCTCCCGTTCGCCGCGATCGTTGAGCTTGGTGATGCGCACATCCGGGATCGAGGCAACCTTCGCAAAGATCTCCTTCTCGATCTCCCATTGCGGGTGGGTGCGGCCGTTTTCCGGCATTTTTGGCAGGTACGGGCCGATCAGCGGCAAATTGCCGAACGCCTTGTTGACGAGCGTCTTGACGAGCGAATGCTCGATCTTGCCGAGGATGACACGCACGGTGGCGCGCCGAAGCTCCAGGTCGCCCTTCGGCGATGCGCCGCCGAGCACGAAGACGCTTTCGACGCCCTCTAGTGACTTGATCGTGTCGTAGATCGCCGTGGAGGTGGCGGCGGTTTCGTCCAGCGTCGCGTTTGGCGGCAGTTCGACGGACAGGACGATGCGCGAGGCATCTTCCGGCGGCAGGAAGCTGCCGGGTACCTGGGCCAGAAGCATGATAGAGCCGATGAGAAAGCCGACGGCACCGACCAGCGTCAGATAGCGCATGTACCAGCGCCGCGTCGTTCCGGTCACAAGCCAGGTATAGGCCTTCATCAGCCGGCCATCATTGTCGTGATGGTCGTCCATCGCGTCTTCGGCGCGCATCAGGTAGGCGGCCATCAGCGGTGTGATGAGGCGCGCCACCAGCAGCGAGAAGAAGACCGAGAAGGCAACCGTCAGGCCGAACTGGATGAAATACTGGCCCGGAATGCCGGGCATGAAGGAGACCGGCACGAAGACGGCAATGATGGTGAAGCTGGTGGCAATGACCGCAAGCCCGATTTCATCGGCCGCTTCAAGGGCGGCGCGATAGGGCGTCT
Organism: Neorhizobium fuzhouense; assembly: GCF_042611105.1. Lineage (NCBI taxonomy): Bacteria > Pseudomonadati > Pseudomonadota > Alphaproteobacteria > Hyphomicrobiales > Rhizobiaceae > Neorhizobium > Neorhizobium fuzhouense. Next base: position 508,256 of record NZ_JBHFFP010000002.1, on the reverse strand, counting down.
TGCCCATCTTGATATGGCGGGCAATGTTTTCCACCTCGACGATGGCATCGTCGACCAGAATGCCGGTCGCGAGCGTCAGCGCCAGGAAGCTGACGAGGTTCAGCGAAAAGCCCATCAGGTCCATCACCCAGAAGGTGGGAATGGCCGACAGCGGCAAGGCAAGGGCTGAAATCAGCGTGGCGCGCCAGTTGCGCAGGAAGAGAAGCACCACGACGACGGCAAGCAGCGCACCTTCGATCAGCGTGTGGATCGCCGCTTCGTAATTGCCGTAGGTGAAGTAGACGGAATCGTCCACCATCTGGATGGTGACGTTCGGGTGGGCCTTGCGGATCTCGTCCAGCTGCGTCGCCACCGTCTCGGCCACCGAAACCTCGCTTGCGCCCTTGGCACGGAAGACGGCGAAGGTGACGTTCGGCTCGCCGTTGAAGCGCGAGAAGGAGCGCGGCTCCTCATAGGTATCGGTCACCCTGCCGAGATCCGACAGCGTTACGAAATTGCCGGTCGGAAGCGCAATCGTCGTGTTGGCAAGGTCGGCCACGTCGCGCGAATCGCCAAGCGTGCGGATCGTCTGCTCGTTTCCGGCAACCTGTCCCCGGCCGGAGCCCAGATCGACATTGGTGCCGCGCAGCTGCGTGTTCACCTGCGGCGCGGTGATGCCGTAGGAATTCAGCTTTGCCGGATCGAGCGCGATGCGGATTTCCCGATCGGCACCGCCGTAGCGGTCGATGCGGCCGATGCCCGGCTGGCCCTGCAGGGCGCGCTTGATCGTGTCGTCGACGAACCACGAGAGTTCCTCGATCGTCATGTTGGGGGAGGAGACGGCAAAGGTCTGGATCGCCTGGCCCTCGACATCCACCTTGGTGACGATCGGCTCGTCGACGGAGGCGGGCAGATCGCCCCGAATGCGGTCGATGGCGTCCTTGGCATCCTGGACGGCTTCTTCCGTCGGCTTTTCGATGCGGAACAGGACGACCGTCTGCGACTGGCCGTCGGTGACGGTGGACGAGATCTCGTCGACACCACTGATCGAGGCGACCGCATCCTCGATCTCCTTCGTCACCTGCATTTCGAGTTCAGCCGGCGAGGCGCCGCTCTGTGTGACGGTGATCGACACCACTGGCACGTCTATATTCGGAAAACGGGTGATCGGCAGCTTGTTGAAGGCCTGGATGCCCATGAACATCAGAAGGGCAAAGGCAAGCAGCGGCGCAATCGGGTTGCGGATCGACCAGGCGGAAAAATTCATCGGGTGAGCCCCTGGTTCGACGCGACGGGCGCGGCCCGCACCGGCGTGATGCGGTCACCGTCGCGCACGAAGGCGCCGGCCTTGGCAACCACCACGTCTCCTTCGGAAAGACCGCTCAGGATCTCCACGAAGCCCTTGGACTGGATGCCGGTTTCGATCGTCACCTGCTTGACGACATTATCCTCGACCTTGCGGGCGATGGAGCCATGGCGGTCGGTGTTGACGGCCGATTGCGGGAGCGTCAGCGCCGTGGTCTCGGTGATGATGATCTCGGCCGTACCATACATGCCGGCCTTGGCGCCGCTGTTTTCATCGACGGTGATATGCACCGCGCCGAGCCGGGTCACCGGATCGACGGTCGGGGCAACGAGCCGCACCGTTCCCGACAGCGTATCGCTTCCGCCATTGACCGCAATCCGCGCCGTCTGGCCGGACTTGATGCGGCGGACATCGCTTTCGGCAACGTCGGCCACCAGTTCGATGCGGCCCTCGCGAATGAGGGTAAACAGCGGCGAGCCGGTCCCTGCGGCAATGGCGCCGACCTTGGCATTGCGCACGGACACCACGCCATCGACGGGCGCCTTGACGGCGGTGCGCTCCAGCCGGAGATCGATGTCGTCGATCTGGGCGGCGACCACCTTGATATCGGCCTCTCCGACGCTGACGGCCTGGCGCGCCGCATTGAGGCGGGCTTCGGCGGCGGCGGCAGAGGCGGTCAGCTGCTCCACCTGCGAGGCGGACACGGTGCCGTTGCGGCTCAAGGTTTCGGCGCGGTTGCGCTGGCGCACCGCGTCCTCGGCATTGGCCTGCGCCTCGATGACCTGCGCCTGATACTGCGCAAGCGCTGCCTCTGCCTTGACCTTGTTGGCCTGCTGCTGGCTTTTCTGCAGCAGAAGGGCGTCTTCGTTCAGCGTCGCCATCACGTCGCCCGCCTTGACGCGGTCGCCGACATCGGCGCCCAGCGTCTTGATCGACAGGCCGTCCACCAGCGGCTGCACATAGATTTCCTGGACGGCGCGGATCGTGCCGCTCGCCACCACGCTATCGACCAGCGGCCGCGCGATCGCCTCCGTGACGACAATCGCGGGAAGGGCCGCGCGCGTGGCGACCGGTGCCGCCGGCTCTTCGGCACGGGCATAAGACCCATATGGTGTTGTCCACAGCAGGGCGGCGGTTGTCAGGGCGGCAATCGGCGTCATTGGGCGTGTCATCGGCAGTCTGGACCTGTTCCTGCAAGCGGCCGCTTCCCTTGTCGCAAGGGGCGGCCTTATCCGAGAGCAATTTGAAGTATGCCGATGCGACCAGCCTCCCCGCCGTCCGCCCGGTCCGTGTCGCAGCCGGTGCGCGAACACCTGGCCGACTGATAGGTGGTTACGCGGAAAATTCTGCGCAAGATCACCCGGTGCTGAAACATGATCAGCTTAACCGTAACGGTCGGGAGGATCAATTGCAGGGCGGCATGAGCTTCGCCGATAGGGCGAACCTGTCACCCAAAAACAATAAAAAACGCGCGGCCAAGGCCGCGCGTCAAGATGATGTTCCGGTATAGTCCGGGATGTCTTTTTATTACTTCAGGGCCGCTGCCGTGATTTCGGTCGTATAGGCGCCCTTCGGTTCCTTGGTGATGACCGGATCGGAACCGCCGCCAAGCAGCGTCTTCACCGTGCGATCATAATCGGCCTTGTCGAGCGCGCCGTTGGAGCCGGCCGTCAGCTTGGCGACTTCGCCCATCATGCGCTTCTGGTGCTTTTCGGTCTGCGCGCCGGACGCGTCGTTATCCAGCACGATGCCGGCGGCTTCGTCCGGGTTCTTCTCGGCCCATTTCCAGCCCTTCATCGAGGCGCGGACGAACTTGACCATCTTATCCTTGAAGGCCGGGTCCTTCAGCTTGTCTTCCAGCACGTAGAGGCCGTCTTCGAGCGTTGCCACGCCTTCCGTCTCATACTTGAAGGTGACCAGCTGCTCCGGCTTGATGCCGGCATCGATGACCTGCCAGTATTCATTATAGGTCATGGTGGAGATGCAGGCGGCCTGCTTCTGCAGAAGCGGATCGACGTTGAAGCCCTGCTTCAGCACCTTGACGCCATCGGCGGACCCATCCGTCTTGATGCCGAGCGTCGCCATCCAGGAGAGGAACGGATATTCATTGCCGAAGAACCAGACGCCGAGCGTCTTGCCCTTGAAATCGGCGGGCTTGGTGATGCCGGTTTCCTTGAGGCACGTCAACATCATGCCGGAGGACTTGAAGGGCTGGGCGATGTTGACGAGCGGCACGCCCTTTTCGCGCGTGGCAAGCGCCGACGGCATCCAGTCGACGATCACGTCGGCGCCACCGCCGGCCAGAACCTGCGGCGGGGCGATGTCCGGGCCGCCCGGCTTTATGTCGACGTCGAGGCCTTCTTCCTTGTAGAAGCCCTTGTCCTTGGCAACGTAATAGCCGGCGAACTGGGCCTGCGTCACCCATTTCAGCTGCAGCGTCACCTTATCGGCGGCAGCGGCCTGCATGGCAGTCAGGGACACGGCTGCAGCCAGCAGCAGGGAGGCAAGTTTGATTGTCATGGTTCAGTTCCCTCTTGTTGTTGTGTTCGTTTCTACCCTTACGCCCGCCCACCACGGACGGACGGATGCCAGAAGGTGACGGCCCGCTCCCCGAGCGCCACCAGACCATAGAAGACCGAGCCTGCGACGGCTGCAACCGCGATTTCGGCCCAGACCATGTCGACATTGCTGCGCCCGACTTCCGTGGAAATGCGAAAGCCCATGCCGACAATGGGCGTACCGAAGAACTCCGCCACGATGGCACCGATCAGCGCCAGCGTCGAATTGATCTTCAGCGCGTTGAAGATGAACGGCCAGGCGGCCGGAAGCCTAAGCTTGACGAGCGTCTGGCCCCAGCCGGCGGCATAGGTGCGCATCAGGTCGCGTTCCATGTGGCTGGAGGCCGAAAGCCCCTGCACCGTGTTCACCAGCATCGGGAAAAAGGTCATGATGACGACGACGGCGACCTTGGACGGCCAGTCGAAGCCGAACCACATGACCATGATCGGGGCGACGCCGACGACCGGCAGCGCCGAGACGAAATTGCCGATGGGCAGCAGGCCTTTCTGCAGGAAGGGCGAGCGGTCGATGAGGATCGCCACGACAAAGCCCAGCCCGCAGCCGGCGACATAGCCGGTGATGACCGATTTCAGAAATGTCTGCTGGAAATCCGCCCAGAGGATCGGGGTCGAGGAGAGGATGCGCGCGCCGATCATAGACGGCGGCGGCAGGAGGATCGTCGGGATGGCAAAGCCGCGCACGACGCATTCCCAGATGACGAGCAGCGTGATGCCGAACAGTACGGGCACGGCAATCCCGATCAGGCGTGCAAGCGCCAGGTTTTTCGGCCTCTGCTTCACCAGCCAGGCATTCAGCCCCCAGGCAAAGATCCAGAAGAGGAGGGCAAAGACGAGAGTGCCGTTCATGGCTTTACCCCCATGCGCTTCAGCACGCGGTGATGGGCAAAGCCGACGATGGAAACGAGCACGGCGGCAAGGCCGGCGGCCATGAAGAGGGCAGCCCAGATCTGGATCGTCTGGCCGTAATAGGAGCCGGACAGCAGGCGCGCGCCAAGCCCCGCCACGGCCCCGGTCGGCAATTCGCCGACAATGGCGCCGACCAGCGAAATCGCAATCGCCACCTTCAGGGAGGTGAAGAGATAGGGCATGGAGGCCGGCCAGCGCAGTTTCCAGAAGGTTTGCGCCGGGCTTGCATGATAGGTGTGCATGAGATCGATCAGCAGCACGTCGGGACTGCGCAGGCCCTTCACCATGCCGACGACAATCGGGAAGAAGGACAGATAGGTGGAAATCAGCGCCTTCGGCATCAGCCCGGAAATACCGATGGAATTCAGGACCACGATGATCATCGGCGCAATGGCAAGGATCGGGATGGTCTGGCTGGCGATCACCCAGGGCATCAGCGAGCGATCCATCGCCCGGCTGTGAACGATGCCGATGGCAAGCGCGATGCCCAGTACCGTGCCCATGCCGAAGCCCGCAAGCGTCGCCGACAGCGTCACCCAGGCGTGATAGACGAGGCTGCGCTTGGAGGTGACCGCCTTGTTGACGGTCGTATCCCAAAGCTCCGCGAGGATCTGGTGCGGTGCGGGCAGAACCGGCCGCTCCTGCGCGAAGCTGCGCTCCACCAGTTGCGACAGCGTGACCCTCTCGCCGGCGCGTGCAGCCTGATCGCGCACGAAGGGAGCATTCAGATAAACGACGGCGACATGCCAGAGCACGAGGATGGCGGCAATGACGGTGAGGACCGGCAGGATGCGGTCTCGGAAGAGGGTGGTCATGGGGTGACGCCCTCCGTCAGAAAGGAGGCAAGCTCCGTCTCCAGCATCGTGAAGATCGCGTCCGGGCAGCCGATCACGTCCGCATTGTCGAAGCGCAGGACCTTAAAACCTTGCCTCGTCAGAAACGCGTCTCGCTGCGCGTCGTGCTTGCGGCCAAACTCTGTCTCATGGCTGTCGCCATCCACTTCGATGATAATGCGGGCAGAGAGCCACGCGAAATCGGCGATGTAGGGCCCGATCGGCGTTTCCCGACGGAAGCGAGCGCCATGGGAGCGAAGGTCTCGCAGCAGATCCCACATCTGCCGTTCTGCCTTGGTCAATTCCCGTCGCAATGTTTTTGCACGACCGCGCGTCTTGGCGTCGATGTTGGAATGCGGCATCGGGCACTCCTTCCTCAAGGTCGTTGCGGCCCAAACCCCCTCTGGCCTGCCGGCCATCTCCCCCACAAGGGGGGAGACCGTGTGGGGCGGGCTCACTGCCCCAATCTCAACTTTAAACGTTCGAGCTGAACGCGAACGAGATCTCGTCCTGGTGAGGCGGGCGCTTGTGGCAGGTAAGCCCCTCCCCGTTGTGGGGAGGGGTTGGGGAGGGGTCTTTTTCGCCACGCTCCACGCGCACCTTTTTGGAAAGTTGGTTGTCGCCGCCAACACCCCCTCTGGCCTGCCGGCCATCTCCCCCACAAGGGGGGAGAGCGCGAGGGGCGTGCTCTCTGCCTCACGTTTAATTTGAAGAGTTTGAGCTGAACGCGCACAAGATCTCGTCCTGGTGGGGCGAGTGCTTGTGGCACGTAAGCCCCTCCCCCTTGTGGGGAGGGGTTGGGGAGGGGTTTTTTCCTGAATGCTATTCCTCATAGCTGTGCCCCGCCTTCAGCCCTTGGCGCACGCGATGGGCGATTTGTAGGAATTCCGGTGTCTCGCGGATGTCGAGCGGGCGCTCCTTGGGCAGCGTCGATGTGATGACATCGGTGACGCGGCCGGGGCGGGGGCTCATCACGACGATCTTGGTGGAGAGATAGACGGCTTCGGGAATGGAGTGGGTGACGAAGCAGATGGTCTTTTTCGTCGCCGCCCAGAGCTTGAGCAACTGTTCGTTGAGGTGGTCGCGCACGATTTCGTCCAGTGCGCCAAAGGGTTCGTCCATCAGGAGAAGGTCGGCATCGAAGGCGAGAGCGCGGGCAATCGAGGCGCGTTGCTGCATGCCGCCCGAGAGCTGCCAGGGATATTTTTTGCCAAAGCCCGAGAGATTGACGAGATCGAGCATGGCCGCGACCCGCTTGTCCTGCTCGGATTTCGCATAGCCCATGATTTCGAGCGGCAGTGCGATGTTTTTTTCGATGCTGCGCCACGGATAAAGGGCGGCCGCCTGGAACACATAGCCATAGGACCGGCTCTTGCGCGCCTCTTCCGGCGTCATGCCATTGACGGTGATGGTGCCGGCCGTGTGCTTTTCGAGATCGGCAATGACGCGCAGAAAGGTCGTCTTGCCGCAGCCGGACGGGCCGATGAAGGAGACGAAATCGCCTTTGTTGATCTCAAGATCGACATTCGACAGCGCATGCACGGGGCCGTCATTGGTCTCGAAGGTGAGACCAAGGTTTTTGGCGGAAACGACGGATAAAGGCGAGGTAGTCATGAAAAAGCCTTGTGGAAAAAGACGGAGGCGCAGGCGCCAAAACCGCCCTCTGGAACTGGACGCCGCGTCGAAAATCGGGTCATCCGCGCCTCACACGCCCGAAGCCGGAATGCCGGTGCGTTCCACCTTGCGCGGCGCCGTCAGTTCCTTCCAGGTGGACAGCGCCTTGGAGACCGCCGGATAGGGTTCGCGGGCGACGAACTGGCCGTGGCCCTCGCGGGTCTTGATGGCGCCGTCCTCGATGGCAACCACGCCGCGGGTCAGGGTGTAGCGCGGCAGGCCCTTTACGGTCTTGCCCTCGAAGACGTTGTAATCGATGGCGGATTGCTGGCTTTTCGCGGTGATCGTCTTTTCCTTTTCCGGATCCCAGACGACGAGATCGGCATCGGCGCCGACCAGGATTGCGCCCTTCCGCGGATAGACGTTGAGGATTTTCGCGATGTTGGTGGAGGTGACGGCGACAAATTCGTTCATGGTGATGCGGCCGGTCGCCACGCCATAGGTCCACAGCATCGGCATGCGATCTTCCAGACCGCCGGTGCCGTTCGGGATCTTTCGGAAATCGCCGACGCCGTATCGCTTCTGGTCGGTGGTGAAGGCGCAGTGATCGGTCGCCACCACCTGCAGGGAGCCAGAGGCCAGGCCGGCCCAGAGGCTATCCTGATGCAGCTTGTTGCGGAACGGTGGGCTCATGACGCGCCGCGCCGCATGGTCCCAGTCGGGGTTCGAATACTCGCTTTCATCCAGCGTCAGGTGCTGGATCAGTGGCTCGCCATAGACGCGCATGCCGTTCTGGCGGGCGCGGCGGATGGCTTCATGCGCCTGTTCGCAGGAGGTGTGGACGACGTAAAGCGGCGCGCCCGCCATGTCGGCGATGATGATGGCGCGGTTGGTCGCTTCGCCTTCCACCGTTGCGGGCCTCGAATAGGCATGCGCCTCCGGGCCGTTATTGCCTTCATCCATCAGTTTGGCCTGCATGGCGGCCACCACGTCGCCGTTTTCGGCGTGGACGAGCGGCAGTGCGCCCAGCTCGGCGCAGCGCGAGAACGAGGCGAACATCTCGTCATCGTTCACCATCAGGGCCCCCTTGTAGGCCATGAAGTGCTTGAAGGTGTTGATGCCCTTTTCCTGAACCACGGTCTTCATGTCGTTGAACACCTGCTCGCCCCACCAGGTGACCGACATGTGGAAGGAATAGTCGCAATTGGCGCGCGTCGCCTTGTTGTCCCAGCGTTTCAGCGCATCGATCAGCGACTGGCCGGGATCGGGCAGACAGAAATCCACCACCATGGTGGTGCCGCCGGCGAGCCCGGCGCGCGTGCCGCTTTCGAAATCATCGGCGGAATAGGTGCCCATGAACGGCATTTCCAGATGCACATGCGGATCGATGCCGCCCGGCATGACATAACAGCCGGTCGCATCGAGCACCGTATCGCCGGACAGGTTCGGGCCGATCTCGACGATCTTTCCGCCGTCCACCTTCACATCCGCCTTGTAGGTAAGATCGGCGGTGACGATGGTGCCGTTTTTGATGACTGTGCTCATGGGTCCCGTTCCCTCTTTTCTTTATAGGAGGACCACCGGCAACATCGGTGCCGGCGGCCCGATGTTTATCGTCGTATCATTGGTTGGTTGCGATACCTGCATTCAGGCTTCGACGAGGTCGAGGCGTTTTTCAATCCGCGCGATACGCTGGTCCACGCGATCCAGGCGTTGCGAGAGATTGGCATATTGAGCCGTGAGGCCGCCAACCTGGTATTCAAGCAATCCAAGTCGTTCCTTGGTTTCAAGGTGATATTGCGTGTGCAGGGAAAGCGTTTCCTGCATGCGCTTGAGCGTCTCGTAGATAAGCTCGTTCGTGACCGTGTCGGACATGGCACTATCCTCTCATGCGATGAGTGTAGAGGATCTTGCATCACCCCACAATCTCCGCCGTTTCAACCACCGCGTGAAACAGCACGTCGCAGCCGGCGGCGGCCCATTCCTTGGAAATCTCTTCCGCTTCGTTGTGGGAAAGCCCGCCGACGCAGGGGCAGAAGATCATGGTGGATGGTGCAAGTTTTGCCGCCCAGCAGGCATCGTGTCCGGCGCCGGAAATGATGTCCATGTGGCTATAGCCGAGCTTTTCGGCCGCCGAGCGCACCCGTTCCACCAGAACCGGATCGAACGTCACCGGATCGAAATGGCCGACCGCCTCCACAGCGCAGCCGACGCCGAGGGGTGCGCAGATCTTTGCCGCTTCCGCCTCGATTTTCGCGCGCATGCGGTCCAGCTTTTCCTGGGACGGCGTGCGAAGGTCGACGGTGAACACCACCTTGCCCGGCAAAACGTTGCGCGAATTGGGCGAGAAGAACACCTGGCCGACGCCGGCGACGGCACCCGGTTGTTCTTCCATGGCCACGCCCTGCACCATCTCGATGATGCGCGACAGGGCAAGACCGGCATTCACCCGCATGGCCATCGGCGTGGAGCCCGTATGGGCTTCGCGGCCGGTCAGCGTGAATTCCAGCCACCAGAGGCCCTGGCAATGGGTGACGACGCCGATCTGCTTCTCGTCCGCTTCGAGAATCGGGCCCTGCTCGATGTGGTATTCGAAATAGGCGTGCATCTTGCGCGCGCCGACTTCTTCCTCGCCCAGCCAGCCGATGCGCTTCAACTCCTCGCCATAGGTCTTGCCGTCGGGGTCTTTGCGGCCATAGGCATAGTCCAGCGAATGCACGCCGGCAAACACGCCGGAGGCGAGCATGGCCGGGGCAAAGCGCGCGCCTTCCTCGTTCGCCCAGTTGGTGACGACGATCGGGTGCTTGGTCTTGATGTTGAGGTCGTTCAGCGTGCGCACGACTTCGAGCCCCGCCAGCACGCCCAGCACGCCGTCATATTTGCCGCCGGTCGGCTGCGTGTCGAGATGGCTGCCGATATAGACGGGAAGCGCATCCGGATCGGTGCCGGCGCGCGTGGCAAACATCGTGCCCATCTTGTCGACGCCCATGCTGAGGCCTTCCGCCTCGCACCAGCGCCTGAAAAGATGCCGTCCGTCTGAATCTTCATCCGTCAGGGTCTGGCGATTGTTGCCGCCGGCAATGCCGGGACCGATTTTCGCCATTTCCATCAGCATGTCCCACAGCCGATCGCCGTTCACGCGCAAGTTCTCGCCTGGTGCCGCCACCATTTGCGTCATCCTTCATGTCTGTTTCAGTCGGTTATGTGAGGCACGACCGCTGTTCCCTTAAGGTCCCGGCGCGCGCCTCTTGTTACGAAGCAAGCAATGGCTTGCCTTTGTCGGGTGCGTCGCCGATAAATTGACCGGTTGGTAAAACCTTACAATTTCCGTGGGTGCACTCAAGTCGAAAATCGTCCGCTGTCGTGAAAAATGAGCAGAAATCCGGCAGCAGGGTTTCCGGGGTAAAATTTGTGCATCTGCGTCTTGCCGCGGGCAGTGCAAGAGGAGATAACGACACCATGATTCCAAGAGCGGCGAAGACGCAGCGGCGAACGCGCATCCAGGAGGAGAAAGAGGAAAAAATCCTCGAAGCGGCGCTGGACGTCTTTTCCGCCTATGGCTTTCGCGGTGCAACGATCGATCAGATCGCCGAGGCCGCTGGCATGTCGAAACCCAATCTGCTCTATTACTTCCGCACCAAGGAGGCGGTGCACCGCACGCTTCTCGACCGCATGCTGTTTACCTGGCTGGAGCCGCTGAAGGCCTTTGATGCGGACGGCGATCCGGAAACCGAAATCCGCTCCTATATTCGCCGCAAGCTTGAAATGTCACGGGATTTTCCCCGCGAAAGCCGGCTCTTTGCCAATGAGATCCTCCAGGGCGCACCGCATATCGAAGACGAGTTGACCGGTCCGCTGAAGGCGCTGGTGGACGAGAAGGCGCAGGTGATCCGAGCCTGGGCCAAGGGCGGCAAGATTGTCCGATGCGATCCGTACCACCTGATCTTTTCGATCTGGTCGACCACCCAGCATTATGCCGATTTCGACGTGCAGGTGCGCGCAGTTCTGGGCGACAAGGCCGGCGAGGGGCGGTTCGAGGATGCGGCCCGCTATCTGGAAGAGCTTTTTCTTCGCGGGCTGAAAGTGGAAAAAGCGCCTTAAAGCGTCACATCCTGCGCGCGGCAAGCCGCCGCTTGTCCTCGTCCAGATGCCGCTGGCCGCGTTCGGTGAGGCGCATCTGCCGCTTCTGGAACTCGCCGCGCACCTCGATCAACCCCTGTTCCTCGGCTTCGCCCAGCGTCTTCAGGCTGGTGCCCTTCGGCGGAGACTGCCAGCCGGCGCCAACCGCGCTGTGCAGCAAAACCATGATCTTGATAATGTTGTTTCTCCAGAGCAGAAAAGGTGAGGTGATACCACGGAGGTGGCGGGCTTTCGCCACAGAGTGGGATTAGCCCTTACCGCATTGGTGCTGATTTGTAACGTGGGTTGGGCAGGGGATCGTTCTCGATCACTCAGTTCGTCGCCTTCCCGGGCATGCAAAGCCGCACGCCTGCCTTTTCAGCCGCTGCCGCCAGGCGCCGGTCTCTTGTCCACAGAGATGATCGGCGATCGAGCAAGGTCGAAGCCAGCAGATGCGCATCTGTATAGCCGATCCCCATGCTGAAGATGGAATGGCGGTTGATCATAACCATCACCTCCTGATGCGTCGCGACGACAGCCTGCCGCTGTTGTGCCAAAAGCTCAAGCACAGTGTCGCGGTTTCGAAGACTGCCAAGCGCCAGTTCGCCGATGACGAACGGGTGGCAAAGCAGTTCGTCCTGCTCGATGATCCGCCGCAACTCATCATCCGGGGATCGGAAGTGATCAATCCAGATCGACGTATCGACCAGGATCATTGAGCGGCGCCACTTCGGCGGCGAGGTGCCGCCTCTGCATCCGGCATGGAGCCTCCCAGCGCGATGAGGCGCTTGCCGGACTCGACGCGGACAAGTGTTTCCAGCGCCTGTCGCACAAGCGCTACCGTCTCTTTCGTGCCGGTCAGGGCACGGGCGCGTTCTAGAAGCTGGTCATCAAGGTTGATGGTGGATCGCATGGCAAGTGCCCTCTCAAGCATCAATTATAACGCCATTTGGTGCCGAATTCTACGCCTCAGGAGCCGCTATCACGGCGCTCTTGTCGTTCAGCGAAGAGAAGCGAGGGATTATCAAACCAATAGATGCTCCATAAGCGCGTTTTGAGCATGAAGAAGATATGCCTTGGCCTCAGGGGGTTAGAAGCAACCGAAGAAGCGGGGCACCTCGGCGCCCCGCCTGCCTTAGATCCTCTTACTCCGCAGCCACCTGTGCCATCGGGTTGTTGGGATGCTGCGTCCAGTTGGCGTAAGTGGGGTCCACCACCTTGCCGGTGCGCTTGTCCAGTTCGCCGGCCGGCAGTGTTTCCATGGTGATGCAGTTTTCCACCGGGCAGACATTGACGCAGAGGTTGCAGCCGACGCACTCCTCTTCGATCACCTCGAAATGTCGCACCCCATCGACCATGTGCGTGATTGCCTGGTGGGAGGTGTCCTCGCAGGCGATGTGGCAGCGGCCGCATTTGATGCAGGCGTCCTGGTCGATATGGGCTTTGGCCACATAATTGAGGTTGAGATACTGCCAGTCGGTGACATTGCCGACGGCGCGGCCGGTAATGTCGTCGAGCGTCCTGTGGCCCTTTTCGTCCATCCAGTCGGAGAGGCCGGAAATCATCTCTTGAACGATCTTGAAGCCATAGGTCATGGCGGCGGTACAGACCTGCACATTGCCGGCGCCCAGTGCCAGAAATTCCGCCGCATCGCGCCAGGTGGTGACGCCGCCGATGCCGGAGATCGGCATGCGGTAGGTTTCCGGATCGCGGGCGATTTCGGCCACCATGTTGAGGGCGATCGGCTTGACCGCCGGGCCGCAATAGCCGCCGTGGCTGCCTTTTCCGCCAATCGAGGGATTGGGCGAAAACGTGTCGAGATCGACCGAGACGATGGAGGATATGGTGTTGATGAGCGAAACGGCATCGGTGCCGCCGCGCTTGGCCGCGCGTGCCGGGTGGCGGATATCGGTGATGTTGGGCGTGAGCTTCGTGATCACCGGCATGCGGGTGTACTGCTTGCACCAGCGCACCACCATTTCGATGTATTCCGGCACCTGACCGACGGCCGATCCCATGCCGCGCTCCGACATGCCGTGCGGACAGCCGAAATTCAGCTCGATGCCATCGACGCCGGTTTCTTCGACCAGCGGCAGGATGGCGCGCCACTCTTCCTCCACGCAGGGCACCATGATCGAGGCGACCAGCGCCCGGTCGGGCCAGTTCATCTTGACCTGCTTCATTTCGCGCAGGTTCGTCTGCAGGTCGCGGTCGGTGATGAGTTCGATATTGTTGAGACCCAAAAGCCTGCGGTCGGCGCCCCAGATCGCGCCATAGCGCGGGCCATTGACGTTGACGACCGGCGGGCCTTCGGATCCCAGCGTCTTCCACACGACGCCGCCCCAGCCCGCCTTGAAGGCGCGCTCCACGTTATAGGCCTTGTCGGTGGGGGGCGCGGATGCGAGCCAGAAGGGATTGGGCGATTTGATGCCGACGAAATTATTGCGCAGATCAGCCATGGTTCATCCTCCCCCTGTTCACGCGACAGCCACGGCCGGCTGACCGGCTGCGGCAAGATGACGATGAATGGCGTCTGCCGCATCGCGGCCATGGGCCACGGCCTGAACGGTCAGGTCCTCGCCGCGGTTGGTGCAGTCGCCCCCCGCATAGACGCCGTCCACGGAGGTTCGACAGTGCTCGTCGATGAGAATGCGGCCGCGCTCCATCGCAAGGGTCCCAAGCCCGCTTGCCCGAAACGATTGGCCGATGGCCTTCAGCACCTGGTCGCAGGCGATGACGCCCATTTCGCCGGTCTGTGTCAGGTGGCCATCGCTAAGTGCGGTATAGTCGAGTTCGATGCCGGCGACTGCCCCGTCACGGCCCAGAATGCGCTTCGGCGACAGCCAGTGGCGGATCAGCACGCCTTTGGAGGCCGCCAGATCCTGTTCGTATTCGGAGGCGTTCATCTGGTCCTTGCCGCGCCGGTAGCAGATCGTCACCTCTTCGGCGCCGAGCAGCTTTGCCTGGATGGCGGCATCGATAGCCGTCATGCCGCCGCCGAGCACGACGACACGGCGCCCGATCGGCACGTCCGCCTTGTCGCTGGCCTGGCGAAGGGCGGCGATGAAATCCACCGCATCATCGACGCCGGAAAGATCCTCGCCCTCAAGGCCAAGCGCATTGACTCCGGCAAGGCCAAGGCCGAGGAAAACGGCATCATAATCGCGCACGAGATCCGACAGCGAGAAATCGCGGCCGAGCGCCTGTCCGGTGCGGATCTCGATGCCGCCGATGGCGAGAAGATAATCCACCTCGCGCTTTGCAAAGTCGTCGGTCGCCTTGTAGGTGGCGATGCCATATTCGTTGAGACCGCCGGGTTTTTCGCGGGCGTCGAAGACGATGGCGGTGTGGCCGTGCAGGGCAGCCCGGTGCGCGCAGGCGAGGCCCGCCGGGCCGGCGCCGACCACGGCGATGGTTTTGCCGGTTTCTGGCGCGCGGGCAAAAAACTGCCGGCCGGTCTCCATGGCAATGTCGGTCGCATAGCGTTGCAGCCGGCCGATCTCGACGGGTCTGTCTTCCGCCGTGTGTCGCACGCAGGCTTCCTCGCACAGCGTTTCGGTGGGACAGACGCGGGCGCACATGCCGCCGAGACTGTTTTGCGAGAAAATGGTGCGCGCCGCGCCCAGCGGATTGGCCGTCGAGATCTGCCGGATGAACAGCGGAATATCGATGGCGGTGGGACAGGCCGTCATGCACGGCGCGTCGTGGCAGAAGTAACAGCGATCGGCCGCGACAAGCGCTTCGTGCCGGTCGAACCGTGGATGAAGGTCGGAAAAATTCTTGTCATATTCTGCGGGCGCCAGCCGGCCGCCTGCAATGCCGCTTCCCAGTCTGTCCATGTTGCATCCCTCTTTTATCATGGAATTCTTACGCAACTGAGGAAGCGTAACACGGTCAAAATTTTTATCAAACGGTAAAATTTTGGATCTGCGTTTCGTCAAATCACCCGCCGCTCAGGCCATTGTTGGCGTCGGCAGACTAATCATGATGCAAACAGTCAAGTTTATTCTTTACTCGTTTTCTCATGTTATCTATGGTGCCGCTCAAGCGCCCCGCCAGGGGAAATGACTCGGACGATGAAGAGGAAGACGAGCCGTGGCAAAAAAGGACAAGCGCAGGGGAGAGAACCGGGGGCGGGATGAGGACGTGCCGGCAAAGGCCGAGGACAGAGGCAGCGTCAAAAGCTTTCTCTATGTGGGCGGGCGCGATTGCCAGGTGGCGCATCTGCGCCAGATCGCCAGCAATTTCGGCGCCGAGCTGATCCATCACGATGGCGGCCTGCGCGAAGCCGTCTCACGCATCGATACGCTTCTACCCTCCGTCGACTGCGTGTTCTGCCCCATCGACTGTATCAGCCATGATGCCTGTCTGCGGGTAAAGACCGGCTGCAAAAAGTTTTCCAAAGCCTTCATTCCGCTGCGCAACGGCTCGAAATCCTCGCTCGAGCGGGCGCTTCAGACCATGCATGAGCGCAGTGAACAGAGAGAGACGCGATGAGTGACGACGGCCGCAACCCGAGCCTTTTGATCGGCCTGCACAAGCTTGCCCAACAGAACGGCGATGGCCTGGTGCCGGAGCTTTATGATCTCTTGACCCGTCGCCCGGACGAGCTGGAGGAGAATGAGTGCATCCTGCGGTTTCCCATTGGCCGCACCCGTCTGCCGGGCGCTGCCCGCTCGGGAACCGAGGCGCCGGAACCGGCCCGAATCATTCCGCTCAGGCGGGCGTGAGCACCGCGCAAGGGTCTGCCTAGCACAGGGGGCGTCATTTCGGCCCGCATATGGTTAACATTTTAGAGTGGTGAAAAGTAGCAATTGCGCAAAATCCTGCTGAGGGTATGTCACGTTCAGGAGGGCGTCTCATGTTGCGCAAAACCATTCTTCTTGCATCCCTGGCTTTCTCGACGGCGGCAGCGGCAGATCAGCCTGCCCAGGACCCGATGAAAGTGTTTGAAAACTATGCGGTTTTTGTCGTCGCAAATGCCAATTGCCTTGGCCTGAATTTCAACGTCGACAATCTGCAGGTCGAACTGTTCAATCTGGGTGGTGCAATGAAGTGGTCAGCTACGCGCAGCCGCCAGCAGGCAGAGGCGCGCGTCGCCGCCAGCACCATCGCCTATGGGCAGAACCCGCAGGCATTCTGCTCCATGGCCCGCTCTCTGGTCAGCCATCACGGCGCCCGGCAATTGCAGAGTGCCGGACTTCTCTATCGCTCATAAGCGAACTCTGACGGTCGGCTCGCCCTGCCGCCTGCGATCTGATCCGGTCTTGCGCGCGTAAGAGCAAGAACGATCCTTAATCGCCAGGATGTCCGGCCGCTGATGCGCAATCTCATCTTCATTCTCGGTGACCAGCTGTCACCCGACCTCTCAAGCCTTCGCGATGCCGACCCGGCCTGCGACGGGATCCTGATGTGCGAGGTCATGGCAGAGGCGACCTATGTGCGCCATCACAAGCGCAAGATCGCCTTCATCCTGTCGGCCATGCGCCATTTTGCCGAAGAACTGGAGACGGCGGGCTTTGCGGTGCGCTACACCCGCCTTGACGCTCCGGACAATGCCGGCTCGTTTCGCGGTGAACTGCTGCGCGCCGTCGAGGCGCTTGCACCGCAGCGGGTGATCGTCACCGAGCCTGGCGAATGGCGCGTGCTTGATGATATGCGCGGCTGGAGCGACGCTGCCCGCTGTCCGGTGGAAATCCGCCCCGACTTCCGCTTCCTTGCCACGCACGAGGAATTCGCCGCCTGGGCGGCTACGCGCCGCGAGCTGACCATGGAATTCTTCTATCGCGAGATGCGCCGCAAGACGGGGCTGCTGATGGAAGGGGATGCTCCGGTCGGCGGGCGCTGGAATTTCGATGCGGAGAACCGCAAGCCTGCACAGCATGATTTGTTGCGCCCGCGTCGCCGGCAGATTGCACCGGACGCGATCACCCGGGACGTCCTGTCTCTGGTGGAAGACCGCTTTGCCGATCACATCGGTCGGGTGGAGGGTTTTGGTTTTGCCGTTACCCGCGCCGATGCCGAAACGCTGCTTGCCGATTTCATTGCGGATTTTCTGCCGGCTTTTGGCGAGACGCAGGATGCGATGCTCGCATCCGACCCGAACCTCAACCACGCGCTTTTGTCGTTCTACATCAATATCGGCTTTCTCGATCCGCTGGCCGTCTGCCGCGCCGCCGAGCGCGCCTATCTGGAAGGGCATGCGCCGCTCAATGCCGTCGAGGGGTTTATTCGCCAGATCATCGGCTGGCGCGAATATATGCGCGGCATCTACTGGCTGAAAATGCCGGACTATGCCGAGAGCAATTTTTTCGAGGCAAAGCGCCCGCTGCCGGATTTCTTCTGGACAGCCGAAACGGATATGGCCTGCCTTCGAACGGTGATCCGCGACACGATCGACACCGCGTACGCCCATCACATCCAGCGCCTGATGATTACCGGCAATTTTGCGCTTCTTGCGGGTCTTGCGCCGCATGCCGTGCATGAATGGTATCTGGAAGTCTATGCCGATGCCTATGAATGGGTGGAAATGCCCAATGTGATCGGCATGAGCCAGTTTGCCGATGGCGGGCTTCTGGGCTCCAAGCCCTATGCGGCAAGCGGCAACTATATTTCCAAGATGTCGGATTACTGCACGGGCTGCCGCTACGACGTGAAGAAGAAGACGGGCGAGGGGGCCTGTCCGTTCAACGCGCTCTATTGGGATTTTCTCGATCGCAACCGAGAGCGTCTGTCGCGCAACCGGCGCCTTGCCCAGCCCTATGCCACCTGGTCGCGCATGAGCGATGCGCAGCGCCAAGATTTTCGCGCCTCCGCCCGGCGGTTTCTGCAAAAGCTCGATGCGGCGGAACGCGTGTGAGGCGAAGAACCGCTTGCCGTGTTTCTGCGTAGAGCATGGGAGATTGAACGGGTGGAGACGATGATGACAGAAGGACTGATGACGTCCCTTCCACATGGCTACCGCGCGCTGGTGATCGGCGCGAGCGGCGGCATTGGCGAGGCGCTGTCGAGGACGATCGGCAATGACCCGCGCTGCGGCGAGCTTAAGCGCCTGTCCCGCAGCGTCGACGGGCTGGATCTGACGGATGAACTGAGCGTGGCGCGCGCAGCGGCAGGGCTCACGGGCGAATTCCAGCTGATCCTCTGTGCAACCGGCGGCCTTACCATTGATGGCATCGGGCCGGAAAAATCGCTCCGGCAGATTTCGGCCGAGGCGATGATGCGCCAGTTCCAGCTGAACGCCGTCGGGCCCGCGCTGGTGATAAAATCCTTTGCGCCGCTCCTTGCCAAGCGGGAGCGGTCGCTGATGGCCTTCTTGTCGGCCCGCGTCGGCTCCATCGGCGACAATCAGCTGGGCGGCTGGATTTCCTATCGCGCCGCCAAGGCCGGGCTCAACCAGATCGTGCGCACCGCGTCGATCGAGCTTGCCCGCACCCATCCGATGGCGGTGCTGGTGCCGCTTCATCCGGGCACGGTTGCCACGCAGCTTTCGGAGAAATATTCCGGCGGCCACCAGCGCAGCGAGCCGAGTGCTGCCGCCAATGCCATGCTTGGCGTGCTCGACCGCCTGACGCCGGAGGAAAGCGGACGCTTCTTCGCCTATGACGGCCAGCCGATCGACTGGTAGAGACCGATCGGCTGATCAGGCAAAGGTGAGAAGCGCCAGTCCATAGGCGGCAAGAACCAGCAGCGTGACCCGCAGCCGCAAGGCAAAATACCAGGATTTTTCGAGCGCCCGCGACAGCAGCGACCGGTCGGTGGCCAGAAGCCCGATGAAGCTGATCGCCTGAACCGCAAGCGCCAGGCGCCCGGCCGGCATCAGCAACGAGGCCCAGGCGGCGAGTGCAAACCCGTTGCTGATGGCAATCGCCGACAGAGGCGGCTTTTCCCTCGCCTGAACCAGCCCCCACAGCGTGCCCGCCATGAAGGAGGCGATCACCGCGCCATAGGAGAGGAAGGCGGAAAGCCGGGTGGCCTCGTCCAGCACCGGGAGTTGCGCAAGGTAAAAGGGCAGGGCACCGCAGTAGGTGAGAAGAGCAGTCAGGCGTTGAGGGTTTTGCATCATGCCTCCAGCTTTGGCGAAAGCGGCTTTGCCGGGAGATTGCCCATGACATCCTTAAGGGTTTCCCCGAGCAGATGGCCGCTCAGAAACCCGGCCTCGACGCGATTGCCGATGCACCAGTCGCCGCAGGCGCCGACCCGGCCGTTGGTGTCGAGGATGAAGGGGCGGCCGAGCGGCCGTTCCACATTGGCGTAGCGCCAGCGGTGCAGGGTGATCCCGCTTGCCGCGTCGAGGGGGATGGTCGGAAACAGATTGAGGCAGGCCGCGAGCATCCGCTCGCGCACCTGATCCGGCTCGTCCTCCAGATGCGCATCCGACCAGGCGCTGCCGGCATGAACGACCAGCGAGACGGCTGCCTCGCGCTGCGGCTTGCTGTTGTTGGCGGCCATCCAGCTGATCACCGGCACGGGGTCGCCCGCATCTCCTTCCACCGCCACCTGGCAGGCTTCGAAGGGAAGCTGGGTATCGCGTGGCAGCTGCAGCATCAGCGTGAAGCAGCCATTCATCCGCACCTCTGCAACCGCTGCCGCATCCGCCGCATCAAGCGGCAGAAGGCGGGCGGTCTGCGGCGCCGGGGCGCTCGACAGAACCCAGTCGAACGGGCCAGACCGCTCCTCCGGCGTCACCAGAAACCAGTGTCCCGGTTCGCCGGCAAGCGAAAGCACCTGCCGGTTGAGCCTGACCTCGAAGGGCCGTGCCATCGCCTTGGCAAGAGCGGTCATCGTCGGCACGCCGACGAAGCGCGGGGCGCGATCGACGAGCCGCTCCAGCGTCCGGTCAGCGTTCAGCCGCATCAGGGGCGCGTTCCACGCCTCGACATGGCCCGCCTCGAGAAACGGTTCCAGCGCCGCATGGAAACGGGCATCCCGCACGGTAAAATATTGTGCTCCGTGATCAAAGCCGGTTTCACCCTGGCGGCGCGTGGCAAGCCGTCCGCCAAGGCCCCGGCTTTTGTCGAAGAGCGTGACCCGCGCATGCGCCGAAAGCTGATGTGCCAGCGCAAGACCGGCAATACCCGCCCCGATGATGGCTATGGAAGGCTGTCTCATCGTGCCCTGTCTCCCTTGGTCCGCCGACACCGCTCGGAGCAATACACCACCGCTGGCCAATCCCGCACCCACTTGCGCCGCCAGGAAAACGGCCGTGCGCAGGCCGGGCAGATCTTGCTCGGCAGCTCGCTTTTCTTGACCGTCTTCGCCATGGAGGCACCCCATCACTTTTGGGTGTTTACGCGCGGCGATGTCATGCGGATCAGCGCGGTGCAGCCCTGACGTTTAATCTCGCCTCACAACTGCAAAGATGCGTGTCAGTCTGGATGGTCGGCTGTTTCGGCGTCGTCAGGTCGAGCTGCAGCTCATCGTCCTTTCGCCCATCACCGACAGCCGGAGGGATTGCAGGAGCCCCTGGACGTAAAATTCACTTGATTTGAAAACGATCGTTTTCTATATGTCGCGCATGGCCAAGACTTCACCATCCTACCCCACCGCCCGCAGCCCGGGTCGCCCGCGCGAGTTCGATATCGACGAGGCGCTCGACAAGGCGATCAGGGTGTTCTGCGAGCGCGGCTATCACGCCACCTCGATCGGCGACCTGACGGAGGCGATGGAACTGACCCAGGGTAGCATCTACAAGGCCTTCAAGGACAAGCGCGCCGTTTTTCTTGCGGCTTTCGACCGCAACAAGCTGGTTCGCACCGAGAAGCTTGCCCGCGCCATCGCGCCTGGCAGGACGGGGCTGGAGCGCGTTCGCAATGCGCTCGCCTTCTATGTGGAATCGTCCCAAGGTGCGGAGGGCCTGCAAGGTTGCCTCGTGGTGGGCAGTGCAGCGGAACTTGCGATCTTCGACAGCGAGGTCGCCCAGCGGATCGAGGCGTCCTTCGATCGGAATGAGAAGCTGATGGAAGAGTTGATCGAAGAGGGCCGAGCGGACGGCTCCATTCCCGCCAGGATCGACAGCAAGGCCACGGCCCGGCTGATGCTCTGCCTGCTTCAGGGCATGCGGGTCGTCGGCAAGACAGGGCGCACGCGCGCCGAAATGGCAGCCGTGATGGAGGTTGCCATGCGCACGCTCAGCTAATTTTTTTTACCCAAATAGAAAACATTCATTTCCTAATTTGAGGCCCCTATGACCTACGCCACCGAACATCGACCGGACACAGCCAGAGTTTCCGCCGGAATGACCTTTCTGCTCGCCGCCGCCTGCGGCCTCGTCGCCGCCAACATCTATTATGCGCAACCTCTGGCGGGACCGATCAGCGCCGCCCTTGGGCTCTCGCCGCAGGCGGCGGGATTGATCGTCACCCTGACGCAGATCGGATATGGCGCCGGCCTCCTGTTCGTCGTGCCGCTCGGAGATCTCGTCGAGAACCGCAAGCTTGCGCTCGTGATGATCGGCATTGCGACGGTCGGCCTTCTCGGAGCAGCGCTTTCGCCGAGTGCTGGCCCATTCCTCGCCGCATCCCTGCTGATTGGCCTTGGCTCCGTCGCCGTGCAGGTGCTTGTTCCCTATGCTGCGCATCTGGCGCCCGAAGCGATCAGAGGTCGTGTCGTCGGCAATGTCATGAGCGGCCTTATGCTCGGCATCATGCTGGCCCGCCCGGTTTCCAGCTTCATCGCCGAACTGTCCTCTTGGCATGCGGTGTTTCTGGCATCGGCTGCCGCGATGATCGCGCTCTCCCTGGTTCTCGCACGGGCGCTGCCCCAGCGCGCGCCGACCTCCAAATTGCGCTACGGCCAATTGCTGGCGTCGATGGCGCGGCTGGCAGCCACGACGCCGATCCTGCAACGGCGTGCGCTCTATCATGCCTGCCTGTTTGCCGCGTTCAGCCTGTTCTGGACGACGACGCCGCTGCTGCTGGCCGGGCCGGCATTTGGCCTGTCGCAGGGCGGCATCGCGCTGTTTGCGCTGGCGGGTGTCGCCGGCGCCGTCGCAGCGCCGATCGCCGGACGCGTTGCCGATCGTGGCTGGACACGGCTTGCAACATTCTTTGCAATGCTGGCCGTGGCGATCGCCTTCCTGATGACGCATCTCGCGCCCCTTGGCTCGCCGTGGTCCCTCGCACTGCTGGTCATCGCGGCGATCGTGCTCGATTTTGGCGTTTCCGCCAACATGACGCTCGGCCAGAGGGCGATCTTTGCCTTGGGGCCCGAGTTTCGAAGCCGCCTCAACGGGCTCTACATGGCGACGTTCTTCGTCGGCGGAGCCATTGGATCCGCTCTCGGCGGTTGGGCCTATGCGCAAGGCGGATGGACGCTCACCTCCTGGATCGGCTTTTCGCTTCCGCTTGTTGCACTGGTCTATGCCCTGTCGGAATAAGCCGGAACGTCAACCGCTTTCCTGACCGAGCGCAATCGCGTGGACACGCACGATTGCACACCGAAGCGAATACAGGTGTGTTCCGAGTGGTTTAATCAGCGACAGAAGGGAAATGGCGCACCACGTCGGGCGAAGACGACAACTATGTCTACGCTATGGCCCTCGTTTAGCCCCGCCGCTCCACACTCCGGCAATCCGAACAGCACCCATTCACGGCATTGCTGAGAGCGACACGTGACCGACCGCGTAGGTCTGGCCGCTTTCGACGGCATCGGGAACGGCTGTCCAAAGGCTGAACTCCAACCGCCGCCACGCTGTCGGATCAAACGCGTATACCGTTGCAAGCGCGCCTGCCTTCATGTTCGATTCTGCCTTTGCAGTTGCCTTTTCACGTTCTTCCGCAAGATTGGAATAGGGTGCGATTGGCTGAATGCGACGGATTGCATATCGGGCGGCACCGAGATCTGATGTCAACTGCGTCTGCCAAACCTGCCAAACCTGCACCGACGGCCAGCCGAAGTCGCGCGTCAACGCGGCAAAGCCAGGACTGGTCAGAAAACTCTCGATCCCCTCCGGCTCGTCCCAGAGATAGAAGGGCGCATAGAGGTTTTCGGTGCTTGAGAAGCCGTCGTCTTGCTTCCTCGCCGACAGATATGCCTTGAAGCGCAGTCGCGGAAAGCCGTCGAGCAGCGGCCCTTTTTCCCTGACCCGCCGATCAATGATCGTCATGTCGTAGTCTGCCGGCAGGGTGAAGCTATATTGCATCGCGATCATCGCACGAAACCTTCCTCATCGACGGGGCCGAACCACGCGACCGCCGTGCTGTTCTTCACGGGTTGGACACTGAGATAGCTGAAAGGACTTGAGGGCGTTGCGCCATGCCAATGGCGCTCGTCCGGTGCGAACCAGACCGCGTCGCCTGCGCGAACTTGGATTGCCTCGTCGCCCTCGCGCTGTACAAAGCCGAGGCCATCGAGAACGAAGAGAATCTGGCCACGGGGATGGCTATGCCAATGAGTGACAACGCCCGGCGGGACAAAGGCGCGCATCGCCGTCATCTCGCTCTCGGCGCGGCTGGACAGGATCATCTGGACGAGAAATGGGCCACTTGAGACACCTTCAGGCGCGGCGGCAATCCCCTCGCCAGCGCGAAGTATGGTCATTACGGAGGGGCAAGCCTCCAGCATATCGAAAACATCGCTCATCGCGCCTGCTCCTTGTTAAGGGGCGCTAAGGCGGAAATACCGTAGGCAAAAGACCAGTCCTCGAAGGTTGAGTTGACGATGGTAACCATGACATCCTCCGGTCGGAGACCGGGAGAAACCGCGAGATTGTCGACCAGCCTGCGGTAAAACCGTGCCTTGGTCTGCGCCGAGCGCGCTTTGCCGGTCGTGATGTGGAAGAAGACATAGTCGTCAGAGCGCGGGCCGCCGCGATAACTCCGATCGAAGATCAGTTCGCCCGTCTGGTGCTGGTGGATCGCGACGAACCTGTCCCCTTCGGGCACTTCGAAACAATCGACCAATGCGCGGTCCAGACTATCGAAAACTGCCGCAAGGTGGCCCGCGGATTTACCCGCCAGCATTGAAATACGGGTGAATGGCATATCTGTGCTCCGTCGAAAACGATTGACAGACGGAGTATGCCGCGGCACGATGATCCTGATAATCAGATTATTCAGGATTGAATATCCTGATTTTGAGGACAATATACGTGCGTTTCACCAATCTGGACATGGACGCATTGCGGAGTTTTGTGGCCGGTATCGAGGCCGGCTCCTTCGCGCTGGCGGCCGATCGGCTAGGTCGGTCCACCTCCGCGGTCAGCGCGCAACTGAAGAAACTTGAAGACCAGACCGCCACGAAGCTGGTGCAGAGAGCCGGTCGTGGGCTTGCGCTGACCGAGGGCGGCGAGGTGTTCCTATCCTATGCTCGGCGGCTTTTGAATCTCAATGACGAAGCGGTGAGTGCTATCCATGGGCCGGAACTGGAAGGTTGGGTGCGTCTCGGCATCCAGGAGGACTTTGGCGAGAGCGTTCTGCCGCAGGTGCTCGGTCGCTTCGCCCGAGCCCATCCCAAGGTTCGAATCGAGGGACGCATCGGCCGCAATGTCGAATTGCGGGAGAAGGTTGCTGCCGGCCATCTCGACCTGGCGCTGGCCTGGGATGACGGCACGGCAACGCGGGCCGACAGAATCGCCTCCCTGCCGCTTTGCTGGCTCGGCCCTGCGGACGAGGAGCCATTATGGCAAATGAACGCGGGCGAGCCGCTGCCGCTAGCCTCACTGGAAGCCCCCTGCATCTTACGTAACCTCGCGTGTAGTCATCTCGACCAAGCGGGGATTGCCTGGCGCATCGCCTTTATCAGTCCGAGCTTGGCGGGCCTCTGGGCTGCGACCGCCGCCGGCCTCGGCATCGCGCTTCGCACGCCCGTCGGCCGGCCGTCGAGCGTGCGAGTCCTGGATGCAGCCGAACATAACCTGCCCAGCCTGCCCTCGCTCGGATTGAGCCTTCTAAGCTCGGGCACGCGGGATAATCAGATTAGCGCACATCTCGCTACCATCATTCGTCAGACATTATGGGGTAGTCTACCGGAGGCATGGGTCTTAGCGGCGTAATGCGTGCAAGCACTCAAATGTCCTGATTGATTGCGCTCCCTTGGTTCGTCGCAAGCCGTAAAAGCGTCGTTGATTTCACTGCTGTTTCACAGCCACCATCGCAAAGGTATAGGTGTCTCGATCCGATAGCTTTGTCCTTCCCAGAATTGAAGGCATAAAAAAGGCCCGCCGAAGCGGACCTTTCAAAATCTGTTTGATCGATATCGGGTCAGAAATCGAGGTTGAGAGCGTCTTGTTTCAGGTAATAGCGCGAATTCCGGCCGGTAGGTTCGAACAGGGATTTGATACCTTTTTCTGCGACCTTGTCGCGGACGGTGACTCCGAACATTCCTCTCCGCTCTGCCAAGTGGGCCAGCGAAATGTAATTTTCCATGAAGCTCTCAACGGACTTCGAGCAAATGTAGTCGCGCACTCGCTGCGTCTTCGGATTAAAGCCTTTTACTTGTTTAAGGAAACCGAGGTTCAACAGCTCCGCTACGGTGTTGGGTGCCGTTGCCAGCTTTTCTCGTGCTTGCCTCGTGTTCATCAAACCACATGCCGGGTCAGCCGGATCGAAGATCGGCAACGTTGGGACCACTGTCGACTTTTGCCGTTTTTCGACAAGAGGCTGAAGTTCCGCCAAATCCAATCCAAGTCCTGAGATGGTGCCATCATGACTTAGGCGGCGAAGACTGGTGAGTTTTCCGCTGCAAACGAGTGCAATGATATCGACAATGGTACAGAACAAAATCTGCGTGGCACGACCAATAGGAACCAACACCTCGATCTCTGTCGGCGTTGCCATGGGTGCATCCAGACGATTTTTGAAGGCTTCGAAATCAGAACGACGTACGCGCGAATAAATGCGGGTTCCATCCTGGGGAGCTTCCACTCGAACCAGAAGATTTGCGTCCAGTATTTCCCGCACGCGGTCAAGATGGGTGCCGAGGTCTGGTAATCCCCCCATTTTGAACGGGGCTCCGCAGTAGAATTCACGCGGCCATTTTCAGCTTCTGTGCGGGCGTTATGCCACCGATGCCCATATTGGGTCGTTCGTTGTTGTAGGTCCATAGCCACTGCGTGGCGAATTCCTGCGCCTCCTCGATGCTTTCAATGATGTATTGGTCGAGCCATTCATGTCGGACGGTGCGGTTGTAACGCTCGACATAGGCATTCTGCTGCGGCTTTCCGGGCTGGATGTGGCTCAAGGCAATTCCTTGCGTTGCTGCCCATTCCATCAGCTTGCCACTGACATACTCAGGTCCGTTATCCACACGAATGGCAAATGGTCTGCCTCGCCATTCGATGATCTGGTTCAGGCTGCGGATGACACGTTCAGCAGGCAGCGAAAAGTCCACCTCGATGCCCAACCCCTCGCGGTTGAAGTCGTCCAAGACATTCAACAGTCGGAATTGCCGGCCATCCTCCAAACGATCCGCCATGAAATCCATTGACCAGACCATGTTCGATTGATCCGGGACGGTCAGCGTGTCGGGCTTGTCCCGCTTCAAACGCTTGCGTGGCTTGATCCTGAGGTTCAACTCCAACTCGCGGTAGATGCGGTATACGCGCTTGTGGTTCCAGCGATGTCCTCGGACATTCCGCAGGTAAAGGAAGCACAGGCCAAAGCCCCAGGTCTTCTTTGCCCGCGTCAGTCCGATGAGGAGATCGGCGATCTGCTCGTTCTCGTCGTTCAGCTTGGCGCTGTAACGATAGCAGGTCTCGCTGACCTCAAAGGTCCGGCAGGCAAGCGCAATGCTCACCCCGTGCAACGCCACTGCTTTCCCGGCCATCTCTCGGCGTTGAGACGGCCGTGTTATTTTTTTCCTAAGGCTTCCTTCAGCAGTTCTGCCTGTATGCTCATCTCGGCATACATCTTCTTCAGCCGCCGGTTCTCATCCTCCAGAGCCTTCATCTGGCTGATCATCGAGGCGTCCATACCGCCATACTTCGAACGCCACTTGTAAAAGGAGGCGGTGCTCATCCCGTGTTCCCGGCATAACTCCGGCACCGGAACGCCGCCTTCTGCCTGGCGCAGGATGGCAAGGATTTGTGGTTCGGTAAATCTGCTCGTCTTCATCAAAATCTCCTCGATCATAAAGCCCGAGAAAATTCTACTTTTGAAGCCCGTTATTTATCGGGGGGATTACCACGGCAAATCAGGTGGCGGGGGTTTGTATTGAGACGAAAGCAAGCAGGCAGCGTTGCCTAACGGTGTCAAGCGTGAAGGTCGACGGCGACATGTTGGTAATCTGCCGCATGCTCCTGGCAATGGGCGCGCACGCGCTGAAGCCAGCTCTCGTACCAGACCCACATTCCCTTGTATTCACCATCACGACCGAAGTTATTGGCCGGATTTTTAGCATCCAGCGCGTGCCATAGAGCCGTGTGACTTCCCTGTTTGAACTTGGGATAGCCCTCTGCTTGCATGATCTCAATAATCTGCTTGCCGAGGAATCTTTTCTTTTCGACCTCCTTGAGCAACACGCGGTTGATCTCAGCGGCTTCTTCCGACCCGGGCTTCACGAACTCAACGGCGAGGTCGGCAGCGGACTTTCGGTTCGCAAGCTTCGGTACAAATACCACGCGGTATGCGAAATCTGGGTCGGCCATCTGCTCATCTGAGAGCCCCCTATGGAATTCATCCATCAGGGTCTCGATGTGCGGCGGAAGAGAACTTGCCTTCTTCAGGATCGAGCGCTGGTCAGAACTGAACGTGACGAACTGCAGGGCAATGGGTAGGCGACGTTCGAGGCCGTACTGGCCACCGAATAGCTTTTTGATCGCTTCATTGAAATTTATGCAGCACGCCTGCATCTTTGCACTGACCGCGTCGTCAATCCGGCTGGTCATGCGATGCTCAATCTCGTGGCGGATCATGATCAGGAATTCCAGGTTCTTCACAGCACCACCTGGTATAGGGCATCTTCCATGCCTGAGGCACATGCCCAATTCCCAATAGCAATCCTCTCCAGAGGTCGTCTTTTTGACAGTGCCGTCCGCGTTTTTGTAGCGATAATCGATCCCTTCACGCCGGTAAAAGGCATGCAACAAATATGTCCATGCGATGACGCCTGTGACGATGAACAGTTCAGCGCGGAAGGTAAGACCTGCGCCATTGAAAGTGTGAACGGCCGCGATCATCGCCTCGCGAGCTTTGATCAACAATTCGTCGCCGCGCACGCTCAAACCAGTCGCCGGATCGATGTCCGGCCAGGTCGCGAGATAATCGCTCAAGTCGTCGGCTGTTGCGGCCTTAATAGCCTTATGCTTGGCCTCCGTTCTGACTTCGGAAATGACGCGATGGTTCACGGACCGGGTCGGCCGTGTGAAGTACGCAAGGATTTCCTGATCGCTATAGCCGCCCCGGGCAAGCATCGCCTTGACCAAAGCGATTTCCCATCTCTCAAGCGGTAGCCGAAGTTTCTTCGCCAAATCCATCCCCCAGATGAGTACCAGGATACGACTAGAAACGGCAGCGAGTCGCAACCTTTAATTTAGCCATAAGATGCTCTGGAGATCGTCGAGTCCTGCAAGCTCAACGCGGTCGATCCATTGGCATATCTGAGCGCCACACTGACTGCCATCGTCATCGGCCACAAGCAGAGCCAGATCGAGGAGCTGATGCCGTTGAATTATTCGCGCGGTCAAAGAGCTAAAGTCTCCTATTGGGGGTGGTTTCAACTGATCGCCGCAACACACTCTGCAAATCTTTCGGCCCACCGTGGCTTCGCTCTTAAGCGCCCCGAGCGGCGCTAAGTACAACGTACCTTTTCGCACGACTGTCCATAGCTAGTATCCGGGTGAACTTCAGCTCGATTTTGCGACCAGTACCCTGCACGTACTGATCTAGTCCCCAAGAGAACACAGCCTTATGGCGTCTTAAAGTTTCGCGGGACATGCTGAACGGCACAACGTGACCCAAATCCCCATCGAAAACGCTTCCATATCCCGAGTTTGCGTTAAATGCAGAAACGCTTACCGCCTTGGTCTGCTCGTTGTTGTCCTCAACATTGAGCTTCACATAGTCACGAGTTTGTTCGTTGAAGGTGTTGAGAATGTTGAAACCGCCTGAAATTTCAATCTTGTTCGCGCCGTTTCCGATTACCCCATGAGCTTGGCGAATAGGCGGTTCGCTGATTGCAACAAGCGCCTCGATATCGCCGCCACGCCGAGCAATCAACGGCGCTAGAGTTTGATCCGTGGCGGTATTGGCTTCTCCAAGGTTTCGGTTAATTACACGGTTTGCGAGCGCGTAGAGGAAAGCAGGCGCACCCAGCCCACCAGCGGCAATTCCGAAAACGGTCTGCGGATTGTTCTGCATATAGACGACAAATTCCGCAATGACGCTTCCCTCAACCGGTGCTCTTGCTCGCACGGCATGACGCCCGTTGAAGTCGCCTCGCTGCCGTATCTCACCGGTATCTGCATAATTGGAGATGAGTGAAAGCGCCCACGCAAATCCGGCAAGGGCCATATAGCCGTCATAGCGACCGCAGTCGAAAAGGAATTTGCTCTGCCACTCAAAGGCCCTCAAACACGCAATCAATATTTGCGCAACATCGCGACAACTATCATCAAAAAAATTAGTTGTGGAATGTGGATTAGCGGTTAACGTGTGGATTAAGGCAACTTCTCCGATAAGGTTTTCTTGTGTTTCAGGATATTAGTGTCGGTGCTATTGGCGCGGCGATGATTACAGCGGCAATTTCGCTGATAGGGTTGATTGTTGCCAAAGAGCAAAAAGTGTCAGATTTTCGCCAAGCGTGGATAGATTCCCTTCGCTCGGAAGTAACGTTATACCTTACAAGCATGAACGCGATAGTTGACGCGACCTACTTGCCCTACAAAGATCAAGTGGAGAAAGTAAAATCACTTAGCCCACTTTATTCGAGTTTGAATAATGCCAATTTCTTCATAACGTTGCGGTTAAACCCCCATGAGAAAAATTCAAAAGGACTTTTGGCTTGTATGAAAGCCTTTGAAGAAATGGCAAGTCGCCCGAACGGGCTTACACGGGAAAATGTTAAACGCGTCGAGCTTGATTTTCTTTTGGCTTGCAAGAACCTGCTTAAATACGAGTGGCAGCGAGTTAAACGAGGTGAGCCAACCTTTAGAATTACAAAAGCTTTGCTTTTGGTCATTCTCGCGTCTGCCGTTGGGTTGCTGTCCTTTGATTACGCCTCAACCTCCAAGGAGACTGTGAACTCACAAACGCAAGTGAATACAGACCCAATCAAAAAGCGCTGATCAAGCTTTTTTGGGGCACCGTACTGGTACACCACCGAAACGGAATGCTTGTTATTTTACTGTTTTTATTGGATAAAATCTGCGGTGTCCCTTTTCCTGCAAGTGGCACCATTTCACCCAGTCCATTAGCATCGGGTTTTGTATGTCGGCATCTCCGTGTCTGACACTAATGCCTGTTGCTTGCTCACCGATCCTGTGCAATGCAAAGACACAAAAGGGAGACATTGTGTCCCCCTAGCCATCCCTGAAAGCCCGGTTTCTGACGCTTTTGAGCGATGGTGGGCGCTCTCTCCGGGCCGACCAAGGCATCTTGTATTGCTCTTCAGCGGGCACAACGACCGCATCCGCCATCTTCGACGCTAAAACCCGCCATCCCGCTTCCGGCCCCATTTCAGCCTCGTACCTAGAAACAATTCATGTCTCCTATTGGCGCAAAGCGGGAGCACGCTGGTGGCCAAAATCGGTCATCAACCTGTTCCGGAAATGCGGTTGGCCTTCATCCAGCCGATCACTGCATCTGCATTCTTTTCCGGAGGATGTACGGGATAAAAGACATGTTTGATAACACCTGCTTCTATGATCATCGTCAGCCTTTTTAACAAAGTCATGCCCCCGGCTTGGAACATTGGTAAGCTGAGGGCCGACGCGAGGAGGAGCGAGTGATCGGAGAGAAGCGGGAACGGGAGGTGAAGCCGTTCCGCAGCCTCACGTTGGTATTCCGTTGTCTGGGTCGAGAGGCCAAATAAATGGCTCGCGCCTAGCTCCTTTAACTCTGCGAAATGATCCCGGAATGCGCAGGACTGCGGTGTGCATCCTCTCGCGCCGGGAATTGCATCCCAGCCGTCGATAGCTTTGCCTCCGGGCGGGCTTGTCCGAGGATACGCGTAGACTACAGATAAGCCGGGACTGCACAGGTCCACGATTGTCCCATCGGTGGCCTGCAAAGCAATGTTTGGCACTTCCATTCCAAGCAGATGCGTAGCCACTCCATCGTCTTGGGGGATCAATTCAGCCCCATCGTTCCCGAATTCACTCATTGGTGTCTCGTTTTTCGTTTACACACGCCGTCATCAGCCGCTGACGCTAGACAATTATCGTGCCACTACAATGTCTCCAATTGGCGCATTCTTGCAATCAATGTTGTGGCGGCATTTTTCGTCATGGCCAATCGAGCATGGTCAACATGCGAGGATAAACACCGCTTACAGTTCAGTACACGGAGCGAGTATCTCAGCGCCCATTCAATATCGACATGGCGCGATGGGCTGCCCCTCCGTCATCGGTCGACAATATTCCCTGAGGACTTCAACTCCCTGGCCGCGCTTGAAGCTGACATCTTGGTCACGCATGAAGCACCGTCGACCCATAAATATGGGCACACTGAAATCGATGACCTCGCGGAGGTGCTGGGGGTAAAGATCATTGTGCATGGTCACCTTCACCAGGACTATCGCGCTACGCTTTCCAACGGCATCAAGGTGATCGGCTTGCCGAAAGCGGGCGTTCTCGTCACGTCGTTCTCAGCGCTGATCGGGTAGCAAGCAAGGCCATTATCCCCCTTCGGCTATTCCGACCTGGCCCCGGATTTCAACGCCACCATCTACGAAGTACCGCTGGACTGGGCAGTCAGCAAACAACCATGTGCCCAAAATGTAACGAAGTCGTCAGCCTCACGGGCTATGTGATCCGCAACTCGGAAATTTCTTTCGGAGCGTATAGCCTACGCCAGCGCTCATAGCGACGAACCAAGGGAGCGCAATCACTGATGAAGATAAAATCTTGAAATTTCAACTATTTTCATAAATGGCGCACCCGACAGGATTCGAACCTGTGACCTTTGGAATCGGAATCCAACACTCTATCCAGCTGAGCTACGGGTGCTTTTGAAACAGATGCGTGACGCACTGTTGTTGCCGGTGAAGGGTTCATAACAAAGGTCAGGGTCGGCAGCAATCGGCAAAACATAGAAAATGTCGTGTGGGGCGGAAAGATTGCGGATTGTGGCGGGGGCAGGGGCGAGGAGCAAGTAGCCGGTAGCGAATAGCCAGTAGGCAGTAGGTGATGGCAATCAGGCCGAGGCTGGGCGAGGGGGGCGGTCAGCGGAGCGCCGTGAGGCGCTGGGCGCGGTCGATCAGCATGTTGGCCAGCATCATGCGGGTATTGGCCCTGTCGCGAAACAGCGCGTCGACGCTGTCGGGGTGGTTGTGGCGGGCAAATGTGCGGCGGCGTTCGGCAAGGGTTTCGTGGCTATCGGTCGGCAGGATGCCAAGATCCTCCGCCACCTCCTGTTCCGAAAGGCGTGCAAGCTCAGCCGGCATGACAGGGGGCAGAGGTTCGGGGCGGTCCCCCGGCTGTTGTCGCACCTCCTCGGCAAAGCCGTCGAGGGCGGAGCGATACGGGTCGTCAAAGCCTGCCGCCTCGGCATCCGGCGCGGCACCCGCAGCCATGACGAAGCCACTGGTGAGGCCTGCCACGCGATAAGAGGGTGAGGGGGCCGGCGTGTCGTCCGGCGCCTCCACGTCCAGGCGGGTCAGTATGGTCTGGAAGACCGATCGTCCGAACAGCATCTCCTGGTTCCTGATCTCCCGGCCCCTGATCTTTCGGCCCTTGTCCAGCCCAATCCCCTGTGCGCCTATCCGATCATGCGGATATGGTGCGGGGCTTGTGGTGGCCAAGTCAGGGGCAGGGGCGCGGCGAGAAGCGCGCGGCTGAACGTGATGCGGTCAGGCGGTTTTCGGATCAGGCCTGGGCCTGACCTTGACCCGCTTCCGAGCCGGGCGGGCCGGAAGTCTGGCTCTGCATCTGGCCGTTGGCGGGCTGCACGGTCAGCGACACTGTCAGGCTTTCGCCGTGGGTCCCGACGCGCATGCCGGAGACGGGGGCGCAGTCGTGATAGCAGAGGCCTGTTGCAAGCCGCACATAGCGGTCATCCGGGCAGATCTTGTTGGCAGCGTCAAACCCCACCCAGCCGAGACCCGGAATATGCGCCTCCGCCCAGGCATGGGTCGCCACCTGTTCGACTTGACCTTCCATCATCAGGTAGCCGGAGACATAGCGGGCGGGAAGCTTCGCCAGGCGTGCCGCCGCCACGAAGATATGGGCGTGATCCTGGCAGACGCCGGATTTGGCCTCCAGCGCCTCTTCCGCCGTCGTTTCCGCGTCGGTCGCGCCGGGCAGATAGGCCACCGTCTCGTGGATCGTCTCCATCAGCGTGTGCATCTGCGCAAGCTCGCTGTCGCCTTTCAGCGATCGGGCGAGTTCCCGAAGCAGCTTGCCGGGCTTGGTGCGCGGTGTGTCGCGCAAGTACAGCCAGAGCGGAACGAAGCCGGTATGGGGGCCAACCACGCCCGCCTTGTCGATGGTGTCCACCTCGCCTGCCGCGGTGATGCGGATGGTGCGCTCGCCGCCTTCGATGGACACAAGCTCCACATGGTTGCCGAACTGGTCGGCATAGCCGGCCTCCACCTTGGCGCCATCGACGCTGATCGCCCAGTTGATGACCTTCTGCGTCGAGCCATCGAGCGGCTTGAGGCGCAAGCGCTGCAGCGCATAGGCCACCGGCTCGTCGTAGAGATATTCCGTGGTGTGGGAAATTTTTAAACGCATGACCTTGTCGTCCCCCGGCGCCGTCTATCGATAGAAGCGGTAGCCTTCTGATATTTCGGCGCTCAATTGGTTGTTCCGGTTGATGAAATCCTCCAGGAACTCGTGCAGGCCCTGGTCCATCACGTCGGAAATGGAACCGCGCTTCAGCATGGCCTTGATCGTGGCCGCCGTATCATGCGCCTTGTGCCGCTCGCCGTATTCCTCCTCCAGATAATGCAGATTGCTGACGATCTTTTCGTAGCAATAGGCAAGCGAGCGCGGCATGCGCACGTTGAGGATCAGGAAATCGGCGATGCTCGACGGCTTGTATTCGCCATCATAGACCCAGCCATAGGAACGGTGCGCCGAAACCGAGCGCAGGATGGATTCCCACTGGAAATTATCCAGCGAGGAGCCGACCTGGCTGACAGCCGGCAGAAGCACGTAATATTTCACGTCGAGAATGCGGCTCGTATTGTCCGCCCGCTCGATGAAGGTGCCGATGCGCGAGAAATTGTAGAGATCGTTGCGCAGCATCGAGCCGTGAAAGGCACCACGGATGAGGCCGGCGCGCCGCTTGATCACGTCGATGACTTCCGGCAGGTCGGCCGCTTTCACCTTGCGCGACAGGAGCTGCTTCAGCTCGATCCAGCACTCGTTGGTGGCTTCCCAGGTCTCGCGCGTCAGCGCCGTGCGCACCATGCGGGCATTGTTGCGACCCGATTCGATGCAGGACATGACGCTCGACGGGTTGGACGTGTCGCGCAGCAGGTAATCGATGGCGTTTGCCGCCGTCAGCGTATCATGCACGCTCGCATAGGCGTCGCGCACACCGGCGCTTTGCAGCACGCCGTCCCAAT
The DNA here is from genome assembly GCF_042611105.1 of Neorhizobium fuzhouense. Classification (NCBI taxonomy): domain Bacteria; kingdom Pseudomonadati; phylum Pseudomonadota; class Alphaproteobacteria; order Hyphomicrobiales; family Rhizobiaceae; genus Neorhizobium; species Neorhizobium fuzhouense. The sequence continues at coordinate 473,253 of NZ_JBHFFP010000002.1, read as the reverse complement.
CCTCGTCGGAGGAGCCGGCCCGGGTCAGCGAGACACGAAGCCCCGCATCGACTAGGCGGGCGATGTTTTCGGCGCGCTCGATGTAACGGAACATCCAGTAGAGGCCGTTTGCAGTTCTTCCCAGCATTGCTCTACGCCCTCAATCTTCCAGTACCCAGGTGTCCTTGGTGCCGCCGCCCTGGCTGGAATTGACCACCAGCGAGCCCTGCTTCAGCGCCACGCGGGTCAACCCGCCCGGAATGATCTTCACCTTGTCAGACACCAGCACATAAGGGCGCAGATCCACGTGGCGGGGCGCAATGCCCTTGTTGACGAGGATCGGCACGGTCGACAGAGAGAGTGTCGGCTGGGCGATGTAATTGGAGGGCCGTGCCTTCAGCTTTTCGGCAAAATCGGCGCGCTCCTTCTTCGAGGCCGTCGGGCCGACCAGCATGCCATAGCCGCCCGAACCGTGCACTTCCTTCACCACCAGCTCTTCCAGATGCTCCAGCACGTATTTGAGGCTTGCCGCTTCCGAACAGCGCCAGGTCGGCACGTTTTCCAGAAGCGCCTTGCGGCCGGTATAGAATTCGACGATTTCCGGCATGTAGGAATAGATCGCCTTGTCGTCGCAGATGCCGGTGCCCGGCGCATTGGCAATGGTGATATTGCCGGAGCGATAGACATCCATGATGCCGGGAATGCCGAGCGCCGAATCCGGCCGGAAGGTCAAGGGATCGAGATAGTCGTCGTCGACGCGGCGATAGAGAACGTCGATCGCTTCGTAGCCGCGGGTGGTGCGCATCTTCACCTTGCCGTCGATGACGCGCAGGTCCGATCCCTCCACCAGTTCCACGCCCATCGTATCGGCAAGGAAGGAGTGTTCGTAATAGGCGGAATTGTAGATGCCGGGCGTGAGAACGGCGACGCGCGGGCGCCCCTTGCAGCCGGGAGGCGCAAGCGAGGCCAGCGACTGGCGCAGCAGATAGGGATAATCCTCGACGCGCTGCACCTTGTTCTGCGAAAACAGCTCGGGAAACATCTGCATCATGGTTTCCCGGTTCTCCAGCATGTAGGAGACGCCGGAGGGCGTGCGGGCATTGTCTTCCAGCACGTAGAACTGGTCTTCGCCGGTGCGCACGATGTCGGTGCCGACGATATGCGTATAGACGCCGCCCGGCGGCTTGAAGCCGATCATTTCCGGCAGGAAAGCGACGTTCTTCTCGATCAGTTCGCGCGGAATGCGCCCGGCGCGGATGATCTCCTGCTTGTGGTAGATGTCGTCCAGAAAGGCATTGAGCGCCAGAACGCGTTGCTCGATGCCCTGTGCCAGCCTTCGCCACTCACGGGCGGCAATGATGCGCGGGATGATGTCGAAGGGGATCAGTTTTTCGGAGGAATCGGCATGGCCGTAGACTGCAAAGGTAATGCCGGTCTTGCGGAAGATGTTTTCCGCGTCCCGCGATTTCTGGATGAGATGCGCCGGATCCTGGCTTGCATACCACTCCTGGTAAGTCTGGTAAGGCGGACGCGGACTATTGTCCGCGGTTAACATTTCATCGAATGCCAATGGTGCGTCCCCGGTTTTTGACCATAAGAGTACAACGCAGATGGCAATGCAAGAACCATGCACAGTCCGCGTTGATTTAATTCAAAGGCGGCCGAAAGGGCAGGGTACGGGCGGTCGGCGGCACCGGCAAGCGTCGCCAAGGCCTGTCGGGCAGGCTACGTGATGGGGCGCTAAAATGCGCGGGCGCCTTGCGCCGCGCCACGATCGGCGGCGCCAAGTCCTTCAAACTATTGCGGCTGGACAGAAAACAGACAGGCCTTTGACGGCGCGTGCACAAAGTCGCGGCAGTTCCGCCGCCGCGGTGTGCGGGGGCGCGCGGGACGATTTTTCCGCGTCTGCCGGGCAATGGTCTGGCAGCTGGTGTCAAGGGTTGCAACTGCCGGCAGCACGTCCACGCGTACTCAAAGAAAACCCGCCCCCCTCGGGCTGGAAGGGAGCGGGTGACGTTCTTTTGCCGGCTGGCAAAGGCTCAGGCGCGGTCGCGGTTGCGGCCGCCCTGGCCACCGGTGCGGTTTTCGCCGCCGAACTTTACCGGGCCGCCATTGCCGGCCGGCTTCTGGCCGGGGCGGCCCTGGCCATTGCGGGCGGTGCGCTGGCTTGCCGGTTCATGGGCGCCGTGGGCGGCATGGCCACCCTTGCGCTCGCCGTTGCGGGCCGGGCGACCGTCGGGGCGGCCACCGGCCGGCTTCTTCGTCGCGCGGAAATCCGAGGTCGAGGCCAGATCGTTGTCGGCTTCGAAGCGGGGGGCTTCTTCGCCGCGGCGCTGGCCGCGGAAGGAGCGTTCGCCCAGTTCCTCGCCACGGGCCGAAAGGGCAGCGCCTTCCGGCGTGCGCGGACGCCGCGACGGACGGTTTTCGGCGCGGCCACGGCCGGCACCTTCACCGCGTCCACCTTCAGAACGTCCACCGTCCGGGCGGCCGCGGCCGGCGCCATTGCGGGCAGGGCCGCTACGGGCAGGCTTGCCGCTGGAGCGGGCCGGGCTTGCCAGCACCGTCGGACGCTCGCCTGAGGCAACGGTGATCTCGATGTTCATCAGGCGCTCGATGTCGCGCAGCAGGCGCGTTTCATCCGGCGCGCAGAAGGCAATGGCGATGCCGTCACGGCCGGCGCGCGCGGTGCGGCCGATGCGGTGAACATAGGCGTCGGCGACTTCCGGCAGGTCGTAGTTGAACACATGCGTGACGCCCGGGATGTCGATGCCGCGCGCTGCCACATCGGTTGCCACGAGAACGCGGATTTCGCCGTCGCGGAAGGCTTTGAGCGCGCGTTCGCGCTGGCCCTGGCTCTTGTTGCCGTGAATGGAGGCAACCTTGAAGCCGATATGCTCCAGATATTTGAACAGCTTTTCAGCGCCATGCTTGGTGCGCAGGAACACCATGGCGCGGCCATCGGGATTCTTTTCCAGCGAGGCCTTCAGGAGTTCGGTCTTGTCGTTCTTGCCGTTGACGAAATGCACATACTGCTCGACCTTGTCGGCCGCCTTGCCCGGAGGCGTGACTTCGACCTTGACCGGATCCTTCAGGAAATCGCCGGCGAGATCGGCAATCGCCTTCGGCATGGTGGCCGAGAAGAGCAGCGTCTGGCGCCGGGCCGGCACCATCTTGGCAATCTTGCGCAGGTCATGCACGAAACCGAGGTCCAGCATCTGGTCGGCTTCGTCAAGCACCAGGTAGCGCACGGTGGTGAGCCCGATGGCGCGGCGGCTGATCAGGTCGAGCAGGCGGCCGGGGGTGGCGACCAGGATGTCGGTGCCCTTTTCAAGCTGCATCTGCTGCTTGTTGATCGAAGCGCCGCCCACGACGGAATTGATCTTCAGCGGCGTGTTGCGCACATAGCTTTTCAGGTTGGTGGCGATCTGGTTCACCAGTTCGCGGGTCGGTGCCAGGATCAGGGTACGCGTCGTGCGGTTGTCCGGACGCTTCTGTTCCTTCAGCAGCATTTCGATGAGGGGCAGGCCAAAGGCTGCGGTCTTGCCGGTGCCGGTCTGGGCAAGGCCGATCATGTCGCGGCCTTCGAGCAGAAGCGGAATGGCCTGGGCCTGGATCGGGGTGGGGGTGTCGTAGCCAAGGCTGGTTACGGCGGCAACGAGCTGCTTGGTCAGACCAAGCTCGTGGAAATTCGTCAAGTCGAATACCTTTTCGGGGCGCCAAAAGCGTGCCGCCGGTGCGGCACCATGCCGTCCGGTCTGCTTCTGGCGTCAAGAACCCCGCGTGAAGTGGGAACTTGTCTGTGGAAATTGCTTCCCAGCGCTGGCCTCTTAGGGCCTTCAGTAAGTGCGCCTTGTTCCTTCTTCGCGAATATTCTCGTCGCAGGGCCAGCTCACGCGGCGGCCGGAAGGTGAAAGCTGATGCTGCATGTGCGTCTTTTGCACCTGAAAGTCAAGAGCCCGCGTCGAGATCGGCGCGGGCTCCTTTAATCGAGCGATGGTCTATTTTGGCATTCTGGCAAAGGCTGCAACGCCTGGCCGTCATCGCGCCTGCCGTCAATAGGCCGGGCAGACGCGGACGCGGTAGGCATCGCCCCACTCATTCTCCTGCCATTCGAAATGGCAATGCGGGCGCGGCGCCTCGCGGTAGTAGGTGCGTTCATAAACCACCTGGCGCGGCGGGGGCGGCGGCGGCACATCATAGATGCGTTCTTCATAGACGGGCCCGCGCGGCTGCGAAGCGATCGCGCCACCGATGAGGCCACCAACCGTGCCGGCTGCGACACCGGCCCAGAAATGATCCCGCGCTTCAGCAGCAGGGGCGGTTGCGATCAGCGCGCTGGTCAGCGAGAGCGCGACAAGACCCGCAGTAAAACTCTTCTTCAGAACTGACATGGCTTTGTTCCTTTCACCCGTTTGATCCTTATCGGGTACATCGTCAAGATCATCCCAGATCGCGGCAAATTAAAGGAAAAACAAAAGGATAAGTCTGAACATCCGTTCATCTGGCGAAAGTCTGAGGTTGAAGTCTCGCGTGCTGCCGGCACGGGCTGATGGTATTGTGGCGAAATGGCGGCGGCTCAGTGGCAGAAGAATGGCAGGCCATTTTGGGTGTCTGCGGGTGCCTTTGATCGCGCATCCTCTGTCTCGGGCGCGGCTGGAGTGCCCCTCGAAACCGATTGTTAACCATACTGGTGCTCAAGTTCCGGTTTGATGCATCATGGTGCGAATCATGGGCGGTGGCGTCCGTGTGGCGGTTCGTTGGGGGATCGGGTGAGTAGCGATAGTGAACTTCTGCAGCGGGCCTGCGAAAGGATCAACGATCTCGACGTGCCGGCCTTCATCAAGGATGGGACGCTTCGGTACGTCTGCGTCAACGATGCCTACGCCCAACTATGCGGCGTCACGCGGGCGGCTTTTGCGGGGCTGTCCACGGGCGATGTTGCGCGCTCGCTGGAAGACGAGGCGGCGCTCGACAAGCAGCGCCGGGCGCTGGTCTTCGGCAGCGACGAGGTGGCACTGTGCCGGGATGCGGCAGGCGTCCTGCGGCATGAACTGCGCATCGAGCGCTTCGTCACCGATGATGACCGGGCCTATCTGTTCGGCATTTTCGAGCCTGTGGCATCTGCCGCCGTGCCGCAAGGCGCCGCCGATAAGGAAGGCGGAGAGGTGAATGAGTTGGCAAGCCGGCTGGCGAGCGGGCATGTGAGCCTCGAAATGCTGGGCACGGCGCTCGATCTCCTGGATGCCGGCATCGGCATTTTCAGCGAAACCGACGAGCTCCTCTATCATAACGAACAGCTGGGGCACTATTTCGAGAGCCTCGGCGTCGCGCTTTCACCGCGCCTGAAGCTCGATCAGTTGGTCGAGCGGCTCTATGATCACAAGGCAGGCGTGCCCGAGGAAGACGGAGCGGACGATCGGCGCCGCGAATGGATCGAAGAGCGCATGCGCATTCTCCATCTGCAGAGCTGGCAGGCCATGGAGCCGCTGATGGATGGACGCTGGATGCGCAGCGTCAACCGTCGGCTGGACAATGGCTGGCTGATCATGCTGCGGCTGGATGTCACCGAATACAAGGTGCAGGAAATGCGCCTCGGCAAGAATATCGAGGAGGCCGAGATTTTCCGTGCCGCCTTCGAGGATCTGCCGGTGGCCGTGTTCCTGCGCGACAGCCAGCGCCGCCTGGTCTATGCCAATGGCGCCTATGAGACGATGCTGGGCAAATCGCGAGCGGATCTGATCGGGCTAACCGAAGAGGACATGTTTCCGGACGATGCCGACCGCTTCCGCCGGGAAAATGAAGAGCTGCTCGCCAAAGGCGGCTCGATCGAGAAGACGGAGGATATTGCGCTTCCGCAAGGGACCAGCATTGCAGCCATTACGCGGCTCGCGCGCATTTCCTCACCGGCAGGCGAGCCCTATGTCGTCGGCTCCATCACCGATGTCTCCCTGGTGCGCAAAGCCCAGAAGGAGGCTGAGCGGCTGCATCTTGAAGTGCAGGCCATCCTGGATTCGCTTCCCGTCGGTGTCGCCATTCTCGATCGTAACCACGCCTTCGAATATGCCAATCGCAGCTTTCACGAACTGCTGTGCGGCGAAGGGGAGAGCTGCGGCAACCTTGCCGGTCAGGCATACCGCGACTTTCTGCGCACGCAATACAATGCGGGGGTCTATGGGCAAGACCCGGACGGTTTTGATGCCTTTTATGCCGCGCGCCTTAAAGCACTCACCAGCCCGGACGATTTGCCGCCGATCGAGCTTTTGACCACGGAGGGCCGCACGCTTGTGATGTCGCGCGAGCATCTGTCCGACGCAAAGATGCTGCTGAGCTACATCGACACGACGGCCATGCGCCGGCGCGAGCAGGAGGTGCAGGAGGCGCGCGCCGCCCTCGAACAGCACGGCGCCATGATGCAGGATGCGACGAGCGTGATGTCGCAGGGGCTGTTGATCCTGCGCGAGGGGCGGGTGGTGTTTTCCAACGAGGCGCTCGCCGATATCCTGCAGGTGCCACAAGGCCTGATCCAGGCGGGAAAACCCTGGCGGGCGGTGTTTGCCTATATGGCAGCCCGCGGCGATTTCGGTTCGCCGGAACAGGCGGAGGACACGTTTCGCTACTGGCAGACGATGGAAACGGAGGGCAAGGGCTTTTCCGCCTCGCTCTGCATCGAGGAGACCTGCTGGATCGACGTGGAGATGAACCTCAGCGGCAATGGCAACTGGCTGGCCGTCTTCACCGACGTCACCGAGGTGCGTCAGCGCGAGCGCCAGCTGGAACGGCTGCTGGAACGCGCCGAATCGGCCGATCGGGCAAAATCCGAATTTCTCGCCAATATGAGCCACGAGATCCGCACTCCGATGAACGGCGTGCTGGGCATGGCCGAACTGCTGGCCAAGTCCAATCTGGATACGCGCCAGAAGACGTTTACCGATATCATCGTCAAATCCGGCAATGCGCTGCTCACCATCATCAATGACATCCTGGATTTCTCCAAGATCGATGCCGGGCAGATGACGCTGCGCAAGGCGGATTTCGATCCGGTGGACGCCATTGAGGACGTGGCAACCCTTCTGTCGTCCTCGGCGGCCGAAAAGGACATCGAGCTTCTGGTGCGCGGCGCCTCGACCCACGATACGGTGGTCGGCGATCCCGGCCGGTTTCGCCAGATCGTCACCAATCTCGTCGGCAATGCGGTGAAATTCACCGAGAAGGGGCACGTGCTGATCGACGTGTCCACCACGCCACTCGATGAGGCGACGGTGTCCCTGACGATCCGTATCGAGGATACGGGCCTTGGCATTCCCGAAGACAAGCTGAAGACGATCTTCGACAAGTTTTCGCAGGTCGATACATCCTCGACCCGCCGCTACGAAGGCACGGGCCTCGGCCTTGCCATCACGGCGGGCCTTGTGAAGCTGTTCGGCGGCACGATCGGCGTTGAAAGCGTGCACGGCAAGGGCTCGGTGTTTTCCGTCACCCTGCCGTTTGCGGTCGGCGCCAGGCGCAGCATCAGCCAGCCCTCGACGGCGAGCACCCGCGGTGCCCGCATCCTCGTCATCGACGATAACCCGGTCAACCGGCAGATCCTCACCGAACAGCTGTCGCACTGGGAATTTGACGCCGTTGCCGTGGACAGCGGCCTGGAGGGGCTTGCCGTGCTGCGCGCGGCGGCGGCCATGGGGGTGGAGGTCGACGCGATCATCCTCGACTACCACATGCCGCAGATGAGCGGGCTCGATGTCGCCGTGGAAATCCGCAAGGACAAGGCCCTTGCCGATCTCGCCATCGTCTTTCTGACGTCGATGGATACGGCCAGCAGCGAGCAGGCCTTCCAGACGCTCAACATCCAGGCGCATCTGATGAAGCCGGCGCGTGCGCATCTTCTGCGCTCGACCATTGCCGATGTGGTGCGCACCAGCCGTGAGGACCGTCGCCGGGCCACAGTGCCGTCGGGGCACCACGTACAGACGCAGGCGCCGGCGCTCGCCGCACCCGTGGCGCCCCCCGTTTCGACCAGCGTGATTGCCCGCATGATCACCGACAGGCCGGCCGAGCGCGTCGACCAGCTTGACGTGCTGGTGGCGGAAGACAACGAGGTCAACCAGATCGTCTTCACCCAGATCCTGCAGGCGACGGGGCTGCGCTTCCGCATCGTCGGTAATGGGGCCGAGGCCGTCGAGGCCTGGAAGGCGCAGAAGCCCGCGCTCATCCTGATGGATGTCTCCATGCCGGTGATGAACGGTCATCAGGCCTGCCGCCGGATCCGCGAGATAGAGGCGCAGGAGGGTGGCCATGTGCCCATCGTCGGCGTGACCGCCCATGCGTTGGAGAGCGACCGGGATCTCTGCCTCGCCGCCGGCATGGACGATTACCTGTCGAAACCGATCAGTCCGGAAATTCTGGAGGCGAAGATGAGCCGCTGGCGGGTGCATGCCTGCAGCAGCGAAGTTTCGCGCGGCTGAGTTTGCGGGCCCGTCAGGCGGGTTTCGTGCCGCAGAGCATTTCGCGCTTTCCCGCAAAGCCCGGGCGGCGCGACACGGCAAAGCCTGCGGCCTGGAGGTTTCGGCGCACGAAGCCGGCGGCCGCATAGGTGGCGAAGCTGCCGCCAGGACTCGTCTTGTCAAACACCGCCTGCATCAGTTCCGGTGACCACATGGCTGGATTGCGCGACGGCGCAAAGCCGTCGAGAAACCAGGCGTCGAAGCCGGTATCGACCTTAGCCACCGTGTTTTCCGCCGGGCCACAGACGACGGTCAGATGCACGTTTGGCTCCATCTGCAGCGTGATCGATCCTTCCCGGACATCCGGCCAGAGGGCAACGAGGGCCTGGCGCTCCTGATTGATCTGAGGCCAGTGCGCCAGCGCCCGATCGATGTCGGAGCCTGCCATCGGGTAAAGTTCGAACGAGGTGAAGTGCAGGCTGGCGCTTGAGGGGGCAAAAAGCTTCCACTGGCGAAGCGTCTCGCAGAAATTGAGGCCGGTGCCAAAACCCAGCTCGCCGATGCGAAAGCATGGCGCCTCTTGCCAGCGCTCGGGCAGGCCGTTTCCGGCCAGAAACACATGGCCGCATTCCAGACGGCCATCGGTCTGGCAATAAAAATGATCGCCAAACTGGCTTGAATAGGGCATATCGCCGTCGCGCCATTGCAGCGCGCTATCCGGTTTTGTCTCTGTCATTTCGGCATCTGACGCAGGATCTGTAAGGGGCCAGTCTCTCATGGCAAAAGCCGATAGTCCCGTCTCGCTCGGCGGTCAATCCGCAAGTCCTGCCGCGGCGATCCCGGCCTGTGTCGATCTTCTGATCGTCGGTGCGGGCGTCATGGGGCTTTGGGCGGCCGTCAAGGCGGATCGGCTGGGGATCAGCACGCTGCTCATCGATCAGGCTCATCCCGCAGCCGGTGCCAGCGGCGGTCTTCTCGGCGCGCTCATGCCGCACATGCCGGACCGCTTCAACGACAAGAAGCAGTTCCAGTTCGATGCGCTGCTTTCGCTTGAAGACGAAGTGGCGCGCCTTGAGGCCGAAACCGGGCTTCCTTGCGGGTATCGCCGCTGTGGCCGGCTGATCCCGCTGCCAAAACCGCATCTGCGCAGCCTTGCCGAAGGCCATTCGAGACAGGCCGAAGCCCACTGGCAGGCGCCCGGGCGGCACTTTTTCTGGAACGTGCTCGACCGGCCGCCGCAGCCGGACTGGTTGTCGCAGGCCGCGGCCCCCTCGGGCGTGGTCGAGGATACGTTTGCCGCACGCGTCTCGCCGCGCCGGCTGACGGCGGCGCTCGTCCAGGCGATCGATGCGGGGCGGCATGTGCGACGGGTGGACGGCCTTGGCGTCGACCGGCTGGAGGGGCGGGCGGCGCATCTGTCCAATGGCGAGACCATTGCCTTCGGGCATGTCATCATCGCTGCAGGGCCGGGCTCGTTTCCGCTCCTGCAGCAATTGGGGGCCGCAAGCCTGCCGCTCGTGCGGCCGCTCGGGACCGCGGTCAAGGGGCAGGCGGCGCTGTTGAAGGCGGATGTCGATCCGGATCTGCCGGTGCTGTTCCTCAACGGGCTTTATGTCGTGGCGCACGAGGATGGTCATGTGGCGATCGGCAGCACCAGCGAGGACGTGTTCGATGCGCCCTTCACCACCGATGGCCAGCTGGACCAGCTGATCGAAAAGGCGCGGGCGCTGTCGCCAAAACTTCATGACGCAGAGATCGTGGAACGCTGGGCCGGCCTCCGACCCAAAGCCATCGATCGCGACCCGATGGTGGGTCCGCATCCCGATTTTCCGCATGTCATTGCTTTGACGGGGGGCTTCAAGGTGAGTTTCGGTCTTGCCCACCGGTTGGCCGATGCCGCACTTGCCGCGACCGGCGGGACGGCTTGCTCGCTACCGGCTTCCTTTGCGCTGTCACATCATCTTGAAGTTGCGCAAACGCAAAAATAACCCCTATGCCGCGTCGTCAATCTGTCACGCAAATCACCTAGATCCTCTCGACAGGGACGGGTCCAGGCGGGCGAGACGACGAGGTGACGCATGCGATATGCCATCAATTTCACGCCGCCGGCCAGTGATCCGCTGACGCTTGCCGCCGCGCAATGGCTTGGCCGCAACGCCTTTTCCGGCGAGGCCATGGAGCCGCCGGCGATTCGCGGACTGGGGTTGCACGAGATTGCCTTCAACACGGCGGTTCCGCGCCGTTACGGGTTCCACGGCACGCTGAAGCCGCCGTTCCGGCTGGCGGACGGCATGACCGAGGCTCTGCTGTTACGCAATCTAATGCATTTTTCCGGCCAGCATCCGCCGTTCAGGCTGCCAAAGCTGGATGTGGTGCGCTTGGGCAATCGCTTTGCCCTCGCCCCCGTGCTGCCCTGTGAACAACTGCATCATCTGGCGGGCGCCGTCGTGCAGCACTTCGACGTGTTTCGCGCAAGCCTCACCGAGGCGGAACTGGAGCGTGCCGATCCCGGCCGTCTGTCGGCGGCGCAGTTTTCCAATCTCTACCGCTTCGGCCATCCTCATGTGATGGACGAGTTCCGCTTCCACATGACGCTGACCGGGCCTGTGGGGCCTTCCGAAATCCCCCGCTTCGACGAGATGCTGCGCCGCTATTTCGAACCCTTCCTCGAACGGCCGCCGGAGGTTCTCAATCTCGCGCTGTTTGTGGAAAGCGAGCCGGGGGCGCCGTTCGTCGTCCATTCGCTGCATCCTCTCGGCAGCGTCTCTGCGCGCCGCATCGCCTGACAAAAGCTGTCCGCCGCGGCATCATTGCGTCTCGACATTCACCACGTGGATGCTACCGTCAGGCCTTTGCTTCAAAAGGTGATTTGATGATGGCAGAGACTGATTACCCCCGCGATCTCAAGGGCTATGGGCGTCATATTCCGCATCCCGTCTGGCCCGGCGATGCGCGGGTCGCCGTGCAATTCGTGATCAACTACGAGGAGGGCGGCGAAAGCTCCATTCTCGACGGCGATCCGGCCTCTGAAAACCTGCTGTCGGAAATCGTCGGCGCCGCCCCCTGGCCGGGCCAGCGCAACCTCAACATGGAAAGCATCTACGAATACGGCTCGCGCGCCGGCTTCTGGCGCCTGCACCGGCTGTTTACCGGGCTGAACGTGCCCTGCACCGTCTATGGGGTAACGCTTGCCATGCTGCGCAACCCCGAAGCCGTTGCCGCCATGAACGAGGCGGGCTGGGAAATTGCCAGCCACGGTTATCGCTGGCACGAATACAAGGATTACCCGGAGGAACTGGAACGCCAGCACATTCTGGATGCCGTGCGCCTGCACACGGAGGTCGCCGGCGAGCGGCCCTACGGAATGTACCAGGGCAAGCCGTCGGTGAACACCTTGCGGCTGGTGCAGGAGGAGGGCGGTTTTCTTTATTCCTCCGACAGCTATGCCGATGACCTGCCGTTCTGGGTGAAGGGCGTGGACGGCAAGCCGTTCCTCATCATTCCCTATACGCTCGATGCCAACGACATGCGTTTTGCAACGCCGCAGGGTTTCAATTCGGGCGACCAGTTCTATTCTTACCTGAAGGACACATTCGATACGCTCTATCTGGAAGGCCAGGAAGGGGCGCCGAAGATGATGTCCGTCGGCCTCCATTGCCGCCTTGTCGGGCGTCCGGGCCGTATCGCCGCGCTGAAGCGCTTCATGGAATATGTGCTGTCACACGAAAAAGTCTGGATCCCGAAACGCATCGAGATCGCCCGCCACTGGCACGCGCATCACAAACCGGACAGTCTCTGATGATCTCGCGAGATGAATTTGTCGACCGCTTCGGCGGTGTCTTCGAACATTCGCCTTTTATTGCCGAGCGTGCCTATGATGACGGCATGGTTCTCGGCAACCATCTGAACGTCGACCGCGTGCATGCGGCCCTGGTGGCGGTGTTTCGCACCGCAACCGCCAAGGAGAAACTTTGCGTTCTGCGCGCTCACCCCGATCTTGCCGGAAAGCTTGCGATTTCCGGCGGTCTGACCGAGGACAGCGCCCGCGAACAGGCGGGTGCCGGCCTTGATCGGCTGAGCCCGCAGGAGCACGCCCGCTTTACCGAGCTGAACACGGGCTATGTCGAAAAATTCGGCTTTCCCTTCATCATCGCCGTGAAGGGGCTGAACAAGAACGACATTCTGGCAGCCTTCGAGGTCCGCATCGGCAACAGTCGCGAGACGGAGTTCGAGACGGCCTGCGCGCAGGTGGAGCGCATCGCGCTGCTGCGGCTCGAGGGCCTGCTGCCGGATCCGTGAAGACGGCTTTTCGCCCAGGGCAACGTCCCTTATAGTCGTCGCTGCAGAAGGATGTTTTTATGCGCCCATCGGAAGTGCTGGAGAAAAACCGGGACGTCATTCGCCGCCTTGTGGCAAAGCGTAAGGCTGAAAACCCGCGCGTCTTCGGTTCGGTTGCGCGCGGCGAAGACCGCGACGGGAGTGATCTCGATATTCTGGTCGACCCGCTGGAGGGCACCACCCTTTTTGATCTGGGCGGACTGCTGGTCGATCTGCAGAATGCTTTGCAGGGTGCCGAAATCCATCTTCTGACACCCGGAGATTTCCCCCAGCGCATCCGTACACAGGTGCTGCAGGAAGCAAGGCCCGTATGACGCGCCCGCGCCTGATCGTGTATCTGGAGGAAATGACGCGGGCGTGCGCGGAAATCGGTCAGTTCATCGCCGGCATGTCCAAGGACGGGTTTCTCGGCGACGTTCTCACGCAGCGCGCGGTGGGGATGAATCTTCTCATGATCGGCGAGGCGGCGACCCAGCTCGCCGATGCTTATCCGGATTTCGCGGCGGACCACCCCGAGATGGCATGGGTGGAGATGCGCGGCATGCGCAATCGCATCGCCCACGGATACCTCAGCATCAATCTCGACACGGTCTGGGCGACGGCGACCAAGGCCGTCCCCGACCTTCTCTTCCAATTGCGCATGCTGCGCCAGATCCATGCCCAGGGTGAATGAATTTCGATGCCGACCACGCTCCCCGTTCGTGCGCTGACGCGCGATGCCTTCCTGCCCTTCGGCGACGTGATCGAGGCCGATCCCGCCACAATGAAGCTCATCAATGGCGGCAATACCGAGCGGTTTCATTCGCTCGGGAGCACTGAAGCGCTGGGCGAGGGCGCCCGCGTCATCCTCAACATCTTTCGCGGGCAGCCACGCCAATTTCCCTATTCCGTCACCATGATGGAGCGTCATCCGCTTGGAAGCCAGAGCTTTTCACCGCTTTCCGGCCGACCCTATCTGGTCGTGGTGTCGGAGGATGAGGGCGGGCGCCCGGGCGTGCCGCAGGCATTTCTGGCACGCGGCGATCAGGGCGTGAACTATCGGGCCAATGTCTGGCACCATCCCCTGATGACGATCGGTGCCGCCAGCGACTTCCTGGTTGTCGATCGCGACGGCCCCGGCAACAATCTGGAAGAATTCTTCTTCGATCAGCCTTTTCTCATCAGCGAGCCACACTCATGACCGGATTGACCACGCATGTTCTCGACACGGCCCTTGGCACGCCTGCGCAAGGGCTGCGCATCGACCTCTTCCGGTTGGACGGCGAAGGCCGTGACCTTTTGAAGAGCGTTGTGACCAATGCCGACGGGCGTGTTGATGGAGGTCCCATTCTGGTTGGCGAGGATTTCAAGGCAGGCATCTACGAGCTGGTGTTTCATGCCGGCGATTACCTGCGCACGGTGCAGGCGCCGCTTGCCGAGCCGGCGTTTCTGGACGTGATCCCGATCCGCTTCGGCATTGCCGATGAAGCGGGGCACTATCACGTGCCGCTTCTCATCTCGCCCTATGGCTATTCCACCTATCGCGGGAGCTGACCGGATGCGTTTTGCCGCCATCGCAGACATTCATGGCAATTGTGCCGCCCTTGAGGCCGTGCTGCTCGATATCGGCGCTCAGGGAATTGCCACCAATGCCATCGTCAACCTGGGCGACTGTTTTTCAGGGCCGCTTGAAGCGGATCGTGTAGCCGACCTCTTGATGTCGCTCGACCTTCCGACCGTCCGCGGCAACCATGATCGATACCTGATCGAGCAGCCGCGGGCTGACATGCATGCCTCGGATGCGGCGGCCTATGACCTGCTTTTGCCCGAACATCTGGAATGGCTGAAGAGCCTGCCCGTGTCGCTCACCTGGCATCGCGATGTCTATCTCTGCCATGCAACGCCTGAGGACGATAACACCTACTGGCTGGAGACGGTCTCGCCGGACGGCGCGGTGCATCTGCGGCCACGCGCCGAGATCGAGGCGCGCGCCGAAGGCATTTCGCAGTCGCTCATCCTCTGCGGCCATTCGCACCTGCCGCGCGCGGTGCAACTGTCGGACGGCCGGCTGATCGTCAATCCCGGCAGCGTCGGCTGCCCGGCCTATGACGACGATACCCCGGTCTACCACCGCGTCGAGGCCGGAACGCCGATGGCCTCCTATGCCATCTGCGAAACGGGTGATGCCGGCTGGACCGTCAGTTTTCGCCTGGTCCGCTACGACAACATGGCGCAGTCACGCCTCGCAGACGAAAACGGCCGCCCTGATTGGGCGGCCGGTCTGGCGACGGGGTGGCTGGCGTAACGCCTCGCCTCAATACGGCGAATGCGCAATAATATCCTTGCCCACGGCCTTGATGTCGCGCTTTCCGCAAAGCGCCATGGTGATGTCCATCTCCTTGGCGATGATGGATAGCGCAAGCTCGACGCCTTCCTTGCCCATGGCGCCGAGGCCGTAGAGGAAGGGGCGGCCTATATAGGTGCCCTTGGCGCCGAGCGCGACGGCCTTCAGCACGTCCTGGCCGGAGCGGATGCCGCTGTCGAGATGTACCTCGATGCGGTCGCCAACGGCTTCGACGATTTTCGGCAGCATGCTGATGGCAGACGGTGCGCCATCCAGCTGGCGGCCGCCGTGGTTGGAAACGATGATGGCGTCAGCGCCGGTATCGGCGGCTGCGCGCGCGTCTTCCTCGTCCAGAATGCCCTTGATGATCAGCTTGCCCTGCCAGCGTTCCTTGATCCAGGCGATATCGGACCAGGAAAGGCGCGGGTCGAACTGTTCGGCCGTCCAGACGCTGAGCGAAGAAAGGTCCGAAACATTCTTGGCATGGCCGACGATATTGCCAAAGCCGTGGCGTTTGGTGCGCGCCATGTCGAGGCACCACTTGGGCCGCGTTGCCATCTGCCAGATGTGTTTGGGCGTGAATTTCGGCGGTGCGGAAAGGCCGTTGCGCAAATCCTTGTGGCGCTGGCCAAGAATCTGCAGGTCGGCCGTGACGACAAGCGCCGAGCAGCCCGCGGTCTTGGCGCGTTCGATGAGGTTTTCGATGAAGGCGCGGTCCTTCATCACGTAAAGCTGGAACCAGAACGGCTTGGTGGTGACGGAGGCGACGTCCTCGATCGAGCAGATGCTCATCGTCGAGAGCGTGAAGGGCACGCCGAACTCTTCGGCAGCCTTGGCCGCCAGCATCTCGCCATCGGCATGCTGCATGCCGGTCATGCCTGTCGGGGCAAGCGCCACCGGCATCGTCACCGGGTGGCCGATCATCTCACTTTTCAGCGACCGGTTCGTCATGTCCACCAGCACCCGCTGGCGCAGCTTGATCGCCGCAAAATCCTGCTCGTTTGCCCGGTATGTCCCCTCCGTCCACGAGCCGCTGTCGGCATAATCGAAGAACATCTTTGGCACGCGGCGGCGGGCAAGGTTTTTGAGGTCGGCAATGGTGAGCGGCTTGGACATGGGTGCGGTATTCTCCTCCGAAGTGCTGCCCTGACCACTATCATATGGCGCGGATGAGGAAAGCAATTTCCTTGAGAAGCAATCCAGACGGGGCCCCTGTGGCACATTGTCTTGAGTGTGTTATAGGGTACTAAAGTCAGACCGTAAAAAGGTGTCAAATGCAGCGTGTGGAAGCCGAAGTGGCCGTCAGTGTCTCCGATATGAAGAAAAACCCTACCGCTGTCGTGGACGGGGCAAACGGACAGGCAGTTGCCGTCCTCAACCATAACAAGGTGATCGCCTACATGGTGCCTGCCCGGACCTATGAAGCGCTGATGGATGCGCTGGACGACCAGACGCTTGCCGAGATTGCGCGCGCGCGGGCAGGGGATAAGGGCGTTCCGGTTGAACTCGATGACCTATAGGCTCGAGTTCCTGCCCGCCGCATTCAAGGAGTGGGAAAAACTCGGAGATACATTGCGCGCTCAGTTCAAGCGCAAACTCGCCGAACGGCTGGAGAATCCGCGTGTCCCCGGTGATCTCCTGCGCGGCATGCCCGATCATTACAAGATCAAGTTGCGCGCGGCGGGATATCGGCTTGTCTACCGCGTAGAAGACAGCCGGATTACCGTTGTGGTCGTGGCCGTTGGCAAGCGGGAAAGATCCGAGGTCTACAAGGCGGGCAAGGAGCGGTCATAAGCCGCTTTTCAGCGCCCGCCCGGCCACATAGGTCTCCACCACGCTGCGGTCGTCGCCCAGCGTCTGCAGGAGGAAAAGCTCTTCCGGCAGTGTCTTGACGGTTTCCATGCGCAGTTTCATGGCCGGCGTTGCCGCGGCATTGAGCACCACCAGATCGGCGTCGGTGCCTTCCTCCAGCGTGCCGATGCGGTCGGCAAGCGACAGCGCCTCGGCATTGCCGCGCGTCATGTGGTAAAAACTGTCGAGCGGGTTCAGGCGCTCGCCGAGCAGCTGCTGGATCTTGTAGGCTTCGTCCAGCGTCTTCAGCATGGAATAGCTGGAGCCGCCGCCGATATCGGTGGCGACCCCGATGCGCACCGGCTTTTCTCGGCGTGCGAGCGCCTTAAGCGGAAACAGGCCCGAGCCGAGAAAGAGGTTGGAGGTGGGGCAATGCACCGCCACCGAGCCGGTGTCTGCCAGCACATCCGCCTCGCGCTCCGACAGATGGATGGCATGGCCGAGCAGGGTCTTTTGGCCGAGAAGGCCGTAGCGGGCATAGATGTCGGTGTAGTCGGTCGCCTCAGGGTAAAGCTCGCAGGTATAGCGGATCTCGTCGTGGTTTTCCGACAGATGTGTCTGGATATGCAGGTCGGGAAATTCTTGCGCCAGCGCCTGCGCGGCGCTCATCTGCTGCGGCGTGGAGGTGATGGCAAAACGCGGCGTGATCGCGACGTGGTTTCTGCCCTTGCCGTGCCATTCCTCGATCACCGCGCGGGTTTCGTCATAACCGAGCTGGGCGGTGTCGAGCAGGCCCTGCGGCGCGTTGCGGTCCATCATCACCTTGCCGCCCACCATCAGCATGTTGCGGCGCATGGCTTCGGCAAAGAAGGCATCGGCGGAAGTCTTGTGAACCGAGCAATAGGCAACGGCCGTGGTCGTTCCCTGGCGTAGGAACTCGTCATAGAAATGCGTGGCAATGCGCGCCGCGTGCGCGGTCTCGACAAACCGGCATTCCTCGGGAAACGTGTAGGTATCCAGCCATTCGAGCAGGTTTGCCGCATAGGAGGCAATCACCTGCATCTGCGGAAAATGCACATGCGTATCGATGAGGCCGGGCAGGATGAGGTGCGGGCGGTGGTCCACCTCCTCGGCGGTCTCAGGAGCGTGCGCCTTCACGTCGCGATAGGCGCCGGCCTTCACGATACGACCATCCTCGATCAGCAGCCCGCCATCCTCCTCATAGAGGTAGCTTGCGGTATCGGAGAGGCTTTCGGGTGCGCGGTGGAAGGACAGAAGGCGGCCGCGCAGGAGAAGGCATGTCATTAGCGTGTGGCTCCGGTGGCGCCCGTGGCGCTTTCATACCATGCCGTCAGAAGCTTGCGCTCCTCCGGCATGATTTCGGTGATGTTGCCGGGCGGCATGGCGTGGCTGCGGCCCGCCTGGATATAGATCTCGTGGGCATGGGCGGCAATCTCGCCGTCGGTTTCGAATTTTACGCCCTTCGGCGGAAAATGGATCCCTTCCCAGACCGGTTCTGCCGCATGGCACATGGCGCAGCGCCCCTGCACGACATCGCGGGCGGAGGCGAAATGCACGTCGCTCGCAAACTTCTGCTGGATGGGAGAGAGCGACACCCCCTTCTCGCCCGTCAGCACCTTCGGCACGGTCGAGAGCCACATGATGAGGATGAACAGGATCACCGTGACGAGCCATGTCCAGGTCGGCTTTCCCTTGCGCGCATGCGTCGTGTTGAACCAGTGGCGGATGGTGACGCCCATCAGAAACACCAGCGCAGCGATGATCCAGTTAAACTGCGTGCCAAAGGCCAGCGGATAATGGTTCGACAGCATGAAGAAGATGACGGGCAGCGTCAGATAATTGTTGTGCAGCGAGCGCTGCTTGGCGATGCGGCCATATTTCGGATCGGGCGTGCGCCCGGCAATCAGGTCGGCGACGACGATCTTCTGGTTGGGAATGATGATGAAGAAGACATTGGCCGACATGATGGTGGCGGTAAACGCGCCGAGATGCAGGAAGGCGGCGCGGCCGGTAAACACCTGTGTATAGCCCCAGGCCATGCCGACCAGCACGACATAGAGGAGCGCCATCAGGCCCCAGGTGTTGTTGCCGATGGGCGATTTGCAAAGCTGGTCATAGATGATCCAGCCAACCGACAGCGAGGCGATGGAAAGACAGATCGCCTGCCACGGGGCCAGTTCCAGAAGGCTGTGGTCGATGAGGAAGAGGTCGGCACCGCCATAATAGACGATGGCGAGCATCAGGAAGCCGGACATCCAGGTGGCATAGCTTTCCCACTTGAACCAGGTCAGGTGCTCCGGCATCGAGGCGGGCGCCACGAGATATTTCTGGATGTGATAGAAGCCGCCGCCATGCACCTGCCATTCCTCGCCATAGGCGCCGGCCGGCAGATGGGCACGCTTCACCAGTCCGAGATCGAGCGCGATGAAATAGAAGGACGAACCGATCCAGGCGATCGCGGTGATCACATGCAGCCAGCGCGCGGCAAAGCTCAGCCATTCCCAGGCGATGGCATATTCGTACATTCCAGAATCCCTTCTTGTTCCCCGGCCCGGTAGTTTGCGAAAATTTTAAGACGAAGGGAAGCGGAAAGGGTGCGCCGCAACAGATGCCGTGCGGTGAAAACGGCCGCGGGCGAGGCTGGTGTGAGGCTGTCGGCAACTGTCATTTGTGCATCGCGACAAATGCGGCTTAGCCGCTGCATGCGAATGCGCTAAAGTGGTCGTCGCAAGGCAGCCGGTGAAGGCAAGCATGCCACCGGCGATGACATGCACGCATCAACGGAGAGTAAGCTCATGCGAGGCATTCCGATACTGATGGTGGTTGCGTCTGCGTTCCCGTCCGGCCTTTTCGCCCATGAGGCGCTGACCGGTTGGAAATATGAAGCCTTCTGTTGCAATGGCAACGAGCACAATGGCGATTGCCAGATGATCTCGACGAAGAACGTCAAGGTGACGCCGCAGGGCTATGATATCTCGCTGCGGCCCGGCGAACACCGGCTTGTGACGCGGAGCCACGAATTTATCGTGCCGCAGAGCCAGACGCGCCGCAGTGGCGACGAGGACTATCATCTCTGTCTCTATCCGAATGAGGATACGCTGCGCTGCTTCTACGCGCCGGACATGGGCTATTGACCCGGTGACACCCAAGCCGGCAGGGTCTTCGCGATCCACTCGCGGAAGGCGATCACCTTTGCCGATTTGCGGCGGCTTTTCGGCGAGATCAGCCAGTAGCTCAGGTCGTCCGTCTTGAAGACATCGAAGGGCATGATCAGGCGGCCGGCCTCCAGCTCCTCACGGTGAAGAAACGGGCTGAGCAGCGCCACCCCGTGGCCGGCAATGGCGGCGCTGCCTTCCAGATCCAGCGCACCGTCCGCATCGATGGTGATCGTGCCGGGGAGGGCCGTGTCGATGCCGTTCGAGCGAAACCAGATCCCCCACCATTTGCTGCTGGCGCCGATCAGCGGCAGTTTCAGAAGATCCGCCGGGGTGGTTGCGCCGCCGATTGTTTCGGCGAGCTTCGGGCTCAGCATGGGTGCATAGGTGAGCCGGAACAGTTCCTGCGCCTCCATATCAGTCGGCGGCCGCTCGCCCCGCCAGATGGCGACATCGGCATTGTCGATGCTGAACTCCGCCGGTTTGTCCATGCGCAGGATACGCACCGCCAGCCCCGGATGCTGCAACTGGAAGGCGCCGATATGGCGAGCAAGCCAGTGAGAGGCAAAGGTCGGCGTCGAACGGATTTCCAGAATGCCGTCCGCCTGTTCGCGCGCGTCGGCCAGAGCATCGGTCAGGAGTGCAAAGGCGTCCACGATCTTCGGCAGCATGCGCTCGCCGGTCGCCGTCAGGATGCTGCGCCGCGCCTGCCGGAGGAACAGCATCTCGCCGACATGCTCCTCCAGAAGCTTGATCTGGTAGCTGACCGCCGTTTGCGTCATGCCGAGTTCCTCGCCGGCCTTGGTGAAGCTACCAAGCCGCGCCACGGACTCAAACACCCGGATCGCGTTGAGCGGCACCTTGCGCGACAGCTTCATCGATAAGCTCTCTTTCTGGCTGCTGTTTTCGATTGAATTGGTATGGCGCCGGAAACGGGTGGTATGTCATCGCATATCGGTTCATCTGTCGAGCCAGATATCAAAAAAACAGTGATCTGGAGACGATCATGGCGGTCTGGACCAGAGGTTCTGCCGGGTGGAGACGCGTGTTCTCGTTCTGGCTGAAACCGGAGTGGCGGCGTTCACCAATTCCTGTCACCGAACTGCCCGATGCGCTGCGCATCGATGTGTCGGCGCCACCGCAAAAGCTCCCGGCACGACAGGACGATCTGTGGGAGCGCATTCGCACGGCGCGATTGCCACGGCTTTGATGCCTTTTGCGTCACGTCGTGCTGTCGGGCGGGCCCGCATCGAAACCGGGCAGCGTCTTTTTCAGGAAGTCGCGGAAGGCGCGGATCTTGGCGGTATGGCGGCGCGCGTGCGGGTAGACCAGCCAGTAGTGCGAGCCATCCTCGCAGGTGAGCGGAAAGGGTTGGATGAGCCGGCCCATGGCGACGTCGTCCTGATAGAATTCCGGGCGCAGAATGGCCACGCCATGACCGGCCATGGCGGCGGCCGCTTCGACGGACTGTGCGCCAAGCCGGGTGCGTGACCGGTCTTCGAGCGACGCATCGGGATGGCCGGCCGCGGTAAACCACAGTCTCCACCAGGGATCGCTCGGATCGATGATCTTCAGCTTCAGGAGATCGAGCGGTTCCCTGACGCCGCCGATCGTCTCGGCAAGCTTGGGGGAGAGCATTGGCGTAAAATGGTTGCGCATGACGAAATGCGCGCGAAGGCCAGGCCACTCACCCTTGCCGGACCGAATGGCAAGATCGGCCTCGGTTTTGGAAAAATCGATGACCTCCTGCGAGGTTTCCAGGCGCACCGCAAGGTTTGGATTGTCGAGCTGGAAAATGCCGAGATGACGCGCCAGCCACTGGCTGGCAAAGGTGGTGGTGGCGTGAATGATGAGAGTGCCGTCGGCAACGCCCTGCATCTCGCTGACGGCCGACCGCAGCAGGTCGAACCCGTCGGAAACCTTGGGCGCCAGCCGCTGCCCGGCGTCTGTCAGCAGGATCTTGCGCGGCTGGCGCAGAAACAGGATTTCGCCCAGCGTATCCTCCAGGAGCTTCACCTGATAGCTGACCGCGGTTTGCGTCAGGCCGAGTTCCTCACCCGCCTTGGTGAAGCTGAGATGGCGCGCCACCGCCTCGAACACCCGCAGCGCATTCAGCGGGAACTGCTTCGACATTTTCATTGCATCAATCCTCTTGATCCATGCAGACGAAGCTTCGATTGGATCCTCGCCGTCTTTTCCCGCATCCTAAAGACAATTCACTCGACAGGATAGAGGGAGCAAGTCCATGAGTTTGCACGAAATTAGAGGCGTCGTACGGCCGAGACTGCTGCTTGATATGTGGCGCCGGATCGGCGTGTGGCTTGGCGGAAAGAGCAGGCCACGCAGCAATGCGCTTCATCTGGAGGAGATGCCGGAATCGCAGTTGCAGGACATCGGGTTTTGCGATGGGCGCCAGACGCGTCACGGTTTGCCTCACAAGACCGCCTTCGACGCAGCCCGCGATGCCATGCTGCGCCGGTCGTTATGAAGATGCGCCGGGTTAAGCGGCATAAACGGCGAGCAGTTCGGCGGCCACCAGCGCTGCGATGACGGCCGGGCGCTTGTCACGCACAGTTGTGCCGCCGATGGGCAGGATGAGCCGATCGGCGGAGAGGGCGCCGTCCGTTTCCCGCGCCAGCCAGCTGCGAAAGGTGGCGCGTTTGGTGGCTGAACCGATCATGCCGACATAAGGCAGATCGGTGCGGGACAGCGCCTCGCGGGCGATCAGAAAATCCAGCGCGTGATCGTGGGTGAGAATGAGCACGGCGCTGCCGGGGGCAAGGTTTTTAACCAGCGCTTCCGGCATGGCGACATGGTGCGTTTTTACGCCCTCGGGCAAGCCTTCCAGCGCCTCGGCGCGCGTCTCGACCACGGTAACGGCAAAGGGCAGGGGCAGGAGCGCGCGCGCCAGCGCCTGTCCGACATGGCCGGCGCCGAACAGCATGACTCCGGGGAAGGCCGCAGACTCTGCGGCAGCGCGTGCCCGAAGGTTAGCGGCCATCTGTGGCGTCACCGTCTCGAAACTCAGCAGCGTGCGCCCGCCGCAGCACTGGCCGATATCAGGGCCGAGCGGAATGTCCATCTCGCCCAGACCTTGGCCGTCGAGCATGCGACGTGCATTGTCGATGGCCATGAATTCCAGCTGCCCACCGCCGATCGTGCCCCAGCTTGCGGTGGGGGCAACGAGCATGATGGCGCCTGCCTCACGCGGCGTCGATCCCTTGGCCTGGCGGATCGTCACGCAGACGCAAGCGGAATGCCTGTTGAGAAACAGTTCCAGCCCGGCTTCAGACATCGTCGCCCTGGCGGAAGACGCCAACCAGTTCGAACCTCAGCCCGTCCGGGTCGTAGATCGTCGCGCCGGTTCCGGAAAAATAGTTGGCGACGATCTGGTCGGTGAGGCGCGAGCCGAAGCCGCGGCGCGTCGGGGCGGAAACCGGCGGTCCACCTCTTTCGTGCCAGGTAAAGCGAAAGGCATTGTCCGCCCCGGCCGACCAGATGATATCGATGGTTCCGCTGCCATTGGACAGCGCGCCATATTTCAGCGCATTGGTGGCAAGTTCATAGACGGCAAGAGACAGGCCAACAGCTTGCTGCGGCGAAACGCGAACGTCCGGACCGGAGATGCGGACGCGTGCGGGATCATCCACATGGGCTGCCATGCTTTCCGTCACGATCGCCTCGATCAGCGCATCGTTTTCCGACTGGTGAATGAGGCTTTGGGCCTTGCCAAGCGCTGCAACACGGTTTCCAAGCGTCAGGCGCGCTTCTTCCAGCGTCTGGGCATGGCGCATGGTGGCGCTGACAACGGCGGTAGTGACAGCCATGGTGTTCTTGACCCGATGCACCAGTTCCCGCCGCAGCATTTCCTGCTCACGCTGGCTCTTGACGAGGGGCGTTGTGTCGACGGCGACATTGATCAGGCCGCGCACCATGCCCTCGTCATCGTAAAGCGGGCTATAGGAAAAGGTCCAGAAGGTTTCCTCCGGATAGCCGTTGCGCGTCATGATGAGGCGCATGTTTTCGACAAAGGTGCTCTTGCCCGACAGTGCCTGATCCACCAGCGGTTTTACGTCGTCCCAGACGTCGGACCAGATGATGTGGAACGGTTGCCCAAGGGCGCCCGCCTCCTTCGCGCCGAGAAACGGCCGATAGGCATCGTTATAAAGCATGTTGAGGTCGGGCCCCCAGAAAAGGCAGATCGAATGCCCCTGCTGGACCATCATCTGCAAGATGGCGCGCAGCGACGAGGGCCAGGTGTCGATGTCACCGAGCCCCGTGCGGGACCAGTCGAACAGGCGGATCGCCTGTCCCATCTGGCCGCCGTCTTTCGGGAATTCCTTCACTGCGTCTTGTCTCCGACCGCATTTCATAGGGTTTCAACCTTATCGATCGCAACCGGTGTCCGATAGGGCGCATGTGCGGCCGGGTGAGGGTTATAATGCTTTCAGTCTCTCCACCGCCATCAGCACGCGTTCGGGCGTCGCCGGTGCATCGAGCCGCGGGCAGACGGTGTAATCGGCGATGGAAGCCACCGCCATGGAAATCGCCTCCAGCACCGAAATCGCCAGCATGAAGGGCGGCTCGCCGACAGCCTTGGAGCGGCCGATGGTGGGCTCGCGGTTTTCCGACCATTCGGCCAGCTTCACGTTGAAAATCTTGGGCCGGTCGGAGGCAAGCGGGATCTTGTAGGTGGAGGGGGCATGCGTGCGAAGCCTGCCCTTGCCATCCCACCACAATTCCTCCGTCGTCAGCCAGCCCATGCCCTGCACGAAGGCGCCTTCCACCTGCCCGATGTCGATGATCGGGTTCAGCGAGCGGCCGACATCATGCAGGATGTCGGTGCGCTCCACCATGTATTCGCCCGTCAGCGTGTCGATGGAAACTTCCGAGCAGGCGGCGCCATAGGCGTAGTAATAGAAGGGGCGGCCGCGGCCGGCGGCGCGATCCCAGTGGATTTTCGGCGTCTTGTAGAAACCGGCGGCAGACAGTTGCACGCGGTCGAAATAGGCGGCCTTCACCAGTGCGTCGAAGGAGATCGTGTCGGTGCCGACGCGCACCCGGTTGGGCAGGAATTCCACATCGGTTGCCGTCACTTGCCATTTGCGGCAGGCGAACTCGACGAGCCTCTCGCGGATCTGGCGTGCGGCATCATAGGCGGCCATGCCGTTGAGGTCCGAGCCGGAGGAAGCGGCGGTGGCAGAGGTGTTCGGCACCTTGCCGGTCGTCGTCGCGGTGATCTTCACCCGCTCGATATCGACATTGAAGGCATCCGCCACCACCTGCGCCACCTTGGTATAGAGGCCCTGGCCCATCTCGGTGCCGCCGTGGTTCAGATGGATCGAGCCATCGGAATAGACATGCACGAGGGCCCCCGCCTGGTTGAAGGCGGTCATGGTGAAGGATATGCCGAATTTGACCGGGGTGAGCGCAATGCCCTTGCGGATGACCGGGCTGTTCCTGTTGAAATCGATGATCGCCTGGCGGCGCGCGCGGTAGTCGCTGGAGGCTTCCAGTTCCTCCACCACGCGCAGGATTACATTGTCCTCCACTTCCTGGTGATAGGGGGTGAGCGTGCGGCCGGACCCCGTCTCGCCATAGAAATTCAGCTTGCGCACGTCGAGCGGGTCCTTTCCCACCGCATAGGCGATTTCCTCGATGAAGCGCTCGCCGCCGAGCAGACCCTGCGGCCCGCCGAACCCGCGAAAGGCGGTGTTGGAGCAGGTATGCGTTTTCAGCGGCTGCGAGGTCAGGTGCACATGCGGATAGAAATAGCTCGAATCGGCATGAAACAGCGCGCGGTCGGTGACGGGGCCGGACAGATCCGAGGAAAAGCCGCAGCGCGCCGCAAAGGTCGCATCCACCGCATGGATGCGGCCTTCCTCGTCGAAGGCCAGATCGTAATCGACGCGGAAATCGTGACGCTTGCCGGTGACGGCCATGTCCTCGTCGCGGTCGGGCCGGAATTTGACGGCGCGGTTCAGTTTCTTGGCAGCAATGGCGGCAAGGCAGGCAAAATGGTTGCCTTGCGTTTCCTTGCCGCCAAACCCGCCACCCATGCGGCGCGTGTTGACGGTCACCGCATGGTTTGCGCAGGCCAGCACATGCGCCACCATATGCTGCACCTCGGTGGGGTGCTGGGTGGACGACCAGACGGTCACATCCTCGTCTTCGCCGGGAATGGCAAGCGCGATCTGGCCTTCAAGGTAGAAATGCTCCTGCCCGCCGATCACCATGCGGTTCTGGATGCGAAGCGGTGGCCGGTTGATTTCGGTCTCCGGCTCGCCGCGCTTCAGCGTCATGGGCGAGACGACCATCGGCGCACCATTGGCAAGCGCGCCTTCGATATCGGTCCAGTGCGGCAGGTCGCGGTAGTCGATCCTGGCAAGCCGTGCTGCCCGGCGCGCCGCCTCGCGGCTTTCGCCGATCACGACGAAGATCGGCTGGCAGTGGAACTCGATCTTGTCGGTGGCCAGCAGCGGCTCGTCATGGCTGCCATTGGAGGAGACGTCGTTGACCCCCGGAATGTCGTCTGCCGTCAGGACCGCCACCACGCCGGGGGCGGAGCGCACGGCCGACAAATCGATGGACAGGATTTCGGCATGCGCCCGGTCCGCCATGCCGAGGGCGGCATGCAGCGTGCCTGCCGGTTCCGGCATGTCATCGATGTATTCTGCGGTGCCCGTCACATGCTTGTGGGCGGAATCATGCCGCAGCGAAGCGTGCATCGGGCCGTTGATGGTGGTTTTGGTGTCGAAGGTGGTGTTGTCCATCAGCGGGTTCCTTCGATGACGATATGTTTAGCAAACGGCTGGTGGCGATGACACTGTCCGGCTCGGAAAAGACCCCCTCTGGCTGCCGCCATCTCCCCCACAAGGGGGGAGAGGACCCGCGGCAACGCTCTCGCCAAATGTGAACACTGACGGCGCGGCATGTTAAGCCCCTCCCCCTTGTGGGGAGGGGTTGGGGAGGGGTTTTTCTTTTGCTGACGGATATAGATCATCATCCTCACGCCTCCTCCACGTCAAACCGCTTCAGCTCATGCGGCTGGCCGGCGGTTTCAAGGAAGAAGCGGGTAAGCAGGTTTCTCGCCGTCAGCGCGCGGTATTCGGCGCTGGCACGCCAGTCGGTCAGCGGCTGGTAATCCTCGGCAAAGGCGTCCTGCGCGGAAGCCACGGTGTTCCAGCTCCAGGGCTGGCCGAGAAGGGCGGCTTCCACGGCTTTGGCGCGCTTGGGCGTACCCGCCATGCCGCCGAAGGCGATGCGGCAGGTCTCGACGCAGCCTTCGCCGTCAAGCGTGATCAGGAAGGCGCCGCAGAGCGCAGAGATATCCTCGTCGCGGCGCTTGGAGATCTTGTAGACCGCGTAAAACGCATCCTCATGCAAGGCCGGCACGACGATCTTTTCGACGAATTCGCCGGGTTGGCGGTCCTGCCGGCCGTAGTCGATGAAGTAATCCTCAAGCGGCAGCGTGCGCGATCCTGTCGCCGAGCGCAGCGTGACGGTTGCCCCGAGCGCAATCAGTGCCGGCGGCATGTCGCCGATCGGCGAGCCATTGGCGATATTGCCGCCGATCGTGCCCATGTTGCGCACCTGCGCGCCGCCGATGCGGTCGATCAGGCGGCCAAGGGCGGGATAGGCAAGGTCGAGAGCGTTCAGCGCATGGGCATAGGTGACGCCGGCCCCGAGCGTGATGCCGGCCTCGTCCTCGGTGATGGTCTGCAGATCCGTCAGCTGGTTGATGAAGACGACCGGATCCAGCTTGCGCATTTGCTTGGTGACCCAGAGCCCGACATCTGTGCCGCCGGCCACCACGGTCGCCTGCGGCTCGCGGGCCAGTGTGTCGGCGAGCGCTGCGAGTGTGCCGGGAATGATGGCGCGATCATTGCCCTTGGTGACGGTGATCGTGTCGGAGGTGGCGCGGATGGTCCATAGCTTTGCCATCACCTCGGCCCGGTCGCGCTCGATCGGATCAAACAGCGCGCTCGGGCGCTCCGCGGCCACCTGTTCGGCGGCCTTCACGATGGGCTCGTAGCCGGTGCAGCGACAGAGATTGCCTTGCAGCGCCTGTTCGATTTCCTCGCGGTTCGGCTCGCCATTGGCCATCCACAGGCCATAGAGCGACATCACGAAGCCCGGCGTGCAGAACCCGCATTGCGAGCCGTGACAGTCGACCATCGCCTGCTGCACCGGGTGCAGTTTGCCGTCCTTGGCCGCCAGATGCTCCACCGTCACCACATGCGTGCCGTGCAGCGAGCCGAGGAACCGGATGCAGGCGTTGACGCTCTCATAGCGCAGCGCCCCGCCGACGAGGCGCCCGACCAGCACCGTGCAGGCGCCGCAATCGCCTTCCGCGCAGCCTTCCTTGGTGCCGGTCAGCCGCTTTCTGAGGCGCAGATAATCGAGCAGCGTTTCGGTGGGATGAAAATCCCCCAGCACAATGTCGTCGCCGTTCAGGATGAAGCGGATGGCTGAAGTCATGCGTGCCCCTGCAGTCGTTACTGGGCGGTCCAGCCGCCATCGATGGAGATATGGGTTCCGGTGATCTGTCGTGCGGCGTCGCTGGCGAGATAGAGGGCGGTGGCCGCAACCTCTTCGATGCTGACGAATTGCTTCGTTGCCTGCAAACGGAGCATGACATCCGTCTTGACCGCCTCTTCCGAGATACCACGTTCGCGCGCCGTGTCGGGGATCTGTTTCTCCACGAGGGGCGTCAGCACGTAGCCGGGGCAGATGGCGTTCACTGTAATGCCGAATTCGGCCAATTCCAGTGCGGCGGTCTTGGTGAGACCAAGAATGCCGTGCTTTGCAGCCACATAAGCAGATTTGAACGGCGATGCAACAAGTGCATGCGCCGAGGCGATATTGATGATGCGGCCTTTGCCGGCGGCTTTCATCAGCGGAATGGTGTGGCGCATGGTGTGGAACGCCGATGACAGCAGGATGGCGATCAACTGATCCCACTTTTCGACGGGGAAATCCTCGATCTTCGCCACATGCTGGATGCCGGCATTGTTGACGAGGACATCGACGCTGCCAAAGGCATCCTTTGCCGTTGCGATGAGGTCGGCGATTTCGTCCGGCTTCGTCATGTCGGCGCCGTGGTAAAGCGCCCGGCCGGGGCCGAGTGTTTCAAGCTCGGCGCGCGCGGCCTCGATCTCGTCGGCCTTGCCGAACCCGTTGATCACCACATGCGCACCGTCGCGCGCAAAGGCGCGGGCAATGCCAAGCCCGATGCCGCTGGTGGATCCGGTGACGACCACGGTTCTTTCCATGCCTCTCTCCCCATGCGCCTGTTCTGCTGCAGCGCAAGAGGCAAGGTATGCGCAAACGGGGAGGGCTGGCAACGGCTGTTTCAACCGGGTGAGTGTGTCATCGCACCACCCGGTTGTCGTGATTTACCGGCAGCGGCTGACTTCGTTGAGAGCGGCCGTAATGCCTTTCAGCGAATAGGTGTAGGTCGTGTTCGTGCCGCGGGCGGAGACAGCCTTCAGGGTCATGTCGGTGCCGGCGCGCATGGCGGTCACCAGCGCCGGTTCGCGGGCAGGATCGCGCACCCAGGCGGCATTTTCCTTCGGCACCAGGGTGAAGTTGTCCGAACCGAGCGACAGCGCGACGCGCGAATCTGCTTTCAGTCCGTAGCCCATGATGGCCTGCGGCATCAGGCTGGAAGAACCGGCCTGGGGTGCGACGAGGAAGAAGTTTTCGCCGTGATTGACCGCCGCCGGCTGCTGCGAGGTCGGCACCGACAGCGCGTAGCAGCGCTTGGCCTTGCCGCTGCCATAAGAATATACGCCCCATGCATCGAACTGCTTGACCCGGGTCGGCTGGGCGCTGGCGGCAAGCGCGGACATCAGGAGGGCGGATACGGCAAGGACATATGTCTTTCTGGACATCAAATACTCCACGAAATGAGTTGGATGGCAACATCCGCCGCGCGAGACGACAGTGGGTGCAACAGCGTGCGATTGAAAGGGCAGAGGATTAGCGAAAGGTTAAGGGCGGGATCAACCCTTGGCGCTCGCGCCTCACAAAGGGTTGATGACAGGCTGTCGGATTTTGCCGCAGTCCTGCGCTGGAAGGGGAGGCGGGTCCGCCAGTAACGGCTTGCCTTCAGCGCACATGCGTGCCGGAAGGGGCGGGCAAGGGGCGAAGGCTGCCAGTCGCCGGCCATTGATGCCGCGCGCTGGGCCGCTTTGGTCAGTCGTGACTTTCCTTTTCTTTTCAATCGGATGCGCACGAACGCTGCGGCTCTGCCTGCAAAGTCTCTGAATCTGCTGCATTTTTCGCTTGGAATGGCGATGCTGCTTGCGAGATTGAGTCCGCCAGGCGCGACAAGCCTCTGGAAACAAGCGCTCTTTTGCCGGGGCGCTATCCAGATTTTCGAAGTCCGCGGTCGAAACTTTCGCCTTTGAGTTTAGGGGCGGTCTTTCTATCTAGGGTCCAAACGCAAATCATGGATACAGATGATGGAACTTGGCCTTTACACTTTCGCGGACGTCGATCCGGCCATTGCGAGCGGTAGCCGTGGCGCAGATGCCGCCGTTCGCCTGAAACATCTCCTGGAAGAGATCGAGCTTGCCGACCAGGTGGGGCTCGATGTCTTTGGTCTCGGCGAGCATCACCGGCCCGATTATGCCGTCTCCTCGCCGTCGACCGTGCTGGCGGCGGCTGCGGTGAAGACGAAGAACATCCGCCTCACCAGTGCCGTCTCGGTGCTGAGTTCGGATGATCCGATCCGCGTCTTCCAGCAGTTTTCGACCGTGGATCTTCTGTCCAACGGCCGGGCGGAAATCATGGCGGGGCGGGGCTCCTTCATCGAATCCTACCCCCTGTTCGGTTACGACCTCAACGATTACGACCGGCTGTTTTCCGAAAAGCTCGACCTGCTTCTGACGCTGCGCGACAACGAGATCGTCGACTGGGAAGGGGAGCTTCGCGCGCCGATCAAGCGGCGCGGCGTCTATCCGCGTCCGTTGCAGGACAAGCTTCCGGTGTGGATTGCCGTCGGCGGGACGCCGCAATCGGTGGCACGCGCCGGTGCCATGGGCCTGCCGCTCGCCGTGGCGATCATCGGCGGCGACTATGCCCGCTTTGCGCCCTTCTTCGAGCTTTACCGCGAATCGGCCCGGCGCGCCGGGCAGGATCCGAAATCGCTGAAGACCAGCATCAATGTGCACGGTTTCATCGCCGATACGACCGACAAGGCGGCCGACCAGTTTTACGGCCCGCAGGCCGCCGTGATGGACCGGCTTGGCCGCGAGCGCGGCTGGCCGCCCACCAATCGCGCCCAGTTCGATCGCGCCCGCTCGGCCCCCGGCAATCTCTTCGTCGGCGATCCGGAAACGGTGGCGGAAAAGATCGTCGCTGCGCACAAGGTGTTCGGCAATGACCGGCTGCTGATCCAGATGGCGATTGGCCTGATGCCGCATGAGCAGATCATGCGCGGTATCGAACTCTTCGGCACGAAGGTTGCACCGCTGGTCAGAAAAGCGTTGACGCCTGCGCAGGATGGGGCGAAACCGGCGGCCTGAAAAAAAGCCGACCGGGAATTTATGGCATGATCGTTTCCAACGAGACCGAACTCGACAAGCTGAAAGCGATCGGCCGCCTATGCGCGCAGGCCGTCAATGCGATGGCAAAGGCGCTGGAACCGGGCATCACCACGGCCGAACTCGATCTCATCGGCCGAAAGGTTTTGGAAGAGGCCGGCGCGCAGTCGGCCCCGGAATTCTGTTACCAGTTTCCCGGTGCCACCTGCATCAGCGTCAACGAGGAAGTCGCTCACGGTATTCCCGGTGATCGGGTGATCCGTGCCGGCGATCTCGTCAATATCGATGTGTCGGCTGTCAAGGACGGCTTCTTCGGCGATACCGGCGCGTCCTTTGCGGTTCCGCCGGTCAAGCGCGAGATCGAGCGGCTGGTGCGTGACGGCAGGCGCGCCCTCTGGACAGGCCTGCAGCAGGTGAAAACCGGCAAGCCGATCGCTGGTATCGGTAATGCCATCGGCGCATTCGCCGCCAAGAACCGCTATACGCTGATCACCAATCTGGCGAGCCACGGCGTCGGTCGTTCCCTCCACGAGGAACCGACGGAAGTGCCGACCTGGCCGGATGTCGATGAGACCCGACTGATGCAGGAGGGGCTGGTGTTTACCGTCGAGCCCTTCCTGTCGCTTGGCGCCACCTGGGCGGAAGACGGCGGCAACGGCGATCCCTGGACGCTCTACGGCGATCCGAAGGCGCCGACCGTGCAGTTCGAGCACACCATCGTCGTGACCCGCAACGGCCCGTTGATCCTGACGCTTGCCGATTAAGCCTCACACGACGTCATCCTCGGCCGGCTGACGCTGCTTTGAGGATGCGAGCGGATGGACAGACCCGCAAAGAAGAAGGGCGCGCAGCCATGGTCGCGCGCCCTTCATGTTTTCCGGAACGATCTTTAACGGTCAGAACTCGCTCCAGCTTTCCTGTGCAACGGCTGCCGTGCTGCGCCCGGAAAACGCTCCGGCCAGTTTGCGGCCGAGGGCACGTGCCGGCGAGGGCACCGGGCGGCTGGCGGCCGGCAGAGCGGTCGGTGCGGCCTGCCGGGTGCCGTCCTGCAGCTTGAACTGCGTGAGCAGCTGGTTGAGCGCCGTCACTTCGCGGGCAAGGCTATGGCTGGCAGCAGTCGATTCCTCCACCATTGCGGCATTTTTCTGCGTGTCCTGGTCCATCTGGTTGACGGCGGTGTTGATCTGCTGGAGGCCCGACGACTGCTCCTGCGCGGATTCGACGATGGCGCTCACATGCTGGTTGATCTCCTGAACCTCGGAAACGATCGCCTGCAGCGCCCTGCCGGTTTCATCGACGAGGTTGACGCCTTCGGCAACCTGGGCGTTGGACGCGTTGATCAGCGCCTTGATTTCCTTGGCGGCCTGGGCAGAGCGCTGGGCAAGCTCGCGCACTTCCTGGGCAACCACGGCAAAGCCCTTGCCGGCTTCTCCCGCACGCGCTGCCTCGACGCCGGCATTGAGCGCCAGAAGGTTGGTCTGGAAGGCGATCTCGTCAATCACGCCGATGATCGAGGAAATCTCGCTCGACGAGGTTTCGATCTTGCCCATGGCGATGACCGCGCGCCGCACGATCTCGCCGGACGTTTCGGCGCCGGTCCGGGTGCGGGCCACGAGCTGGCCGGCCTCCTGCGCGCGGCGGGTGGAATCGCGCACCGTCGTGGTGATCTGCTCCAGGGCTGCGGCGGTTTCCTCGACGGATGCCGCCTGTTGCTCGGTGCGCTTGGCAAGATCGTCGGCGGCCGACCTGATCTCGTTTGCGCCGGCATCGATGCCGCGGGCATTTTCCGCGACCTGCACCAGCGTCGACTGCAGCTTTTCGGCGGAGCGGTTGAAATCATGGCGCACCGTGTCGAGCGCTGGCGCGAAGGGATCGGTGATGCGATAGGTGACATCGCCGTCCGACAGGTGCGACAAGCCAGCCGCCAGGCTGTCGACGGCATGCTGCACACCGGCCGCCTCGCGGGCGCGCTGCTCTTCCCGCTCGATCCGTTCGCGTTCCGACAGGCTGCGATTGGCCTCGGCCTCCTGCGACAGCCGTGTCCGCTCTATGGCGTTGTCGCGGAAAACCGCAACGGCGGCGGCCATCTGGCCCAGCTCGTCACGCCGGTCGAGACCGTCGACCGGCTCTTTCGTCTCGCCGGCCGCAAGCGTCGTCATGCGCGCCCGCAGCGCGACAAGCGGCTGGATGATGCCGCGCGAGGCAACAAGAAGGGAGGCGGCAAAGATGGCGGCAAACAGGAGGCCGAGCGTCAAAAGCGTCGTGAAGATCGTGCTATTGGCCTGATCGGCGAGATCCTGAGCCATGCCTTTCAGCCTCAGTAGCCTCTGGTCATTCCAGTCCCGCACGTCATTGCGCCAGCCGGACACTTCCGTGTCCATATCAGACAGCAAAGCCAGCGCATCGCTGGTCTTGTTCTGCCCGGCAAGCTCCAGCGCCTTGTGCAGGTTGTTGAAAATGGCGTGGGCGCGCACGGTGAAGCTGTCGATGGCTGCGGCATTTTCCGGCGTCAGCGTCTTTGCCGTTTCGAGACGTTTGAACAGCGTGGTTTCGCCCGAGGCGAAGCTTTCCTTCGTCTTCAGCCGTTGCACCGTGGCCGGGTCGAACACGGTCATCTGGTAGGCGGCATAGGCGGCAGCGACCAGCGAGGCGGTCGAGCGCGCCATCTCGACGGATGCCACCGTATCCTGATTGAGGAAGGTGGAATACGTGCTGTTTGCCGCCTTGTAGCTCGTGGCCATCAGGCTGACGCCGCCAATGCCGATAAGGCCGATGGATGCAACCAGCGACAGGATCTTCAATCGAATGGGAGTATTCTTCAGGAAGGACAAAACATGACCTCAAATAGAGAGATCCGTTTCTTCCCCGCGTCGGAAGTGGTCGGATGATAACAGGAGCCATGCGCGGACAAAGCTTGGTCATCAAGCCGAAAAGATCAGTTACGTCATCACATTTTGTGGTTGCCAGAAAATTAAGGCAAAGCGCGGATTTTTAAGTCCGACCGATCGATCGGTTTAAAAAGAATGGTTTTGGCGGTCACGGAAACGGGATCGGTGCGGCGGTCCTTCAGCGCTTCTCTTACATTTCCTTCACATTGCATGCCCGCCATTGCCGCCTGCATCGAACTGGCATAGTTTCGCCGCCCGAAGCTGGCAGCATTCGTGCCAGATCCGTATCACGGCCGGACCCGTATCACGGCCGGATCAGCATCAAGGAAAGTCCGTTTCCGTGTTCCACTCCTTCTTTCCCAAACCGAAACTGTTTTTCACCTCCGCAGCCATCTGGTCGCTGGTCTGTATCCTGGTCTGGTATACGGTCGGCCCGCGGCTCGGCGCCGCCGTCGGCTTGCCGCCGCTGGCCGCCGGCCAGACCCCGCCGGTGGGGCTTGCCTTCTTCTTCACCCCCGACAATCTGTGGTTCTATCTCTACTTCACCGTCTTCGTCGGCCTGTTCGGCCTCACATGGCAGGTGATCGCCCGTGGCCACCCCTGGCTCAACTGGTCGGTCTGGGGGTCCGCCTTCATCATCTTCATCGCCTATTTCAGCGTGCAGATCTCGGTCGCCGTCAACAACTGGCGCGGTCCCTTCTTCGACCTGTTCCAGCAGGCGCTGAATGGTGGTGGCACGGTGACGGCGGGCCAGCTTTACGAGTTGCAGCTGCGCTTCCTCGAAATCGGTCTGGTCGGCGTAACGCTCTCGGTCGTCACCGCGTTCTTTACCAACCACTATGTCTTTCGCTGGCGCCAGGCGATGAACGACTTCTACCTGTCGAAATGGGACAAGCTGCGCCATATCGAAGGCGCCTCGCAGCGTGTGCAGGAAGACACGATGCGGTTTGCCAATATCCTAGAGGGTCTGGGCGTCGCGCTGATCAATTCCGTCATGACGCTGGTGGTCTTCCTGCCGATCCTGTTTCGGATGTCGGAACATGTCAGCGAACTGCCGCTGTTGGGCGCCGTGCCGCACGCGCTGTTCTGGCTGGCGATCGGCTGGTCGCTGTTCGGTACCGTTCTGCTGATGGTCGCCGGTATCAAGCTGCCGGGCCTGAATTTCCGCAACCAGCGCGTCGAGGCGGCCTTCCGCAAGGAGCTGGTCTATGGCGAAGATCATGCCGAGCGTGCCCAGCCTGCCACCGTGCGCGAACTCTTTGCCAATGTGCGCAAAAACTATTTCCGCATGTACTGGCACTACACCTATTTCAACGTTGCGCGCTTCGGCTACAACCAGCTTGACGGCATTTTCCTGACGGTAATCCTGATCCCGACGGTGGTGGCCGGCAAGATCACCATGGGCCTCTGGCAACAGATCGCCACGGCATTCGGCGAAGTCACCAACAGCTTCCAGTATCTGGTCAGCTACTGGTCGACAATCATCGAGCTTTTGTCCATCCACAAGCGCCTGAAGGCGTTCGAGGCGGCAATAGACGACAAGCCGCTGCCGGAGATCGACCAGCGTTACCTGAAGCGCGAGGCAGAGGCTGGCGAGATCGCGGCGGACCGGCCGTACTGACGGCCGCGCCTGCGACGCAAGCAGCACGCATTTTGAACCGCATCGGGCAACCGGTGCGGTTTTTCTGCGCTCAAAGGCCGGATGCCGCCCGTTCGGTGTCGTGCCCGCTCCCCGGCGCACCGGTCTTTTCAAGGGCGGCCATGGCCTCGCCATAGGTCACGCAGGCGACATCGGGCAAAGCACAGATGTCCGAAGCCAGCCGGTCGAGCGCGCGCCAATAGGCGCCCCCGTTCATCAGCACGAAGTGAAAGCCGAATTGCAGCGGCAGGCGGTCGCCGTCGTATTGCGCATCGAAGGCCTTGCGGAAGGCGGAATAGGCACGGTCCTCGAATTCCGCCGAGCGGCTGGGGTTTTCGACGCCCGCCGAATGACGGATAAAGAGGTTATAGTCCATGGCGATGATGTTGCGCCCCTCCGGTCCCTCCGGGATCAGCGGCAGGCCGAAGTTTAAGACGCCGTTTTCACGCCGCGGCCGCATCGGCCCCTTGGTGACCCCGCTTGCATCATAGGCAAAGCCTTCCTGCTTCTCGGCGGTGTTCAATGCCTCGCTCGTCGACAGATACGGGGCGCGAAACCCCTTGATGCCGGCAATGAAGGGCCGCCAGCCCTGCGGCTCGCGATCGCCCGCATCGAGATCGCCCCAGGCGGAGGTGAGCACCGAGCGGAACTTGACCATCTCCTCGCGCCATTGCGCACTCGACCACTGCCGCCCGTCAAAATGGCCGCAGGTGTGGCTGGCAATTTCATGGCCTTCCAGATGGGCGTTCCAGATATGGTCAAGCCGGGTGCGCGCCTCCTCGGCCGTCTGGGCAAAGCCGATATTGGAGCGGCCCGGCTTCTGCTGTGGCCCTTCATAGGTCTTGGCCCGCGCCCGGTCGATGACCAGCGTGCAGGAGAGGAAGTAGGTGAAATGCGCGTTCACCCGCTTTGCCATCTCCCGGCTTCTCTCCCACAGCGCATTGTTGCCGGCGCCGTCGAACGAGATCATCACCAGTTGTTTCGGCTTCTCTTCTGCATGAACGGGCAAGACACCCAGGACGAGGCTGGCAAGCGTGACAGTCAAAGGGCGGCAAAGGGAGGGTGAAATCGGCAAAAGGAAAACCTGTCTGGGAATGCAAAGGCGGTCTTGTGCTGTCGGAATGCGGCAATCGTTGGAAGGACATGTCATCGACAGGGCATCAACTCTGCGGCAACTGTCGTCACGCACCCCCTTACATCGCGGGAAAAATAGGTTAGAAGGCAGGCTTTCGAGTTGAAGGGCCGCCGTGCGGCCGGAGTTTGGCATGGTACAGGACAACGACAGCTTTATCCGCGAAGTCAACGACGAACTGCGTTCCGAGCAGTTCACCGGGGCTTGGAAGCGGTTCCGCTATGTCATCATGGGCGTGGCGGTGCTGATCGTTCTCGGCACGGCCGGCTATCGCGGTTATGAATACTGGCACAACCGCAATTCCTCTGAGTATGGCGACCAGTTCCTGGCAGCCCTCAACCTTGCCAAGGACAACAAGGCGGACCAGGCGCTGGCAGCCTTTGCAACGCTGGAAAAGGACGGCAGTGGCTCCTATCCGGTTCTGGCGCGCCTGCGCTCGGCAACGCTTCTGGCTGAAAAGGGCGACGTGACCGGCGCCGTGGCAGCCTTTGATGCGGTGTCCAAGGATAATGCGGTGCCGGCCATCATCCGGGATGTGGCGCGCGTGCGCGCCGGCTGGCTGCTGATCGATGGCGGAACCTATGATCAGGTTTCGGCCCAGGTGGAAGTCATGGCAACACCTGGCCATGCGCTGCGCAATTCGGCGCGCGAAGCCCTGGGCCTTGCCGCCTACAAGGCTGGCGACATGGCAAAGGCCAAGGACTGGTTCCAGCAGATTGCCAGCGACGCGGCCGCGCCGCGCAATGTTGCCAACCGCGCGCAGATCATGCTCGATACGATTGCCGCCTCCGGCAAGGCTGCCTGAGGCAGAACTGCCTGGGGAAGACCCACCAGGACGACCAAACAACAAGAAAGCCCGGAAAGGGACCACCATGAGCTTCACAGTCGCCATCGTCGGGCGCCCGAATGTCGGCAAGTCCACGCTGTTCAACCGGCTGGTGGGCAAGAAGCTTGCGCTGGTGGACGATACGCCCGGTGTCACGCGTGACCGTCGCCCCGGCGACGCAAAGCTCATCGACCTGCGCTTCACCATCATCGACACGGCAGGGCTTGAAGAAGCCGGCCCGGAAACGCTCGAGGGCCGCATGCGCGCCCAGACGGAAGCGGCCATCGACGAGGCGGACCTGTCGCTCTTCGTGGTGGATGCGAAGTTCGGTCTCACCCCCGTCGACCAGACGCTTGGCGAAATGCTGCGCCGGCGTGGCAAGCCCGTCGTGCTGGTTGCCAACAAGTCCGAAGCGCGCGGCTCCGATGGCGGCTTCTACGACGCCTTCACGCTCGGCCTTGGCGATCCGGTGCCGATTTCGGCCGAACACGGGCAGGGCATGATCGATCTGCGCGATGCCATCGTCGAGGCCATCGGCCCGGAGATGGCCTTTGGCGACGACGATGACGAGGCTGAAACCGATGTCGACCTGCGCGACCACGAGCGCGACGGCGACGAGGACGAGGACGAGGACTTCGAGCCGGCCTATGACGATAGCAAGCCGCTGCGCGTGGCCATCGTCGGGCGCCCGAACGCCGGCAAGTCGACGCTGATCAACCGTTTTCTCGGCGAAGACCGTCTGCTGACCGGCCCGGAGGCCGGCATTACCCGCGACAGCATTTCCGTCGAATGGGACTGGCGCGGCCGCACGATCAAGATGTTCGACACTGCCGGCATGCGCCGCAAGGCCCGCGTTCAGGAAAAGCTTGAAAAGCTGTCGGTGGCCGATGCGCTGCGCGCCATCCGCTTTGCCGAAACCGTGGTCATCGTCTTCGATGCCACCATTCCGTTTGAAAAGCAGGACCTGCAGATCGTCGATCTGGTGCTGCGCGAGGGCCGCGCGGCGGTGCTCGCCTTCAACAAGTGGGATCTGGTGGAAGACCCGCAGGCGCTGCTGGCCGAGCTTCGCGAAAAGACCGAGCGGCTTTTGCCGCAGGCGCGCGGCATCCGTGCCGTACCGATATCCGGCCAGACCGGCTATGGTCTCGACAAGTTGATGCAGAACATCATCGACACCGACATGGTGTGGAACAAGCGCATCTCGACGGCCAGGCTCAACCGCTGGCTGGATACGGTGCAGGTTCAGCATCCGCCACCGGCTGTGTCGGGCCGTCGCCTGAAGCTGAAATACATGACGCAGGTGAAAGCCCGCCCGCCGGCCTTCATGATTTCGTGCACGCGCCCCGATTCGGTGCCGGAATCCTACCTGCGCTATCTGACGAACGGCCTGCGCGCCGATTTCGCCATGCCGGGCGTGCCGATCCGCATTCATTTGCGCGCGTCTGAAAACCCGTTCGAGAACAAGCGCAAGAAGCGCTGACGCTGGGAAGGCGCCGGCGTTTACGAGGGCAGCGCGCGAAAACCGTTGCGGCCGAGAGGGCGCATCTTGCGCCCTTGCGCAATCAGCACATTGTTGAGGAACTGTTTTGACGCGGCTTCCCAGGTAAAGTCACGCGCAAGCCGCCTTGCGTTTTCGCGCGAGCAGGAGAGCGCTTCAAGGCAGGCAAGACGCAGATCCTCGTTGAGGGCACCCGCGCCGCTTCCCTCGGCAATGATGTCGACCGGGCCCGTCACCGGATAGGCGGCAACCGGAACGCCGCTGGCCAGCGCTTCCAGGATCGTGTTGCCGAAGGTGTCGGTCTTGGACGAAAAGACGAAAACATCCGCCTGCGCATAGGCGCGTGCCAGATCCTCGCCCGTCTTCATGCCGGTAAACAGCACATGCGGATAGCGCCGCTGCAATTCCTCGCGCTCGGGCCCGTCGCCCACCACCACCTTGGAGCCCGGCAGATCGAGATCGAGAAAGGCCGGCAGGTTCTTTTCCACCGCGATCCGGCTTACCGTCATGAAGATCGGCCGGGGAAGACCGAAGGGGGCGGCTTCGAGCGGCATCGGGTGAAACTGCGTCTGGTCGATCCCTCGGCTCCAGCGCAGAAGGTTCTTGAGGCCCAGCTTGGAAAGTTCCCGCTCCAGGCTTGCCGTTGCCACCATGCAGCCATTGCCGGCATTGTGGAACCAGCGCACGAAGGCGCGCAGCCAGCGGATCGGCACGGGAAAGCGGGCGGCAACATATTCCGGAAACCGCGTATGATAGCTCGTGGAAAACGGCAGGTTGTTCTTGAGGCACCAGCGGCGGGCAAGCAGCCCCAGCGGGCCTTCAGTCGCGATATGCACCGAGGTGGGTCCGAATTTTTCGATGGCGCGGGCCACGGCGGCATAGCTTGCCACCGACAGCCGAATTTCCGGATAGGTGGGGCAGGGCACGCTGCTAAATTCCTGCGGCGTGATCATCGAAACCTCAATGCCCATCCGCGTGAGCTCGCGATTGGTGTTTTCGATGGAGCGTACCACGCCGTTCACTTGCGGATACCAGGCGTCGGTGACGATGGTGATCTTGGTCATGTGCGGCGCAGGCCCCCTGGTGCCAGTGCGCGACCGACTCGCGCATTGCGGCGTCTCTGGCCGTTTCTATCGGCCAGATTTGTAACAGGGGAATGTCAGCGTCACTCCGGCAGTAGCGCGGGCTCCGACCCTTCGTTGCCCCCATACGGCGGAAATGATATCTTCGGCGTGACGTGGAGATATCCTATGCCGCTTTTCGTGCGTGATGATGAGATCACCGCCATGGCCGCCGAGTTGCAGCACCTCACGAAGGCGCCCAGCAAGACGGAAGCCTTGCGCCGCGCTCTTCGCAACGAGCTTGCCCGCACGCGCCAGCAAATGCCCGTGCGTGAACGATTGGCTGCGGCGCGCGCAACGGCGGACGCAATCGGTCCGTCGGCGGACGCGTTTGACCAGAAAGCATTTACCGACGAACTCTGGGATGCTGGAAGTCAGCCGGGCTGACGCTGCTCTACAAGCGCGAGGATTTTCGCCAGACGGATCTCGCCTGAACCATCACTTCGGCAGTAGCGCGGGCTCGATGAGGGCGCCGTGGTGGCCGATGACGACGGAGGCGATGGCGGCGCCGTGGGCGGCTGATTCGGCAAGCGAGGCGCCGGTCATCAGGCGCGCGAGGAAGCCGGCGTTGAAACTGTCGCCGGCGCTCGTCGTATCGACCAGTTTTTCCGGCGGCACCGCGGGGACGAAGACGGTGCTGTCGCCCTCGGCGACGGTTGCACCCTGCGCGCCGTTCTTCACCACGATCTTTTCGGCGCCGAGCGACCGGTAGCGCTCGATGGTGGCGGCGACATTGGCATCCTCGAAATGGGCCGCCTCGTCGTCAAAGCTCGGCAGCACGATGGAGGCGGCGCGGGCGCCGGCGCTGATCGTGTCGAGCATGCGCACACGGTCGTTCCAGAGGCGCGGGCGGATATTCGGGTCAAAGGCCACCGTCTTTCCGGCGGCGCGCGCGCGGCGCAGTTCCGAAAGCAGTGTTTCGGCGCCGGTGACGCCGAGAATGGCAAGCGTTATGCCGGAGAAATAGAGGAGGTCAGAACTTTCGATGCCCTGCCGCAGGTGATCGGCATCATCGGCCAGAAGCCTGGCGGCAGAGGTGTCACGCCAGTAGCTGAAGGTGCGCTCGCCGTCTTTCAGGGAAATCAGGTAGAGGCCCGGCGTGCGGCCGGAAATCCGCCGGATCGATTGCGTGCCGATATCGGCTTTTTCCATGAAGGACAGCATTTCATCCGACAGCGGATCGTCGCCAAGACCGGTCAGGTAATCCACCTGCCAGTCGGCGGGAAGGGCCGCGCGCAGATACCAGGCCGTGTTGAACGTATCGCCGGCAAAGCCCTTGCGCAGAAGTCCCTGGCCCGCCTGGGCCAGTTCCACCATGCATTCGCCGATCGAAAGAACCCGCTTTGCCATCCCATTCTCCCCGTGACACCGTTCGGCAATAGGCTGAAGCGGCGGCCAAGGCAAGGCCCGCTCTGTGGCGATGTTCAGGCTTTTGCCTGCATCTTCGGGCTCGCCATGATGTCGACATTTGTCTTTTGTGAGAAGGGAGCTAGGTTGTGGGGTGAACGGAACATCGAAGGAGTGAAAGACGCACATGGCGATGCTAACGGCACAGAAGGGCGATCCGAACTGGTGGCGCGGCGCGGTGATCTATCAGGTCTACCCGCGCTCTTTTCAGGACACGACCGGCGATGGCATCGGCGATATCCGGGGCATCACCGAGCGCCTGCCGCATATCGCCTCGCTTGGCGTTGACGGGATCTGGCTGTCGCCCTTCTTCACATCGCCCATGGCCGACATGGGCTATGACGTTGCCGATTACTGCAATGTCGACCCGATGTTCGGGACGCTTGCCGATTTTGATGCCATGATGGCCGAGTGCGAGCGCCTGGGGCTCAAGGTCATCATCGACCAGGTGATCTCGCACACCTCCGACCAGCATCCCTGGTTCATCGAGAGCCGGTCGAGCCGCAGCAATCCGCGCTCCGACTGGTACATCTGGGCCGACCCCAAGCCCGATGGCACTGCCCCCAACAACTGGCTGTCGATTTTCGGCGGGCCGGGCTGGGAATGGGATGGCGTGCGCAAGCAATATTACATGCACAACTTCCTCGCCTCGCAGCCGGATCTGAACTTTCACAATCCGGATGTGCAGGATGCGATGCTGGCCACGGTGAAATTCTGGCTGGAGCGCGGCGTACACGGCTTCCGCCTCGATACGGTCAACTACTATTTCCACGACCGGCAGCTGCGCGACAATCCGCCGATGGTCTACGACCCGCATTCGACGGGGCTGGAAACCGATACCAATCCCTATTCGATGCAGCACCATCTCTATGACAAGAGCCAGCCGGAAAACATCGAGTTCCTGAAGCGGCTGCGCGCGCTGCTGGACGAATATGATTGCCGCACGACGGTGGGCGAAGTGGGAGACGGCGACCGGTCGCTGACCACGCTTGCCATCTATACCAGCGGCAATGACAAGCTGCACATGTGCTACACGTTCGACCTGCTGAGCCCGCGCTTTACCGCAGAACATATTCGCAGCGTCGTGTCGAAGTGCCAGGAAATCGTCACCAATGGCTGGGTCTGCTGGGCCTTTTCCAACCATGACGTGGTGCGCCATGTGACGCGCTTCATGGAACATGCCGGCGAGCGGGAAGCGGTGGCGAAGATTGCGATCAGCGTGCTTTCCACGCTTCGCGGTTCCATCTGCCTCTATCAGGGCGAGGAACTGGGCCTGCCGGAAGCCGAGCTTGCCTTCGAGGATCTGCGCGATCCTTACGGCATCCGCTTCTGGCCTGCTTTCAAGGGCCGCGACGGATGCCGTACGCCGATGGTCTGGGATGTCGACAAGCCGCTGGCCGGCTTCAGCGAGGGCAACAAAGCCTGGCTGCCGGTGCCGGCAGAGCATCAGGCGCTTGCCGTCAACGGGCAGGAGAATGTCGAGAGCTCGGTGCTCAACCACTATCGCCGCACGCTTGCCTTCCGCAAGGCGCATCCGGTGCTGCTCGATGGCGACATGACCTTCCTCGATACGACGACCGACCTTCTCGCCTTCGTGCGGGAAAAGGCCGGCGAGCGGCTGCTGTTCGTCTTCAACCTCACGCGCGCACCGCAGGACTTTGCCCTGCCGGCGGCGATGGCGGGCGCTACGCCG
Source organism: Neorhizobium fuzhouense (assembly GCF_042611105.1). Classification (NCBI taxonomy): domain Bacteria; kingdom Pseudomonadati; phylum Pseudomonadota; class Alphaproteobacteria; order Hyphomicrobiales; family Rhizobiaceae; genus Neorhizobium; species Neorhizobium fuzhouense. The sequence continues at coordinate 429,449 of NZ_JBHFFP010000002.1, read as the reverse complement.
CAGCCGATGCCCGGCTATGATCCGCCGGTCGAGGATGGCGTCGTCAAGCTTGCGGCACTCGACGTGTTCTGCGCCCGCCTCTGACCCGGAGGCCTTGCTGAACGATCAGGCCGAGGCCGGCGCATAGCGCGCCGGCTCGCTCTTCAGGCGCGAGACGTCCTGAATGGGCGGTGCGCCGAAGAGGCGCCGGTATTCGCGGCTGAACTGCGAGGGGCTGTCATAGCCCACCCGGTGGGCCGCACTTGCCGCATCGAGCGCTTCGGACAGAATGAGCCGCCGCCCTTCCTGAAGCCGCAGCTGTTTCTGGTATTGCAGCGGGCTCATGGCGGTGACTTCGCGAAAATGCTCATGCAGCGAGGATGCGCTCATGCGCGCCTCTTCGGCCACTCTGTCGATGCTGAACGGCTTGTCGAAATTCTGGCGGATCCAGGCGATCGCGCGGTTGACCTGCGACAGCCGGCTTTCCGGCATCAGCATGCGCTTCAGTTTCTCGCCCTGGTCGCCGCGCATCAGCCGGTAGAGCAGTTCGCGCTCGGCAAGCGGCGCCAGAAACGGAATATCCTCCGGTGTATCGAGCAAACGTACAAGCCGGACGGCCGCATCGAGAAGCTGCGGATCGCTGCGGCTGAGGCACAGCGCCTTGCCGCAGCTCTTCGTATAGGGCGCGGTTGCCGGGCCCTTGGCGGCCTGCGGCATCACCTCCATCATCATGGCACTCAGTGCCGTCATGTCGAGATCAAGCCTCAGGCTCAGATAGGGCTGCTGCGGCGTCGCATTGGTCACCTGGCCGGTGATCGGCAAGTCGGCAGAGGCGATCAGATGGCGGGATGGCCCGTATTCAAAGACTTCATCCGCCAGCAGCACTTGCTTCGTGCCCTGCGCGATGATGCAGAGCGAGGGTTGCTGCACGCTTTGCGACGGTTCCGTCTCCTTGGACATGCGCACCAGCGAAAGTCGCGGGATGGCGGTTGCAACCATGCCGTCCTGATCGGTGTGTTGTGCAATAAGGCGGGTGAGTTCGTTCAATCGGTGCATCATCGGCAGACTCGACACTCCTTGGAAAACCGTGCGTTGCGGCCTTTTGTGTAGGGTGAAACTAGCAGCCCGGCTGTGCCTGCGAAAGAGCCTGTTCCGAACTTCCGGATTTTTGTGCAATCTTCGCGGATTCCTGATCTACCGCGTTCCTGCTGGCCTCGGCCATATTGGGTTCAGCAAACGACATGCTGATGATGTCGAAGAAAGGAGACGGAGATGCGTAATTTCCAGCGACTGCTCGAAAGTCCCATGACATGGCTCGTGGACCGGTTTGACCGGGCCCGGCAAACCTATCGCGCGACGCTTGCCAGGCGCCGGGATGCGGATCTTCGCCGCCGCTACATGAACGGTTGACCTCGGCGGGCCGGCATTTGCCCTGCCGGCTTCCCATCCTTCCAATTTCGACAGGGAGATGACGATGACGTCTCACGCTTATACCGGCCTCTGGGTCACTGCGGATGGCCATATCCGCCACGCACTTTTGCCCAATGGGCGCTACGTGGAAGCGCGCGGTTCCCGCGAAGGCGCCTACAAGGGGCGCTACGAGATCAAGGGCGACCAGATTTTCTACAAGGACGATACCGGCTTTACCGCCGACGGAGAGTTTCGCAACGATATCCTCTATCACGCCGGCATGGTGCTTACCCGCGACTAGAACTGCCGCATCTGTGCTCACAAAGTCGGCGGCTTGGCGTTGATCTGGTCGCTGCAAGACTGGGCGCGCACCGCAAGGGAAAGGTCATGCGCACGCAACGCTTGCGCTGATCTCTGGTCCTGCCGCCCAGGGATGGTGGTGGCCTGTGTGAAACTGTCGCCCGCACCCCCGCGACACATTTTTGCCACGGATCCTGATAGTGTCACGCTGGGACCTGAGAGGGCATTGGCGGATGACGGATTGGATACTGCGCGAACCGACGCAGCAGCGCGGGTTTGGATTTATCCATCCGGCACAAACCGTTATCCGGTTTTCCCTGCTCAGCCACTGGCGCGCGATCCTCGCCCTCGTGCTGCTGGCGACCGCCTCCCTCTTCCTGCTCGGCGAATGCATGGCGTTTACGCTGGCAAGCCGGGCCGTACCGCAAAAATCCACCGTGTGGCGCGCGCCGCGCCGTGAGGCGAGGAGCACGCCCAAGCAGAGCCGTGTCTGGATGCCGGTCCTGGCCGACGCGCCGAAGCTCGACCTCATCGAGCGCATGAGCGACGGGTCCTTTGCCCGCTCCGCCTATTTCGACGTGTCGCTTGATCTGGCAGCGGATGCGGACGCGGTGAAACCGACGCCCGTCAGTGCCTATCAGGAGGCGCCGGCGCGCAGCGATCCGTTCGATCTCGTCATGCGGGGCGGCCTTGCGAGCGGTGCGCCTGCGCCGGCCACTGTGCTGCCGAGCGCGCGTCCTGCAAAGCTTGCAACGGTCGTCAAGGCCGGGCGTCAGGCTTTTGTGCGCAGTGAACCCATCAATGTCAGCGTCGCACCGGTGAAGCCTGCGGTATCCAGCATTCGCCGGCTTGTTTCCTTGCCGGCGCGTGAGGAACCGCTCGGCAATATCGAGGGTGCGGTCGATGTGCCCCGGGAAGAGTTTGCAAGCCTTGCCCGGGAACTGGGCGCCGACAGCGTCAAGCCGGGCGAGGAACTGGATATTCTGGTGCAGCAGCCGGGGCAGGGCCCGACGCAGATCGTCTATGCCCGCCATGTCTCCAAGGGACGCGGCGAGCGGCTTCTGGCGCGTCTGGATGACGGGCGGTTCCGGACTGCTCCCGACCGCCATCTCTACGACCGGCTGGTGGCAGAAGCGATGGCGGCGGAGGCTCCGGCCGCGCCGAAGCCGGCTGTTCGCCCGCAGGAAAGCCGTGATCTTGGCCGGGCGGCCGCCGATTTTCCCAAGCTTGCTGCCCATCTGAAACAGGGCAAGGTGCCGGTCCGCGTTGGCCTTCAGGTCATCGAGCTGTTGAAGGCCAATGATATCCACTGGTCGAAGCCCGACGAGATGCCCGTGCTCGACGTGGTGTTCCGCAAGAGCGAGGACGGCAGCGACGATCTCGTCTCGATCACGCTACATGAAGGCGATGCCGAGCGGCATTTCTATCGCTACCAGGCCTCCGAGGACGGGCGAACGGAATTTTTCGACCATGAGGGACGGTCCGTTTCAAAAAGCCTGATGCACAAGCCGGTGCCGGCGGGCAAGCAGGGCGATGGTTTCGGCTGGCGCGTCCACCCCATTCTGCAGGTGAAGAAGTTTCACAACGGCGTGGATTTCAGGGCGCCCAAGGGATCCCCGATCATGGCCGCCGGCGATGGCGTTGTGGAGAAGATTTCCTGGGAAGACGGCTATGGCAAATTCGTGCGCATCCGCCACGATGGCGGTTACGAGACCACCTATGCCCATATCGACGGCACCCCGAAGGATTTGAAGGTCGGCCAGCGGGTCTCGCAGGGACAGGTGATTGCCTTTGTCGGCTCCACCGGTCTCTCCACCGGCCCGCATCTCTATTACGAACTGCGCGTCGGCAATAATTACGAAGACCCGACCAAGGCGCAGATGCCAGCCGGGACCGTGCTGCGCGGACGGGCGCTTGATGAGTTCCATCGCCAGGTGGCGCATGTGGAAGCGATCACCGAGGCGATCAAGACGACGGCGACCTCGGCCGCCGAAGCCGTGGCCCATGTGCTGACACCGGGAGAGGCGAGGGGACCGCAATAGGCGGCCCGTGCGCCATCCCGGCCCTCAAGCCAGCAGCATGAACTTGTCGACGTCGACCATGCCTTTGTCGGAAATCTTCAGGTGTGGGATGACCGGCAGCGGCAGGAAGGCCACCTGCAGGAACGGTTCGGCAAGCGTGGTGCCGAGTGCAAACGCCGCCTTGCGCAGGTCCGTCAGCGTGTCACGCACGCGCTCATAGGGCTCAAGGCTCATCAGGCCGGCCAGAGGTAGCGCAATCTCGCCGGTCACCTTGCCATCCTCGACCACGACGAAGCCGCCGCGGATGTCCGACAGTCGGTTGGCGGCCAGCGCCATGTCCTCTTCGCTGACGCCGACGACGCAGATATTGTGGCTGTCATGGCCGACGGTGGAGGCGATCGCGCCGCGCTTCAGGCCAAACCCCTGTACGAAACCATTGGCATGGTTGCCGTTCTTGCCGTGGCGTTCGATGACGGCGACCTTGATGATGTCGTTTGCGAGATCGACCGTCGTCTGGTTGCCGGAGGACGGCAGGCGGTAGCGGCGGTGCTCGGTGATGATCTTTCCCGGCAGAACGCCGATCACTGGCTGTTCTTCCGTCTTCACCGGGACGGCGAAATCCGCGGCCTTGACCATGCGCGCCTTGACGCTGTCGAGGCCGACCGGCTCGACCGGCAGGCGGGTGGCAAACAGTTCTTTCGTAACGCGGCGGCCGGCGGCAAACACCATGTCCGCCTTGCAGTTTTCAAGGCTGTCGACGACGACGAGATCAGCCCGCCAGCCAGGCGCCACAAGGCCGCGGTCGCGAAGTCCGAAGGCGCGGGCAGCCGAAATCGAGGCGGCGCGATAGATGGCGAGCGGTTCGACACCATGGGCAATGGCAGTGCGGATCATGAAATCCAGATGGCCTTCCTCGGCGATATCGAGCGGATTGCGGTCATCGGTGCAGAGCGCCAGATAGGGCGACAGGCGCTCGGTGATGATCGGCATCAGTGCATGCAGATCCTTCGAGACGGAGCCTTCGCGCACGAGGATGTGCATGCCCTTGCGGATCTTTTCCATCGCCTCTTCGGCGCTCGTCGCCTCATGCTCGGTGCGGATGCCGGCCGCCAGATAGCCGTTGAGGCCGTGGCCGACAAGCAGCGGCGCATGGCCGTCGATATGGCCGCCCTGAAAGGCTTCGAGCTTGGCCATGCAGACGGGGTCCTTGTGGATCACGCCCGGGAAATTCATGAACTCGGCAAGGCCTATGACTTTCGGATGATGGCGAAACGGCAGGAGCCGCTCGATCGGCAGATCCGCGCCCGCCGTTTCCAGATGCGTGGCCGGCACGCAGGAGGAGAGTTGAACGCGGATATCCATGATCGTCTGCTCGGCCGAATCGAGGAAGAACTGGATGCCCTCGGTGCCGATGACATTGGCGATCTCGTGCGGATCGCAGATGACGGTCGTCACCCCATAGGGCAGCACGCAGCGATCGAATTCATGCGGGGTTACGAGGGAAGATTCGATGTGCAGATGCGTATCGATGAAGCCCGGCACGACGATCTTGCCGGTGATGTCGATTTCCTCGACGCCCTCGTAAGCCTCGCAGGTGCCGACAATGGTATCGCCGCAAAGCGCGATGTCGGAGGCGACAAGCTCGCCGGTGACCAGATCGAAGAAGCGGCCACCCTTCAGCACGAAATCGGCTTTCGCCCGGCCGGTGCCCTGGTCTATGCGGCTCTCAAGATCGCTCATCGTCTACCTCGGTCTGTTTCCATGGACAGAGATTACCGGGATGGCGCCGGGGCGGAAAGGGGCAGGGCGGTATTTGCTTCCCGCATGGCTGCGCAGACGGGGTCCCGCAGTGAGACGATGCGGGGGCGGCCGCATGACGCTGCCGCCCCCGTCGATGATCAGATGTTGTTGTTGAGGATCTCGCGCAGCTTGCCGAAAATCTCGTCGATATGGTGCTTTTCGACGATGAGCGGCGGCGACATGGCGATGATGTCGCCGGTGGTGCGGATCAACAGGCCATTGTCATAGGCCTTCAGGAAGGCGGAGAAGGCGCGCTTGGTCGGTTCGCCGACGATCGGATCGAGTTCGATGGCGCCGATCAGGCCAAGATTGCGGATGTCGATGACATTCTTGCAATCCTTCAGCGAATGCAGGCCGTCTTCCCAGTAGGAGGCGATGTCGGCCGCGCGCTCGAACAAGCCTTCTTCCTTGTAGGTGTCGAGCGTGGCAAGGGCTGCGGCGGAGGCGATCGGGTTGCCGGAATAGGTGTAGCCGTGGAAGAACTCGATCATGTGTTCCGGGCCGTTCATGAAGGCATCATGAATTTCGGCGGTGACGAACACAGCGCCCATCGGGATCACACCATTGGTGAGGCCCTTGGCGGTCACCATGATATCCGGCTTCACGCCGAAATACTGCGATGCGAACGGCGTGCCGAGGCGGCCATAACCGGTGATGACTTCATCGAAGATCAGCAGGATGCCGTGCTTGGTGCAGATGTCGCGCAGCTTCTGCAGATAGCCCTTCGGCGGAATGAGCACGCCGGTGGAGCCGGCAACCGGTTCCACGATGACGGCGGCCACGGTGGAGGCGTCGTGCAGGGTCACGATGCGTTCCAGCTCGGTCGCCAGATCGCCGCCCACTTCGGGCTCACCGCGGGTGAAGGAGTTCTGGCCGGGCAGGTGGGTGTGCGGCATGTGGTCGACGCCGGTCAAGAGCGTGCCGAACATCTTGCGGTTGGAGACGATGCCGCCGACGGAAATGCCGCCGAAATTGACGCCGTGGTAGCCGCGCTCGCGGCCGATCAGGCGGAACTTGGCGCCATTGCCCTTGGCGCGGTGGTAGGCGATCGCGACCTTGAGCGCCGTGTCGACCGATTCGGAGCCGGAATTGGTGTAGAGCACATGCTCGAGCCCCTCGGGCGCGATGTCGACCAGGCGGTTGGCGAGTTCGAAGGCTTTCGGATGGCCGAGCTGGAAGGCCGGCGCATAATCCAGTTCGCCGGCCTGTTCTCGGATCGCCTCGGTGATCTTCGGGCGGCAGTGGCCGGCATTCACGCACCAGAGGCCCGCCGTCGCGTCCAGCACCTGACGGCCGTCATGGGTCGTATAGTGCATGTCCTTGGCGCCGACGAAGAGGCGCGGTTCCTTCTTGAACTGGCGGTTTGCCGTGAACGGCATCCAGAACGCCCGCAAGTCGTTGGGGGCGGTATTCAGGCGATTCGACATCATGATCTCCATGGCCTTGCCAGAGCGGGGGCCAGTACCCGGCCGGCGACCCTCTGGCCAGCGGCAATGCGCTTAAAGTTACCGAGCGCGGCACGGTCGTCAAGCGGGCTTTGCCGATGCAAAGACCTCAATTCGCGACGAAATTTGATGAAAGGAAAGTCAGCGGCCGGTGCAGCGCCAAGGCGCACCAAAACCGGCAAGGGCGCGCCCAAAAGCGCGCCAAAACTGACAGACCGGAGCAAAATCTTGCCCGGCTCCCGCCTGTCACTCGATCATGTTCAGCCGGATGGCAGCGCTGTCATCAGGCTGCAGATTTAGCCTGTTCCGGCTCGCAATACAGGAACTCGAGCGTTTCGAGAACTTTCATCACCGACTCGGCCGAGCTGGAATAGTAGATCGTCTGCGCATCGCGGCGCGTGTTGACGAGCTTCTGGGCGCGCAGCTTGGACAGATGCTGAGACAGAGCCGACTGGCTGAGCCCGACCTTCGTTGCCAGTGCCCCGACGGCAACCTCGCCCTTGACCAGGCAACACAAAATCATAAGCCGTTTCGGGTTGGCCATGGCAGACAATAAATTCGCTGCTGCAGCCGAGTGATCAGTAAGTGGGTTCATCTTTTCGTTCCTCAGTCATCCCCTAGCGATCGCCACCGGCCGTAACCGGTAACAATGTATCACAAATCTAGCAATTTTCGGGTCGGATTGTATATCCCTAAATTTTACGTACTCGTTATACAGCTTTAAGTATTATATCAATTTCCTGCTGTGCGTCTTTAGAGGTACGGCAGAGGGACGAAAATTCATGGCGAACGGCATTCGACGGGCAAATCAGGTCGAATCCCGCCGGATCTACCCCACAAATTCGGTAGATTTTTGAATCTCGTGCCCCGGCTGCCGCAGCAATCCCGCGGACATCGCTATGCTGCATTATAATAGTTTCCTGAAGAGCCAGCCAGTCCGGCAGATCCTCCGGCATTTTGAAAAACAGCGCGCTGCCATCGATTCGGTAGGCGCGCCCGAAGCCGCCGTTGAGCGCGGCCAGTTGCGGTATCAATCGGAAGAATCGGAAATCCGGAAAGTCGATATAAAGAGAGGCCTTAGGGTGCCGGTTGAGGAAACGCATGCGTATGCGAAAATGGTCGTCGCTGTCGCGCGCGACCGCTTCTGCCGTGCAGGACACGGTGATGCGCGGATGGGCAAGCGGATCTCCCTTGCCCGGTTCGCCGGCCAGCAGCGAGCAGCGCGGATCTGCCTTAAGGCTTCTTGTATGCCCTGCCAGCTGCGAGACGAGGATGATCGGCACGCCATCGAGATCGGTTGCAACCAGCGCGCGGCTGACCTGCGGAAAGCCGGTTTCCGGATCAAGGACACCCAATGACACGCTGCGAGCCGCCCGCACGAGGCAGCGCGCCTGCTTGAGCGCTGCCTCGTCTGTGTCCCGCAGAACCGAAGGCTTGTCAGACACGTTGTTAGACCTCGCGCCGGCGATGCCGCGTCAGGCCGGCGATCACCTCGTCGGCGCCGACCGTTCCGATCACGGTGCCATTGTCGACAATTCCGACAATGCCCGGCTGGCGCGCCATGGCATCGAGGATGTCGACGAGTGGCGTTTCGGCCCGGGCGGTGGCCGTGACAGGCTGCTGCGCGCCGGAGAGGGCCGCGCCCTGCCGCATGATGTCGCCGGCGGTCAGCATGGTGATCGGATTGAGGTTCTGCACGAAATCGGCGACATACTGGTCGGCCGGCGCCTGCACGATCTGCTGCGGCGTGCCGCACTGGATGATGCGCCCGCCCTCCATGATGGCAATGCGGTTGCCGATGCGGAAGGCCTCGTCCAGATCATGGCTGACGAACAGGATGGTTTTCTTCAACCGGCTCTGGAATTCCAGCAATTCGTCCTGCAGCCGCGTGCGGATCAGGGGATCGAGCGCAGAAAACGGCTCGTCCATCAGAAGGATCGGCGCGCCGGTGGCAAAGGCGCGGGCAAGGCCGACACGCTGCTGCATGCCGCCTGACAATTCGCCCACCTTGCGCTCTCCCCAGCGCGACAGGTTGACCAGCTCCAGCTGTTCGGCGACACGCTGTTTCCGCTCCGCCTCCGGCACGCCGGCGAGCTCCAGGCCGAAGCCGACATTGTCGGCAACCGTGCGCCAGGGCAGAAGGCCGAACTGCTGGAACACCATCGAGACCGTGTGCATGCGAAGGTCGCGCAGGGCCTTTGCCGAGGCCCGGTAGGGATCGATCGAGCCCTTGGCGCTTTGCACCGTGACACTGCCGCGCACAACCGGCGCAAGTCCGTTGACGGCACGCAGGAGTGTCGACTTTCCCGATCCGGACAGGCCCATCAGCACGAGGATCTCGCCCTCCTTGATGGTGAGCGAGGCGTTCGACACACCGAGCACCAGACCCGTCTGGGCGCTGATTTCGTCGCGGGTGCGGCCCTGGTCCATCAGCGGCAGCGCCCGATCGGGCCGGTCGCCGAAGACGATGTCGACACCGCCGAATATGATCGCGTCGCTCATGCGCCTTCTCCTGTGTCGGTGCGGAACATGCGGTCGAGAATGATCGCGAGGATGACGATGCACAGGCCCGCCTCGAAGCCGCGGGCGATGTTGACGGTGTTGAGAGCCCGCACCACCGGCACCCCAAGGCCGCTTGCGCCGACAAGCGCCGCAATGACGACCATCGACAGCGACAGCATGATGGTCTGGGTGAGGCCCGCCATGATCTGCGGCATGGCAAAGGGCAGTTCCACCTTGCGCAGCACCTGCGCGGGCGTCGCCCCAAAGGCCATGGCCGCTTCCGTCAAGGCATCCGGCGTCGAGACGATGCCGAGCCGGGTGAGCCGGATCGGGGCCGGGATGGCGAAGATAACGGTGGCGATGAGGCCCGGCACCATGCCGAGCCCGAAGAGGATGAGCGCCGGAATGAGGTAGACGAAGGTCGGGATGGTCTGCATGAGGTCGAGCACCGGGCGCATGACCTCGTAAAGCCAGGGCCTGCGGGCCGCCGCAATGCCGAGCGGCACGCCGATCGCCATGCTGACGGCGGCAGAGGCCACGACCAGAGCCAGCGTCTCGGTGGTTTCCTTCCAGTAGCCCTGGTTGATGATGAGGAGCAGCCCGAGACAGGTGAAGAGGGCCGTGCCGAACGAGCGGCGCATGAACCAGGACAGGGCGGTAAAGGCAAAGACGATGACGAGCGGATGCGGCCATTGCAGCACGAACAGCAGGCCATTGATCACGCTCGACAGGACGGAGGAGAGCCAGTCGAAGAACCAGGCGCCGTTGAGCGTCAGCCAGTCCACGGCATTTTTGGCCCACATCCCGATCGGAATACGGTGGTCGGTCAGAATTTCCAAGGGCTTCTTCCAGTGCGGGTCAGGTTTCGGCAGGAAGGCGGGCCGCATCGGTCGGGCGGCCGCTCTTCGGCGAACTCCGTCGCGCGGATGGATTTGCGGGCGACGGATGAACACATCGGAATCCCCGTCCGGTCCCTCTTCTGCGGCAAGCTCAGCTGCCGCAGAAGAGGGACCGGGCGGGCAGAAAGCCTTTAGAGGCCGAGCTTGCTCTTGACGGCGGCGAGGCCGTCCTTGCCGTCCAGCGTCGTGACCTTGGCAAGCCAGGGCTCGACGGCGGTCGGGTTGGCCTTCAGCCAGGCGGTTGCCGCCTTCTGCGGGTCTTCGCCATCATTCAGGATCTTGCCCATGATCTGGTTTTCCATGGGCAGAGAGAATTTCAGGTTGGTGATGAAGGTGCCGGCATTCGGGCAGTCTTTGGTGAAGCCGGCGCGGATATTGGTAAACACGCTGGCGCCGCCGAAATTGGGCCCGAAGATGTCGTCGCCGCCGGTCAGGTAGGTCAGCTTGAAGGTGGCGTTCATCGGGTGCGGTTCCCAGCCGAGGAAGACCACCGGCTTGGACGAGCGGTCGGCGCGGGCAACCTGTGCCAGCATGCCCTGCTCGGACGATTCGACCACTTCGAAGCCCTTCAGGCCAAAGGTGTTCTTGTCGACCATGTCGATGACGAGGCGGTTGCCGTCATTGCCCGGCTCGATACCGTAGATCTTGCCTTCCAGTTCGGCCTTGTGGGCGGCGATATCCTTGAAGTCCTTGATGCCGAGCTCGGCGCCCTTGGCATTGGTCGCCAGCGTGTACTTTGCGCCGACGAGGTTCGGACCGAAGGATTCCACCGATTTGTCGTTGAGGAAGGGCCGTACGTCGTTTTCCTGCGTCGGCATCCAGTTGCCGAGGAAGACGTCGATGTCCTTGTTCTTCAGCGACTGGTAGGTGACCGGCACCGACAGAACCTGCACCTGCGGCTTGTAGCCGAGCGCGTCCAGGATGACGGAGGCGGTTGCCGTCGTTGCCGTGATGTCGGTCCAGCCGACATCCGAAAACCGAACGGCGCTACAGCTTGCCGGATCGGCAGCCAAAGCCTGGCTTGAAACGATCGCGGCGATGGAAGCGGCGAGCGTGAATTTCATCGATGTTGCGCGCATGGTGGTTCCTTCTTTTTGTTCCCCGCCATTATCAATATCCAAGAAGCGCAAGCAAGCGCGCCGGATCGCGGCGCTCCACAGGGTGTATTTGCGACAATTTGGATCATTTTCGATTTGACCTCAGTCAAAACTGTCGCCGCCCCGAGCGCGTATGAGCAGGACCGCACAAATCACGCGATATCCGCCCGTCTCGTTCCGTTTTAGGAGAGGCGGCCTGCCAGGAGTTTTTGATCCATGAAAACCGCCCTCATCAGAACCGGTCTTGCCGCTTTCGGCTTTGCCTTCCTCTCCCAAGCCGCCTTTGCCGCCGATATCGAGGTGAAGATGCTCAACAAGGGCAGCGATGGCGAAGCCATGGTGTTTGAACCTGCAGCCGTGAAGGTGGCCGTTGGCGACGTGGTGCATTTCGTGCCGGTGGACAAGGGGCATGATGCGGCAGCCGTCAAGGAACTGATCCCGGAAGGGGCCGAGGAATCCAAGGGCAAGATGAACCAGGAACTGGTCGTCAAGATCGAGAAGGAAGGCGCCTACGTGTTCAAGTGCACGCCGCACTGGGGCATGGGCATGGTGGCGCTGGTCGTCGCCGGCGATGGCACGCCGGCCAATCTCGATGCGGTAAAATCCGCCAAGATGGCGAAGAAGACCCGCGACCGCCTGGATGCCGAGATCGCCAAGCTGGGCCTTTGAGCCATGCCGCGGGTGACGGGCCTTGGTGCCCGTCGCCACACGCGCCGGCTCTTCGCCCGCCTCTGGCGCGGGCGAGGATTTTGCTATCCGCCATTGCGACTGAGAATTAGCCAGGTAAGCAGGCAAGTTCTGCGTCGAAGGCTATCTTGTGTTAAATCCTTGATGCAAACCGTATATGCGTGGGAGGGCATCGCGGGCTGATGCAGGAGATGCGACAGACGTTCAGTCGCTGCGCGCTTTGGAGAGGCACTATGGCAGATGGCGAAACGACACGACACGGGGATGAGGCGGACCAGCTTTTTTCAGGCATCCGCGAAGCACTGACGGCGTCGCTCTCCGATCTGCGGTCGTACGCGGCAGAGCCCCACTTCTCCGATCGCGCCCGGCTCGATGCGCTGGAGGAGGGCCTGGGCGACATCGCCCGCCGCTTTCGTGTCGCCGAAAGTGCCGCCGCCCACCGGCTGGCCGGGCTTGCCGGCACCATCCGGCACCTGTCTGCGCCCTACCTCATGCCTCTGGCGCGACCGGATCCGTCGCTGCTTGCGCGGTTGTTCCAACCTTCCGGCACGCAGCGGCCCGGGCCGGGATCGCCGCCCGCCTTTGCCGTGCGGGCACGGCCTCTTGGCGCCGATATCGCAGCCCTCCTGTCGGTTCTGGACACGCAGCGCCTCTTTCTGGAGGATTTGTTGGCAAGCGCCGAGACCCTTGCGGAAACACGCGCCGAGACGCTGGCGCAAGCCGGTGGCCTTCCCGCTGCTGTAACAGCTGACGCGCCACGGAAGACAAACCCGCAGCAGGCCGAGGGCCTGGCGGAACTGGCCAATGATCTGGTCGATCTCGTCATCGACATGCTGGCAAGCGTCTATATCCTCGCCAACCTGCTGTCCGTCGAAGTCGAGACCTTTGTTCTTCTGGTGGCGGGCGTCGATGCCGGGCTTGTCGGCGAGATGGAGCGCGAACTGCCGCCCCTGTCGCGGCACATCAGGCTCTGGCAGGCCGGGCTGTTGTCGGCGCGACACATCGAGACCCGCCGTGTACATCTCACAGAGGTTTATCATCATCGTTTCGGCGGCGCTCGACAAGCGACCACCGCATCCCTACCTGAAGGCCGATAGAACAGAGGAGATCTCAGGCATGGTCGCTGCGTTGTTGAGCCGGTTTCTGGACGCCCTGAAACGCAGCGCCCGGCTGCTCTTTGCCGGGATCGCCTGGCCCTTCATGGCCGCCCATGGCTGGTACGGCCGCCGCAACCTGATGATCAAGGTGCCGCTTGCCGTTGTTCTTCTAGGACTTGCAGGCCTTTACGGCTATTTCGTCTGGCAGACCCAGGTCTGGACGGGCTTTGATCCGAATTTCGTCGCGCGCTACAATCTGACCGAACGCAAGCTGTCGGCCGGTCAGGAACTGCCGGCGGCTCCGCAGCCTGGCGCAGCCGCCGCCGGAACACCTGCCGCAGCGGCACAGCCTGCACCCCGCCAGTGCCAGACCTCGGCCATCGTGGATGTCGCAGCGGACCTGACCGACACGAATGTCAATCAGAATGCCTGGATTTCGTCCATGCTGCTCTACCGGGCGGGCTTTTTCGGCATCGATTGGGACCATACGCCCTTCCTCGACAACAAGGCCAGTTTTCAACGCGGCGTGAACCAGGCGGTGCGCCGCACGTCTGCCGAACTGGTCGACACGCTCGGGCGCGTGCGCGGCACGTCCGGCATCAATGGCGATCTGCAGGATGCGCGCGGCAACCTGCAGTTTGACGAGTTTTCCTGGTATTTCGGCCTCAACCCCTTCGGCTTCAAGACGCCGAGCCCGAGCTATTACCGTTCCGCCATCAAGAGCCTGCGCAAGTTCAACACGGATCTGGCGGCCTGCAATGCGATTTTCGATACCCGCGCCGACAACCTCGTGCAGTTCATCGACCGCATCGCCAATGATCTCGGCTCCACCTCCGCGGTTCTGCGGGAACGGTCGGAAAACCACAATGGCGGCTGGTTCGACACACGCGCCGACGATCGGTTCTGGTTCGCCTACGGCCAGCTCTATGGCTATTACTGTATTCTGGCCGCCGCCCGCGCCGATTTCGACCAGGTGGTGCGCGAGCGCAATCTGGCGCCGCTGTTTTCCGATACGCTGTCGCAGTTCCAGTCGGCCCTGCGGATCCAACCGGCCATTATTTCCAATGGCCGCGAGGATGGCTGGATCATGCCGACCCATCTGGCGACGATGGGCTTCTACATCCTGCGCACCCGCTCCAATCTCGTGGAAATGCGCGCGGTGCTCGACCGCTGAGCCTTAAAACTCTGCCAGGAAAAGCCGGCATCAGTGGGGCCGGCGCGGGGTCCGGGCTCAAGCGGCATGCGCCGCTTCAGACATCATGGTCCTGCGCAGTTTCGCCGACCGGCGGGATGATCCGCAGTTCGCAGTGGTGCGACGGCATTTCGTAGGTGAAGCCGACGATCTCGCCACCAGTGCCAGCTTTCTCGCGGAAGAAACCGATGGAGCAGCACGGCTTGTAACTGTCGTCGGCATTGCGCACGCGGTAGGTCTTCTGGACGGCGACACGCGTGGCAGCTGCAGCCTCATGGCCCTCCATCACCGCTGCCAGATCCTCCGGATGGATGCGCGAGGTGAGCTCGACGAGGTCAATCGGACCATCGGTCGGTTCCATGTGGAAAATCCGGCTTATCTCCGGGCAACAGAACAGGTGACCCGTGTCCACGTCCTGTCGCCAGAAGCCGGTCCGGTTGAATTGCATGAAGAGTTGCAAGATTTCCTTGGGACACAGGCCGTAATTTTCATAGCCGAACTGGATCGTGTCGTTTTCGGGGGGCTGAAGCAAACCTGTAACATTCCCTGATAGCGCGGTGTTTTGATTTAGTTGATCAGCCGCAGGCGAATGGCCTTGGCAACCAGCTGCGTGCGGTTGACGCAATCCAGCTTCTTGATCGCCTTATTGAGATAGGCGTTCACGGTGTGATCGGACAGCGAAAGAATTCTGGCGATTTCCGAGGAGGTCTTTCCCTGCGATGTCCAGCGCAACACCTCAAGCTCCCGGATCGAGAGCAGCTTGGCCGTCGCTGGCGCCTCTCGGCGCAGCCGGTCGTATACGGTAAAGGCCTGCAACAGCAGCATGCCGACTTCGTTCAGTTCGGGCAGCGTCAGAAGCGGGCGCGCGCCATCGAGCCGGATGAAATAGCTGGAACCGTCGCTGGACTGCAGCGGCATGGCGACGCCGGTCGACATGTTGTGGTCCAGGAGAAGGTTGCACAACGCGGCGGGAAATTGCGGCGGCCCGCCCTCAACATCCGGCGGCCGGCACATCCAGCAGAGCGGCAGAACCATGTTCTTCATCAAAGGCACAAGTGGACAGATCGGCAGAAAGCGGTTCTCGTCAAAGGTGCGGATATAGTCGATCGGCAGTGTCGTCTCGACGATCAGCGGCTCCAGAAGATTATCCGTGGAGACGGGAGCATTGGCCAGAGTGAAATAGGTAAAACCAAAATGGTAGGCAATACGGGATAAAGCAGTGACGACTTCGGCTTGCGTCTCAGCCGACGACAAGTGTTTGCTGATCAGCGACTGCCGTTCAAGGGTAATCATAATCGCGCTTGTTAAAAAGTGTGACAAATGCCGTCACATGAACATGTAATACAGTTCCTAAGCGGGAACCAGCCTCCATTTTCGTATATGCGAATTTACAATTAACGGTCCCCCTTACCAACGCGGCTCGTGTCAAGCTCGTGTTTTGGGCGAATGTATGCACGGCGTATAGGGCGTGCCCAAGGGATTTCCAGAGAATTCCGCCGGCTTTTTTGCAGTTGTCTGACTATGTGTCGGATATATCACGAAATGTGCATCTAAACATGATCATAATAGTCATGTTTAATGTTGACAAAGGCAATCATGTTTTTTATTGGGCATGGACAAGGCGCTCCTGCGTCGCCGGTCACTTCATCCTCAGTATCAAACGTCGCTCCTTGCGCGGCCGCGGTTTTGCGCGCGCCGTTGCTTGGGGATGGGAAAGGTTGTCATGCTCCACCGTTTGCGTGTTTCTCTCCTGGCCTGCTCAGGTCTTTCGCTTCTTGCGCCGGCTCTTCCAGCCACGGCACAGAATGCGGCCGTTTCCCAGCAAAGTGCCGCTTCCGATACGACCGTGCTGCCGAAAGTGTCCATCAAAGGTGAACGGTTGACGGCGGCTGCCAAGGGGAGCGCGACCGATAGTCCACTCACCACCGAAACCACGCGCGCCGAGCTTGACAAGAAGCAGATCACCAATCTGGAAGATCTCGGCCGTGTTGCCGAACCGGGCGTCACGTTCAACCGGTCGACCGGTGCCGTCAACATCCGCGGCCTCGAGGGTAACCGGGTTCTCTCCACCATCGACGGCATCCCGATCCCCTATTTCAACGACCCGACGCGCAGCGCGACCGGGGGCGTCGATACGTTCAGTTTCTCGTCGCTCTCGGCAGTCGACGTCATGCGCGGCGCCGATTCCAGCCGTGCCGGTGCCGGCGCGCTCGGCGGCGTCATCGCCTACCGCACGCTCGAGCCTGGGGACCTGATCGGCGAGGGACGTGACTGGGGCGTGCTCCTGAAGTCCACCTATGACAGTGCGGAAAAAAGCTGGGAAGGCTCGGCTGCCGTCGCCAAGAAGATCGGCAACACCTCGATGCTGTTCCAGGGCAGCTATCGCAAGGGTCACGAGCGCGAAACGAACGGCACGACCGGTGGCTATGGCGCAACACGCACCGAGGCGAACCCCTCCGACTTCGACCAGCACAATTTTCTGGTCAAGCTGCGCCAGGAGCTGGAAGGCGGCCACACCATCGGCATCACGGCGGAACGCTATCGCAAGGATCGCGATACCGACATGATGAGCACGCAGACGCCGACCGGCAATTATCGTCCCGGCGGTTACACCAACAATAAGGAAAATGAGCGCGACCGCGTATCGCTGGATTACAAGTTCGACAGCGAGAGCGATGACAGCATCATCGACAATGCCTGGGCCTCGCTTTACTGGATGAGGACCCGCACGATGGATGGCTATACCGGCTATCGCTCGAACTCCGTCGTCGGCCCGATCGGACGCGCCAATTCCAACGAGGAAAGCACCTTCGGCCTCATCGGCGCGCTGCAGAGGCAAGTCGATCTCGGCGCGACCAACCACCTCTTCACCTTCGGCTTCGATCTTGCCACCAGCACCATCGAGCAATATTCCGCAGGCTACGATAATTGCCCGGCGCCGCTGTCCAATGGCAGCTATCCGAGCGGCTATTCCGCCTGCGCCAATCTTCATACCAACCAGGCCGATACGCCGAAGGTCGACAGCAACCGCATCGGTCTTTACCTCGATGACGACATTTCCATCGGTGACAGCGGCGTCAAGTTGACGCCCGGCGTGCGCTTCGACTGGGTGAAGCATGACCCGAAGATGACGGATGCCTTTGCCAGCAATGCCAGCAATCCCGCATTGCCCGATGGGTTCCAGGATTCCGGTCTCTCCCCAAAAGTGCGGCTGTCCTATGATCTGGCCCCGCAGGTCGAGCTTTACGGGCAGTGGGCCATGGGTTTCAGGGCGCCGTCGGCGGGAGAATTGTACAGCTCGTTCGGTGGTCCGGGCACCTATCTGCGGCGTGGCAATCCTGATCTCGAAACCGAAACCAGCCACGGCTTTGAAGCCGGGGCAAACCTCGGCGACCAGGACTTCGGCGGCCGCATCAGCCTGTTCTATAACCGCTACAAGAATTTCATCGACACGCGCAGCCTGAGCGCTGCCGAGGCGAGCGCCCTTGGCCTGTCCCTGTCGGATTATCCGCAAGGCGGCATCTCGCAATATGTCAACGTCGCCCGCGCCGAGATCTACGGCGTCGAATTTTCCGCCCACAAGACCTTCGACAACGGTTTCCGCATCGGCGGCGGTCTTGCCGCCTCGACCGGCAAGAACCTCGACACCTCCAAGAACCTCGCCTCCGTCGCGCCGATGAAAGTGGTGGCAAGCCTCGGCTATGACACCGAAATCTGGGGCGTCGGCGTCGACGTGACGGGCGTTGCCGGATCGCATGACAATGGCAAGGTCGACCAGACCACCTATTCGCGTGCTGCAGGCTATGGCCTCGTCGATCTGACGGCCTGGTGGGAGCCCGAGCAGGTGAGGGGCCTGCGCATCAATGCCGGTGTCTATAACCTCTTCGACCGGACCTATTATGACTACACCACCATCCGCGCGACCAGCGGCGCCACCAACAATGCCTTCTATTCGGAGCCTGGTCGCAGCTTCAAGATTTCGCTGACACAGCGTTTCTGACCTCCAGTCACCGTGTATCAGGTGAGGCGGCGCAATGTTTGTTGCGCCGCCTTTTCTGTTCGTCATCGTCGATCCGATGGCGCCAGCCATTCCAGACGGCATCCCGATGCGCTAATGAGGGCGTCATCACGCAGCATGCCAGAGCGAGGGAATGAATGGGAACCGTGCCGTCCGACATCGAGATTGCCCGTGCCGCCGTCAAGAAGCCGATCTTTCAGATCGGGGAAGCGCTTGGCATTCCAGCAGAGGATCTTGTTCCCTACGGTCACGACAAGGCAAAGCTTTCCGCACGCTTCATTGCCGCGCAGGCTGGCAGACCGGATGGCAAGCTGATCCTGGTGACCGCCATCAACCCGACGCCGGCAGGCGAAGGCAAGACGACCACCACCGTCGGGCTTGGCGATGGTCTGAACCGCATCGGCAAGCGCGCCATCATCTGCGTGCGCGAACCGTCGCTCGGCCCCTGTTTCGGCGTGAAGGGCGGGGCGGCCGGCGGCGGATATGCGCAGGTCGTGCCGATGGAGGACATCAATCTGCATTTCACCGGCGATTTCCATGCCATTACCTCGGCGCATAATCTGCTCGCCGCCATGCTGGACAACCATATCTACTGGGGCAATGCGCTGGATCTCGATCTGCGCCGCATCACCTGGAAGCGGGTGATGGACATGAACGACCGGGCGCTGCGCCAGATCGTCGGCCCGCTCGGCGGCGTCTCCAACGGCTTTCCGCGCGAAAGCGGCTTCGACATCACGGTTGCGTCCGAAATCATGGCGATCCTCTGCCTGTCGACGGACCTGCAGGATCTGGAACAGCGGCTCGGGGCCATCATCGTCGGCTATCGCCGCGACCGCACCCCGGTCTTTGCCCGCGACCTGAAGGCCGATGGGGCCATGGCCGTCCTCCTGAAGGATGCCATGCAGCCGAACCTCGTGCAGACGCTGGAAAACAACCCGGCCTTCGTGCATGGCGGCCCGTTTGCCAACATCGCCCATGGCTGCAATTCCGTGGTGGCAACGCAGACGGCGCTGAAACTTGCCGATTACGTCGTGACGGAAGCCGGCTTCGGTGCCGATCTCGGCGCCGAAAAATTCTTCGACATCAAGTGCCGCAAGGCAGGGCTTTCCCCGGCGGCTGCCGTCATCGTTGCAACCGTTCGCGCCCTGAAAATGAACGGCGGCGTGGCAAAGGCGGATCTTGGCGCTGAAAATGTCGATGCGCTGAAGCGCGGCTGCGTCAACCTTGGCCGCCATATCGAAAATCTTCAGAAGTTCGGCGTGCCTGTCGTGGTTGCCATCAACCATTTCTCCTCCGACACGCCGCAAGAGGTCGAAGCGTTGAAGGCCTATGTGGCCGAACTGGGCGTGGAAGCCATTCTCTGCCGTCACTGGGCCGAAGGCTCGGCCGGCATCGAGGATCTCGCCCGCCGCGTGGCCGAGATTGCCGATGGAGGCACGGCCGATTTCAAGCCGCTTTATCCCGATCACCTGCCGCTGATGGAGAAGATCGAGACGGTGGCGCGCGAAATCTATCGGGCCGGAGACGTGACCGCGGATGCTGCCGTGCGCGAACAGCTGCGCCGTTTCGAAGAGGAAGGCTACGGCCACCTGCCGGTCTGCATTGCCAAGACGCAATATTCCTTCTCCACCACCCCGGACCTGCTCGGTGCACCGAGCGGCCATGTGGTGCCGGTGCGCGAAGTGCGCCTCTCGGCCGGCGCCGGCTTCGTGGTGGCCATTACCGGCGAAATCCGCACCATGCCGGGCCTTCCGCGCTCACCGTCTGCCGAACGGATTGCGCTGAACGATGCGGGGTATATCGAGGGGCTGTTCTGAGGCCGCCGCGTTACCGGCAGTACCGATAGCCGCCCTTGCGCTCCAGCACGTCGAGATGCAGGTGGTCCTGGTGGGTGGCGTCGCTGCCGGGGGAGAGTACGGTGGTGAAATAGAGGCAGGCGCCGGCGGTGGCCGTGCGCTGGAAGGCGCCGGTGAGGGTTGAGTCCTCTTCCTTCGGCGTCATTGCGATGGTGTCGCCATTGTCCAGCTTGAAGCCGCCGATGTCGATGGCATTGCCGCGGGCATGCTCGGAGATTTTCCCGGTTTCGGCGTGGTTGCGCAGCCGGCAGGCATAGCTCGAGGCATTATCGATGCCGATGATGCGGCGCTCCGGCAGGGCAAGTTTTAGGCTCGGCTCTACGGTGCCCTTCATCCAGCGTGCCAGCGACAAGGCCGCCTCGCAGCGCATCGGGGACTGGTCGGCAAGCGGAATGCCCGGCAGAACCTGTGAAAGCGCGATCGGCTTTTCGATGCCGCATCCGTTCTCGTCATCCTTCACCTCCGGCAGGGTTTTGAACTCGGCGCCAAGGGAGGTGAGTTCGCTGAGGCAGGCTTGCAACGCCTCCGGATCTTCCTTGACGATCGGCGGCGGGGCAGGGGATGCGTCCTTGGTGGGCTCGGTCGCGTCCTTGTCCGTTGCCGGGTCGCTCTTGGTGTCCGGCTGCTGTCCCCCGTCCGGCTTGTCCTCCGCGGCAGCCGCCTTGCCGTTCGATGGGGCGGTGCCGGTCGGGGCAGCTTTCCCGGGCTCGGAGGTGCTGGCGCCATCGGGGCTCCTCTCACCGCCTTCGCCGGATTTACGTGCCAAGCCGGCATCGTCAGGTTTTTCGGTCGGTACGGGAATGCCCGGAATTGCGACGTTTTTTGCCGGAGTGCCGGCTTTGGTCGTCGCGGCGTCCTGTGCTGCCTCGGCGGCGGCCGCACCGGTAGCCGGCGGGGCGGCGTTTCCGGCCGGGTCCGGGACTGCCGTCACCGCCTCATCGGGCGCTTGCGGCTTTTGCGGCGGACGGGGGCCGTTTTCCGGCAGGCTCATGCCCATCAGCAGCAGGCTTGCCGCTGCCAGAAAAAGCGATGTCCTGCCCGTGGTGTTCCTGCCCGCCGTTTTGCGACCCATGATCCCGCTCCTCTTGTCCGTTGCGGCAGGCACAACGCACGAGCGGGGATTTGGTCTCATCGCCCGCCAACGAAGCGTCGGGCGACGAGGGATGATGGGCAGTCGCAGGACCAGCCGATGCGGGGCCATCGACCTTTCGCCCGCACATCCTTCCTCAGCCTGGCCTGCGTTCAGGCGGCGCGGACATGGGCTCCCGTCGAACCCGCCCGCCTGTGATCGCGGATGAACTGGCCGACGAGGCTCACCATCTCGCCCACTTCCTCGGTGAGCGAATGGGTGGCGGCATTCATTTCCTCCACCATGGCGGCGTTCTTCTGGGTGATCTGGTCCATCTGGTTGACGGAGGTGTTGATGGCCTGCAGCACGTCGGCCTGTTCGCCGGCGCCAAGCGCAATGGTGTCGATGTCGGCGGCAATGGCTTCAATATCGCTTTCGATCTCGGTCAAGGCCTCGCCGGTGCGGCTGACGAGGTCGACGCCGCCGGCCACGGCCGTGGCGGACCGACCGATCAGCGTGTTGATCTCCTGCGCGGCGCTGGCGGAGCGCTGGGCAAGCGCGCGCACCTCCTGCGCCACCACGGCAAAACCCTTTCCAGCCTCGCCGGCGCGTGCGGCCTCCACGCCGGCATTCAGCGCCAGCAGGTTGGTCTGGAAGGCGATTTCGTCGATGACGCCGGTGATCGAGGCAATCTGGTTCGAGGCATCCTCGATGCGGCTCATGGCGGTGATGGCTTCGCGCACGATGGACGAAGAGCGCTCGACATTGCTGCGGGCATGGTTGCTCTTGATCTTGGTGTGGCGGGTCAGGCTGCTGGAGGATGCTACCTTCGAGGTGATCTGGTCGAGCGCTGCAGCGGTTTCCTCCAGCGCTGCCGCCTGCTGTTCGGTGCGTCGCGCCAGATTGTCGGCAGAGCCGTCAAGGCTTTCGGAATTGGCGCGGATTTCGTCGGCCTTGCCCAGAACCTGCTTCATGGTGTCCTGGAAGACGGCAAGCGAGCGGTTGAAGTTTTCGCGCAGCACCTCGAACTCTGCATGGAAAGGCTCGTCGAGCGTCTCGTGGATGTTGAACTTCGACAGCCGGTCGAGCCCCGCGCCAAGATCGTCGATCACTGTCTTCAGCGTGGCAGCCCGTTCCTGTTCGGCGGCAAGCTGGCGGTAGCGTTCGCTGGCGGCCTGGTCGGCATGGCGAACCGCTTCCTGCTCCAGCGCCAGCTTGTCGAGCGCGGCCGTCTTGAAATGGCCGACGGCCTTGGCCATTTCGCCCACCTCGTCCTGACGGCCAAGATGCGGAACGGCCGTATGGTAATCGCCGGCGGCAAGATTGGTCATGAAGCGACCCATGTCGCGCATCGGGTTGACCGCGAGGCGGCGGAACAGGACGAGGCCGGCGATCAGCGATGCCGCCGCAAACACGCACGCGCCGTAGGCCAGAAGACGGAATGTGACATCCTCCTGTTTCGCCTGTGCTTCCACGCGCGCCATATAGGTGTCCGACAGGCCGACCAGCGTCACGACAGCGGCGCGCTGCTCCAGAAACAGGCGCCGAAGCGGCGCGAGGTTGGTGTCGCGTCCATCCGTCATGGCAAGCTTGAATTGCGGCACGATCCGCTTGAACAGCATATCCCAGAAGGCTTCGGTTGCCGGCTTCAGCTTGGTGTCGATCTGGGCGCGGATCTCCGGCGGCAGGTCTTTCCTCGCCCAGAAAGCCAGTCGTGTCTCGCTGTCCTGGCGCAGTTTTTCCAGCACGGCGATATTGGCGAGCGTCTCTTCCGGATGCTGCGCGGTCTCGTTTGCCGTCAGATAGGCTTCCACCAGAAACATCGGCGGCGGCAGGATGTCGGCCACCAGATCCTTGGCGTCAACTATCAAGCCATATTGCGGCCCGTCGATTTTCAGTTGCTGCAAGGAGTAAAGCAATGTCCCGACGGCAAGTCCGACGCTTGCAAGAAGCGTAACGCCGAACAGCGCAAGAAACCGAGAGATTGTTATTTTCATGCCCAGGCCCCGATACTGTGTCAGAGGTGCCGCTGCGGTATGGCGCGGCCATTAGTCATGCGGTAACTAAAACATAGATTTATTATTTAAGGACTAACTGATGTTTTGGCCTTGATCGCTGCTGCACGGCAGCTGAAGAGCGCTTTCCCCCCATGGTCTATCGGCCCACTCGTGTCGCCAAACAGGGGGCTTGCGGGAACCGTCGTCACGCGGTATCACCATTGCCATGAAAACGTCGATGATCATGGCTATCTGGTGGTGGGCTCGCTGAAACGCGGCCTTGACCAGTCATGTTCTAAGACAAGACAAAGCCGCCCGAACCTCGAGGCGGCTTTTTTGTCTTAAGAGCGCCTTCCAGGTCCGGATCAAAGGATAATGGAGAGCAGCTGCATGGTAACGATTATCGAAGACGATGGCTCTGAGGTCTACGAGACCCGCGGTGGCATCACGGTGAGCCGCAAGCGCCGGCCGGCGCCCTATGCGGACGCCATTTCCAGCTATGTGGACAAGCTCGACGAGCGCCGCGGCGCGGTGTTTTCCTCCAATTATGAATATCCGGGTCGCTATACGCGCTGGGATACGGCGATTGTCGATCCGCCGCTCGGCCTCTCCTCGTTTGGCCGCAAGGTCTGGATCGAGGCCTATAACGGGCGCGGCGAAGTGCTGCTCGATTTCATTGCCGAACGGCTGGCGATCGAAAGTGAACTGACGCTGGGTGAGCGCAGTGCGCGCAGGCTGGATCTGACCGTCAACACACCGGCGCGCGCCTTTACCGAGGAAGAGCGCTCGAAAATGCCGACCGTATTCACGGTCCTGCGGGCGGTGGTCGACCTGTTTTATTCGGATGCGGATTCCGCCATCGGCCTGTTCGGCGCCTTCGGCTACGATCTTGCCTTCCAGTTCGACGCAATCGACCTCACGCTGCACCGGCCGGACGACCAGCGCGACATGGTGCTGTTCCTGCCCGACGAGATCCTGGTCGTGGACCATCATGCCGCCAAGGCCTGGATCGACCGCTATGATTTTTCGCGGGGTGACGTGACGACCCTCGGAAAGGACCAGGAGATCACGCCCGATCCCTTCCGCACCACCGATAAAATTCCGCCGAAGGGCGACCATCGGCCAGGCGAATATGCCGAACTGGTGGTGAAGGCCAAGGAAAGCTTTCGCCGCGGCGATCTGTTCGAGGTGGTACCCGGCCAGAAGTTCATGGAACGCTGCGATTCAAAACCCTCGCAGATTTCCAACCGCCTGAAGGCGATCAATCCGTCGCCCTTTTCCTTCTTCATCAATCTCGGCCATCAGGAATATCTGGTCGGGGCATCGCCGGAAATGTTCGTGCGCGTGTCTGGCCGGCGCATCGAGACCTGCCCGATTTCCGGCACCATCCGGCGCGGCGAGGATGCCATCTCCGACTCGGAGCAGATCCTGAAGCTCTTGAATTCCAAGAAGGACGAGAGCGAGCTTACCATGTGCTCGGACGTCGACCGTAACGACAAGAGCCGAGTGTGCGAGCCGGGCTCGGTCAAGGTCATCGGCCGGCGCCAGATCGAGATGTATTCGCGCCTCATCCATACGGTGGACCATATCGAGGGCCGGCTTCGCCCCGACATGGATGCGTTTGACGGTTTCCTCAGCCATGCCTGGGCCGTGACGGTCACCGGCGCGCCAAAACTCTGGGCCATGCGCTTCATCGAGAAACACGAAAAGAGCCCGCGCGCCTGGTATGGCGGGGCAATCGGCATGGTGGGTTTCGATGGCAACATGAATACCGGGCTCACGCTGCGCACCATCCGCATCAAGGACGGCATTGCCGAGGTGCGTGCTGGCGCAACGCTTCTGAACGACAGCGATCCGCAGGAAGAAGAAGCCGAAACCGAACTGAAGGCATCCGCAATGATTTCCGCCATCCGCGACGCCCGTGCCGGCAATACGGCCAAGGTCGGGCGTGATGTCCAGAAGGTCGGGCAGGGGGTGAAAATCCTGCTGGTCGATCACGAGGACAGCTTTGTCCACACACTTGCCAACTATTTCCGCCAGACGGGGGCGGAGGTGTCGACCGTACGCTCGCCGGTGGCAGCCGAAATCTACGATCGCGTCAATCCGGACCTGGTGGTTCTGTCGCCCGGACCGGGAAGCCCGAAGGATTTTGACTGCAAGGCCACCATCAAGGCCGCACGGGCGAAAAACCTGCCGATCTTCGGCGTGTGCCTCGGCCTGCAGGCACTGGCCGAAGCCTATGGCGGCGAACTGCGCCAGCTTGCTGTGCCGATGCACGGAAAGCCGTCGCGTATTCGCGTGCTGGAAGCGGGCACGGTGTTTGAAGGCCTTGGCCGCGAAGTCACGG
Source organism: Neorhizobium fuzhouense (assembly GCF_042611105.1). NCBI lineage: Bacteria > Pseudomonadati > Pseudomonadota > Alphaproteobacteria > Hyphomicrobiales > Rhizobiaceae > Neorhizobium > Neorhizobium fuzhouense. The sequence goes on along the minus strand of NZ_JBHFFP010000002.1, from coordinate 403,733 downwards.
TTGGCCGCTATCACTCGATCTTTGCCGACCCGAAAACCCTGCCGCAGGATTTCATCATCACCGCCGAAAGCGAGGATGGCACGATCATGGGCATCGAACACGCGAAAGAACCCGTGGCGGCCGTGCAGTTCCACCCGGAATCGATCATGACGCTCGGCGGTGACGCCGGCATGCGGATGATCGAGAACGTCGTGGAAAAGCTTGCCAAGCGGTTGAAGGAAAAGGCGGCCTGAGAAGGCGAAGCGGCGGGCGCGCAACAGGCGTTTCCGCCGCAGTCTGGCGCCATGGCATCGCAACCGTTGCGGCGTCAGATCAGGGGTCGAACACCAGGACGGGCTTTGACCGGCGCCCCGGCCTATGGAAATGCGCAAGGGCTTGCCGCCAGTCCGCGACAGGAAACCGCGCGACCGGCGGAAGGTGCGCCGCGCGCAGCAAGGGCCAGATCGCGGCAAACCAGTCCTGCCAGAGCCCTGGCGTGACACCGGCAAGGTGATCGCGAATATGGAAGCGCTGCGGCATGGGCCCGCCGCTGGCAAATACCGGTAATTCCCCCGAGAGCAGGCCGTAGGAGACGACTGTCGCGTCCGGGCGCAGGCTTGCTAGGATCCGCGTGGCAAGACCTCCTCCGACGGCATCGAAGACGAGATCGCTGGTTTTTGCAAAGGCTGTGATGGTCTCGCGGTCGTCTGCCTGAACGAGGGTCATGCCGGATGCCTGCAGAGCCTTGAGCGGTTGCGGAGACCGATGGATGCCGATGACGGACCGGGCGCCGGCAGCAAGGCACCATTGCGCAAGCAGCCCGGCGCAGGTCGAACTGGCCGCGGTCAGCAGCACGGTGCGGCCGGCAGGGCTGAAGCTGCGTAGCATCAGGAAGGCGGCAAGCGGGTTGATATAGGCGCGCAAGGCAAGGTCATCGTCGATGTCTTCAGGGACCGGAATGGCAAAGGCCGGATCGCAGTCCACATGGCTTTGCCAGGTGCCGGCGCCGCGCAAGGGCAGGACACGCTGTCCGACCCTGTAAGGTCCGTGCGGCGGCGCCTCCACCACGGTGCCGACCCCTTCATATCCCGCAATCATCGGCGGCTGGACGCGATGGCGATAAGCGCCGGTTATCGGGATCAGGTCGGAGGGGTTGATGGGCGCGGCGGACATGCGCACGCGGATGTGCCCGGGATGGCGCTCCGCAAGGCTGCGCTCTTCCAGAGACAGCACGGCATCCGGCGCGCCAAACTGACGATACCAGAGCGAAAGGGACTGCGGCACACACTCCGTCAACTCGGCAGCCCGATCAGCTTTTCGAACGCTTCCCAGGTGTCGTCCATGGCGTAAACGCCGGTGAAGGGGATGTTCACGTGACCGTAGAGCGGCGTCAGCTGCCATTCGGCCGTCTCTTCATCGACGCCGGCCACCTGCTGCAGATACATTACAGAGGCAAGGCCGGTGCGGTCGGCGCCGCTCTTGCAGTGAACGAGGAGGGGGCCTTGCGCCTGCAGCAGCACGGCCACCAGGGCATAGCTCTCCTCGGGCGTCAGCCGCTTGTTGGCCGACATCGCAAAATCGACATGGGTCGCACCGTGAGCCCTGGCTACGGCCAGTTCATCCTCGTACCAGCGGGCGCCGGGCTTTGCGCCGCGCAGGTTGATGATGGTCTTGATATGATATCGGTCGATTTCGGCAGCGAGCATGTCTGGCGAAAGCTGCGCCGAGCGATAGTAGCGTCCTGGCAGGACCTCGTGGAAATTGCCGGTCCATTGCAGGACGGCAAGGTAACCGAAGAGCGCTGAGCCAAGCCCGAGCAGGGCAAGCCCCGACCGCGTCAATATCCGTTTCATGCTCATGAAATGCCCTCGAACGGGCGCCCGTCGTGCCCGGATTTGAAAAAGCAGAATGCCGCCGCAATGGCAAATTTAAGGCTTGCCGCCGCGCCCGGGAGCCTGTCGAAACCAAACGTGCGTGAGCGGTTCTGGCTCGGACTGCGTAAAAGCGAATAGAGCGGGAAATTCGGGTCATTCCGTTTTCCCCGTAAATTCTCTAACACGCGGTCAACGACAAATGCATGAAAAACGTCCTTTGACATTTCGTGCAATCTTCGTCATAGACGCCACGAAATCGAAACCGCCGGGCGCTACAGTGCGCTCCGGCGGTTTCGCCGTTTCAGGGCACTTGCAACTCATTCGCAGACGCATGGAAAGACGATGACCGACACGAAAAACGCACTGGTTCAGCGCCTGGCGCTGTGGGGTATCCCGCTCGCCATCGGCGTCATGGGCCTGAAGATGCTGGCTTGGTGGGTGACCGGGTCCGTGGCGCTTCTGTCGGACGGGCTTGAAAGTTCGGTCAATGTGACGGCGGCCTTCATCGCCTATTTCGTCATCCGCTATGCGCAGCGTCCGGCCGATGACGACCACCAGTTCGGCCACCACAAGGCAGAATATATTTCGGCGGTCATCGAGGGCGTGCTGATCGTTGTCGCCGCGCTTTTGATCGTCAAGGAAGCCTGGGGCGGACTTATGGAGCCGCGCCTGCCGGATGCGCCCGTGCTCGGCCTTGCCATCAATGCACTCGCCGGCGCCATCAACGCGGCCTGGGCAACGCTTCTCATCCGCATCGGCACCAGCCATCGCTCGCCGGCGCTGAAGGCGGATGGCCACCATATCATGTCGGATGTCGTCACCTCCGTCGGCGTGCTGATTGGCCTGGTGCTGGCCATCATCACGGGTTACGCCATCCTCGATCCGCTGCTTGCCATCATTGTCGGCATCAACATTCTCTATCAGGGCGGCAAGGTCATTTCCCATTCGGTGGGCGGGCTGATGGACCGGGCGGTCGAGCCGGAAGAGGAAGCGGCGATCAAGGCAGCGATTACGGCCCATTCGGCCGGCGTGCTTGACGTGCACGACCTGCGCACCCGCCGGGCCGGCGCCGTCGCCTTCATCGATTTCCATCTGGTGGTGCCGGCTTCGATGACGGTCATTGCGGCGCATGCCATCTGCGACCGCTTGGAAGATGCGATCAAAGAGGCTATTCCCGGCGCCTCTCTCGCCATTCACGTGGAGCCCGAAGGCGAGCGGGCACATGGTATGAAGGTTCAGGTAGAAGGTCACGAACAATGAGCATGACGGATGTCAGCGGGCTGTCGCAGCTCGGCCAGAAGGTGGATGCCCCGCAAAGCCCGGAACAGGCCGTTCTGGAAAAAGTGCCCAACAGCAATGCCGGCACCGATTATGTCGTGCGCTTCACTGCGCCGGAATTCACCTCGCTCTGCCCGATGACCGGCCAGCCGGACTTTGCGCATATCGTGATCGACTACATTCCGAACGGCTTTCTGGTCGAATCGAAATCGCTAAAACTGTTCCTGCAGTCTTTCCGCAACCATGGTGCCTTTCACGAGGATTGCTCGGTCTATATCGCCCGGCGCATCGTGGAGCTTCTCGATCCGAAATGGCTGCGCATCGGCGCCTACTGGTATCCGCGCGGCGGCATCCCGATCGATGTGTTCTGGCAGACCGGCGAGCTTCCGAAGGGTGTCTGGCTCCCCGACCAAGGCGTCCCCACCTACCGCGGACGTGGGTGAGCTGCGACGGCAAAGCCGGCAAATCGCTCCAGTGGAGCGATTTGAGCAGCGAACGCCCTGAGCCAAAGCGAAGGGCCGGCGCAAAAGCCAGCTGCAGCGGTGTGAACGGCTCTCAGGCGCCGCCCCTCAATCATTTACGCGAAATCGCTGTCGTCGCTTGTGTCGAAATCGCTGTCGTCACCGCCCCAGCTGGCGTCGGCCTGCTGGATGTTATCGTCGGCTGACGTGTCCGGCACGTCGCTCGCATCGATCGTCTCGTTCGGCGCATCGCCATAATAATTGTTGATCACCGTTTCTTCGATCGGCGCGCCGCCAAACCCTTCGGCGGCCGGATTGCCGAGGCCTAGGCCCGACATGTGGTTGCTGAAAATGCCGCTCAGCGAATTGGCAAGCAACATGCCGCCGGCAACGCCTGCTGCCGTTCCGAGTGCGCCGGTGAGGAAGCCGCCGCCGCCCATCGACGGGCCGCGCGCTGCAGACCAGGGACCGGACGGCTGGGGTGGGTAGGCCGGTTGCTGTGCATAGCCCTGCGGCGCCATCGGAGCCTGCTGTTGTCCATAGCCTGCAGATTGCGGGCTGCCCCAGGGGCCGGCAGCCGGAGCTGGGGATTGCACGGGGGCTTGCGCTGGTCTGGCGCTTGGTGCCGGGGTGCGCCCGGAGCCGAAGATCGAATCCAGAAAGCCGCCGCGGGCCTGGGGCTGTTCCTGCACTGCTGCCGCTTCAAGCTCCCGAATGCGCGCCTCAAGCTCGTTGATACGGGCGGATGCCGCTTCCAGCCCCTTTTCCTGCACGATGACGGCCTGCGCCAGATAATAGGGCGCCGACGGCGTCAGGCGTAGCGCATCGGCAATCAGGCGCTCGGCTTCGGGATCGCGCGGCGTGCTGCTGGCCGTGCGGATACGGTCGAACAAGGCGCTCAGCAGTTGGCGTTCTTCCGGTGACATGGTCATCTCCTCGACAGGCGCGCCCGGCATCTCGATGCGGCAGCGGCGGCGCCGGTGGTTGCGTTGTTTTCGACAGGCATCGTGCCTGCCGATGCCTTCGCGGGCAAGCCCTGCCCATGAGGAGAAAATGGGGCCGGATTCGGGCTTTTTCATCAGCGGCGATTGTTAAATCGCCGTAAGCTTCGGGAGCGTCGAGCGCCCCCGAAGCCCCTGCCGCGTGGGGCTTTTCAGCCGAATGCCAGCGACAGGCCGGCAAGGGCCGTGAGGCCGCCGGCAATGCGCGTCAGCACCGGTGCGGCACGTCCGGTTGCAAGGCCGACAACAATGCCGGCCGCGTGCAGGAAGGCGGTGGCGATGACGAAGCCGACGCCGAATTTCCAGGCGCCTGCCGCACCCAGTTCCGCCCCATGCGCATGGCCATGGAACAGCGCAAAGACGGCGACGATGGCAGCCGAGATGGCGACCGGAAGACGCACGGCCATGGCCACCAGCAGTCCAAGGCCGATGACGGAGGCGAGAATGCCGGGCTCGACGAAGGGAAGCTGGACGCCGACGAGAGCAAGGGCAAAGCCGAGCGCCATGGTGGTGACAAAGGTGGCAGGCACGATGACAAGCGCTGCCCGGCGCCCCGGCACGGAAGCGATCTGCGCCGCCCACAGGCCAACCGCCACCATGGCCAGCACATGGTCTGCCCCAAACAGCGGATGCGACAGGCCGGCGGCAAAGGATCCATGCGCCAGCGGATCGAGATGGGCAAAGGCAGGTGCGGCGGCTGCCGCAAAAGCGGCGGCGGTCAGCATAAGACGTTTCAACATGACAAGTTCCCCTTGAATAATTTTGGCGGCGCCGACGGTGGGAGCCCGCCGCAACGCAATCGCGACAAGATTAGGCAGTGCCTAAAAATCTGTCCATCCGCAAAATGACGAAGACGGTATTCACCTTACGGCACGTTACGGCGCGCCTCCTCGCGAATGGCGCATTGTTTTGTGACGGCGAACGCATTATGTCCGGGGTTAGGAAATCCACACTGGAGACTGCTCGATGCTTGATGAGAACGACGACGACAAGACGAAGGAATTGGCGCTCGGCAAGGAAACGGAGGCGAACCTTTTCAAGTCGCGTTCGATCTTCATCTATGGCGGCATTACCCAGGAACTGGCGCAAAAAGTCTGCACCCAGCTCGTGGCGCTGGCAGCCGCCAGCGACGACGACATCCGAATCTACGTGAACTCGCCCGGCGGCCACGTGGAATCGGGCGATTCCATCCATGACATGATCAAGTTCATCAAGCCGAAGGTGTGGATCATCGGCACCGGCTGGGTCGCCTCCGCCGGCGCGCTGATCTACGTCTCGGTTCCGAAGGAACGCCGCATCTGCCTGCCCAACACGCGCTTCCTCCTGCACCAACCGTCCGGCGGCACCCGCGGCATGGCCTCCGATATCGAGATCCAGGCCCGCGAAATCATCAAGATGAACCAGCGCCTGATCAAGATCTTTGCAAAGGCCACCGGCCAGAGCGAAGACAAGATCGCCAAGGACATCGACCGCGACTACTGGCTATCGGCCGAAGATGCCGTTGGCTACGGTCTGGTGTCGAAGATCGTCGAAAGCCAGTCGGAAATCGGCTGAGCCTTTCGCAAACCCTGTTTGCCGTAGAATTAGGCCCGCCGGCATCAAGCCGGCGGGTTTTTCATGTCCGGGGCCTGAAGGGCAAACCGCCCGGGACGGAAAATTTCGGCGGCCTTTGTCAGTGCTCTTCGCTTTTGCCTTGTCTGCGCTGCCGTTTTTCGAAACAACCGCTTCCATGAGCATTCCGACAAAACACCCCTTCGCCTTCGATCCCACCTATGGCCTGTCGCTGGAGGCGCTGCTGGCGCTTCGCGCGCCGGAGGCGCCCACGGGGTTCGACGCCTTCTGGAGGCGGCGCTACAAGCGTGCGCTTGCCCTTGCGCCTGAACCGCAGCTGCGGCCAAGCCCGCTGTCGCATCCCGATTTTCGCGTCGAAGAGCTTTCCTACACCTCGACGGACGGCGTGCTGATCGGCGGCTGGCTGTTGACGCCGGCGCGCGAGAAGCCCCGCCGCGGCATTGTCGTCGGCCATGGCTATGGCGGGCGTGAGGCGCCGGATTTCGATTTTCCGGTGCGCGATGCGGTGCTTCTGTTTCCCTGCTTTCGCGGCCTGTCGAAAAGCCCGCATCCGCCGATTTCGCCGCAATCGCACTGGCATGTGCTGCACAATATCGACGATCCGGACAAATACGTCATCGGCGGCTGTGTCGAGGATCTGTGGATTGCGGTCTCTACGCTTGCCGCCCTTCACCCGGAAGTGGCCGGCCGCATCGGCTATAGCGGCATCAGCTTTGGCGGCGGCATCGGCGCGCTCGCCATTCCCTTCGATCTGCGGATCGACCGTGGCTTTCTGGAAGTGCCGACCTTCGGCAACCGGCCGCTCTGGCTGACCCTGCCGACGAATGGCAGTGGCGCTGCCGTGCAGATTTACCGCAAGCGGCATCCGCAGGTGGATGAGGTGCTGCGGTTCTTCGATGCCGCAACCGCCGCCACCCGCATCGAGGCCCCCATGCTGGTGGCGGCCGCGCGCTTTGATCCGTCCGTCGCTCCGCCCTGTCAGTTCACCATCGCCAACGCGCTGCCGCCATCAAAGTTTAATGAAACTTTCATTCTCGATGCCGGGCATTTCGATTATCCTGGGTCTGCAGCGCAACATGCGCAATTATCGCAGAAGATCCGGCGGTTTTTCGGGGTGCCATGAACAGGGAATATCTGCGCTGGTACAGTCAACGGCTCCACAGAGACATGGAGCTTCTCATTTTCGGCCATGCCGGCGCAAAAGTTCTGATGTTCCCGACCCGCGAGGGCCGGTTTTTCGAATATGAACAGCTGGGCGTGGTGGAGAGCCTTGGCGACAAGGTGAGGGCAGGGCAGCTTCAACTCTTCTGCATTGAGGGGCTGGCGAGCGAAAGTTTCTACGATGGCAACCGCCCGCCCGCCGAACGCATCCGCCGCCACGCCGCCTTTGAAGACTATGTGCTGAACGAGGTTCTGCCGCTGATGGCGGCGAAAAACCCGCATGACTGCACGATTGTGCAGGGCTGCAGCCTCGGCGCCTATCAGGCGATGAGCCTTGCGCTTCGCCACCCGCATCTCTTCCGCAAGCTTGTGGCCTTTTCCGGCCGCTATGACCTGACGCTGAAGGTGGATAGCTTCGGTGACCTCATGGATGGCTATTACGATGACGAGGTCTATTTCCGCACGCCGACGCATTTCTTGCCGGGCCTTGAGAGCGACTGGCGCCTGGAGCGTCTGCGCCAGATGGAGATCGTGCTCACCATCGGCGAGACCGACCCCTTCCTCGACAACAATTTTCACTTGAGCCGCCTGCTGGCCGAAAAAGGCATCGACCACCGCCTCCACCTCTGGACCGGCCGCGCCCACCGCGGGAGTGCGTGGCGCAGGATGGCACCGCTTTATATTTGAGGAGCAAGGAGACAGAAGCAATGAAATGCCTGCGAATCTATGCCACTGAAAATGGCGAATCGCGCTTTGGTGAGATCGAATTGCCGACGACACAGCGGTCAGTCCATCCCGATGCCGTGCCGTTTGACGTTACAGCCAGTTATCCCGCATCCCGTGTCCGCTTCACCCATATTCCCGCTGGGATGCGCGAAGTCACCTGGCACACTGTACCGGAGCCAGTGCTGACGGTTAGGCTGGACGGATCGGTGGAATACGAGACGAGTGACGGCGAAGTGCGGCACGTACAGGCAGGCAGCTTTGTGTTGGTGGAGGACACGCAAGGCAAGGGCCATCTGTCACGCCATTCCCCGGAGGCGCAGACGGTTATCTGGATTTCGCTTCCGAATGGGCTTGAAGTGCCGGTGTGATGCTTTCTGCGTAGCGCCACCCACCAAGCAGAAAACCCCGCCAGATCGCTCCAGCGGGGTCTCCAATCTTTCAATCTTCAAGCGTCAATCGCTCTCAGAACTCCACAGCCCGATCGCCATCCTCGTCCTGAATGCGCGTCGGCAGGCCGATCTTGTTGAGCAGGTTGATGAAGGGCTTAGGCGGCAGTTCTTCGACGTTGGCCATCTTCTTCACGTCCCATTCGCCCGTGGCAACCAGCATCGCCGCAGCAACCGGCGGGACACCCGCTGTGTAGGAAATGCCCTGGCTTCCCACTTCGTTGTAAGCTTCCTTGTGGTCGGCGACGTTGTAGAGGAAGACGGTCTTTTCCTTGCCGTCCTTGAAACCCTTCACGTAGTCGCCGATGCAGGTCTTGCCTTCGTAGTTGGGGGCAAGCGATGCCGGGTCAGGCAGGCAGGCTTTGACCACCTTGAGCGGCACGACTTCGGAACCGTCGGCAAGCTTGACCGGCTGTTCGGAGAGAAGGCCGATCGACTTCAGGACGGTGAAGACGTTGATGTAGTGATCGCCAAAGCCCATCCAGAAGCGCACGTCGGCGCCTTCCATGTTTTTCGCCAGCGAATGCACTTCGTCATGGCCGCAGAGATAGGCGCGGCGCGTGCCGACGACCGGCAGGTCATAGTCCTTGCCGATCTCGAACATCTTGTTGACCTTCCATTCGCCGCCCTGCCAGGAATAGACGACGCCGGTGAACTCGCGGAAATTGATTTCCGGGTCGAAGTTGGTGGCGAAGTATTTGCCGTGGCTGCCGGCATTGATGTCGACGATGTCGACGTCCGTCACCTTGTCAAGATATTCGTCCTTGGCGAGCTTGGCATAGGCATTGACCACGCCCGGATCGAATCCGGCGCCGAGAATGGCGGTGATGCCTTTTTCAGCGCATTCTTCCGCACGCTTCCACTCGTAGTTGCCATACCACGGCGGGGTTTCGCAGATCTTGTTCGGCTCTTCGTGGATAGCGGTGTCGATATAGGCCACACCGGTGTCCATGCAGGCGCGCAGCACCGACATGTTCAAAAAGGCGGTGCCGACATTGATGACGATCTCGGTGCCCAGCTTCTTGATCAGCGCCTTGGTGGCTTCAATGTCCAGCGCATCGAGCGCATGGGCTTCAAGAACGCCCGCCTGCTTCATCGCCTTCTTCTCGTGAACCGAGGCGATGATCGCGTCGCACTTCGCCTTGGTGCGCGAGGCGATATGGATATCGCCCAGCACGTCGTTGTTCTGCGCACATTTGTGAGCAACCACCTGGGCGACGCCACCGGCGCCGATGATGAGAACGTTCTTTTTCATGATGAGGACTAACTCCTTCGTGTCCAATCGTCAGAAGCCTTAGGAAAGGCTGTGTTCGTAGTCCGTGTAGTCAAACTCACGGACCGTCCTGATGCTGCCATCCAGTTCACGGATGGCGATTGACGGCATTTGCACGCCGTTAAACCAGTTCTTCTTGACCATGGTATAACCGGCGGCGTCCTGGATCGAGATCCGGTCGCCGACCTGAAGGTCATGGTCGAAATTGAATTCACCAAAGATATCGCCGGCAAGGCAGGACTTGCCGCAGATCATGATGCGGTGCGGCCCCTCGTTCGGGCTCATCTTGGCGCTCTCGCGGTAGATGAGGAGGTCGAGCATGTGCGCCTCCACCGAGCTGTCGACGATGGCGAGCTTCTTGCCGTTAAAGAGCGTGTCGAGGACGGACACTTCAAGCGTCGTGGACTTCGTGATCGAGGCCTCGCCCGGCTCCAGATAGACCTGTACGCCATATTCGCCCGCAAAGCGCTTCAGCCGTTCGGCAAATTTTTCGAGCGGATATTCCTCGCCGGTGAAATGAATGCCGCCGCCAAGGCTTACCCATTCGGCTTTTTTGAGAAGCGGCGCGAATTTTGTCTCGATCTCACCCAGCATGCGGTCGAACAGATCAAAATCGCCGTTTTCGCAATTGTTGTGGATCATGAAGCCGGAGACGAGATCCATCACCGGTTCGACCGTCTTCACATCCCATTCGCCAAGCCGAGAGAAGGGGCGGGCTGGATCGGCAAGATCAAACGAGGAGGACGAGACGCCGGGATTGAGCCGCAGGCCGCGCGTGATGCCGGAGGCCTTGTCGGCATAGCGGGTCAGCTGGCCGACAGAGTTGAAGATGATCTTGTCGGCATGCGAAATCACCTCGTCGATCTCGTAATCGGCATAGGCGACGGAATAGGCATGCGTCTCCTTGCCGAAACGCTCGTGGCCGAGGCGCACTTCGTTGAGCGATGAGGACGTGGTGCCATCCATGTAATCGCGCATGAAATCGAATACGCCCCAGGTGGCAAAGCACTTCAATGCCAACAGCGCCTTTGCGCCGGAAAGTTCGCGCAGGGTCGCGATCTTCTCCATGTTGCGCAGAAGTTTCGACTTGTCGATCAGATAATAGGGCGTCTGGATCACGGGCTGTTCCTCACGCTGCATAAAAACCAAGGCCCGCGAGGTAGGGAAAAGCGTTGTCATAGGCAAGCGCCAAGGGGAAATCTCTGCCACAATTTGACGTTTTTCCGGAAAAATGCGGAAAACTGGATGGCCGCAACGGACCGCATTCATGTGGGGCGGCGCCAAAGGTGGCGCAGGCTTGCGAGCCGAAAGCGAGGCATGGCGCCTGTTTTAAGGTCCGGCAGGCCGGTCGCGGCTGCCTTTCGGCTTGCCAAGCCGGCACGGTTCTGGTTCTGCAGACAGGTTCTTGCCGCCGCTATCCGGGTTTCCAGCATGCTGAAAGATTTTTCCATCCAGGCCTTCATCATGGGTCTGCTCGTGGCCTTTGTCGGCTTTGTCAGTTCCTTTGCCGTCATCATGCAGGGGCTCACGGCCATGGGGGCGCGGCCGGAAGAGGTGGCTTCGGCGCTTCTGGCGCTGTCGCTGCTGATGGGTCTGCTCGGCATCATCCTGCCGATCTGGAAGCGCATGCCGATCAGCATTGCCTGGTCGACGCCGGGCGCCGCACTTCTCACCAGCATCGGCGTCATCGAGGGCGGCTTTCCGGCGGCGGTCGGGGCCTTTGTCATGGCGGCCGGCCTCATCGTGCTGGCCGGACTGTTTTCGCCGCTCGGCAAGGCGGTGCGGATGATCCCGGCGCCGCTTGCCAATGCCATGCTCGCCGGCATTCTGGTCAATCTCTGCCTCGCGCCGGTGAAGGCGATTGCGTTCAACCCCGTCCTTGGCCTGCCTATCGTCGCGACCTGGATGATCGTCGTCATCTGGAAGCGCCTCTGGGCGGTGCCGGCGGCCCTTCTCGCCTTCGTCGCCGTTCTCGTCTTCGGGGTCGATCTGCCGCCGGATGTGTTTGCGCGGTTGGGCGGCGCCATCCACCCGGACCTCATCCTCGTGCCCCCGGTCTTTGGCCTGCATGCCTTCATCTCGGTTGCCGTGCCGCTGTTCATCGTCACCATGGCCTCGCAGAACATTCCGGGCATCGCCATCCTGAAGGTCAATGGCTATCAGCCGGCGCCGAGCCATCTGTTCGTATCCACCGGCCTGTTTTCCGCGGCCGCAGCCCTGTTCGGTGCGGTGCCCGTCAATCTTGCGGCAATCACGGCCGCGATGTGCGCGGGCGAAGAATCGCATGCCGATCCGAAGCGCCGCTACTGGTCGGCGCTGATCGGCGGTGTCGGCTATATTTTGCTCGGCCTTCTGGCCTCTGCCATCATCGCCTTCGTCGCGCTGTCGCCGCCGATCCTGTTGCAGGCGGTGGCGGGCCTTGCGCTCATCGGCGCCTTTTCCAATTCGGCGCAGGCGGCCTTTCGTGATGCCGAAACCCGCGAAGCTTCCGCCATCACCTTCCTTGTCACAGCATCCGGCCTTGCGTTTGCCGGCGTCTCCGGCGCCTTCTGGGGACTGATTGCCGGGGCGGTCATGCTGGGGCTGAAGCGGGTGGCGACGAAGGGCTGAGGTGCTGGAAATCCGGCGGCGCTAGTGTTATTTTAGCTCATGGACTTTGAGTTTGACCCGGCCAAAAGCAAGAGCAACAAGGACAAGCATGGTGTCGATTTCGTCGATGCGCAGGCTCTCTGGAAGGACAAACTCAGGCTTGTTATCAAGGCAAGGCATGTCAACGAGCCGCGATATGCTTTAATCGCCGAAATGCATGGGCGATTATGGCTTGCCGTCTACGTGCTGCGCGATGAAACGGTCCGTTTGATTTCCGTCAGGCGGGCACGAGCCATGGAGAAAGAACGCTATGAAGACTATAACCGCAGCCGAATTCGATAAGAAGTTCGATGACGGAGAGGATATCTCGGAGTATCTCGATTGGGAGAATGCTTGGCGTCCCAATGAGCAGATCGAGACCAGCTTGCGTCTGTCAGCATTGCAATTGCGGCAGTTAGACGCTGAAGCCACTCGACTGGGTGTGACGCGTGAAGCTCTTGTCGCTGTATGGATCGGCGAGAAGCTGAAAGGCGCGCCCTGGCCCCAATAACCCCCTTGCGCTGCATTCTCTCTCGCGTTATCTCTCGGCTCATGAAGATTTCGGGCGAAACCATTTCTGCTTCATACGCTGCGGGCCGCATGGCTGACCGCGCGTCGTCGTTCGCCCTAAACTCGCTTCTTCTCCTCGGCCTTATCCGCGGTTGCCGGGTCCGTTGAGGAGCGCCCGGCGGCCGTAAGCGCCCGTCGGCAGAAAGCTCCTCGCAGAAAATCCTCGATTTGAGACCAAAAGCCTCTGAGGAGGCCTTGATCCACCGTCACGGCGCTGTAACAGCCTTGGGCCACAAGCGCCGACGCTGGACGCGAAGGAGAAGAGACCATGGATGCCAAGATTTCCGCTGCCACAGACACCGCTCCCGGCAAGAAGGGCATGCCCGATGCCGCCCGCAAGTATCGGGCCTATCCCACCATCAACATTCCGGATCGCACCTGGCCGTCCAAAGTGATCGACAAGGCGCCGATCTGGTGCTCGGTCGATCTGCGCGACGGCAACCAGTCGCTGGTCAACCCGATGGGGCATGACCGCAAGGCGCGCATGTTCAAGCTGCTGCTCGACATGGGCTTCAAGGAAATCGAGATCGGCTTCCCGTCTGCCTCGCAGACCGATTTCGACTTTGCCCGCTGGTGCGTGGAGGAGGGGGGCGTGCCGGAGGATGTTTCCCTGCAGGTGCTGGTGCAGTGCCGTCCCGAGCTGATCACCCGCACGTTTGAATCGCTCGAAGGCGCGCACAAGCCGATCATCCACTTCTACAATTCCACGTCAGAACTGCAGCGCCGCTTGGTGTTTGCCAAGGATGTGCCGGGCATCAAGCAGATTGCCGTCGATGCGGCCAAGATGATCATGGACATGTCGCAGAAGGCTGGTGGCGGTTATCGCTTCGAATATTCGCCGGAAAGCTTTACCGGCACGGAACTCGAGGTGGCGCTGGAGATCTGCAATGCGGTGATTGCCGAAGTGAAGCCGACGGCCGAGAACAAGCTGATCCTCAACCTGCCGTCCACCGTGGAAATGGCGACGCCGAACATCTATGCCGATCAGATCGAATGGATGTGTCGCAACATCGACAACCGCGAGAACGTCATCATTTCGCTGCATCCGCACAATGACCGCGGCACCGGTATCGCCGCCACCGAACTCGGCCTGATGGCGGGTGCGGATCGAGTGGAAGGCACGCTGTTCGGCAATGGCGAGCGCACCGGCAATGTCGATGTGGTGACGCTGGCGCTCAACATGTTCACGCAAGGCGTCGATCCCGAACTGGACTGCACGGACATCGAGCGCATCAAGGCCGTCTATGAATATTCCAACGAGATGGTCATCCCCGAGCGCCATCCGTATGTCGGCGAACTGGTCTACACGGCCTTTTCCGGCTCGCACCAGGATGCTATCAACAAGGGCATGAAGGCGATCAAGACGGCCAATTCTCCGGTCTGGGAAGTGCCCTATCTGCCGATCGATCCGCAGGATGTGGGCCGCACCTATGAGGCGATCATCCGCATCAACTCGCAGTCCGGCAAGGGCGGCATCGCCTATATCCTCTCTCAGGATTACGGCATCAACCTGCCGCGCAACCTGCAGGTGGAATTCCGCGAGGAGATCCAGCGCATCACCGACGAAGAGGGTGTGGAGCTGCCGTCCAAGCGCATCCACGAGCACTTCCTCAAGCATTATGTCGAGCAGCCGGAAGGCCGCATCAAGTTCGTCGATCACCAGACCTATCCGGCCGGCATGGAGCACAAGGGCGTGCGCGTCGTTTCCGCCGAGATCACCGACAATGGCGAGGTCAAGCGTATCGAGGGCAAGGGAACCGGCCCGATCGATGGTTTCATCAATGCCCTGTCGGCCTATCTCGGCATTGACCTGTCGGTTGCCGATTACTCCGAGCATTCGCTGCAGCATGGATCGAACGCGTCTGCCATTGCCTATGTCGAGGTGGAGCATCCCGGCGGCAAGCTGTTCGGCGTCGGCATCAATACGAACATCGTGGCAGCCTCGCTGGAAGCCATCGTCTCTGCGGCAAACCGGGTGATCGCCAGCCGCTGACCGGTCCCGGCTTTTCACGTCTACAGAACGTCCGGTGCGCAAGCCCGGGCGTTTTGCGTTGCCGAGGTACCCGCCTCATTGAAAGAGGCCTTCAGCAATTCTGCTGCAACGCCTCTGCCAGCACCTCATCGATGCGCGGGTCGTGCATCTGCGCCACGTTGAACCGCATCCTGTTGTCCGCCGTCTGGCCGAGGCTGAATACATTGCCAGGCGCCAGAACCACGCCGGATGCCAGTGCCTTTTGCGCAAGGCTTGCGGACCCCGCGCCATCCGGCAGGCGACACCAGAGGTAAAAGCCGCCGCGCGGGACAAGGACCGGTTCGATGCCGAGGCGGGCGAGGCGGGTCGTCACATCGCGACGGGCATGGGAAAGCTTGCGGCGCAGGTCTTCCATGTGTTTGCGGTAGCTGCCGCCGGACAGGATATGGGCGATGATTTCTGCCGAAACCGGGCTCGGGCCACCGAAATTGGTGGCGACCTGCAGGTCTGCCAGTCCGTCGATCCAGTCGGGGCGGGCAAAGACATAGCCGCAGCGGATGGACGCCGAGAGCGTCTTTGAAAAACTGCCGATGCGGATCACCTGTTTCAAGCCGTCGAGTGCGGCAAGCGTGGCGCCGGCCTCCGGCTGGAAATCGCCGAAGATATCGTCTTCGATGATCGTGACATTGTGCTGGCCGGCCATGTTCAGCACGCGATGGGCCGTTTGCGGGGATAAGGTCGCACCGGTCGGGTTGTGCAGTCCGGAATTGGTGATGTAGAGGCGCGGCTTTTCTGCAGACAGTACCGCCTCGAAGGCGGCGAGATCCGGTCCGCCGTCGGTCATCGGCACGCCGACGATGCGCAGTTGATGCGCCTGCAGAAGGGCCCGGAAGTTGAAATAGCAGGGATCGTCGATCAGCACCGTATCGCCGGGGCGCAGGAGGAAGCGGCAGACCAGATCCAGCGCCTGCGTGCCGGTTGCCGTGAGCAACACCTGGTCCGGACCCGCGGCAATCCCCTGATCGGCAAGCCGCGCCAGGAGCAGGCGGCGCAGGCTTGGTGAGCCGCGCGTCTCTGCGTAATCGACAAGAACGGCAGGATCGGTTCGGGCAAGATGGCGCATGGCGCGCGAAATGGCCTCCTGCGGCATCCAGTCGGCGGGAAGCCAGCCACAGCCGGGTTTCAGCACGCCCTCTGCTGCATCGAGCGACTGGCGCGACACCCAGAACGGATCGACCGCGCGGGCCTGCGGCGTGTCCGCCCGGGCAAGGGAGAGTGGTGGCGTGGTGTTTTCCGCCACGAAAAACCCCGCGCCCCGCCGCGCCCGGATCAGCCCTTCAGCCACCAGCCGGTCATAGGCCTCCACCACGGTGGTGGCCGATACCTTCATCGTCTCGGCCAGCGCCCGCACCGAGGGCAGGCGATCACCCGCCACGAGCGCACGGCTGTCGATCCGCGTACGGATGGAACTCATCACGTCGCCTGTGCGTGTGCCGGCGGCATTGCGGGTCATGGATCGCTCATCTGTATTGATTTTGTTGCCAGTACAGTTTGATCGAATTGTATTCCTCTGTTGCTGTCTCTGGCAAGCAGCCCGGCGTAAAGCGGCCGGGGCAGGTGTCGACGGTCGAGCCGCACCATCGTGCCCGCAAGAGCAGACAAGCGAGGGACAATGAAAGCGTCAGTGGATGGATGGATGTGCGGCCTGGCCGGCGTGGTGATTTTTAGCGGATCGCTTCCGGCGACGCGTGTGGCCGTGGCGGATCTTTCGCCGCTGTTTCTCACATCGGCCCGTGCTGTGATTGCCGCCGTGCTTGGCGCTATTCTGCTCAAGGGCCTGCGCGAAGCGCGCCCGGCGCGTGCCGATCTCCTGTCGCTTGCCGTGATCGCCGCTGGCGTCGTGGTCGGCTTTCCCCTGTTGACGGCGCTTGCGCTCAAAACCATCACCTCGGCCCATTCGATCGTCTTCATCGGTCTCCTACCGCTGGCCACTGCGCTCTTTGGCGTGCTGCGCGGGGGCGAACGGCCAAAGCCGCTGTTCTGGCTGTTTTCCGGGCTGGGCAGCGCTGCCGTTGCGGGCTTTGCCCTCACAACCGGTGGTGCGGGCACTGTCTCCGGCGATCTTCTGATGCTGGCCGCCATCCTTGTCTGCGGGCTCGGCTATGCGGAAGGGGCGCGCCTGTCGCGCCGTCTCGGCGGCTGGCAGGTCATTTCCTGGGCGCTCGTCCTGGCGCTGCCGCCGATGCTGGTCATTTCGCTCGCAAGCCTTCCGGCCGACTGGTCGGCGGTCGGTGCCGCAGCTTGGGCAGGCCTTGCCTATGTCTCGGTGTTCAGCATGCTGATCGGCTTTATCTTCTGGTACCGGGGACTGGCGCTCGGCGGTATCGCGGCCGTTGGCCAGTTGCAGCTTCTGCAGCCGTTTTTCGGCCTGCTTCTCGCCGGCCTTCTGCTGCATGAGCCGGTAAGCCCGCTGATGCTGGTCGTGACACTCGGCGTCGTGCTGTGCGTGGCGGGCGCAAGGCGCTTTGCGAGGTAGGATCGCAAGGCAGGCGCGGCCGGACGCGCCGGATCACATGATGCCCGCGATCCTCGCGGCCAGCGTGTCGAGGTCGGCATCGGAGGAGGGGCCGGTCAGCACATAGCTCGCCTGCAGGCCCTGCCAGGTAACGAGGCCAATGTCGTCGCGGATCGTCTGGCGCAGCGGCGGTGCATCGGTTTGCGGCTCGTTCGGCGTGATCAGCTTGGTGAAGGAGATGGCAATCACCTCGCCATCGCTGTTGCGGTAGACGAGCTGGCCGACCGGGCGTCCGCCGGCGGAAAACAGGCGGGCGCCGACGAAATCGAGTTTTTCAGCCGCAAGGTTTGGAATGCGGAAGGAGACGCCGGTCGTTGCCATCAGCCAGTCAACGATATGGGCTGATTCGGTGGCAGGCACTTCCACCAGATGCCGGGTCTGGCGGGAATAGAGCCGGTAATAGGAGGCAACGTCGTCCAGCCAGGCGCGCACCGGGTCTCCCGCCAGTTCCGCATAGGTCACCATCTGCGGGCGCCCGGCCACAAGATATCCGGCCGCGGTGCCAAGCCCGAACATCAGGAAGGATGCGGCGCAGACGAGGCTGAACGAGGGGCGCAGCGTCCAGCGCGGCCGCTGTTCCTCGGGCAGGCGCACGGCGCGTCGCGGCGGCGTGGCGGTCTTGATGGAGCGCACGAGGTCCAGCGATACCGGCTCCTTCAGCATGGCCTTGAAGGCAAGGCGCGCCTCGTCATCGGCCGCGCGCAGCGTATCGAACAACGCCCGCGCCTGCGGATCGGCGCCCAGCAGCGCTTCCAGTTCAAGCCGCTCCGGCTCGCTCAATTCGTTGTCGAGAAGCGCGCTGATGCGCATGTCGAGCGGCGCATGTCGAAGATTTTCCATCAATCAGGCCCTGCGTTCGCTGGCATGGGTTTTCTGGGCGGAAAGCTCGCGGCGGGCAAGCAGCATGCGCACGGCAACCGCGTCCGGCGTGATCCCCATGACGGTGGCAGCCTGGGCATAGCTCAAGCCCTCGACCGCGCAGAGCAGGAACACCGGTGCACTAGTGAAGGGCAGGCCGTCAAGGGCCGCATGACAGGAAGACCCTGCGCCCGACCGTGTGCTCTGGGGCAAGGTGTCGGTATCGCCAAAATCCTTCGCAAGCGCGCCGGCAGCCCACAGCGTGCGCATCAGCATGAAGACCCAGTGGTCCAGCCGCTGGTCTTCGCGCCGCAGGTGCGATTTGTCCACCGCCTCCTCGCAGGCGCGCACCACCAGCTGGTCGATGCCGGCTGGGTGTCTGGTGAGCGCCATGGCAAAGCGGCGGATCTGCGGGAGAAAGCCCACGAGGTCGCGCCTGATATCCGTCTGTCGGGTTTTATCGCTCATGAAAACCGCTGGCCTGACTGCTGGATGGAATGGTCTTTCATTCGGTAACGGGAAGAAACCAGATCTGGCTTTCCCCAGGCTGTCTCAGAATTGTGCCTCAATTGCGGGAGGTTCGGCAAGATCGGGTGGATTTCCGTAGAAAACATGGCGTTTTTCGAGCGCGATGGCATCGGCGGCCGCGGTCAGGCCGTAGCGATCGCAGGAGAGGTTCCAGGCACCCGGTTCGCCCGACAGCGAGAAGAGGTTGTAGGCGGCCGGCGGCTTGTGCCCGCCGGGTCCCTGCGAGGCGGACGCGATGCCCACCACCGGCACCTGGCCGTGATGGGTTTTCAGCTGATAGACGGTGTTGAGATGGGTATGGCCATGCAGCACGAGCTCGGCTCCGCCGACCGACAGCGCGGCGGCAAAGCGACGAATGCCGATCATGCGCTTGTGGGAGGGGGCAGCCCCGCGGATCGGCGGATGATGGATCATCACGACGCGAAACAGGCCTTCGTCCTTTGCCCGGTTCAGCAGGTTTGCCGTTTCGCGCGCCTGGCGGGCGCTGAAAAAGCCGCCGGCGGAAAACGGCAGTGTTGCGTTGGAGGTGGAGCAGCCGATGATGGCGAGCGGCCCGCGCCGACGATAGGTCGGAAACACATGCTCCTCGTCCGGCCAGTCCTCCGGCGCGCCATCGCCGGAGATGAAGGGATACCATTCGCGCACGGATCGATCATGGGCGCCGGGCACATAGGCATCGTGATTGCCGGGCACCACCGTCGTCTCCAGCGGCTCGCCGATGCTGCGCAGCCACTCGCCTGCAAGCCGGATTTCGATCGACGTCGCAAGATTGACCAGATCGCCGGTGATCATCAGGTGGTCGGGCTGTTTCAGCCGCATGTCGGACAGCAGCAGATCCAGTGTGTTGACCAGAAGATGCTTGCGGCGGTTGCGATGCCAGTTCACAAAGCCGGTGATGCGTTTCGATGCCAGTTCACGCAGGGTCAGGCGCGGAAGCGGTCCCAGATGAATGTCGGAGATATGCGCAAACTTGAACATGGGTCGAGACATAGAGCCATGCACCCCTTCGGGCAAGGCATGGCGGCAGGAAGGTTGCAATGAACGGTAACGGCATTCCGGAAATTTCAGGCCTCACAACACGGGCCATGGTCTTTCTGATGCACAAGGTCTTTGCCGTGACGCGCAGTATGACACTGGGCGTGCGCGCGGCCTGCTTTGACGAAGAGGGGCGGATTTTTCTCGTCCGTCACTCCTATGTGCCCGGTTGGTACATGCCGGGCGGCGGCGTCGAGCGCGGCGAAACCGTGCCGGCAGCGCTTGCCAAGGAATTGCGCGAGGAGGGCAATCTGGTCATTCTCGCAGAGCCAGAGCTTTTCCACGTCTACCAGAACCAGGGCGCAAGCGCGCGCGACCATGTGGTGTTCTACCGGGTCAAGGTGCGCCAGACGGCGCCGCGTCCGCCCGACCGGGAAATCGTCGAATGCGGTTTCTTCGCGCTCGATGCGCTGCCCGACAAGGTGACGACGGCCACGCTCGCGCGGCTTCGCGAACTGAATGGCGAGGTGCAGAAGGCGGACATCTGGTAGAGGTCCGCCTTCGCGTTTTGCAATCAGGCCGCAGGACCGAGCGCTTCACGCCCATGCGGACGATCAAGGTCCAGCACCGGTCCGAGCGGCACGATCCCGGTCGGGTTGATCGTCGCGTGGCTGCCGTAATAGTGCCTCTTGATGTGAGAGAAATTCACTGTCTCGCGCACGCCCTCATGCTGGTAGAGGTCGCGCAGATAGTCCGACAGGTTCGGATAATCGGCGATACGGGACAGATTGCACTTGAAGTGGCCGACATAGACCGCATCAAAGCGCACCAGCGTGGTGAACAGCCGGATATCGGCCTCCGTCAGCCGATTGCCGACGAGATAACGTTGGCCCGACAGCCGGTTTTCCAGCTCGTCCAGCATTGCAAACAGGGCTTTGACCGCGTCCTCATAGGCATCCTGCGAGGTGGCGAAGCCGGCCTTGTAGACGCCGTTGTTGACGGTGTCGTAGACTTTTGCGTTCAAGGCGTTGATCTCGTCGCGCAACGGCTGCGGATAGAAATCGTCCGTCGAGCCGGTCAGGCCGTCAAAGGCGCTGTTCATCATGCGGATGATATCGGCAGATTCGTTGGAGACGATGGTCTGTTCGACCGTGTCGAAGAGGACGGGGACGGTGACGCGGCCGGAATAATGCGGGTCGGCCTTCAGGTAGACCTCAAAGAGCGCATCCGAGCCGAAGAGGGGGTCGGAGGTTGCGGCCTCATCGTCCTGCGGGCGGAATTCCCAACCCTTCGAGAGCATCAGCGGGTGGACGACGGAGACGGAAATCAGCGCCTCCAGCTTTTTCAACCGGCGAAAGATCAGCGTGCGGTGCGCCCAGGGACAGGCAAGCGAGACATAGAGGTGGTAGCGCCCGGCCTCTGCCTTGAAACCGGCCTTGCCGGTTTCGCCGGCGCTGCCATCGGCGGTCACCCAGTTGCGAAACTGCGATTGCGAGCGCTGGAATTTGCCGCCTGTCGATTTCGTATCATACCACACGTCCTGCCAGACGCCGTCCACGAGCATGCCCATTGATGTTTCCTTCCAATGTGTTGATCCGTCCGCCACACGGTTTTGTTGCATTCTGGCAGCCGGTGCATGAAAATGCGAGGGCCTGCAGGGTGACACTGTGTTCTCGTGCGAGCTTTTCCGTGGACGCCCCCGGAAAATGCTGGTAATGGGGATCAACCCACGAGGAAAATCGATCTGATGATCACGGTCCGGACACTTCGACGACGCTGAAAAGCCTGCACTGCGCTTGCGAGCGCTGCCGCTCTTCCTTTGTCCTGTCCGATATCCGGTTTTAGCTGATCATGAACAAGCATGACCTCGTCTACCTCACTGAAGACGCCTCCCACGATGCCATCATCGACCTGATCAATGCCGAGGCCTTCGGCCCCGGCCGGTTCACCAAGGCGGCCGCGCGCATTCGCGAACAGGGGCCGCATGACCGGTCGCTGTCGTTCATCTGCGCCGACGATGGCGAAACCATCGGATCCGTGCGGATGACGGCGGTAAAAGCCGGTGATGTCGATGCCCATCTGCTCGGGCCGCTTGCGGTGCGGCCCTCGCACAAGAACCGCGGCATCGGGCGCGAACTGGTGCGCATTGCCATCGAAGCGGCACGGCGCAAGGGATCGCAGGCGGTGATTCTTGTCGGGGATCCGCCCTATTACATGCCGCTCGGTTTCGAAAAGGTTTCCTACGGTGCGCTCACCTTTCCCGGCCCCGTCGATCCCGGCCGCGTGCTGGTCGTGCCGATGGCGGATGACGTGCATCCGCGCCTGAAGGGTGTGATCGCCTGGCAGGACTGGCAGCCGATGGCGCTTGCGGCCGCTGCCGAATAGGCGTTTCACGCCCCCGGCTTTGTCCATTCCATCAGATGCGCATAGGGCACGCGGTTATAGGCCTCGCGTGCCTCTGCCGGCCCGCCGATCGCCGGTGGTTCGGCAAATGACACCAGTTGCAGCCCGGCGGCAAGCAGCAGCGACATGTAACGGCTCATCGGCCGGTGGTAGTTGAGAATGCGGATGCCGCGCCATTCCTGCCAGTCGGCATGGTCTTCCAGATAGCGGTCCACTTTCACATAGAGCTTGTGGCCTTTGCCGTCGCGCACCCAGGCGGCCCCGCCGCAGGCGGTGATGAAGGGGTTGAGATTGGCAATCAGGAGCGTGCCGCCCGCCGCCGTCACGCGCGCCATTTCCGCAATGGCCGTCTCGATATCGGCGATGTCGATCAGCGTAAAATAGCTGACGACGAGATCAAAGCTGCCATCCGGGAAGGGCAGGGCCTCGGCCATGGCCTGACGGTAATCGCCTCCCGGGTCGCGCAGTCTCGCTGTTTCAAGAAGCGGCAATGTCGGATCGATGCCGACCACCTCGGCGATACCGTGATGCGCCTTCAGGCGCCGGCAGAAGCGACCCTCACCGCAGCCGACGTCGAGCGCGCGGGAAAAGGTGCGGCCTTCGAGCAACCTATCGATGGCCGGATCAAGCACGAATTGCCGGTTGAAATCGCCGTCATGGCCCTGGGATGTCGTCCAGGCAGCGGCTGATTGGGACCAGCCATTGTCATCCACGCTCATGGCTTTCCTCCTTGCAGTCGAAACGCTTGCAGAGCCAGGTAATCGAATGTCCGCCCTCCAGATACTGCAGTTCACCCAGCGGTCTGTAACCGGCCTTCACGTAGGCGCTGCGGGCAACCGGGTTCATCGTGTCGATATAGGCGCCGACGCAGCCGCGCGCGCGGGCTTCATCTTCGGCAAGTGAAAGCAGTGTCGCGGCAAGGCCTTCGCCGCGGCGGTGTTCGGGAATGAACAGAAGTTGCACGTAAAGCCAGCCGCGGCCGGTATGACCCGTAAGCCCTCCCTCTGCCTCTCCCGCATCGTTGCGCAGGAGCACGGCAAGATCGCGCCGGTCGCTCTCGCCAAAACGGGCAATATTGTAGGCAACCAGCGGGTCACGCACTGCCTTTTCGTCTTCGGGCGTCAGGCGGTCGGTGACGGTCAGCATCTGCGGCATGAGAAACCTCGCCTTTCTGGATGGGGAGGTTGGCAATTACCATAGCCGCCAGGGCGATCAAACCCCGGCTTGGTTGTCCCTTATGGTGACCAGCCCTATCGCCCCTCGCGCCACCAGAGCGCCGATACTGCCAGAAGCAGGGCGGCAAGACCGGCAAATCCGGCAAACAGCGGCGTCGTGTCGATGCCGCGCAGCACGGTTTCATCGGTGAGGCGGATCACCATCCGGTCCGGATCGTTGATGCGCACCGTGCCGCGCACCGGCAGGATGCCGGGAAGGCTGACGCCCGAACCGTTCTCCACGCGCGCCACCAGTCCGCGCGTCGCCTGGGCATAGGGGGCAAGCGTCGCAGTGGTGGAAATCATCGCCTTGAATTCCGGCGCGTCGACGGTTCCGATATGCACAAGCGTCGAAAACGTGCCATTTGTAACCTCGAAAAGGCCCGTTTCGTCCATGCGCTTGTCGATGCGGTAAAGACCGGGGCCGGCGGTGGTGAATGGCACGCTTTCAGTGCGGCCGGACGGGTATTTGATCGTGGCGGGGCCCGGATCGTCGCCGATGGTCTGGCGGGTTGCCTCCAGCGTGCGCCCGAGTGCGCGCGCAGTCAGGGCCTCTTCCTCCAGTTCCGGTTCCTTCATCAGCCAGTGGGCGATGCGCCGGTAGAGCGCCACATGCGGGCCGCCGCCCTCGAAGCCGCGCGCCCAGAGCCAGCCCTGATCGGAGAGCAGCATGGCCACGCGCCCTTCTCCCTGCCGGTTGAGCACGAGGAGCGGTCGGTTGTCATCGCCCTGCATCACGGTTTCGCCCTGCGGCTGCGTCACGTCGATGGTGCGGAACCAGCGGCCCCAGGCCGGCGGTTCGGCGCTTGCGCCATCAAGGCCGCGGGTGACGGGGTGTTTCTTGCCAAGCTCCGAGAGGCGCGGGAAAAAGGCGGCACTGTGAACCTCACCGGTCGGTGCTGCCGGCAGCACCGTGGACAGCGGCGTCGAGGCAATGGAATCGGGGCCGGCATGTTCGGGGCCGGCGGCAATCAGCAGCGCGCCGCCCTTTTCCACATATTGCGCGATGTAATCGTAATAGAGGATCGGCAGCACGTTGCGGTGCTGGTAGCGGTCGAAGATGATCAGGTCAAAATCGTTGATCTTTTCAACGAACAGCTCGCGCGTCGGAAAGGCGATGAGCGACAGCTCGTTGATCGGCGTGCCGTCCTGCTTTTCCGGCGGACGCAGAATGGTGAAATGCACGAGATCGACCGAGGCGTCGGATTTCAAGAGATTGCGCCAGGCCCGTTCGCCGGCATGCGGCTCGCCGGACACCAGCAGCACGCGCAGGTTCTGGCGGATGCCGTCGATCACATGGACGGCGCGATTGTTGGCGGTGGTCACTTCGCCGGGAAGTTCGGCGACGGAGAACTCCATGACATTGTTGCCGCCGCGCGGCACGGTGAAGCGGAAGGGAATGGGCGTGCCGGGGGTGGCCTGAAGCGTGGCGATGACCTCGCCGTTCATGCGCACCGTCACCGGCGCGGTCCCGCTTTGCGTGCGCCCGTCATCGAAGACGCGCAGCGTCATGTCCTGTTCTTCGCCGACAATGCCGAAGCGCGGCGCACGCACTACTTCCACCCGCCGGTCGAATTCATCGGCGCGGCCGGTGATCAGGCCGTGGATCGGGGCATTGAAGCCGAGATCGGCGTTCGGCCCCGGCAGGTCATGGATCTGGCCATCGGTGAGGAAGACGGCTGCTCCGATGCGCGCCGGTGGCACGTCGGAAATGGCCGAGGAGAGGGCGGTGAAGAGCCGCGTCGAAGGCGTGTCGGAAGTTTCGTCATCCTTCACCTCGACGATGCGCGTCTCGATCTGCGGGAAGCGCGAGAAGCGGTCGCGCAACTGGGCAAGGGAGGCATCGGTTTGCGCCCGGCGCTGCGGCGTATCCTGGCTCTGCGACCGGTCGACCAGCACGGGGACGACGGTCGAAAGCGGCTGGCGGTCTTCTTGCGTCAGCGTCGGATTGGTGAGCGCAAGAAGGAGGGCCGCAAGGGCCAGGCCGCGCAGCAGCGATCCGCGCAGTCCCCGCCAGAGCGAGATCGCCACGAGGAGGGCGGCGAGCACGGCGAGTGCTGCAAGGGCCGGCGATGGCAGGAAGGGAGCAAATTCGAGATTCATGGAAAGCGCCTCCTACTGGCCCAGCCGTTCGAGGAGTGCCGGCACATGCACCTGATCTGCCTTATAGTTGCCGGTCAGCATATACATCATGATGTTGACGCCGGCGCGGTAGGCATATTCGCGCTGCATGTCGTCCGGCGGCACGGTCGGCAGAACCGGTGCCCCATTGGCGTCGATTGCCCAGGCGCCGGCAAAATCATTGCCGGTGATCAGAAGCGGCGTCACGCCATCGCCGGAAGACGAGATCTGGCTGCCGGAATTGCGCGCATCCTGACGCGCCTCCACCCAGAGCGGGCTTCCCGAATAGCGGCCGGGAAAATTCGTCAGCAGATAGAAGGCGCGCGTCAGCACATGGTTTTCCGGCGTCGGCTCAAGCGGCGGAATGTCGATATTGGCCAAGATTTCCTGCAGCCGCTGTCCGTTGGCACTTGTGCCACCCTCCAGCGAGGTGAACTGATCGCGCGTGTCGAACAGAACCGTGCCGCCATTGCGCATATAGGCGTCGATGCGCGAAATCGCCGCCGCCGTCGGCATCGGGGCGGTCGCCGAGATCGGCCAGTAGATGATCGGGTAGAAGGACAGCTCGTCCTTCGTGATGTCGAGGCCGACCGGATCGCCAGGCTCGAGCGTCGTGCGATAGGTGAGGAACTGGCTCAACCCTTCGAGCCCCTGCTCGGAAATGCGATCGACATCGGCTTCCCCGGTAATCACATAGGCAAGGTGGGTCGTGTCCAGCCGCTCCAGCGCCTGCGCATCGCCGGGTTTTGCGTCCTGCGCCCGGCTTTCGGTCTGAAGACCGGCCAGCGGGAGGAGGGCGAGCAGCAGGGCAGCAGTGATGCCGCGTCCGGCTTTCGCAGGGCGTGAAAATCCGCCGTTGATGACAAGCACGATCAGGCCATCGATGAGGAGAAGCAGGAAAGCCAGCGTGAAGAGGGCAGGGCGCAGCGACACCGCTTCTCGGCCGATCAGGCTGTCGCGGGTCATCGTCAGGCCTTCTGCAGAGAGCGAGACCGGATCGAGCCGTGTGCCGGCCGGCAGCAGGTTGACGGCGGTAAAACCGTCTTCCGAACCGTAGAGGCCGGGCGGATGGTCAAGGCTTGCCACCGGCATCTGCCCGGCAGCCACGGTGATCGGCTTTGCCGCTCCGGTCTCGGCCGTCAAAATGCCCGCGGCGGTCAGCAGGCGGTAAGGGGGAAGTGCCACGCCCGCCTCGCTGCCGCGGGTGGCGGTCTGTGCCCCGCCAGCGCGGGCCGTCTGCACCAGACGGCGCAGCATTTCGACGAAATTGCCCGATAGCGGCAGGTTGGACCAGGTCGCCTCGGCGCTCACATGGAAGAGCACGATGCGGCCGGCTTCCACCTGGCGGGTCGTGACCAGCGGCGTGCCATCGGCGAGGCTTGCCCAGGTGCGCTCGGCCAGATCCGGCGTCGGTTCGGCGAGAACCTGACGGTTCACCCGCACGTCTTCGGCGCGCGGCATGCCGGCAAAGGGACCGAAGGTTGGAAAGTCCGCCAGCGGCTGCGGCTCGGCCCAGGAGAGCGCGCCACCGAGTGCCCGTTCGCCGCGGCGCAGGATCACCGGCACCAGCGGGTCGTCGGTGGGGGCTGCGGCAAGCCGGGGGCCGGCAAAGCGGATCAGCAGGCCGCCGCGGGCAATCCACTGCTGCAGCGGCGCATAGGTATCGGCCGGCAGGCGACCGATATCGGCCATGATGATGGCAGAGGGGTTGCCGGCCAGGATCTCCGGCAGTGCCGCCGACAGATCGGCGCCACGCGGCTCGATGATATCGGCATAGGGCTGCAGTGCGCGGCTAATATAGTAGAGCGGCAGAAGCAGCGGCTGCAGGTCATTGCCGCCGTCGCCGGACAAAAGCGCCACGCGGCGGCGCTTAAAGCCGTCGTCCAGAAGGTGCGTGGCGCCGGCCGTCGCCTTGTTTTCAATCGTGATGCGGGCAAAGTCGTTGCGCAGCTCGAAGGGCGCAGACAGGGCGGCACTTGCGGTCGCAGCCCCTGCCGCAAAGTCGATGTCGGTCGTGGCAAGCGAACGGCCCTGCTGGTCAAGCGCATTTATGCGATAGCGCGCCGGGGCGTCGCGAGTCAGGCGGGCGGCGGTAACGGCCATGGCATTTGCGGTGTTGCTGACATCGGTCAGTGCCACGGCCCCCTCGCCATCGCCTTCGATCAGCCGGACGTCTGCGGGCGACAGGCTTGAAATATCGGCCATCATGTCGCCGTCTTCTGGCGTCGAAACCCCATCGGCGAGGAACGCGACGGTGCCGGGACGGGTGCCGTTCAGCGCCTCCACCACCGCTTCGGCAGCACTTGCGCGCAAGGGAACCTGCGGTCGGGGCTGGGCGGCGGCGAGCTTTTCGCGGGCAGCGGCGGCACTTCCCGGCACGGCATCATGGGTCGCATCGGCGGTCAGGACGATCGAGACCGGCAGATCCGCCCGTTCGGCATCGCCGATCAGCATGTCGGCGGTTTCCACCCGCCTTTGCCAGTCGCCTGCCGTCGACCAGCTGTTGTCGATCAAGAGCACGAGCGGCCCCTGGCTGGACAGGGTGCCACTGCGCGGATTGAGCACCGGATCGGCAATCGCGAAAATGATGGCAGCCGCCATCAGCATGCGCAGGAGCGTCAGCCACCACGGGCTTTTCGAGGGTGTTTCCTCGCGCTTGAGAACGGTGGCGAGAATGGCGAGCGGCGGAAACACTTCCTGCTTCGGACGCGGCGGCGTCAGCCGCAGCAGCCACCAGATGGCCGGCAGAACGATGAGCGCAGACAGGATGACCGGTGTTGCAAAGGCAAAGGACCCCATCAGCGCGCTCCTGCAAGGCGCGGCGGGTTGCCGGAGAGATAGCCGTGCACCGCGGCCAGTGCCTCCGATGCCAAGTGATCGGTGCGGTGGAAGACGAAACTCCAGCCAAGCCGGCGCAGCGACTGGCCAAGATATTCCCGCCGCGCCAGATAGGCCCGCTGGTAATCCTCGCGCAGCATTTCGGCGCGGCCCGAGACAAGCCTCTCGCCGGTTTCCGGATCGGTGAATTCGGTGCGCCCGCTATAGGGAAAGGTCTCTTCGGCCGGATCAGCGATTTCCACCACATGGCCGCGCAGGTTGCGGCGCGACAAAGGGGTGATGCGCTCCATGATGCGGTCGGCATCATCGAGAAAATCGCCGATCAGCACGATGTCGCTGGCGCCGCGGATCATGCCCGTATCCGGCAGTCCTTCGGCAAGCGGTGCATGCATGATGGCGGTTGCCAGCCGCTCGGCGGCGTTGCGGGCCGACACCGGCTCCATCACGCCGGGGCATCCGATGCGCTCTCCCGACCGGGCGAGGATTTCCGCAAGCGCCAGCATCAGCACCAGCGCCCGGCTTTCCTTGGAAACCGTGCCGAGCGTCGACTTGTACATCATCGATGGCGACATGTCGGCCCAGAGCCAGACGGTGTGGGCAGCCTCCCATTCCAGATCGCGCACATAGGTATGGTCGTCGCGAGCGGAGCGGCGCCAGTCGATGCGCGCCAGGCTCTCGCCCTCGCTATAGGGGCGGAACTGCCAGAAATTTTCGCCGATGCCGCGCTTGCGCCGGCCGTGCCAGCCGGCAATCACCGTGTTGGCGATGCGGCGGGCTTCGACCATGCAATCCGGAACGAGGGCCGCGCGTTGTCTTGCGCGGGCAAGCACGTCATTGCCTGGGGTCTGCGGAACGATCTGGCCTATGGATGCCACGCCTGCTGATTACCTTGCTTGCGGCCACTGACGTGGCTCCGTTTATGTCTTGCGGCGGCCGGTCAGCCACGCGCCTGCTTGACAAGCCCGTCGATCACGTCGCGAACCGACATGCCTTCGGCGCGCGCGGAAAACGTCAGCGCCATGCGGTGTTGCAGCACCGGTTCTGCCAGCGCATGAACATCGTCGAGCGAGGGGGAAAGACGCCCCTCGTAAAGCGCACGGGCGCGGGCGCAGAGCATCAGCGCCTGGCCGGCGCGGGGACCTGGGCCCCAGGCGACATGACGGTCGGTCATCGTATTGCCCTGGCCCGGACGGGCCGAGCGCACAAGCGACAGGATGGCATCCACGACCTTGTCGCTCACCGGCATCTGGCGAATGAGCGACTGGATTTCTTTCAGGCGCTGCGCGTCGATAACGGCGCGAGCCTTTGCTTCCGACGTGCCGGTGGTGTCGAGCAGAATCTGGCGCTCGGCGGCAAGCTCCGGATAGAGCACATCCACCTGCAGCAGAAAGCGGTCGAGCTGGGCTTCCGGCAGCGGATAGGTGCCTTCCTGCTCCAGCGGGTTCTGGGTCGCCAGCACATGGAAGGGCGTCGGCAGGTCGTAGCGCTGGCCGGCCACCGTGATGTGATATTCCTGCATGGCCTGCAGAAGGGCCGACTGCGTGCGCGGGCTTGCGCGGTTGATCTCGTCAGCCATCAGCAATTGCGCAAAGACCGGGCCCTTGACGAAGCGGAAGGAGCGGCGGCCGTTCTCGTCCTGGTCCATCACTTCGGTGCCGAGAATATCCGACGGCATCAGGTCCGGCGTGAACTGGATGCGGTTGGCATCGAGCCCCAGCACGGTGCCGAGCGTCGTCACGAGCTTGGTCTTGGCAAGGCCCGGAACGCCGACGAGAAGTGCATGGCCCCCCGACAGTACGGCAACGAGCGTGTTTTCCACCACCTGTTCCTGGCCGAAGATGACCTTCGACACTTCGGTGCGCACGGCGGCAATATCGGAAAGCGCCTGTTCGGCGGCAGCGACGATTGCCTTCTCATCGAGTGGAGTATCGGTGGAAGTCATCACGCCCATGTCGGTCTCCATCAGGCTCGTGTCCGGCGTCCTGCCGGCATGGTCGAATCGCGTCTTGTTCAGCGAGCAGTCCGTTCACTCCAACTTATTCGCGTGGCGGCGGCTGACAAGAACGTTATGAATGACTATCTCGTGACACGACCCATAAACCGGAACCATGACTGAAATTATGGCAGGTGAGACGATTAATACCGCAAGGGATGCAGACGGACTGGCGGCCCTGATTGCGCGCGCCGCCGAAGAGGTGGGACACCGCAGCGATGGCAGCGCACGCGGTCTGCCACCCGTAGAACGCTGGAATCCACCCTTTTGCGGCGATATCGACATGGAAATCCGCGCCGACGGCCGCTGGTTCTATATGGGAACGCCGATCGGCCGCCCGGCGCTGGTGCGGCTGTTTTCCACCGTGCTGCGCAAGGATGAAGACGGGCACACCTATCTCGTCACGCCTGTGGAAAAACTCAGGATCAAGGTCGAGGATGCGCATTTCCTGGGCGTCGAGATGACGGCGGGCGAGCGCGACGGAGAGCCAGTGCTGACCTTGCGCACCAATGTCGGCGATGTGGTGGAGGTCGGCAGCGAGCATCGCTTGCGCTTCGTCATCGAAGGCGAGCACCGCCAGCTGAAGCCCTATGTTCTGGTGCGCGGACGGCTGGAGGCACTCTTGTCACGCGCGGTCATGTACGAACTCATCGAGCGCGGAGAGGTGATCGATGTGAAGGGCGTGCCGATGTTTGCCCTGCGGTCCGGCGGCGCGATCTTTCCCGTGATGCCCGCCGATGAACTGGACCAGCTGTCGCAATGAGTAACCTGTCGATGCATCCGGCCCTCGCCAATCCGGCCTTCTATTCGGCCGCGGAATTTCGGCGGCGTGCGCAAAGCCAGAGCGGCAGCCCGATCGAGACGGCGGCGCGCGAGCATGGCGACCACCTGCTGAACCCTGATATCATCACGCATCTGGAAGGCGTAACGCTCAAGGATGCGGCCGTGCTGGTGCCCGTCGTCAACGATTCCGAAGGCGCGCGGGTGATCCTGACGAAGCGCACGGCAACGCTGCGCAAGCATTCCGGCCAGATCGCCTTTCCCGGCGGTGCCGTCGATCCGGATGATGCAAGCGTCGAGGCGGCAGCCCTTCGCGAGGCGGAAGAAGAGATCGGCCTGTCCCGTACCTTCGTCGAACCCGTCGGCCGCCTGCCGGATTATTTTGCCGCAACCGGCTTTCGCATCACGCCGGTGCTGTCGGTGGTGGAGCGCGGCTTCCAGCTGACACCAAACCCGACGGAAGTGGACCGAGTGTTCGAGGTGCCGCTTGCCTTCCTGATGGACCCGGCCAACCACAATCGCGGCAGCCGGGAATGGAACGGCACGCTTCGTCACTTTTATGAAATGCCCTATGGCGAGTGGAATATCTGGGGCATTACCGCCGGTATTCTGCGCACGCTCTATGAAAGGTTATACGCATGACGACCGCGTCCGAAGGAGGGCCTGAGGCCGCAAATCTTGCCGGTGCCGGCTGGCTTTATGCCGCCCCCGTGCAGCGCGTGTTTTCCCTGCTGAACGCCGATGGCGGCGAGGGGCGCGTGGTAGGCGGCGCGGTGCGCAATGCGCTGATGGGCATGGCAATCAGCGATCTCGATTTCGCCACGACGCTTTTGCCGCAGGTTGTGATGGAGCGGGCGAAGGCAGCCGGCATCAAGGCGGTGCCAACCGGCATCGCCCATGGCACGGTCACGCTCGTCCTCGATGGCCAGCCCTTCGAGGTGACGACGCTGCGCCGCGATATCGCAACCGATGGGCGCCACGCCGAGGTTGCCTTCGGCACCGACTGGCAGGCCGATGCGATGCGACGCGATTTCACCATCAACGCTCTTTACGTAACGCAGGAAGGGCAGGTGATCGATCTGGTCGATGGTCTGGCGGATATCGAAAGTCGCACGCTGCGTTTCATCGGCGATGCGGCGACCCGCATTGCCGAGGATTACCTGCGGGTGCTGCGCTTCTTCCGCTTCTTTGCCATCTACGGCTCGGGCCGGCCGGATGCGGAAGGATTGCGCGCCGTCGCCAAGGCCAAGGACAGACTGGGCGGCCTTTCGGCGGAGCGGGTTTGGGCGGAGATGAAAAAGCTTCTGTCGGCTCCCGATCCGTCGCGGGCGCTTTTGTGGATGCGCACCACCGGTGTGCTGGGCGCCGTTCTGCCGGAAAGTGAGAAATGGGGCATCGATGCCATTCACGGACTGGTGGCGGCCGAGCAATCGCTGGGCTGGGAACCGGATGCGCTTCTTCGCCTTGCCGCCATCATTCCGCCCGATGCGGTGCGGCTGAAGGCGCTGGCCGAGCGCTGGCGATTGTCGAACGCCGAGGCGCAGCGGCTCGTGGACTGGGGGCGGTCGCCGGTGCCCTCCGTCGAGCTTGCCGAAACGGCTCTCGACCGGCTGCTCTATCGCAACGGCAAGGACGGGCTTCTGATGCGGCTGAAACTGGCACTTGCCAGCGCCCGCCATGCCGCGCAGTCCAATGACGCCGACATGGTCAAGGCCGCCCGCTGGTCTGCGCTTCTGAAGCGCGCGGAAAAATTCGCAAAGCCGAAGTTCCCGCTAAACGGGGCGGATGCGATGGCGCTTGGCGTGCCGGCCGGCCCCCGCATCGGAAAACTCCTTCAGGAACTCGAAACGCTCTGGGTTGACGGCAATTTTGCGATGGACCGGGCAGCACTTGCCGCCCGGCTGAAAGAGACGATCGACGCCGGTCTCTGACGAACAGGTCCTGCCGCTTGGGATAGTCATATCCATTGCTGGCGGGCGCTCCTTGCGTCCGCCACTCGATCATCGCCTGACACGCATATGCATTGATCGGTCAGGCCCGCTTGCGGGCAGATCCGCCTCCCACACAAGGCCGGCTATCGAACAGCAGCCACAGCGGAAGCGTCGGTCGCTTGCTCACTCTGGATACGCGCCTTGATGTTGTCGATCATGGTTTCCCGGATCACCGTTTCACCATGGGTGGTGCGAAGATGATCGACGGCGCGGCGCACGATTTCGGCATCTTCATCGGCGCGGGTATGCCAATCGCAACCCGGCACGAGCGTGCCGCATTCAAACAGTCTCATGGCTTCCTCCTTTGGTGTCGACGACGGCCGCACAAGGCGGCAGCCGTCGTCAGAACCAAACGGGAAAGGGCTGCAGGCGTTCCATCAGGCGGGTGTGCGGACAGGCGCCCCAGATGCCACGAAACGGTCCGTGGCCTTGATCAGTCGGAAAAGGCCCAGGAATGGAAAACCGACGGATGGGCTTCTCCGGCCCGCGTCGTCTCGGGCACCGCTCTCTCCGGCTGGCTGTTGGCAGGCGTGCGGCCGGTCAGTTGCCGGCGCACCTGCGCCACGTAGAACGAAAGCGGCAGGTCCGTATCGCTGCGGGCCCGCAGATCGGCAGCCATGCGATTGATCATTTCGGGGGTATCGAGCGGACGGGCCTGGTCGGCTTCCCGCGGTACGGCGACGCTGTGCGATGTAGGCATGCGATCCTCCTCCGATGCAGTCCAGCAAAAGCTAGCATCCATAGCATGAAGTGGATCGCAAATTTGTCAATTCACGATTCCTTAATTAATCATCAAAAGCCCTGCGAATCAGGCATTTGCCGCACCCGCGAGCAATCGCCCGCGCCGCGTAGAGCCAGTGTCCATCACGGCCAGCGCACCATCGGCGGCATCGAGGAGAGAATGGATTCGACATTGCCGCCGGTCTTCAATCCGAAGATGGTGCCGCGGTCATAGAGCAGGTTGAACTCCACATAACGGCCGCGGCGCACGAGCTGCTCCTCGCGATCCTGATCGGTCCACGGGCGGTTGAAATTGCCGCGCACGAGGTCTGGATAGATGCCGGCAAAGGCGCGGCCGACCGCCTGCACGAAGGCGAAATTCGCAGACCAGCCGCCTTTGCCCGGCTGAGGGTAAAGCCAGTCGAAGAAGATGCCGCCAATGCCGCGCGCCTCGTTGCGGTGCTTCAGGTAGAAATAGTCGTCGCACCATTCCTTGTAGCGCGGATAATCGGCGACAGTGTCATGCGCGCGGCAGGCCTCTTCCATGGCCGCGTGAAAGGCCACCGTATCGGGGTCTTCCTGTGTGCGGCGCCGGTCGAGCACCGGCGTGAGGTCTGCGCCGCCGCCGAACCACTGGCTGGTCGTCACCACCATGCGGGTGTTCATGTGCACGGCCGGTACATTCGGGTTGACCGGATGGGCGATCAGAGAAATGCCCGAGGCCCAGAAGCGCGGGTCATCGGCGGCCCCCGGCATCTGCTTGCGGAATTCCTCGGAAAACTCGCCATGCACGGTGGAGGTGTGGACGCCGACCTTTTCGAAGACCCGCCCTTCCATCATCGACATGCGCCCGCCGCCGCCTTCGCCGTCCTCGCGAAGCCAGTCCTTCGGCCGGAACCGGCCGGGCGCCCGGTCGCTCAAGGGCCCTGACAGCTCATCCTCGAGGGCCTCGAAGCTTCGACAGATCGTGTCGCGCAGGCTTTCGAACCAGGCGCGGGCTTGCGCCTTCTTGCCCTCGATATCGTCCGGCAGGCCGAGCGGGATATGCGGTCTTTCCATGGCGATCTTTCCCTTCTTGCCGTGCCGGCCCGAACTGGCGCCGACGCGTCGAATCGGGCCTTGAGCCCGCAGCGTCAATCGGGCCCGGACATAACCCGGCGCCCTGTGCGCAGGCAACCGCTCAACTGCGCCGGCATCAAGGCGTAACGCAGGGGCAAGCGGCGATAATCGACTCGCCATGCCTGCATTGCCGGGTTATCGTCAAAAATCGATCTGGAGCAAAGAGGTGAAGCGCATGGCCAAACCCCCGCCGCTTGACGGACTGAAGCGCAGGATCAACCGCCATCGGCAGGAGGTGAGCGGCCGACAGCACGAGGGCAATTTCGTGCGTCAGACCTACTGCCTGTCGCGCGAGGAGGCCCGCCGCAAAGCCCGCGAATGGTTCGACAGTTTCCCGAAGGCCGCCTACTGGACCGAAGTCGAAAGCTGGCGGCAGCTGGAAGGCGATTGCATCGAATTTACCATGCGCCGCCTGCCCACGGCTGACTGAGATGACAGGTATTCGCGCAAACGCTAAAATTATAACGTCCGGTTAAACCGAACCGCAAATCCTTGCCCGCTACATGTCTCCCATGCCTGAGCCAGACCGGTTAAGCGGTTGGCCCGACACAAGCGGAGAACCGATGTATTCGTCATCCCTCAATGCCACAGCCGCATCAGCGCTTTCCCTTCTCGGTGGCACAAGCCGGGCGTTGAACGACACGACCATCCGCGTCGCCTCCGGCCGCGAGGTCAATAAAGCCTCCGACAACGCGGCCTACTGGTCGATTGCGACCACGATGAAATCCAGCAGTCTGTCCTTGTCGAGTGCCGAGGACGCGCAGGCCTTTTCCGCAGCCATCGCCGATACGGCAGCCCTTGGCATGACCGCGGCAACCGACATCATGTCCGATATCCAGTCGAAGCTGATCCTTGCCAAAAGTCCGGGCGTCGACCGGAAGGCGGTCAATGCCGAAATCAGCCAGTTGAAACAGCAGTTGACGACCGTGATCGACAGCAGTTCCTTTAACGGCCAGAACTGGCTGAAGACGGGAGCCGGCGAGCGCCCCAAGGTGGAAAGCATGGTCGGCTCGGTCGCAAGCGACGGCAACGGCAATGTCTCGGTCAACGTCATTGATTTCGACAGGGGCGGCTCGACGCTTGTGGCGAAGGGCGATGCGGCCGATGGTCTGCTCACCCGCGCCTATTCCGGCACGAGTGCTTCCGGCGCATCCTACTACCTGCTCGATGCCGGTTCCACCGTGCCGAATGGCGCCGGTGCCCGTGAGATCGGCGTGTCGGATGCCACGAGCAATGACGAGATCGACGGCATGATGTCTGCCGTCAACAGCATGATGGCGCGCATGATCGACGGCGGCGCTGCCATCGGCGCAACCAGCAGCCGCATCTCTTCCAACACGAATTTTCTGCAGAACCTGCAGGACATTACCCAGATCGGTATCGGCCGCATGGTGGATGCGGACATGGAGGAAGAGGCGGTAAAACTCTCTTCGCAGGGTGTCCAGCAGCAGTTGCAGACCATCGGGCTCAACATCACCAATGCCACGATGGCAAAGACCATGATGCTGTTTGCCTGATCGAGCCGGCGGCACCGCGCCGCCCGGGAGAGCTTCAGGCCGTTGCCCTCGACTGCTTCCCTTGTCTGTCGAGGCGATGCGCCAGGATGAAAGTGCCGACGGGGTCCGCCGTCGGCACTTTCATTTTGCAAGCGGATTCGTCAAAGGAAAGACCACGGCGCCGGACGAACGAAGCGACCATCGCGCTCCGTGTCATCCCATAGCCTGCCGTCCTCAACGGACGTTCCCCTGAAAGATGCTATCGGCCGCGCCGCGGCTTTG
The DNA here is from genome assembly GCF_042611105.1 of Neorhizobium fuzhouense. Lineage (NCBI taxonomy): Bacteria > Pseudomonadati > Pseudomonadota > Alphaproteobacteria > Hyphomicrobiales > Rhizobiaceae > Neorhizobium > Neorhizobium fuzhouense. The sequence continues at coordinate 366,899 of NZ_JBHFFP010000002.1, read as the reverse complement.
CTCTGGCGGCACTCGGGGTTTTGGGTTTCGTCGGCGCGGGGGCTGCCGGTTGGGGTTGGGCAGGCTCGGCGGCAGCGACTGGCGCGGCCTCGGCCTTGAGTACAGTCTCGGCAAGGGGCTCCGACACGACATCCGGCTCCACAAGCGCTTCGGACGTCTCGTCCGGTGCCGCAGCAAGCTCTGTGATCTCATCCGTCTGCGGGTCAGACTGTTTTGCCGCCTGCGGCTCTTCGAGGGCCTCCGGCAGATCGACGTCCGCCACCTCCGGCGCCATCTCCTCGATGGCCGCTACGGCCTCCAGGGGCTCTGCATCGTCTGCCGGTTCGGCCGTTTCAATCTCGGTGGTCTCCACCGCGGCGGAAGGATCGGGTGCGTCCAGGAGATCGGTGAGGGCTGCAGGCAAAGGCTCTGCTTCCGGTGCTGCATCCACGTCGCTCGGAGGCGCGGCCAAGGCTTCCGGAATCAGTTCCGGCACCGGAATCGGCAGCGTTTCCGGAACAGGGGCAGGGGGCGGCACTTCGGCAATGACGGGGAGCGTCAGGATCGTTGCATCCGTCAGCCGCGGGCTTGTCTCGTCTGTCGGCGCCAGCGCAGCTGAGCCGGCCAGCACCTTGCGCAGCGTTTCGGTGACCGGCACATGGTTGGGCAGATCGGTATTCGTATGGTGGCCGGCCTGCGGCACCAGTTCATCCACCGGAATTGCGTGGCGCGAGTTGATTTCCCCGAACCAGTCCCACTCGCCCATGACGTCGATGACATCGCGGAACGGGCGCGGCATTGCGATGCGGGCACTGATCGTGATGATGCGGGCGCGGGCGGCGAGCGTCTGAGCAAGCGCGAGATCGGCATGGGCCAGCCGGTACAGCGCTTCGGAGATCACCAGATTGCCCTTGGAGTGGCCAAGGATCAGCTTGAAGGACAGGCGCGGATGGGCAAGCAGGGCACCCACCGTCTGGGTATCGAGGCTCGCTTCCGCCAGCTTTTCGATGGAGAGTTTCGGTGCCACGCCGAACTGCGGCCGGCCGAAAAAGTCGTCCAGCCGCTCGAACTGGTGGCGAAAGCCATTGAGATAGCCGAAGAGGAAATAGCCGCCGAGCGCTTCGGTCATCACGTCGGCCAGACCGTAGCCGGAAACAACCACCGCCACCGGCTTGTCGATGGCATCGGCGATGTTGCGGGCAAAGGCGGCAGAGCCGAGCGCAGACGAGCCCACCCCGGCAACCGCCAGCGTGTCGATCGTCTCGCCACCTCCCAGCAGATAGTCGTCGATCGTGTCGCAGAGTTTCAGCGATCCTGCGCCCGTTGGCGGCACGATCAGAATGGCGCCCTCGGCAGCAAGACAACTGCTGATATAGAAGGCTTCTTCCGCCGTGACCGATTTGACGTCGTAAAACAGCGAGTCGAGCGTTGTGTTGCGCCGGCGCAGGCTTTCCAGCGACAGGTTGCGCAGCGGCGAATGCTGGATGCGTTCCGGAAGGCTGAGGGTGCGGGCGAACTGGGTGATGGAATGGGTGAATGCGGTCGGGAACATGGGTGTCTCTCCGAAGCTGGGAGGAGGCTGGCAAGTGTTCTTGAATATGCATTCTCAAGCATAAGCTTCGCACAGTTCCCGTGATCCGCCAATACCACTTCGGGCTGTATCAGCCCTGCCAGTCAATTTGCCGCATTGCCTCGCCGGTGATCATCGCAGCCGAGATCGCCACATTGATCGAGCGTTGGCCCTCGATCATTGGAATGATCAGCCGTGCATCGCAGCTCTCATGCACGGCATCCGGCACGCCGGCACTTTCGCGGCCAAACAGCAGCACGTCATTGCCGGCAAAGCGGAAATCGGTGTAGCGGGTGGCGGCCTTGGTCGAGGCAAGCACCAGACGCCGGTTTTCCGACAGCCGCCAGGCGTTGAAGGCCGCCCAGTTGACATGGCGCGTCATCGTCACGCTGGCGAGGTAATCCATGCCGGCGCGGCGCAGGTTCTTGTCCGTGAGCACGAAGCCGGCGGGCTCGATGATATCGACACCAAGCCCCAGGCAGGCCGCGAGCCTGAGGATGGTGCCGGTATTGCCGGGAATGTCGGGCTGGTAGAGAGCAATGCGAAGCGCGGTCATGGAGCAGCCTGTGGTGGAGATTTAGAACGCCAAGGGCTATTTCATCCACAGGCCCGTCATGCAACCGTCACGCTGCCGGCTTGTCGCCTGTCTGTGCAGATTCCGGCTTTTCAAATTTTCCCTTTGCTGGTAAACGCAGTTCGTCTTCAACGCCAGCCAAAGGAGGCCTTCATGGATATGACCGTGTTTTTGCGCTTCCGACCGCAGATTGTTCTGCTGCTGGCCTAAGCTCTCGCGGTTCCCGCAAAGCCTGACCTCTCCAAGATCGTTTTCGAGGCCTTGCCAGGCCTTGCCATTTGAATTTCGCCGCGTGCCGGTGAGTGCCCCTGCGCCCAGATCATGCGCAGTCGCCGCGGCAGTCCGAGTGACGGAGCCTATTGATGTTTGCCTGGTTTGAAAATCGCGTAAACCCCTATCCGGCCGGTGAGCCGGCCCTGCCGCCGAAGGGCCTTCTGGCCTTCTGCTGGCATTATACGAAGCCGGTCTGGCCCTGGCTGCTGCTGCTTGGCACCTGCTCGATGGTGATTGCGGTGGCGGAAGTGCTGCTCTACCAGTTCCTCGGCAATATCGTCGACTGGCTGAGCAATGCGGATCGCACCACCTTCCTCGCGCAGGAGGGCGGACGGCTGGCCGCCATGGCGGGGCTGCTGCTTGTCGGCCTGCCGCTTGCCGGCATGATGCATACCGTCACCATGCATCAGGTTCTGGCGGGCAATTTTCCGATGATTGCGCGCTGGCAGATGCACCGCTTCCTGCTACGCCATTCGATGACCTTCTTTGCCAACGAGTTCGCCGGCCGCGTGTCCACCAAGGTCATGCAGACCTCGCTTGCCGTGCGCGACGCGGCGATCAAGATCATCGACGTCTTCGTTTATGCGGCAAGCTTCTTCGTCTCGATGCTGGCGCTGGTCGCCTCGGTCGACTGGCGTCTTGGCGTGCCGCTGGTGCTTTGGATCATCGTCTATGGCCTCATCCTGCGCAATTTCATCCCGAAGCTGCGCACGCTGTCGAGCGAGCAGGCCGATGCCCGCTCGATGATGACCGGCCGTATCGTCGACAGCTATACCAATATCGCCACCGTCAAGCTGTTCTCGCATGCGGGCCGCGAAGAGATCTATGCCAAGCAGGGCATGGATGCCTTCCTCGTCTCCGTTCACAAGCAGATGCGCCAGATTTCGCTTCTCAACATCTGCGTCGATATCAACAATGCCGTCGTGCAGTTCTTCGTCGCCTCGCTCGGCATCTGGTTCTGGCTGGATGGCAGCGTCAGCGTCGGGGCAATTGCGGTTGCCATCGGCCTTGCCATGCGCATCAACGGCATGTCGCAATGGATCATGTGGGAAGTGGCGGCGCTGTTTGAAAATATCGGCACGGTCTATGACGGGCTGTCGATGATGACGAAGCCGCACGAGATCATCGACCGGCCATCGGCAAAGCCGCTTTCGGCCCAGAAGGGCGCCATCGTCTATGACGGCGTGCGCTTTCACTATGGCAAGCAGAGGGGCGTCATCGACAATTTCTCGCTCTCTATCCAGGCGGGCGAGAAGGTGGGTCTCGTCGGGCGCTCCGGTGCCGGCAAGACGACGCTGATGAACCTTCTCCTGCGCTTCTACGAGGTGGAGAAGGGCCGCATCCTCATCGACGGGCAGGATATCTCGCATGTGGCGCAGGACAGCCTGCGTGCGCTGGTCGGCGTCGTCACGCAGGATACCTCGCTGCTGCATCGTTCGATCCGCGACAACATCGCCTATGGTCGCCCGGATGCCACCGATGCCGAAATCATCGAGGCGGCCAAGCGCGCCAATGCCTGGGATTTCATCCAGGGCCTGGCCGACCAGCAGGGGCGCCTGGGGCTCGATGCGCATGTCGGCGAACGCGGCGTCAAATTGTCCGGCGGCCAGCGCCAGCGCATCGCGATTGCCCGCGTCTTCCTGAAGGATGCGCCGATCCTGGTGCTCGACGAGGCGACCTCGGCGCTCGATTCGGAAGTGGAGGCGGCGATCCAGGAAAGCCTGTTCAAGCTGATCGAGGACAAGACGGTGATCGCCATTGCCCACCGCCTGTCGACGTTGACGCAGATGGACCGGCTGATCGTGCTCGATGCCGGCCGGATCGTCGAAATGGGCACGCATCAGGAACTGGTCGAAAAGGGCGGCATCTATGCCGACCTGTGGAACCGCCAGTCCGGTGGCTTCCTGGGCGATGATGCCGAAGACAAGACGGAGGCGGCCGCGGAATAGCGGCTTGCCGCATGAGATCACCATGCCGGGCCTGCATTGCGGCCCGGCATGGCTCCCTGTCTTTTGTCGATGCGTTTACCATTCCCCTTAAAGGCTTGGATTAGCTTTTATTTTAGGGTGATCTCCTATTGATCTGGGAGAATGCGCGATGTCTATCATCACAAGCATGCAGCCTGATCCGAACGCCAATGGCCGGCAGGCCGTTGCTCTTCTCCTGCGCCTCGGCTTGGACCTCAGTCCTGTCAACTTCGAACTGATGACGCTGCTCATCGAAGGGGAGAGGCCGGAGATCAAGCGCCGCTTCGCGCTGCTTCCCCGCCCCATCGATCCGCAGGAATGGGCCGCCATGGCCCGCGATATCCTTCCGCAGCACTTTCAAACCGGCCAGCGCCTGACCGCCGCCCTGTCGCTTCTTGATGCGGCCACGGAATTGCGTGGCATCCTGTCTGCCGTGGACGAGACGGTGAGCAGCAATCTGCAGAAGATCGAAAAGGCGGCCACATTGCTTCAGTCCGCACCCGCCCTGTCGCCGGCGCAGATCGCCCATGTGCTGAAGGCGGTGACCGATGCCTGTGCGGCGGAACTGGAGGCCACCCGGCAGGTCATGCAGGCGCTGGACGACTGGGCCGGACCTTCGGTCGCAAGACCGGCTCCGGCGACATCGGTCTTGTCTCCCTCTGGCCCATCCCCCGCCGTCGAGGCGAATTTTCCCGATGCCAGCGCCGGAGCCGGCGCCGTTGTCGGGCTTGTGGCCGCAGGCGCTGGCCTCCCCGATGCCGCCCGTCCGGTCGCTGCTGCACCCCTGGTCCACGGGCTGGCCGGTCGCGCCGCCCTGATGGGGCGGATGAAGGCGCTGACGACCGACGGCCAGCAGCTCGATGGGTCGAGCCTGGTGCTGTGCCGCCTCAAGGGCCTTGAAGCCTATCAGCGCCCGGCCATGATCGGTGCGCGCGATTTTCTGCTCGATACGCTCGGCCAGCAGGCCGGCCGGCTGATGAGCAAGGAGGAAATGGCCTCCTGGCTGCAGATGGACGAACTGGGCATGCTGGTGAGCTTCACCGACGACCTGTCGCTGACGGATCTCGGGCGCCGGATCGGCCGCATTCTGGAAACCACGGTGCGTCTGGCCCGCAAGCGCGTTCCCGACCTGCCGAATGTCCAGTGCCGGCTGGGTGCCGCCTCCGCGTTCGGCGCGGTCACGCCGGCGCAGCTTTACGACAGCGCCCGCCTTGCGCTGCAGCGGGCGGAATTCCGCGGCGACGACACATTGGTGACCACGACGGTGTCCGGCCGCCTGCCGAAAGACCGGCATTATGAGGCGCTCTACGGCCGCCGGACGAATTAGCCGGCGCCACATTGCCAAACTTTAAGCCGGCGCGCGTCTTGCTGCGGACGCGAAAGCGCCTATACCCAAGGGTATGATTGACGCCCTGTTCCGCTTTTTCGAGACCCGTATCCGGCCGTTTGCCCCGCGGCCCGATCTGCAGCCACCCAGAGCGACCTTCGCCTTCATCTGGTTCTACGTGCGCCAGGCAAAGGCGCCGTTCCTGATCATGCTGGTGCTGGGTGGGCTGACGGCCGCCATCGAGGCGGCGCTGTTCTGGTTCGTCGGCCGGCTTGTCGATATTCTCGCAAGCGTCGACCGGGCGGCGGGCTGGTCGGGGCTTCTGGCGTCCCACGGCTATGAACTGGCCGGCATGCTGGTGCTGATCGGCGCCGTGCGTTTCCTGGTGACGATGCTGACGGCGCTGGTGGACCAGCAGGTGATCACACCCGGCTTCTACAACATGGTGCGCTGGCAGTCCTACCAGCACGTGGCGCGCCAGTCGCTGTCCTTCTTCCAGAACGATTTTGCCGGGCGCATCGTCACGAAGGTCTGGTCCGGCGGGCAATCGACGGGCGATCTCGTCACCTCGCTCATGGAAAGCGTGTGGTTCGTCGGCATATATGCGGTCTCGATGCTGGCGCTGATCGGCGGGCTCGACTGGCGGCTCGCCGTCATCGTGCTGGTCTGGGTCGGCATCTTCTCGTTTCTTGCCCGGTATTTTGTGCCGCGCATCCGCTTTCACTCGCGCGAGACGGCGGAAGCCGGCTCCATGCTCTCCGGGCGCATGGTGGATGCCTACAGCAATATCCAGACGCTGCGGCTGTTCGGCCGCGACGAGGTGAACGACCGCTACATGCGCGAAGGCTTCGATATCTTTCAGGCCTCGACCATGATGTTCACCCGCTTCATCACCGGCGTGCGGGCCTCGATGGCGCTGCTGTCGGGCGTAATGATCACCAGCATGGCGGCGCTGTGCATCCATCTGTGGCTCGACGGGCGCATCAGTTCCGGCGCGGTCGCCTTCACGCTGGCGCTGGTGCTGAGGCTGAATTTCCTGCTCGGGCGCCTGATGACGCAGTTCAACGGCATCATGCGCAATTTCGGCACGGTGCAGAATGCCGCCGAGCTGATCTCGCAGCCGGTGTCGCTGACTGACGTACCGGACGCGCCGGCGCTTGTCGTGCGCCAGCCGGACATCCGCTTCGAGGATGTGAGCTTCCACTACGGCCGCGCCTCCGGCGTGATCGATCGCTTGAACCTCACCATCCGGGCCGGTGAAAAAGTCGGGATCGTCGGGCGCTCGGGGGCTGGAAAATCCACGCTCGTCAACCTTCTCCTGCGCTTCTACGACGTGGAGTCCGGGCGCATCCTGATCGATGGGCAGGATATCGCCAGGGTGAGCCAGGAGACGCTGCGCCAGCAGATCGGCATGGTGACGCAGGATACATCGCTGCTGCATCGCTCGATCCGCGACAACATCCTGTTTGGCCGTCCCGATGCCAGCGACGCGCAACTGCTTGCCGCCGCCCGTCAGGCGGAAGCCGACAGTTTCATCCTGGCGCTGGAGGACCAGCGCGGCCGCAAGGGGTTCGATGCCCATGTCGGCGAGCGCGGCGTCAAGCTCTCCGGCGGCCAGCGCCAGCGCATCGCCATTGCCCGCGTCATGCTAAAGGATGCGCCGATCCTGGTGCTGGACGAGGCAACATCGGCGCTCGATTCGGAGGTGGAAGCGGCTATCCAGACGCATCTCGACGCCCTGATGAAGGGAAAGACGGTGCTCGCCATTGCCCATCGGCTCTCCACCATCGCAGCGCTGGACCGTCTGATCGTCATGGACAAGGGGCGCATCGTGGAAGAGGGCACGCATTCCGCCCTTGTTGCCTCCGGCGGGCTTTACGCCGAACTCTGGTCGCGCCAGTCCGGCGGCTTTCTCGATCTCGGGTCAGACGTCTGAAACCCGCCGGGTCAGGGCAGGGGCAGCCCCAGATCCGCCACCAGCCCGTAATGGTTGGAGCCGTGGTTGTCGGCAATGCGCTGGATATGGCGAAAGGCAAGCGGCTCACGGATGTAGATATGGTCGATCGGCACACCGAGCGAGCCGGCCATGATCGGCCAAGTGGCGGGCTGGCGTTTGGCCGCCTTCAGCCCTGTCTGGCGCAGGAATTCGAGCATGTCGGGGGAAATGCTCGACGCATTGAAATCGCCCGAAAGGACGAGCGGGCCATTGAGGCGGCCGAGCATCCGCGCCGCACCCTGCAATTCCTCATCGTGGTAGGCATCGAAATAGGGTTTTGTCAGGTGGATCGCCGCCACATTGACCTCTCCCGCCGGCAGCTGGACACGGGCGGTGATGAAGCGGTGATAGGCGAACTGGCTCAGACTCTGGATCGTACCGTTCTTCAGCGGATAACGCGACAGCATCATCAGGTCGCAGCTTTTCGTCTGCTCTCCGCATCCGATTCGGTAGGGATAAGCGGCAAACAGCCGGGGAAGTGCGGGCACCACGCCGCGCGCTTCCATGATGTTTACGACGTCGGCCCGCGATCCGAGGATCTCGTCGGCGATGGCGTTCGCATTTTCCGTATTGGTGCCGAGCACATTGAAGGAGATCAGCCGGAACGCCGGGCCGGGGGTATCGACCGTGGCGACCGCATAGCGTTGCGACAGCAGGTAGCCGTGGATGCTCAGGCCGATTGCCGCCATCAGGACGATCACGCCGAAAATGTTGAAGCGGATGACAAGTGCAATTGACACCGCAACAACTGCAATGAGAGCGAGATGAAAGTGAAGGTTCTGAAAAATCGTGACCAGAAAGAAATCGACGACGAATCGGCTGGAAACTAGCAGCAAAACCAGCGCGCTGATCAAGGAAATACTGAAGGACAGGTGATGGCGCATGGCGTTCCATTGCGTCGCGGCAGGGTGAACTGCCATAACATGCGCCTTTGTGCGCCGCAACAAACACTGAACCACCAGGGCGCAGGTTTTTAGACGGCCCCTGCCGGGTGGCGCGGCAGGCGCGCAACGGACAGCTGTGGCACGCTGGCGGCACGGGCGTTCTTGTCGCATGTCAGGCCCGCGACAATGTGCCCATATCCTGTTGCCGAGACTGGACTTATCTTACGATCACGCATAGAAATCCCTTGGGGAGCATAGAGTCCAATTGTGTCCGAATTGGATTGAGACGGGGCGAGGGGCCATGCAATTTTACGACATTTCTGCGCAGAGGATGGTTTGACCGTGAGCGAGCACGACACGAATAGCGGCAGCGTGGGCGAGCCCACTCGCCGTGATTTCCTTTATCTGACGACCGGCATGGCGGGTGCCGTGGGTGCCGTGGCTGTGGCCTGGCCTTTCATCGACCAGATGCGCCCGGACGCATCCACCTTGGCCATGGCCTCCATAGAAGTGGACGTGTCGAGCGTCGAACCGGGCATGTCGCTCACCGTCAAGTGGCGCGGCAAGCCGGTCTTCATCCGCAACCGCACGGAGCAGGAAATTGCCGAAGGCAAGGCCGTGGCTCTGGGTGACTTGAAGGATCCGGTGGCCCGCAACGCCAATATCGCCCCGGATGCGCAGGCGACCGATGTCGACCGCTCGGCGGGCGCCGGCAAGGAAAACTGGATCGTCATGATCGGTTCCTGCACCCATCTCGGCTGCGTGCCGCTGGGGCAGTCCGGGGATTTCGGCGGGTGGTTCTGTCCCTGCCATGGCTCGCACTACGATACGGCGGGCCGCATTCGAAAGGGCCCGGCGCCTCAGAACCTGGCCATTCCGACGTTTACATTTGCGACCGATACCGTGATCCGGATCGGGTGAGGGGACACAGCATGAGTGGGCATTCCAGTTACCAGCCTTCCACAGGCATCGAAAAGTGGATCGATTCGCGGCTACCCCTGCCGCGCTTGGTGTATGACAGCTTCATCGCCTTTCCGGTGCCGCGCAATCTCAACTACGCCTATACGTTCGGCGCCATGCTCGCCGTCATGCTGGTCGTGCAGATCCTGACCGGCGTCGTGCTGGCCATGCACTATGCGGCCGAAACGACGGTTGCCTTCAACTCTGTCGAAAAGATCATGCGCGACGTCAACCATGGTTGGCTCCTGCGCTACATGCATGCCAACGGCGCCTCCTTCTTCTTCATCGCCGTTTACCTGCACATCGCCCGCGGTCTCTATTACGGCTCCTACAAGGCGCCGCGCGAAATCCTCTGGATCCTCGGCGTCGTCATCTACCTGCTGATGATGGCAACCGGCTTCATGGGCTATGTGTTGCCCTGGGGTCAGATGTCCTTCTGGGGCGCGACCGTCATCACCGGCTTCTTCTCGGCATTCCCGCTGGTCGGAGAGTGGATCCAGCAGTTCCTGCTCGGCGGCTTTGCCGTTGATCAGCCGACGCTCAACCGCTTCTTCTCGCTGCATTATCTCCTGCCCTTCATGATCGCCGGCGTGGTGATCCTGCACATCTGGGCGCTGCATGTGACGGGCCAGACCAACCCGACCGGCGTCGAGATCAAGACCAAGACCGATACGGTGCCCTTCACGCCCTATGCGACGCTGAAGGATGCATTCGGCGTCTCGATCTTCCTGATGGCCTATGCCTGGTTCGTCTTCTACATGCCGAACTATCTGGGTCACCCGGATAACTACATCATGGCGAACGCCCTGAAGACGCCGGCCCATATCGTGCCGGAATGGTATTATCTGCCGTTCTACGCCATGCTGCGCGCCATCACCTTCAATGTCGGCCCGATCGATTCCAAGCTCGGCGGCGTTCTGGTGATGTTCGGTGCGATCATCGTCCTGTTCTTCCTGCCCTGGCTCGATACGTCCAAGGTTCGCTCGGCGGTCTATCGCCCCTGGTACAAGCTGTTCTTCTGGCTCTTCGTCGTCAATGCCATCCTTCTCGGCTGGCTGGGTGCGATGCCGGCGGAAGGCATCTATGTCGCGCTGTCGCAGGCCGGCACGCTGTATTACTTCGGCTTCTTCCTCGTCATCATGCCGCTTCTCGGCCTCTTCGAGACGCCGCGGCGCATCCCCAACTCGATTACGGAGGCAGTTCTTCAGAAGAACGGCACCGTGAACGCCGACATGCGCGCCTGAAGCCAGTGACCGAGAGGACGAAAACGATGAAAATGCTTGTCAAAGGCTTCCTGTCCCTGGCTCTCGTCGCCGGTCTTGCCTCCGGCGCGGCAGCCGCGGAGGAGGCCGCCCATGCGGAAGGTGGCACGCCGCACTATCCGATCCACCATCCGCAGCCGGTGGACTGGAGCTTTGCCGGCCCCTTCGGCCATTACGACAAGGGCCAGCTGCAGCGCGGCCTGAAGATCTATACGGAAGTCTGTTCCGCCTGCCATTCGATGAAGCTCGTCTCCTTCCGCACGCTGGAAGGGCTCGGTTATTCGGACGCCCAGGTAAAGGCTTTTGCCGCCACGCACGAAGTGCAGGATGGCCCCAACGACGCGGGCGAGATGTTCACCCGCAAGGCCGTGCCGTCGGATCATTTCCCGTCACCCTTCCCGAATGATCAGGCGGCGGCTGCCGCCAATGGCGGCGCTGCCCCGCCGGACATGTCGCTGCTCGCCAAGGCCCGTGGCGTGACGCGCGGCTTTCCGCAGTTCATCTTCGATATCTTCACCCAGTACCAGGAAGGCGGGCCGGACTATATCCACGCCCTGCTGACCGGATACCAGGAGCCACCGGCCGGCGTCGAAGTGGCCCCGGGCACGCATTACAATCCGTATTTCATCGCGGCACCCGCCCTTGCCATGGCGCCGCCGCTCTCGGATGGTCAGGTGACCTATGACGACGGCACGCCGCAGACGCTTGACCAGTATTCCAAGGACGTCGCCGCCTTCCTGATGTGGGCTGCCGAGCCGCATCTGGAAGAGCGCAAGCGCACCGGCTTCATGGTGATGGTGTTCCTCGCCATCTTCAGCATCCTCATCTATCTGACGAAGAAGTCGGTTTACGCCCGCAAGGAGCATTGAGGCGCTGCCGTCGTGTTGACGGAGCCTCCACCCTGTTTCGGGAAAACCATTTCGGTTTTCCCATTGATCCTGTAGAGAGGCGGCTTCGGCCGCCTTTCGCGTGCAAGGCGCCTTGCCCGCCCCCTAGCAGCCCTTCACTGGAAGATCCGATGTCCGATATTGCAACGACGCTCGCCACCGCCATCCGCGCCATTCACGATTATCCCAAGCCGGGGATCATCTTTCGTGACATCACGACCTTGCTCGGCAATGCCGGCGCTTTCCGTCAGGCGGTCGATGAACTGGTGCGGCCCTATAACGGCCTTGCCATCGATCAGGTGGCGGGGATCGAGGCACGCGGCTTCATCCTCGGCGGTGCCATGGCGCATCAGCTCTCTTCCGGATTCGTGCCGATCCGCAAGAAGGGCAAGCTGCCGCATCAGACGGTGCGGATGGCCTATAGCCTCGAATACGGCACCGACGAGATGGAGATGCATGTGGATGCGGTGCGCCCCGGCGACAAGGTCATCCTCTGCGACGACCTGATTGCCACCGGTGGCACGGCCGAAGGCGCCGTCAAGCTGCTGCGCCAGCTGGGTGCCGATGTCGTGTCCGCCTGCTTCGTCATCGACCTGCCGGAGCTTGGCGGGCGACAGAAGCTCGAGGCGCTCGGCGTTGAAGTGCGCACACTGGTGTCCTTCGAGGGGCACTGATCCCGCCTTGCGGGACTTGTGCGGCAGGTCGCGCGGGCATAGCCTCAAGGCATAACAAGCCTTGAGGGAACGGATATGGATCTTCACACGCTGATCGCCTTTGCGGCGACGTTTTTCGTCTTTGCCGCAAGTCCCGGCCCCGACAACATGACCATCCTTGCCCGCACCGTGCAGGGCGGTGCTGCCTCCGGCATCGCCTATGGGCTGGGCACCGTCACCGGCATCCTGATCTTCCTGTTTCTCGCCGCCTTCGGCCTGTCGGCTGTGGCCGGCGAGATGGGTTTTGGCATGACCGTGCTGCGTTATGCGGGTGCTGCCTATCTCGTCTGGATGGGCCTGCGCCTGTGGACATCGCCGGCGCATGTGCCAGAGGAGAAGGCGGTGGCCGAACCAGGTGATCTGAGACGCGGGTTTCTCGCGGGCGTCGTGCTCAATCTCGGCAATCCGAAAATGCCGCTGTTTTATGTCGCCCTGTTGCCGAATGTCATCGGCCCCAACCTCACGCTGCTGCAGGCCGCAAGCCTTGCTCTGGTGATCCTGCTTGTCGAGGTGGTGGTGATTGGCGGCCATGTGCTCTTGGCAAGGCGCGCGCGTGGCCTGATGCGCAGCCCGCGCGTGGTCAAGCGGATCAACCGGGGCGCCGGGGCCGCCATGGTCGGCGCGGGCGTTGCGGTCATCGCCACGCGCTGAGGAAACGGTTTCGGCCGGCGATCAGCATCCGGCCGCATTGGCTTCTACGACCGGATTTATCAGGCAAAATCCAGCACGCTGCTTTCAAACCGCAGCACCATCTCGCCATTCTGGTTGATGCCTTCGTTGAGGGTCGAATTCAGCCAGGTGCCGGGGCGCGAGGCAAGCTCGCGCGTGTCGGTGAGAGTCACCGAATAGGTGATGCGGTCACCCGCATAGACGGGGCGCAGCCATTGCAGCTTGCGAAAACCGGGCGAGGGGCCAAGTTTCGGCGGCGTTATCCCCTGCTGTTTGAGGCGTGGGAATTCCTCGGCAAAATGGGCAAGCAGCATCTTCATCCAGCCGGCGCAGGTGTGCCAGCCGGAGGCGCAGAGCCCCCCGAACACGTAGGATTTGGCCGCTTCCGCATCCATGTGGAATGGTTGCGGATCGAATTTTTCGGCGTAGCGGATGATGTCTTCGGCCAGAAATTCCAGTGTGCCGGTCTCAATGCGGGTGCCGATGGGATAAAGCTCTGCCAGCCTCATGCGGCGGTCTCCTTGGCGCTGCGCATCGAAAACATGATGACCTGTTCCGCGACGCAGACGGTGTCTCCGCGCTGGTTCTGCAGTTCAGTGCGCATGCGCACCAGCCCGATGCCCGGGCGGGACTTGAGCGGACGCGCTTCCAGCACAAGACCCTCGCCCGACAGCGAGTCGCCGGCAAGAACCGGTTTCTTCCAATCCATCACATCGACGCCGGGGGCGCCCTGGCAGGTGGAATTGCCGATATAGCTGTCGACGATCATGCGCATCTGCAAGGCGGCGGTGTGCCAGCCGGAGGCGGCAAGGCCGCCCAGAATACTCGCTCTTCCGGCCTCTTCCGACAGATGCATCGGCTGCGGATCGAATTCGCGGGCGAACTCGATGATCTCTTCGGCCGTGACCGTGCGAGGCCCGAGCGGAAAACTGCGCCCCTCGTGAAAATCCTCAAAATGCAGCATTGCTCTTCCCATTCACGCTGATCAGACAACCATAGCGGATGTTCCGGTCATTCCAAGCTGTTTGCGGAAACGGCCGGCCCCAAACGAAAACTGCCGCCCGGGCAAGGGGCGGCAGCGCAATCGACAAAAGCCTGGAGAGGCTCAGGTGTTGAAGCGGAAGTGAATGACGTCGCCATCCTGCACGACATATTCCTTGCCTTCGTCGCGGCCCTTGCCAGCTTCCTTGGCGCCCACTTCGCCCTTGTAGGCAATGTAGTCGTCATAGGCGATGGTGAAGGCACGAATGAAGCCGCGCTCGAAATCCGTGTGGATGACACCGGCCGCAGCCGGCGCCTTGGTGCCGCGCCGGATGGTCCAGGCGCGGGTTTCCTTGGGGCCCACGGTGAAATAGGTGATGAGGTCGAGCAGGTTGTAGCCGGCGCGGATCAGGCGGTCGAGACCAGCTTCCTCAAGGCCGAGCGCCGAGAGGAATTCCTTGGCTTCCTCTTCCGGCAGCTGCGCCACTTCCGATTCGATGGCGGCTGAAATGATCACGCATTCGGCCCCTTGCGCCTTTGCCATTTCGGCGACAGCCTTGGTATGGGCATTGCCGTCCACCGCATCGGCTTCCGCCACGTTGCAGACGTAGAGAACCGGGTGGGAGGTCAGAAGGTTCAAACCCTTCAGGATCTCGATTTCGTCGGCGGCAAGGGTGGTCAGGAGAAGGCGGGCGGGCTTGCCCTCGTTCAGGAGCTTCACCACCGCTTCCATGATCGGCAGCTGGGCGAGCGAATCCTTGTCCTTGGATGCGGCGCGCTTGCGGGTCTGCTCGACACGGCGTTCCAGGCTTTCCAGATCGGCGAGCATCAGCTCGGTCTCGATCGTCTCGGCATCGCCGACCGGATTGATGCGGCCTTCGACATGGGTGATGTCGTCATCCTCGAAGCAGCGCAGCACATGCACCACGGCATCCACTTCGCGGATGTTGGCCAGGAACTTGTTGCCAAGCCCTTCGCCCTTGGAGGCGCCACGCACCAGGCCCGCAATGTCCACAAAGGAGATGCGGGTCGGGATGATTTCCTTGGAGCCGGCCACGGAGGCGAGTTTTTGCATGCGCGGATCGGGCACGGCCACTTCGCCAGTGTTCGGCTCGATGGTGCAGAAGGGATAGTTTGCCGCCTGTGCCGCCGCCGTCTTGGTCAGCGCGTTGAAGAGGGTCGACTTGCCGACATTCGGCAGACCGACGATACCGCATTTGAAGCCCATAAGGGTTCCACCCGTCCTTGATTTAGATTGACCGTGGCTATGGGGGAAACACGCCATGGGGTCAAGGGCAACGGCCCATTCCGCCGCGTTTCCGGCCGCCGAAAGCACTTGCCGCCTTGCTGTGGACGAAGACTCTTCCTATTTTCATGAAGATGCGTGGAAACGCTGTTGTCCGCGCGCGAATGATCCATGAAATCCCGGCTGCACCGCCTCAGGTGACACAGGAGGCCCGCCGCCATGGCGAACGGAACTACACTCAAGCCGAAGAGCACGACGAAGCTGGAGCGCCCGAAGCTCTACAAGGTCATTCTGTTCAACGACGATTATACGCCGCGCGAATTCGTCACGCTGGTGCTGAAGGTTGTTTTCCGCATCGGGGAGGATGCTGGCTATCGGGTGATGATGACGGCACACAAGCTCGGCTCCTGCGTCGTCGTCGTCTGCGCCAAGGATATTGCCGAGACAAAAGTCTCCGAGGCCATGGATCTGGCCAAGGAAGCGGGCTTTCCGCTGATGTTCAAGGCCGAGCCGGAAGAATGATCCTGCCGGCCGTCGCAGGCTTCCAGGATCCCGCCTGCGACGCTGCCCAAGGTGCCGCGGTCACATCGCCAGGGTCGGGATTTCCTCAGTGATCACCTCAAAATGCTTGAGGATTGCAGGGCCAAAGGCAGTCGTCAGCGCAACATCCGTGGCGTCGCGGCCGGTGGCCATCAGGATGCGGCCGATGCGCGGCTTGTTGTGGCGCGCATCCACCGTGTGCCAGCTTCCGCCGAGATAGACCTGGAACCAGGCACTGAAATCCATCGGATTGACGTCCACGGGCACACCGATATCGCCGAGATAGCCGGTGCAGTAGCGCGCCGGGATGTTCATGCAGCGGCAGAGCGTGATGGCGAGATGGGCAAAGTCGCGGCACACGCCGGTGCGGTCTGTGAAGCCGCCAAAGGCGGTGCGCAGCGGATCGGCCTTCTGGTAATCGAAGGCGATGTGGTTGTGGGTGAAATCCAGAATGGCCTTAACACGCGGCCAGCCGAGCGGCGTGTCGGAAAAGGTCTTCCAGGCAAAATCGGCCAGACGATCCGTGTCGCAGTAGCGGCTGCCGAGCAGAAACACCAGAACCTCGTCCGGCAGATCCTTGATCTCGTGCTGGTAGGCATTCTCCGGCACTGGATCGGCAAGGCCGCCGTCATAGATTTCAAAATCTGTGGTGATCGTGGTGAGGCCTGCCGGAGCCACAATGCGGCTGCAGGCATTGCCGAAACCGTCGAGATAACCACGTGCCTCGATCGGGCGGTCGAAACTCAGCGTCTGCTCGCCAAGGAGGTCTGCCCGGCGCGAGGGGTGGATGTTGAGAACCAGCAGCATGGCCGTGTCCTGCGGGCATTCGTAGCTCAGGCGAAAGCCCGCGCGGATTTTCATGGATGTTTGTCCTTGATCGAAAAAGGGAGTGGCGACTTCATGCGTGGAACGGCTTTCGGTGGTGGTTGTTCCGCTCATCCTGTATGGGTTGTGCCGTTTTCGTCCGTCGTCACGTTGATCTGCACGGTCATGTCGTCGAAATCGGAAGCCTTGCCGCCATAGCTGCCGGAGAGCGGCACGGCCTGGCGGGGATCGCGCGCCACGCCGACACGGATGAGATCCCGGTTGCCGACGATGCCATTGGTCGGGTCGAACTCCACCCATCCGGCGCCGGGCAGGTAGACCTGGCACCAGGCATGGGTCGAGCCGCCGCCAAGCGTGGTGGAACCGTCGCGGTCTGGCACATAGATATAGCCGGTGACGAAACGCGCGGCCATGCCGAGCATGCGCGCCGCCTCCATCATCAGGAGGGCGAAATCGCGGCAGGTGCCGCGGCGCAGCGAGAGCGTCTGAAGCGGCGTCTGCGTGCCGTGCTCCAGCCGCCGCTGGTAGGTGAAGCTTTCATGGATGCCATAACAAAGCGTCATCAGCAGCCGGCCGGTCTCTGTCGGCTGGCCCTGGCGCACGAACTGTCGCGTCCAGCGTCCGAGCTGATCCTCCGGGTCGGGAAACTGGCGCGCGATAGTGCGCTCCAGGTCCGGCGCTTCTTCCAGATCATAGGCAAAAGGATAGGTGAGGGCCTCTTCGTCGATCTGCAGATCGAGCGCAACCTGCTCTGAATGCTCAAGACGGATGTTGGTTTCGAACCGAAGCTTTTTGGCCCGACCGGAAAACTCGATGAGCGCCACGCAATTGCCGAACACGTCATGGATCCAGCGCACCGATTGCGGCGGCGGATGGATGGCGAGATCGGAACTGAGGAGCGTCTGGTCAAAGCTGTCGCGCGGCCGAAACATCAGGCGGTGCTGCCCGAAGGCGACCGGCCGCTTGTAGACATATTCGGTGATGTGGCGAACGGAAAATATCGTCATGCGATTATCGCCTTCCGGTCATCCGCGGTCGCGTGCGGCGCCGGGCGGATGCGTCGATGAAAGCCCGCATCCGCGACAAAGGCCGTCAAGCCCGACGCAGCAGCGGGTAGTCCTGCGCGTCATAAAGACGGCGGATGCCGTTGCCGTCGAAGCGGGTCTCGTCCACCTCCAGCACGCAACCGCGTAACTGCACGTCGGGCATGTCCTCAATGGCAAAGCGTACCGCTTCGGCAACGGTGTCGAACCGCCGATAGCGCACGCGGGTGGTGCGCTTGTTGGTCTTGCACGGATAAAGTCCGGCGCTTGCGTTGTAGTCGATGGTTGTCACGTCAAACTGTCCTGCGGCCGTCAAACGGCCTTCAATCGGGGTTGGGTCGTCTTCTTGGGTGTCGGCGGAGAGGATCAGCCGGCGGGTTGCAGATGCGACGCCCGTTTGGAGAGGCGCTCCTGCTTTTCGATCATCTTGCGTTCGCGCAGTCGAAGCGCCTGGCTGTTGCGCAAGGCCTGCAGCTTGGCGGCATTGGAGCCGGCTTGCGGCTCTGGCCTCGCAAACAAAAGTGCTGCGGCGGTACGGGGGGTGTGAAACATGGTCGTCCTTGAAATCTGGGTCGATGGCGCAAGAAACGGATTTGCTGGCGCGCTCCAGCCGGTCGGGCTGAAGTTCTGAAAAACGTTCGCAAAATCTGGGGGTCGCCAAGCAGCCTAGAAGGCAAGGATGATCAGGTAGCCGAAAAGGCTGTAAACGTATGGCTTCAACATAAGCTCTATTGGCGAGACTTCAAGGAAAATTGCGCGCTGATACTGCATTGCCGCGATTTATACGCCGGAGGTCTGCGCAGAGACCGCGCTACAGGGCGTCCGACCGGCACCGGTTGCCGCGCAGCGCGGCCAAGTTCGCGGCGTGCAGCGTCATTCCTTGTCCTTGGCGCCGAACATCTTCTTCAACATGTCGGCCATGGGGCCGGTTGTCGGCAGGGCCTTCGGCTGGGCAAAATTGCGGGCGGCGCGGATATGCGATTGGCCGCCACCCGGCTTTTCCGGCTTCTTTGCCGTCTTCGGCTCCTCGTCCGGCTTGGCGCCGACGGCGAGCGCCAGCTTGTTCATCAGCTGCGAATCCTCGGCCCTCACCAGCATCTCGGCATTGTCGGCAAGTGTGTCGAGCAGCGGATCGAGCCAGACGCGGTCTGACTTGGCGAAATCGCCGAGCACATGGTTCTGCACCTGTTCCTTGGAGCCCGGATGGCCGATGCCGAGCCGCAGGCGGCGGTACTCGCGCCCGCAATGGGCATCGAGCGATTTCACGCCATTATGGCCGCCATGGCCGCCGCCGGTCTTGATGCGCGCCTTGCCCGGCACAAGATCCAGCTCGTCATAGATGGCGATGATCTGCTGCGGCCCGAGCTTGTAGAAGCGCATGGCTTCGCCGACGGCTTCGCCGGACAGGTTCATGAAGGTTTGCGGCTTGATCAGCAGCACCTTTTCGGAAGCCAGTTCCCCTTCTGAAATCTCCGCCTTGAACTTTTTCGACCAGGGCGAAAAGCCGGGCCGGCGCTGGATGGCATCCACGGCCATGAAACCGATATTGTGGCGGTTGCCGGAATATTTGGAGCCTGGATTGCCAAGGCCAGCGATGATGAGCATCTGAGACTTCTCCTCGACGCGCTGTCCGTTTGAACACGGTGCCGGTGGCTCTGGTCGCCGACCGACTGCGCGGACGTTTGGGACCGCGAAACGGGCATGAAGTCAAGCCTTTTTGGCAGGATCACCGACACTTGGCATCAGTGCACCAATTCGACACCGTAGGCGCGGTAGATCCTGTCGACCGTGCCATTGGCCTTCAGCCGGTCGAGGGCGGTCTGCATACGGACGATCAGCGCGTTGGCGACCGATTTGTTGCAGGCGATGGCCAGTTCCTGCTGTGACAGTTCCACCACCGGCTCGATCGGCTGCTGTTCTTTGAGGAGTTTCTGGATGACAGGCTGGGACATCGGCATGAGGTCTATGCGTCCGCCCAGGAGCTTGGCAAGGGTGAGATCGAAGCTGGCGCTGAGATCAATCCCGGTAAATCCCTTCTGCTGGAGAAGGGCTTCCGTGTAGTCGTCCCGTTGGGTTCCGATCCGGTAGGATTTGGCCGCAGCAAGATTTGGCACATGGACAGCGCTTCCGGCGCGGCGCACGAGGCTGTTGCGGTCCATCTGCATGGGGCCCACCCATTTGAAGCGGTTCTCGCGCTCCGGGGTTCTCGCCGTTGCAAAGACGCAGTGATCCGCCTGTGTCTCGGCAAGCGCCAGCGCGCGTGCCCAGGGCAGCACTTCAATGGTGAAGTGCATGTCCGACCCGGCTTCCATCATCATCCGGCTGACCTGCTCGACGCCGGCGCCGGCGGGCACGCCGTCCTTGAGAAAACTGAAGGGCGGGTAGGATTCCGTGGTGAAGGCAATGCTTGCAGCACAAGCCGGACTGCCCACCATGCAGATGATTGCGATCAGAAACCTCATGCCGCGTCCCCCGGAGTGCCTCTCGCGCGTCCTCAGTATGACCTCATCCCGTCAGGCTTTCCAGTGGCGCTGCAGAGCGGGAAAGATCCGTCATCAGGTCGTCGATACTGCGCGGTAAAGAGAAGAGAAAGCCCTGCGCGCAATCGACGCCGATCTGTTTCAAAAGCTCGTGCTGGCGACGTGTTTCAACGCCTTCGGCAATCACCGTGCAGTTCATCTTGTGCGATATGGCGCTGATCCCTTCGATGAGCATGCGGTTCTTTTGCCCGATTTCGGAGGCCTCCTTGCCGATGGAGCGGATAAAGGATTGGTCGATCTTGACGATGTCGACCGGAAAACGGCTCATGTAGCTCAAGGACGAATAGCCCGTGCCGAAATCATCGAGCGCGATGCGGCAGCCAAAGGCGTGGATCTCGTCCAGGACCTTTCGCACCTCCGGATCATCATGCATCAGCACGGCTTCGGTGATTTCCAGCACCAGCCGATGCGGCAGGATGGCATGGCGGGCAATGAGCGCCGCCAGGCGCGCAGGCAGGCTGGGCTCGAACTGCAGTGGCGAGAAATTCACCGCCACATAGGCCTCGTCCATGCCGGGCATGGCGGAAAGTCGCGCCAGATTGGACAGCGCATCCTCAAGGATCAGACTGCCGATCTGGTTGATGGATCCAGTTTCCTCCGCCACCTCAATAATGCTGGAGGGAGATAGCAGGCCCTTGCGCGGATGGCGCAGACGCATCAAGGCTTCGAAGCCGACGATCTGGCGCGTCGTCACGTCAACGATCGGCTGGAAATGCGATTCAAACCAGTTGGCCGAGAGGGCAACCGCAATGTCGCTTTCGATTTCCGCCCGTTCGCGCGCCCTGTCCAGAATGGCTTCGTTATAGACGACGGCGCCGTTCTTGCCCTCGCGCTTGCGGGTGTACATGGCCATGTCGGATTTCTGAAGCAGTTCGGCGGCAAAGCGGGCATGGCGGGGATAAAAGGCAAGGCCGATGCTGGCGCTGAGGCGCACGGCCGTTCCATCCGCCTGAAACGGCATGTCGAACAGATCGACGATCTTCTGGCAGATGTCGCGTGCCCGCTCTTCGGCGCCGATGCCTGTGATCAGCAAGGCGAATTCATCGCCTCCGAGACGCGCCGCCACGTCATGCGCCTTGATCAGCGGGGCGATGCGCTCTGCAAACTGGCACAGCACGCCATCACCCACCGCATGGCCGAGCGTGTCGTTGATGGACTTGAACCGGTCGAGATCGATGAACAGGCAGGCGATTTCCGATCGCGTCGCGTCGGCTTCGACGATCTTTTCGTCCAGCACCGCCTCGAAACCCTGGCGGTTCAAAAGACCGGTCAAGTGATCGGAGATGGCCTGGCGCCGGTTGCGCTGTTCGGACTGCTTCAGTTCAGTGACGTCGGTCATCACGCTGAGCGAGGTCGGCATGTCGCTGCCGGACGAGCGCAGCTCCGTCTCGAGGATCAGCACGTCCATCACGCGCCCGTCGGCACAGCGAAACCCGACGGTCACTTCGCAGGCGGCACTGCTCGGGCGCATCTGCTGCTTGCGTGCCCGGTAGCGCGCGCGGTCGGCAGCCACGATCAGATCGATGAACGGGGTGCCGAGCACGTCCGCGCGCGCATAGCCGGTGGCCAGCAGCCAGTAATCGCTGACCGCCCAGATCATGTCGTCACCGTTCAGCGAAAACAGCATGGCCGGTGTCAGGTTGTAGGTTTCCGTCGTCTGCTGGTGGGCGCGCTTCAGTTCGTGCTCCTCGCGCTCCAGCTCGATCTGCATCTCGTTGAAGCTTTGCGCCAGCCGTCCTATCTCGTCGGTGGAACGCCAATCGACATGATGGCGCGAGCCGAGCCGGCGGGTGGCCTCGATGGCGGCCGTCAGCCGCATCAGCGGCCGGATCACCATGATGCGGTTGCCGAGAATGGCTGTGACGAAAACCGTGATAATGGCGACCGTGAAAATGGAAATGAACGCGATTTCCATGGCGCTCAGCGAAGAAAACAGCCCGAGCTTGGTATAGTAGATGGTGAGCGTGCCGACCTCTTGCAGTCCATCGGCCGAACGGTACTGGATCGTCTGCATCGCCTTGGTCAACGGCTCGTCGCCGTCTTTAAGGTTGCTCTCCGTCACGTCCAGTTTGCCGAGCGTATCGCTGACCTGAACAACCCGAATGCCCGGTTCGCCGATCAGTTGTGAGGTCACCAGGCGAATGCTGTCGAGATCGAGATCCCAGAGTGGTTTGCTGAGCGCCTGCGCATTGACGTTCAGGCGAATATCGACGCGCTCCCTCAGGCTCTGTGTCGCCTGCTGTGAAGACAGGACGAGAAAGAGCGTAAAGAGCGGCGCGACGACGATCAGAAGAGCGCCGGAAATAATCGCAATAAAACGACTTTCGACCGAATGGCGCATCGATCTGACTGGCGCTCCCGTTTCTTTCTCGAATGTCGGCTTATACCTGCCGAGCGGCCATGCTTCCATTCATTGATTAAGCAATCTTGAAGCGAGACTAGCAGAAACCGACAGGGTGTTGCGAGATTTGTCTACTGTCGGGATGCTGATCGAGGAGAGTAACAGACCTGCTTCAACGTAAAAACCCGCCCTCGTGAGAAGGCGGGTTCGAACGAATGCCGGTGAAGCGCGAGGCTTACTCGGCAGCGCCTTCTTCTTCGGACGTGCCGCCAGCCGGAGCAACGATCGTGGCGATGGTGAAATCGCGATCGGTGATCGTCGGCGTTGCGTCCTTCGGCAGCTTGACAGCCGAAATGTGGATGCTGTCGCCGATCTTGAAGCCGTCGAGGTCGACCGTGATGAATTCCGGAATGTCGTTGGCCGGGCAGGTCATTTCGACTTCGTGGCGAACGATGTTCAGAACGCCGCCGATCTTGATGCCGGACTTTTCTTCATTGATGAAGTGAACCGGAACGTCAACCGTGACCTGGCTGTCTGCGGAGACGCGCAGGAAATCGACGTGCATGGTGAAGTCGCGGACGGGATCGAGCTGGTAATCCTTCGGCAGAACGGAGATCTTTTCGCCGTTGTACACGATGGTGGCGACGGTGGTCATGAAACCGCCGGCGTGGATGCGCTTCGTGACCTCGTTGGTCGACAGAGCGATGGAAATCGGGGCCTGCTTGTCACCATAGATGACAGCGGGGATGAAACCGTTGCGGCGAAGTTCACGGGAGGACCCCTTACCAACCCGTTCGCGCGCCTCGGCCTTGAGCTCGTAAGATGCGTGGCTCATGGCTATTCCTTTCGAGGTTATTTGGAGAACCCGTCGACGGCGCTTTGGCCATACAGCGGGTCGGAAGGGCATCGTCCGATGCGCTTCATCCGCGTTGCCTCCAAGGGTGTCTACGCGGACGAGGGGGCCTATAGACCAAGTGGCGCGGGCTGGCAAGCAAAAGCCTTGCAAACGGGCTATTTCCACCCTTTGACCATGCCCTTCAAATGAAAACGCCGCCTCAGGCGGCGGCGTCTTTCTGAATGCATTGGGAAGCGTCGGGTCAGTCGAACAGACTGGAGACCGATTCCTCGAGCGCCGTGCGGTTGATGGCCTCGCCGAGGAGGCCGGCGGTGGAGACGACACGGATATTGGGAGCCGACTGGACGGCCGTCGTCGGCTGGATCGAGTCGGTGATGACGAGTTCGCGCAGCTTCGAGGAGGATACGCGCGCAACCGCGCCGCCCGACAGAACGCCATGGGTGATATAGGCCGTCACGCTGGTCGCGCCGTTCTTCAAAAGCGCCTCGGCGGCATTGCAGAGCGTTCCGCCGGAATCGACGATGTCATCGATCAGCAGACAGTCCTTGCCGGTCACATCCCCGATGACGTTCATCACCTCGGATTCGCCGGCCCGTTCGCGCCGCTTGTCGACGATGGCAAGCTGCGTGTCGAGGCGCTTGGCAAGCGAGCGGGCGCGCACCACGCCGCCGACATCGGGCGACACGACCATGACGTTCTTCAGGTCGTAATGTTCGCGCACGTCGCGGGCGAGGATCGGCACCGCATAGAGGTTGTCTGTGGGAATATCGAAGAAGCCCTGGATCTGGCCGGCATGCAGGTCGAGGGTGAGAACACGGTCGGCACCGGCTTCGGTGATCAGATTGGCCACCAGCTTGGCCGAGATCGGTGTCCGGGGGCCGGCCTTGCGGTCCTGGCGGGCGTAGCCGAAGTAGGGAAGAACGGCCGTGATGCGCCGCGCCGACGAGCGGCGGAAGGCATCGATCATGATCAGCAGTTCCATCAGATGGTCATTGGCCGGGAACGAGGTGGACTGCACGACGAAGACATCTTCGCCACGCACGTTCTCCTGGATCTCGACGAAAATTTCCTGGTCTGCGAACCGTTTGACGGTGGCTTTGCCAAGAGGCACATTAAGATAGGAACAGATCGCGTCGGCGAGGTGCCGGTTCGAATTCCCTGCGAAAACCTTCATTGGGGTCCGCCTGTTGTCACGCTGGATGCGGCCTTTTACCGTTGCCACACCCGAATGCAAGACTGAACGACCGCCATCAAGCACTTTTTGTGAACGGTGTGTGCAGTTGCTGCCGCATCCTGTTCCATTCAGGTGGTTCGTGTCCCCTGCCATTGCCGGTAGGCGGCGATGGTGTCCTGTGCGATCGTCTGCAGGGTTTTGCCGGGAACGGCAGCCCAGAGGTCGCCGCCGGCATAGGCGATATCCTGTTTCCCCTGGATGCGGTGCAGGCGCTCGCCCGTCCCGTCCAGCACATCCCAGACATAGGAGATGGTCACGCCGTCGCCGTTTCGAAAGGCTGCCAGATAGCCTTTCAGGAAGTGGCCGCCATTGTTTGCACTGGACGCCTTGATGACGATGCCGCCGGCACGCGCCGCATTGGCAAGATGACGCGACAGGGGCGTGACGATCGTCGTCGGTGCCCCGATGATCGGCAGGAAGCGGATCGTGTTGCGCGAGGGCTCACCCAGCGATGCCGTGTCAGTCCCCGTCCGGGTCGCCGTTTGCCGGGTCGCTGGACGCGTCGGCTTTGCGGCGGATGCCTGGCGGCCTGCGGCCACGGGTGACGCACGTTTTTCAGGCAGGGGCGCAGAGGCAACCGGCGAGCGCCGCCCCTGATCAACAGCCTTGGCTTGCGCGTCGAGCGTGTTCGGCGCAATCGGCGCGTGGGTTTGTGACGTATAGGCGTTCCTCTGCGCCGGTGGCGGCAGAGGCGCACTCTGCACCGTTCCGGACGTCAAGCGGCCGGTTGGCGGACTGAGGGCGGGTGTGCTGGCCGTCGAGAGCGTCGTGTTCGTCCGGCGACTGGTGCCGACGGGATCGGGATTGCTGTAGCTGCTATACGCAGAGCTTGACCGGCCATCATAGGCGCCACCGCCGCCGTCGCTTGGGCTGCCATAGGTATTGGACTGTGGCGGATACGGGTAGGCCTGGGCCGGATAGGCCGGAGCCGTGTAAGGTTGCGGCCGATAGGCCGGATAGGGCTGCGCTGGCGGGTAGGGCTGGTAGATCTCGGCGGGGTAGCCCGATCCGGGATAGGCCTGGGCCGGATAGGCTTGCGGGGGATAGGGCTGCGGCTGCGGGTAATATTGGTTCGGGGCCGCGTTCCAGCCGTTCGGATAGTTTGCCGGCTGCCCGTAAGCTCTTCCGTCATAGCCGCCATAAGTCGGACGGGGGCCGTAACCGGCGGGCGCGCCATAGGGGGCGGGATTGCCGGGCGCATTCCAGTTGGGCGCAGCGCCGTAATAGCCTGGAACGCCGCCGGTGGCGACGTCGTCGTAGCGGCCATACAGGCGTGGATCGCGATAGGGCTGGCTGGCATAGGTTTGCCGGGAGCCAGCGCGATAGGCGGTGTTGCGCCGCACAGTATCGCCATCGCGCGTGTAAGCATAGCGCCCGTAGGAGGAATGCCCGACATCCGCCCGGGGCACCATACGGCGAGAATCGCTGCAGCCTATACATAGCAACGCCATGGAAACCGCGATGGTGCGCGGTCCAAACCGTTGCAAATTCCTCATGATATCACTCCCCCTCGAATGTACTGCCCCTTTATCTTTAGGGGAATTATTTGGGGGGAGTCAATATTTTCGATATTTAGCTTTTGTATTACTCAAGTAGATCTGAGTCTTTGTCTATTTTACAAGCAGGTCCAGATTGTGCCTGGAAAGTGTGCGTGGTGCTTCTTGCGTGGTGAGATAAGTATGGCCAAGTGACATGGCCGCGCCACTGTCGGAATCCATGATGATCATGTGCACGAAGAGCGACATGTCGGGCAGGATTTCCTGCGGATTTCCGACATGGAACATCTGGTGCTCCATCCAGGAGGGCGAGAAACGCGCGCCGAGCGAATAGCCGCAGGCGTTGAGGCGATGGCGGGTGAGGCCGCGGTCATCGATGATGCGGGCGTGTGTATCGAACACGTCGCCGAAGGTATGGCCCGGGCGCAGCACCTCCTCGATGGCAAGAATGGTCTCGCGGCAGGCATTGTAGAGTTCGCGGTGGCGGGTGGTCGGTTCGCCGATCAGCACCGTGCGCATCATGGCGGCATGGTAATGGGCGCTGGTACCGGCCCATTCGAGCGTCAGCTGATCCTGCGCGTCCAGCGTCCGGCGTCCTGCCTTGTAGCGGCAAAGCAGTGCGTCGGCGCCGGAGCCGATGATGAATTCGTTGGCCGGATAATCGCCGCCGCCGGTAAAAATCGCCCCCTGCATCGCCGCCAGGATGTCGGCCTCGCTGCCACCGGCCGAAATCAGCGGCAGGGCAGCGTCGAGCGCATCATCGGCAAGTGCTGCTGCGCGCTCGACATAGGCGATTTCCGCCGGGCTTTTCACCAGGCGCAGGCGGCTGACCACGTAGGAGGCATCGATCATGTCGCCGAAGGTGGAGAGCTGGTTGTCGAGAAGCCGGGCAACCCGGCCGGTCATGCCATGCGTGTCGTATTCCACGCCGATACGGCAGCCGAGCAGGTCCATTTCCGAGAGCAGGTTCTTCAGGTCGGCGGTCGGATCGGCATTCACGCGGTCGACCCAGACGCTGATATTGTCGAGGATCGAGGTGTGGCGCGCCTGGCGCAGGTCCGCCGAGCGGGTGATCAGCGACATCGTGCCGTCTGCCTTCACCACCAGGCACTGGAAGAAACAGTAGCCGAAGGTGTCGTAGCCGGTCAGCCAGTACATGCTTTCCTGGGCAAACAGCAGCATGGCGTCGAGCTTTTCCGCCTCCATGGCGGCAAGCAGGCGCTCCAGCCGGGCGGCGTATTCGCTGCGTTCGAAATGCAGGGCCATGTCATTCCTCCATGATTGCGATGGCCGATATCTGGCGTCCGTAATCCGGTTCGCCGGCATGGGTGGTGCGGCGATAGGAAAAGAAGCGTTCAGAATCGGGATAGGTGTCCAGATCGAGGTTTTCCGCCGCAATGCCGGCCTCTAGCAGGCGCCGCGTGGTAAACCCCGGCAGATCGAACTGGTAATGCCCTTCTTTCCCCGAGGGAGTGAAGAAAGCGACAAAGCCCTTGTCCTCATCGACGAAACGGGCAAAAAAATCCGGGCCGACCTCATAGCTTGCCTTGGCAATCGAGGGGCCGAGGCAGGCGAGAATGTTTTTCCGCTCGGCACCGAGGGCAATCATCGCGGCAATGGTATTGTCCGCGACACCAAACAGCGCGCCCTTCCAGCCGGCATGGGCGGCACCCACGACCCGGTTCTTCGGATCGGCAAACAGGATGGGGCCGCAATCGGCCGCAAGCACGCCCAAAACGATGCCGGGCGTTGCCGTGACCAGGGCATCGGCGCTCGGGCGCTCGCCGGCATAGGCGGCGTCGACCGTCACCACATCGGGCGAGTGCACCTGGTTGACGGTCGCGAGGCGCTCCGGCGGCTGGCCGAAATAGGCCGCCACCCGCCGGCGGTTCTCGATCACGTCGTCGCGGCTGTCACGCGAGCCGAGCCCGACATTGAGGCCGGCATAGAGACCGGAGGAAACACCGCCCTGACGCGTGAAGAAGCCGTGGCGGATGCCGCTTTCGGCGTTCCTTTTCAGCAAAGGGCTTTCGATCGGCGCTGGATCCTGCATGTGCTGTTCGTCTGTCCGTTCTGGAGGGTGGATGAGGCGGCAGGCATGCCGGCTTGGCGACGTGCGCCTTGCACGCGCCTGCTTCGTTGTCGCGGCGAAATGTGGACCGGCGGCGAGCGCGATGTCAACCGCCGAGCGGCAGCGTCAGTCGCGCACCGGACGAAAGGGCGCAAGCGTCACGGTCGGGCTGGAGACGGCCATCACCTTGAAAAGCTCGCCCATCCGGCCTTCACCGGCATTGGCGAGCCGGTCGACGGCAAGCGCAATCGCCCGCTGTTCCGCCTCGCTCTTGTTGCGGGCAAGGGCTGACGCACGCTCGGAAAGGCCGAGGCCGTACAGAAAGTCGCCCTGATGCAGACAACCGTTGATGCGGATGCCAGCAACGCGTGCAACGCGTGCCAGATCCTCGAAGTCCACATGGCTCGTCAGGTCCGCATCGCCGGGATGGGCAAGCGGCGGGTCGTAGTCGTGGCGCAGCACGGCCTGCAGCGTGTCGCCGAAATTCGTCACCATATGACCATAGTCGATGATGAGGGCGGTGCCGCCTTCCTTCTTCAGCCGCTCGCACAGCGTGCTCATCACGGCCTGTCGCGCCGGCGACACCTCGAAGATCACGCCGTTGCGCTCCGATCCGTGCGAAGCGGGCAGGAGGGCGGGATCGAGCGAGGCAACGCCGATGCCGAAGGACAATTCATCGTCCGCATCGAGCCCCACCATCCGCTCGCGAAAGCCGGTCGGGGTCTTCACGAACTGGCGGATGGGAATGGCGTCGAACAGTTCGTTTGCGGCAATCAGCGTGAAGCCGGCCGGCACATCCTCGAAGGCCGCATGCCAGGTGATCTTGGCGGAATAGGCTTCGAGCGTGACGCGCTGGACGCCGCGCAGCCGGTCGCTGGTTTCCACTAGATGGACGGAGAGTGCTTCGTGCAGGGCGGGCGCGAGCTTTGCGATGACGCGCAGCATGTCGAGCATCATCGTGCCGCGGCCGGGACCGATTTCCACGAGATTGACCGGGGAGGGCGCGCCGTGCTGCTGCCAGGCATGCACCATGAAAATGCCGAGCATCTCGCCGAACAGCTGGCTGATCTCGGGTGCCGTGACGAAATCGCCATGGCGGCCGAAGGGTTCGCGCGTCCTGTAATAGCCGTGGTCGGGATCTGCCAGGCACAGGGCAAAGTAATCCGTCACGCTGATCGGGCCATTGGCCCGGATGAGATTCTTGATCTTGTCTGCAAGTGGCGTGGTCATGGAAGCCTC
Organism: Neorhizobium fuzhouense; assembly: GCF_042611105.1. NCBI lineage: Bacteria > Pseudomonadati > Pseudomonadota > Alphaproteobacteria > Hyphomicrobiales > Rhizobiaceae > Neorhizobium > Neorhizobium fuzhouense. Next base: position 337,426 of record NZ_JBHFFP010000002.1, on the reverse strand, counting down.
GTCCTCGCGTCAGGGATTTGCGGCGGCGCGCCGACCGCGCCAGATGGAAACCACGCCGACGAGCAGCATGGGAAGTGACAGTACCATGCCCATGGTCAGCCAGCCAAAGGCGAGATAGCCAAGCTGCGGATCCGGCTCGCGGAAGAATTCGACAAAAATGCGCGACAGCGCATATCCGCAGACGAAGACGCCGCAGACGACACCGGGGCTGCGCAGCGCCTTCAGGCCATGCGTCATCAAACGCAGGATGATCAACAGCAGGACACCTTCCAGCAGCGCTTCATAAAGCTGGCTCGGATGGCGGGCAAACGGGCCGCCGGTCGGAAAGACAACGGCCCAGGGCACGTCGCTGATCCGGCCCCACAGCTCGCCATTGATGAAATTGGCGATGCGGCCGAAGAACAGGCCGAAGGGGGCAACGGTGGCCACCAGATCGAACAGGCTCCAGACGGCAATGCCGTTGCGGCGGGCAAACAGGATCATGGCGATCGTCGTGCCGATCAGCCCGCCATGGAAGGACATGCCGCCGTTCCAGATTTCAAGCGCGCGGATGGGATTTTCGACAACGGCCGGAAGGTCGTAGAACAGGATATAGCCGATGCGGCCACCCAGCACGATGCCGGCTGCCACCCAGACGAGGAAGTCGTCGAGCTTCTCCTTCGATGTCGGCGCCACGCCCGCAGGCCACAGATCCGGCCGCGATACCAGCGCGCGCGCATAGTACCAGCCGAGAAAGATGCCGGCGACATAAGCCAGTCCATACCAGTGAACCGAAAGCGGACCGATGGAAAAAGCAATCGGATCGATGTTCGGAAATGGCATGATGGCGAGGAAAGATGATGCTGAATACAAGTTTAACGTCCCTCGGCCGATGTGCCGTATCGAGCGGGAACATGACTTTCCGCCTTCAGCCGGTCAAGGCCTATCTGGTTTTCTGATTGAACCATATGCTCGAAAAACACAACAAAACCACTATACTAGATTGAATTCGGGCCATGGCCGCCAAAAGGCTTCGATGATCCCGTCGCGGCCCGGCACAAGGTGATGGCCCTCATGTCTTCGTCGGCGAAGTGGGACGAATTGCGGCGACGGGCGCGAATCTCCTTGCAAGGAGGCATGCCACATCCTACCTCGTCAGGAGCTAAGAGACAGGTCGCCGCGCTGCGGCGCATCAACGGGAGATCAAGGCAATGTCGACCGGAACGAACCGCATGATGGATGAATTCGCGCGGCTGATGACCGATGCCGCAGGCGCGGCCCAAGGCGTGCGGCGCGAAGTGGAAACCGCTTTCCAGGCCCAGGCCGAACGGTTTCTCAACAGCATGGATCTCGTGCGCCGTGAGGAATTCGACGTGGTGCGCGAAATGGCGATCAAGGCGCGGGATGAAAACGATGCGTTGAAGGCGCGTCTCGATGCGCTGGAAGCAAAGCTTTCCGCAAGCAACAGCTGATGTTGGTGCGAGAGAATGTCCGGTAAAGCCGGATCAGACGTTATTCTCTCCATTGTTTCTACGCAGTCCGGACGCAAAGCCGCGAACGCACTTTTAGTTCGGACATGCTCTCGTCTACGGCAATACCACGCGGTGCTTCGCAAACGAGGCGCCGCGTTTTCTTTTTGGGCTTGACGGCTTTCCTAAAAAGTTTGTCCCGAGATTTTTACAGCCTGTGGACACAGCCGAAAAACTCTGCCGGCAGAGTCGCTTAACCGCACAGGCTGATGCCGCGAACGAAGCGTCCGTGTGAGTCGTCCCCGCAAAAACGGGGTGCGGGGGCTGGTGCTGGGACTCGCTGCCTATACACTGATTTTAAATGATGATTCGAAACGACGACCGCACGATCCGCAGGCTCACGACGATGAGCCGGCCGGTGCGGCAGGCGCCAAGAACATCGATGAAGTTGGTTTTCCGGGTTCGTGTCCGCGTTCATCCGTCGTGTTTTGAGAAAAGCATGCATGTCGCTTTCATTCCGGTTGAGAAGGTGCCGTATGAGCCTCTTAGAGATGCAGATTGAACGTCATTCGAACCCGGTTGACATGATCGAGTTCGTCGCAGCCTCCAATGACTGGACGTTCGAGCGATCGGGGGAGGACGAGATTGCCATGACGGTGGCCGGTCACTGGACCGATTACCACGTGTCCTTCTCCTGGATGGAGGAGTTCGAAGCCCTGCATCTGGCCTGCGCCTTCGATCTGAAAGTGTCCGACCAGCGCACCAACGAGGTCATCCGCCTGCTGTCGCACGTCAATGGTCAGGTGCTGATGGGGCATTTCGATCTCTGGCGCCAGGAGGACGTGGTGATCTTCCGCCAGTCGCTGCTTCTGGCCGGCGGTGCCGAGCCGAACAACCAGCAGGTCGAAGTTCTGCTGTCGAGCGCGCTCGAAGCCTGCGAAACCTATTACCAGGCCTTCCAGTTCGTTGTCTGGTCCGGCATGGAAGCCAAGGCCGCCATGGATGCGGTGCTGTTCGAAACCGTGGGTGAATGCTGATGTCTGCTGCTGTCTCTGACGTCTCGTCGTCCCGGGTAGTCCTGGTCGGTGCGGGCAACATGGGCGGCGCCATGCTGTCGGGCTGGCTGAAGAACGGCGTGCCGGGCGCGTCCGTGCTCGTCATCGATCCGGGTACGTCGGAGGCGATGAAGGCGCAGATCGAGGCCGCCGGTGCCCGCCATGAAACGGCCGCACCTGCCGATGTAAAGGCCGGCATCCTGTTTCTTGCCGTCAAGCCGCAGGTGATGGAGGCGGTTCTGCCTAAGCTTTCCGCGCTGGTCGGGCCGGAGACGGTGGTCGTCTCGGTTGCCGCCGGCAAGACGCTCGCCTTCCTGCAAGGCTATCTCGGCGACGGTGCCATGGTGCGCGCCATGCCCAACACGCCGGCGATGATCGGCCGTGGGGTGACCGGCGCCTATGGCAATGACAAGGTGTCCGAGGCGCAGCGCACCGCCGTCCACGACCTTCTGAAGGTCAGCGGCCCAGTGGAGTGGGTGGCGCGCGAGAGCGATATCGATGCGGTGACCGCCGTTTCCGGCAGCGGACCGGCCTATGTGTTCTATCTGGTGGAATGCATGGCGGAGGCCGGCCGCAAGCTCGGTCTGCCCGAAGACCTGGCCATGCGGCTTGCGCGCGAAACCGTATCCGGTGCCGGCGAATTGCTGAACCGCTCTGCCGACACGGCCGCACGGCTTCGTCAGAACGTCACCTCGCCGGGCGGCACGACGGCGGCAGCGCTTGCCGTCCTGATGGCGGAGCATGGCATGCAGCCGTTGTTCGACACGGCGCTTGAAGCTGCGCGCGCCCGCGCCGAAGAACTGGGTCGCTGATTTTTCCGGGGAGATGACGATGGCGGGCGAGATCACCTTTGCCGATTTCGAAAAGGTCGATATCCGCGTCGGCACCATTGTCGAGGCGGAAGAATTTCCCGAGGCGCGAAAGCCCGCCTACAAGCTGAAGATCGATTTCGGCGCCGAGATCGGCGTCAAGCGTTCATCGGCGCAGATCACCGTGCATTATAAGCCCGAGACGCTGATCGGCCGTCAGGTGCTGGGCGTCGTCAACTTTCCGCCCCGCCAGATCGGGCCTGTGCGCTCGGAGGTTCTGACGCTCGGCTTTGCCGATGAGAACGGTGATATCGTGCTTGCCGCCGTCGAGCGGCCGGTCCCGAACGGCATGAAGATGATGTGAGGCGGCCTCGGCGCCTTGTAAGCGCCGGCCGGATCTGCTCACGGATTATGCCGGCACGCGCACCACCGCACGCAATCCCCCTGACGGGCTGTCGCCCAGTGTCACATTGCCGCCATGGGCACGCGCGATGTCGCGGGCAATGGCAAGGCCCAAGCCGGTGCCGGAGGCATCGAGATTGCGCGCCTCGTCCAGCCGGTAGAAGGGCTTGAACACGTCTTCGCGGGATTGTTCGGGGATGCCGGGGCCATCGTCGTCGAAGGTGAGCGTCAGCCATTTGGCATTGTGGCGCGCCTCCACATGCAGGCTGTCTGCATAACGGCGGGCATTGGAGGCGAGATTGCCGACGAGGCGCATGAAGGCGCCGGGACGGACCGACAGGAGATCCTCGCCCTCGACCCGGTAGGTCATGCTCTTGCCGTGCAGCTCGAAATCGGCGCGCATCTTTTCCAGCAGTTCGCTGAGCTTCAACTGGCCGAAATCCTCGGCCGCTTCATTGCGGGCAAAGGCGAGATAGCCTTCCAGCATGCTCTGCATGTCGTCGATGTCGGTTCCCATGCCGGCGAGATCAGGATTGTCGCCGGCAAGCGCCAGCTGCAGCTTGAAGCGGGTGAGGATGGTGCGCAGGTCGTGGCTGATGCCGGTCAACATGGCGGTGCGCTGCTCCATCTGCCGCTCGATGCGTTCCCGCATCTGGATGAAGGCAATGCCGGCCCGGCGGATTTCGTCGGCGCCGCGCGGCACGAAGGGTGTCGGCATCTTCTGGCCCTTGCCGAAACTTTCGGCCGCATCGGCAAGCGCCAGGATCGGGCGGATCTGGCCGCGCAGGAAGAGGATCGATATGCCGATCAGGAGCAGCGCGGTGCCGAACATCCAGACGAGGAAGATATGGGTGTTCGAGGCATAGGTCTGGTTGCGGATGGTAAAGACGCGCAAGACCTTGTCGCCCAGCTGGATGCGGATCTCCACAAGCCGGCTGTCGCCCACCGTATCGATCCAGAAGGGCAGGCGGATCTGCTGGTTGATCTGGTCGGCGAGGATATCGTCGAGGATCGAGAAGAACGGCTTTGGCCGCGGCGGTGGCAATTGCCCACCCGGTTCGACGGAAATGTTGAGCGACAGCGTGTCGCGGGCGATGCGAATGATCTGCTGGTAATCGTCCTCAGGCTGCGGATAGGTGCGGATCACCTCGATGATGGCGGCAATGTCGCGCGTGACGGCCTGCGACAGGCGCTCCGTCACCAGCCGCCAGTGGCGCTCCATGAAGACGGCGGCCACCACGGTCTGCAGGAGAAGCATGGGGATGATGACGATGAGCACCGAGCGCAGGTAAAGCCCGCTCGGCATGCGCCGTTTCAGCCAGCGGCCGAGCGGGATCCAGCCCGGCGGCTTCACCCTGCCGATATCGCGCCCGATCCTGTCGAAAATCGCCATGCTGTCTCTCTCGGGCAGCGCTGCCGCCGCCGGTTGCGGGCAGCCCTTGAAAAAGGCTGCGACCTCAATCGATGCTCAGACGGTACCCGATGCCGCGCACGGTTTGAAGGTAGATGGGGTTTGCCGGATCGTCCTCGATCTTGCGGCGCAGCCGGTTGATCTGCACGTCGATGGTGCGCTCGCCGACTTCGGCATCGTCGCCGATCAGTTCGTGGCGTGGAATGGTGTCGCCGGCCTTCAGCGCAAACATCAGCATGATGTCCTGCTCGCGGTCGGTGAGGCGAATGGTTTCGGCCGCCCGCCGCAGTTCTTTCTTGGCAATCGAAAAGGTGAAGGGGCCGAACATCACCTGATCGATCTTCGGCGCATCCGGATTGCTGTTGCGGCGCAGGATATTGTTGATGCGCAGCACTAGTTCGCGCGGATCGAACGGTTTAGGCAGATAGTCGTCGGCGCCGGCCTGCAGCCCCTCGATGCGCGATTCGGCTTCGGCGCGTGCCGTCAGCAGAATGATCGGGATCGCCCGCTTTTCCCTCAGCGACTGGGTGAGCGAGATGCCGGTTTCGCCCGGCATCATCACGTCGAGGATAATGAGATCGAAATCCAGCCCCTCCAGCTTGCGCCGCGCTTCGGCCGCATCGCTTGCGCCGGTCACGCGAAAGCCCTGCTCCCGCAGATAGCGGTGCAGGAGGTCGCGGATGCGGGTGTCGTCATCCACCACCAAAAGGTGGGCCGCATCGTCGAGCAACGCTACAGGGTTGTTCCCCATCTTCAATCCACCTCGTTTTCGACAGGTTTGAGCCCTTCGGCGCGGCCGCGCATCAGGCGCAGGAACCGGATGACGCCCTCGCGCTGCTCCGCTGTCAGGTCGCCAAGCGCTGCCGATATGCGGCTTGATTGCGGCTCCGACAGGGCAAGCGCCAGTTCCCGCCCGGCAAGCGTGGGATAGAGCCGGCGCTGCCGGCGATCCTTGGCGCCGGCCATCTGGCGGATATAGCCGCTGTCGATCAGCTGCTTCAGCACGCGCGCCAGGCTCTGCTTGGTAATCTGCAGCGTATCGAGCAGATCCGTCACCATCATCCCCGGCTGCCGGCAGACGAAATAGACCACGCGGTGATGGGCGCGCCCCATGCCGATCTTTTCCAAAATCGCGTCGGGATCGGAAATGAAGTCGCGATAGGCAAAGAAAAACAGCTCGATGGTTTCGAAGTCGATCTTGCTTTCATCGACAGCAGGCATCGGCGGCTGGACCTTTTTCAGGGCTTTCCCAGACGAGACCGGTGGCACCAGGCGTTCCTCTTCGAGTGGCGGTGGGACGGGCAGGGGAGGTGCAGCCTCTTGGCCCAACCGCACCGACCGCCGACCGCGACGTGTTTCATGCTGATTTGATAAAGCCCGAAGCGGCTCAACAATCAACATCAATATGTGTGCTCAACGCGCATCATCCCACGCAAACATTGTGCAGGGCTGGCCCGCTGCGCTTTGTCGGCCACAAAGAAGACGCAAGTGCTGCAGAAAGACAAAATCAGCTGCGGCCACACGGAACCTTTATCGCCGATCCCCGTTCCGAGCCGCAGGGAAACAGGAAGTATAACATGAGCTTATCCACCATCGATGGGACAGTGCCGAGCAAGAGCCCGATCTCCCTCTCGCATCCGCTGCGCCCGGTTCTCGTCACCGTTTTCGCGCTGAAATTTGCCGTTGCAAGCCTGCTGGTCGCCAGTGCCTGCCTTGCGCCCTCCGTCAGTGCCGAAAGCCGTTATTCCGTCTCGGATTGATTTTGTCGGCTGTCTGCGGCAGGCAGGGCGGGTATAGTGATCTATCCTTCATCACCAACCTGACGAGGCTTCATGGGCATGCTTCAAGCCGGTATCATTCCGGTTACTCCCTTCCAGCAGAATTGCACGCTTCTCTTTGATGCCGACACGAAGCAGGGTGTCGTGGTCGATCCGGGCGGCGATGTCGACCGGATCATCGAGGTTGCCGCGCAACAAAGCGTGACGATCACCGAAATCTGGATCACCCACGGTCATATCGATCACGCCGGCGGTGCAGACGAGTTGCGCGAGAAGACCGGTGCCTCCGTTATCGGCCCCCATGCCGACGACAAGCCGCTGCTGGAGGTGCTCGATACGCGCGGGGCTGCCTTCGGTTATACGGTTCCGGCGCGCAAGCTGGTGCCCGACCAGTTTCTGAACGAAGGCGACGTCGTGGCGCTCGGAGATCATCGCTTCGATGTGCTGCACTGCCCGGGCCATGCGCCGGGTCATGTGATCTTCGTCAACCGCGACATGAATTTCACCATCATGGGTGACGTTCTGTTCAACGGCTCGATCGGCCGTACCGACCTGCCGGGCGGCAATCACCAGCAACTGCTCGACAGCATCCGCGACAAGGTTCTGCCGCTTGGCGACGAGATGGGCTTCATCTGCGGTCATGGGCCGGGAAGCCGCGTCGGCGACGAACGCCGCAGCAACCCCTTCCTCCAGGGCCTGTAGGTCCCTCCGCACCCGGCGTTGAGCCACGGATGCCATTCGGCCAGATCGAGTGTTGTAAGCCAGCGTCAAAAGTCCAGCGTTGCCGCCTCTGCGGCACCGCAGACGAACATCGCAAGTGCAGATGTAAGACAAAAAAACCCGGCATTCCTGCCGGGCTTCAACTCGAAGTAAAAAACCGTAACGAGGCTTAGCCGGCAATCTGCAGATTGACTGCCTTGGGGCCTTTGCCGCGACGATCCGGTTCCGTGTCGAAGCTTACTTTCTGATTTTCCGAAAGTCCGGACAGGCCGGAAGCCTGTACCGCAGAGATATGGACGAAGATATCTGCTCCACCATTGTCTGGCTTGATAAAGCCGAAGCCCTTGTCCGTATTGAAGAATTTTACAGTGCCAGTTTCGGCCATGCATCAGGTCCTTTTTCCTCTGTCCGTGTTCAGCGGCGGACAGCATCACGATATTTGCCCATGAAGGGCAGGCGGCAGGCATTTCGAAATGGCGGAAAGGGGCCCGTATTTACCGCGGGAAACAAAGAAAAGATCGTCATGATCCTTGCCCAATCCCCCGCCCGGAAGTTTTGGCGCTTCCGAAACGCTTCATTATAGCTCTTCCCATGCTCGCAAACTGCCCGAACCGACACAGATTGCTGCGTTTGACACAAATTGGCAAGAAAAAGTTTTCTGGCACCGAGGGGTGATGCCAAACGCCTGTTTCGGACTTGCATAAAATGTGGGTCATCCGTTGCTTCGGAGGGAAAAAGGCCCGCAACTTCAATCGTCTCGCGGTTTTCCGGCCGCAAGCGCAGGCTCTCAAATTCTCAGCTGCGCGTCGATTGAAGGCGGGCGTTCCGGCGCCGATTGAGGAGTTCCGGCACAAGTTCGACGATCAGCATGGCCGCAAAGATCAATCCGCAGCCGAGATAGCCAAGCGGCGGCAAGGTTTCATCGAGCAGCAGGGCACCGAAAAACGCGCCGAACAGAGCTTCCGACGACAGGAAAATGGCGGCCTGCGGCGCCGTCGTGTGGCGCTGGCCAATGACCTGCAGCACGAAGGCAAGCCCCGAGGAAATCAGGCCGACATAGAGAATTTCGGCAAGTGCGCCCCCGACAGCATCCAGGGAGACCGGCTCCACTGCAATACCGATCATCAGCGATACGATAGCGCAGACGGCAAACTGCGTGGCAGACAGTGCCAGTGGCCGTTCGGAGCGGCTGACGAAGTGGCCGGCGAGCACGATCTGCAGCCCCCAGAAGGCTGCGCAGGCAATGCTCCAGAGATCGCCGGTGGACACGGCCTGGATATTGCCGCCACTCAGCAGGAAAATGCCGATGAGCGCCAGCAGCGCCACCGGCCAGACGATCCAGTGCGGAAAGCGCTGGAAGATGACGATCGAGATGACCGGCACGAAGACGACGTAGAGCCCGGTCAAAAAGCTCGAATTGGTGACGGTGGTGGTCTGCAGGCCGATCTGCTGGGTGATGGCGCCGCCGAACAGAGCCAGACCGACGAGGAGGAAGCCGCCCATATGCCGGCGTTCCGGTCGACTGCCGATCCGGCGGGCCTCGAGCACGGCAAAGGGCAGAACAGCAAGGGCTGCGATGGCAAACCGCAGACCGACGAACCAGAAGGGCCCGATCGTCGCCATGGCGGTGGATTGCGCGACGAACCCGCCGCCCCAGATGGCGGCCGCAAGAAGAAGCACAAGGTTCGCCTGCAATCGCGTCATGTCGAGATCCGTGAAAGATGAGCCGCGCGGCCTTGACCGCAGCGGCTGCCTATCAGGTGGTTCGGGCAGGCTCAAGCTTGTGGACGAAAATGCTTTCGTAAGGGGGCGTCAGACGGTTCTTAGGAATGGTGGATACGACGGCCATCGCTCTTGCCGCTGCGGTTCGTGGAGAGGCCACGAAAGCTCAACCGCCAGAGGCCGGCGGCGGCGACGCAGAAGACCAGGGTCAAGGCGCCGAAAATGAGCCGCTGATCGCCGGCAGCATCGCTTTGCAGGAGAAGTTGCGGCGTGACGACCTGCGACAGGGAGGAGATGTCCTGCGCACGCGCGGTGCCGACCAGCGCCAGCATCATCAGGATGCAGGCCGCAAGCGCCGTCCCGGCAACCCACAAACTGCCGCTCAGGCGGCGTGTCCGGATGCGGGCGGTTGCCTCTTCGTCGTCCAGAAACATGGGTGGTCCTCTCACGGCATCGTCGATGGTGTGAGAAGACCCGGCGAAAGCGACGCCACAACGACAGGATTGCGGCAGTCACCGGCAATTACTGTGGCGAAAACAAGGCGTTACGCCGGACGTGCGGATGGTTGCCGCATGCTGCCCCGGCGGGCATTGAAATGACAGGTAAATTCGCCGCGTGGCAACCGTTGCAAGAAAGACGCAAGTGCCGGCTTTTCGGCCTTGAAACAGGCGGCTTTCTTCGACATAGAACCTGACGGCAAAGCCGAGCCGGCCTGCCGTTTTCAACAGCTTCAGGACATTCCCATCATGGCCTTTCTTGCCGATGCACTTTCCCGCGTAAAGCCGTCCGCCACCATTGCCGTTTCGCAGAAAGCCCGCGAACTGAAAGCCAAGGGCCGCGACGTGATCGGGCTCGGTGCCGGCGAACCGGATTTTGACACGCCGGACAATGTCAAGCAGGCGGCCATCGAGGCGATCAACCGGGGCGAAACCAAGTACACGCCGGTCTCGGGCATCCCGCAGCTGCGCGAGGCGATTGCCAAGAAGTTCAAGCGCGAGAACAATCTCGATTACACGGCCGCCCAGACGATTGTCGGCACCGGCGGGAAGCAGATCCTGTTCAACGCCTTCATGGCGACGTTGAACCCGGGCGATGAAGTGATCATCCCGGCGCCTTACTGGGTGTCCTATCCGGAAATGGTTGCGTTGTGCGGTGGCACGCCGGTCATCGTGTCTGCCACGCAGGAGAACAATTTCAAGCTGCAGCCGGCAGATCTCGAAAAGGCGATCACCGACAAGACCAAGTGGTTCATCTTCAACTCGCCGTCCAACCCGTCGGGTGCGGCCTATAGCCATGACGAGCTGAAGGCGCTGACCGACGTGCTCGTCAAGTATCCGCATGTCTGGGTTCTCACCGACGACATGTACGAGCACCTGACCTTCGGCGATTTCAAGTTCGTGACGCCGGTGGAAGTGGAGCCGACGCTCTATGACCGCACGCTGACCATGAACGGCGTGTCGAAAGCCTATGCGATGACCGGCTGGCGTATCGGCTATGCGGCAGGCCCGCTCGAGCTGATCAAGGCGATGGACATGATCCAGGGCCAGCAGACGTCGGGTGCCTCATCGATTGCCCAGTGGGCAGCTGTCGAAGCCCTGAACGGCCCGCAGGATTTCGTGGCCAAGAACAAGGCGATCTTCGAAGGCCGCCGCGACCTCGTCGTCTCCATGCTCAACCAAGCCAAGGGCATTTCCTGCCCGAACCCGGAAGGCGCCTTCTATGTCTATCCCTCCTGCAAGGGGCTGATCGGCAAGACCGCTCCCTCGGGCAAGGTCATCGAGACGGACGAGGATTTCGTGACCGAGCTTCTGGAAACCGAAGGTGTTGCCGTCGTCCACGGCTCGGCCTTCGGCCTTGGCCCCAACTTCCGCATTTCCTACGCCACTTCGGAAGACCTGCTGGAAGAAGCCTGCCGCCGCATCCAGCGCTTCTGCAACAACTGCAAGTAAGCGCGTCGTCCGAGGACTTTTAACGAAGGGCTTGCCAGTGATGGCAGGCCCTTTTCTTCTTCATTGACGGTGATATGTCGCGGGCGTATGTTTTTGACATGAAGACCGTTTCTATTCGCGAAGTCCGGGACCGTTTCGACGAATTTGCCCAGGATGTGGAGCAGGGCGAGACTGTGACCGTAACGCGCGACGGAAAGCCGGTGTTTGACATCGTTCCGCACCGCAGGAGACCCGGTATCGATTTGGAGGCTGGCGAAGCCTACCTGCGGTCCAAAGGCATCGTTCGTACGAAGGGCTTCATCTCGGACGACTTCGACGATCCCCTGCCGGAAGATTTTCTGCTTAGACCGCTGCCCTGATGGCAAGATTGCTGCTCGACACACATTTTGTGCTGGCGGCAGCGGACGGCGTGATGGCCGAGAAGTTCCCTCGGTTTTACGCAACGGTTGTCAGCAGTGTCGGAGAGGTTTTCGTCAGTACCGCCAGTCTTTGGGAAATGGCCATCAAGACACGGATTGGAAAACTGGCGCCCCCCTTGCCCCTCAACGAAATTCCGGCCTATCTCGAAGCGGCGGGTTTTATTCTCATGGGTATCGAGGTCGAACACGTTCTGACCGCCGCCCATCCCGAACCGCCCACCCGCGATCCCTTTGATCGGCTTCTGCTTGCCCAGGCGCAGGTTGAAAAGCTGCAACTCGTCACCATCGACCGCGCGCTTGTGGGTCATCCGCTGGCGTTCCGGCTCTGAGCCATTGCCGAAACGCCGAGGGTTGAGTTTTTACGCCTTGGTCAGCTTGATGATGGTCGATTGGCCGCCGCCGCGCTGTTCGATCACGGCATAGACGGCGCCGTCGGGGCCGACTTTGACGTCGCGGATGCGGGCATTGAGCGGCACGCGCTCCTCGTGGCTTACCTTGTCGTTTTCCATGTGAAGAATGACGACACCCTGGCTCACCAGCCCGCCGACGAGAAAGGCGCCTTTCCATTCCGGAATGGCGTTTGCGTCGTAAAAGGCCATGCCGGAGGGGGCAATGACAGGGTCCCAGTAGTAGACCGGCTGCTCCGTCTCAGCCATCTGCGTGAGGCCCTTGCCGACGGGCGCGCCGCTGTATTCGACGCCGTAGGTCACCTCCGGCCAGCCGTAATTCTTGCCCGCTTCCGGTCGGTTCAACTCGTCGCCGCCCTTCGGCCCGTGTTCGACGAGCCAGAAGCGGCCCTCTCCATCCACGGTGGCAGATTGCACGTTGCGGTGTCCGAGCGACCAGATTTCGGGAAGCGCATTCTCCTGGCCCACGAAAGGATTGTCCGGCAGGGGCTTGCCGTCCTGCGTGATGCGGAACACCTTGCCGAGACCGCTATTTAGATCCTGCGCCTGCACGCGCGGTTCAGTGTCGGAGCGCTCGCCGACGGTGACATAGAGTTCGCCGGCCGGCCCGAAGGCGAGGCGGGAGCCAAAGTGCTTGTTGCCGTCATAACTTGGCATCTGGCGGAAGATCACGGAGACGTCCTCCAGTTGCCCACCGCCCTGATCGTTCGGCACAAGGCGCGCGGAGGCAACCGAGGTGCCGTTGCCGTCCTCGCGCTCCTCGGAAAACGAGAAGAAGATCCGGCCGGAGGTGGCATAGTCGGGCGCAAGCGCCACGTCGAGCAGGCCGCCCTGGCCGCCGGACAGGACTTTTGGCACGCCGCTAATTGCAGGGCCGGCCTTGCCGTCGCGGACGATATGCATGGCGCCGGCTTTGGCCGTTACCAGCATGCGCCCGTCGGGGAGAAATTCCATCGCCCAGAGATGCGGCAGGCCCTTTGCCACCACCTCGGTCTTGATGTTGACCGGGGCAGCGGGTTGCGGGGCGCGCGTCTGGTTTTCAAACTGCGGCTGCTGGTTCGGCGCGTTGGGCGGGCTCGTCTCGGCCGGTCTTCCCTGCGCATGGGCGGTGAGGGCGGCGGTGCCGGCAAGGATTGTTCCGGCGATCAGAAGCTTCAAGGAATTCATCGTCTTCTCCCAGTTTCCCAAGTTTCGGTGTCCCAAGTCTCGGTGTCGCAAATCTAGGTGTCTCAGGCGCACGCCGGTGGTCGTTCGGACGCGGCGGGCCTGGAGACCATGTAGGGTAGCCTGTGATGAAGACCGCACGCGCCGCGTTCAAGTTTGCTTTATCACCCGGTGAAGTCCCGCTTGGCAGGTTGAATCAAGTGCTTGCCGGGTTGAGTCCGGTGGTGCGGGCAAGTGATTGATATGAAACGTCAAAGCCCGAGAATGGTGAGCATCAGGAAGGTGGCGAACAGCACGAAATGGGTCATGCCCTCGATGGCGTTCGTTTCCCCGTCGTTGAGATTGATGGCCGCGGCAATCAGCGTGATCGTCACCATCACGGTTTGGACCGGTGTCATCGCCATGATGAAGGGTTGGCCCGTATAGAGCGCAATTGCCTCCATGACCGGCACGGTGAGAATGACGGTGGAGAGCGAGGCGCCCATGGCGATATTCACCACCGCCTGCATGCGGTTGCGAAGGGCGGCCCGAAGCGCCGTCAGGATCTCCGGTGCTGCCGAAATGGAGGCGACGATCACGGCCATCAGGGCCGGCGGTGCGCCGCTTCCCTCAAGGCCGGTATTGATGAAGGCCGACATGAACTCCGCAAGCGCCCCGATGAGGACGACACCGATCAGGATGATGACGATGGACACGGCAGTAGAGCCTTCGCCTTCCTGTTCCTCCGCGCCGGCCTGGGCGGCACCGGCTGCGGGTTTGGCGCGCGGATAGCTGTAGCTGAAGAAGTAGCTGTGCGGCCCCACCTGCATGCGCAGGAACAGCCCATAGAGCGCAATCATCGCGCAGATGGTGAAGGCGGAATAATAGTGCCAGCGATCCGATGGCACGAATTCCGGCACGATCATCGAGATGCCCATGGCCGTCAGGATCATCACGCCGTAGGTCTTGCCCGAATTGTCGTTATAGGGCTGCTCGCCGTGCCGCAGACCACCGAGCAGGGCCGCAAGCCCCAGAATGCCGTTGATGTCGATCATCACGGCAGAATAGATCGTGTCGCGCACCAGCGTCGGCGAGGCGCTGCTGTTCATCAGAATCGCGAGGATGATGACCTCGACGGCGACGGCAGACAGCGTCAGGATCATCGTGCCATAGGGATCGCCCACCTTGTGAGCAAGGATTTCCGCATGGTGCGCCACGCGCGTGGACACCAGCACGATGACGCCGATGAGGGCTGCCGCGGCAACCAGTGACCCGATCTTTCCCGCCTCCAGCACCGCATGTTCGCCAAGATAGGCAGCGATTGCCACCACAAGCGCGACCAGAAGGAATTTTTCCTGCCTTATCAGTGATGTCATGCGCGTGCTTGTGCTCCCGGCTGCTCGGGAGCAATCTATGGCAGTGGCTGCAGGCTTCAAGCAGATCCGCAGCCAGGAGGGGCGCCTTCAGACGTTTTTGTGGGAACCCCGCAAGCTCCCGGACATTTGCTGTTCGGTTATCGTCAAAAGAACACATCAGGAGGAAAGCCATGACGAAGGTCGTATACAAGGTCGTTCAACATGATGGCGGCTGGGCCTACCGGCTGGGCGACGTCTATTCCGAAACATTTGCCAGTCATGCCGACGCGCTGCAGGCGGCACGAATCGTTGCGGCCGAGCAGCAGGTGGGTGGCGATGCAGAAGAAATCAGCTGGCAGGATGCAGCCGGCATATGGCACGTCGAATATAGCGACGGCGGCGACCGGCCGGAGGCCGAAGTGGAAGACACCGAGCCGCAGGCAAATCAGGCGCCCTGACGCCCGTCAGGCGCTTCGCACATAATCGATCAATCCGTCGCAGAGCGCATCGAATGTCGCCCTGCAGCGGGGGGATTGCCGCAGATTCTCGTGCATGGCGACCCAGGTATCAAGCGACAGGGAGAACTCCGGCAGCAACCGCACCATGTTCGGATCGCGTTGCGCCAGCTTGACCTGGCAGATGCCGATGCCGGCCCCGGCCTTAATTGCCGAGAGTTGGGCAAGGTTGCTGTCGGTGCGATAGGTCCAATGCAGGTTGTTTGGGAAACCCGGTGCCTGTTGCCGGATGCTTTCGATGCTTGCCCGGATGAAGGCCGTTTCCCGGTCGAAACCGACCATGTGGTGCAGCGTCAGTGCCTGCAGGTCCGCCGGACTGCCCTTCCGGTCCATATAGCTTCGGGCGGCGTGCAGCCCAAGTTCGATCGTTCCGATATGGCGCGCCACCAAGGCATCCTGCCGGGGTCTCGTCATGCGCACGGCAATATCTGCCTCGCGCCGCAAAAGATCATGCAGCGTATCGGACAGAGATAGCTCCAGGTCGAGCCGCGGATGGGCCGCTTGCAATTTCGAGAGGATTGGGGGGAGGACCTCGACACCGATGACATCACTGGCGCTGATGCGCACCACGCCTTCCACAGCGCCGATGGCGCTCGATGCCTCGCGCAACAGGGCCGCAGCCGTGGTGGCGAGGTTTTCCGTATAGGGCCGCAAGGCCTCAGCCGCATCGGTCGGCAGCAAACCCTGCTGCGAGCGCGTGAACAGCGCATGCCCCAGCGCCTGCTCCAGCTCATCGATATGGCGCCCGACAGTCGGTTGCGTCAGCCCGAGCGTTCGTGCTGCCGCCGAGAGGGAGCCGGTTTCCAAAACAGCCAAAAGCGTTCGGTAGAGATTCCAGTCTGGCTCATTCATTTTTGAATAGACACCATAAGATTTCCGAGAATTTCCTATAGCGGCAGAACGCGGGATACTCCAGTCCGTCAGACAGAAGGAGTTTCCGATGACCGTTCCCCACGCCGCAGACAATGCCTCCACCACTCCTGCCACGAAACCCATCGCCCTTATCCTTGGCGCCACCGGAGGCGTCGGCGGAACCGTTGGCCGCCGTCTGGGCGCGGAAGGATGGCATGTGCGGGCCCTGCATCGCAGGGCGCTGGCCGTTGCCGCGAGCGAACCGTCGTTCGAATGGGTGACGGGCGATGCCATGAACGGCTCCGACGTGCTGAACGCCTCTGAAGGGGCGCAGCTTATTGTGCATGCGGTCAATCCACCTGGCTACCGCGACTGGGGCAAGCTGGTTTTGCCGATGATCGACAATACCATTTCTGCCGCGAGAGCCTGCGGTGCGCGCATTCTTCTGCCCGGCACGGTCTACAATTTCGGCCCGGACGCCTTTCCCATTCTTGAGGAGGACAGCCCGCAGAACCCGTTGACCGCCAAGGGGGCGATCCGCGTCGAGCTTGAGCAGCGGTTGCGCCTTGCAGCGCAGGACGGCGTGCCGGTGCTGATCGTGCGGGCGGGAGATTTTTTCGGGCCGGGTGCGGCAAACAGCTGGTTTTCGCAAGGTTTGGTCCGGCCCGGCCGGCCGGTTACCCGTGTCATGCGACCGGCGGCGCGGGGCATTGGCCACCAATGGGCCTATTTGCCGGATGTGGCCGAAACCATGGTGCGCCTCCTGGGGCAGGCCAGCCGGCTGCCAACCTTCGCTGTCTTTCATATGGAGGGTGTCTGGGACGAGGACGGCGAACGGATGATCGGCGCCATTGCGCGCGTCACCAAACGCAAGCTGCGCCAGCATCGCTTCCCCTGGTGGCTTGTCGGGCTCGCGCGCCCCGTCGTGCCGCTTTTCCGGGAGCTGTGGGAAATGCGATACCTCTGGAGAGAGCCGATCCGCATGTCGAACGGCAAGCTGCGCGCGTTCCTGGGGTTCGAGCCACAGACGCCGCTCGACACGGCCATTCGCGAAACGCTGGTTTCGCTGAACTGCCTTGAACAGCCGGCCGGACCAGCGTTCGGTCCTCGCGGCGACAGGCTGGCGAAGAACGCCTTGCCGCTGTCGTCCAGGCCATAGGTCGCCAACGTGCTCAGGCGCTCCAAAAAGACGAGGCCCGCAGCTGTGCGGGCCTCGTTGGAAATCGGATTACTCGGCTGCTTCCAGCGTCGGGTAGTCGGTATAGCCTTCCGCGCCGCCGCCATAGAGGGTCTGCGGGTTGATGTCGTTCCAGGCAGCGCCGTCCTTGATGCGGCGAACCAGGTCCGGATTGGCGATGAACGGTTTGCCGAAGGAGATCAGGTCGGCCTTGCCGCTTTCGACGGCCTCGGCTGCCGTCTCGGCCGAGTAGCCGTTGTTGAGCATCCAGGCGCCCTTGCCGCCGGCATTGACATAGGCTGCCTTGAAGGCGGCGTAGTCGAAGCGGCTGCCGTCGTATTGATGGTCGCGCGCCCCGCCGGTTGCCCCTTCGATCACATGGATGAAGGCGAGGTTGCGTGTGGCAAGTTCCGCGACCAGCGCGTTGAACAGGGCCTGCGGGTTGCTGTCGCTCACGTCATTGGCGGGCGTGGTCGGGGACAGGCGAATGCCGGTCCTGCCGGCGCCAATGGCCGCAGCCACGGCATCGACCACCTCAAGCGTCAGGCGCAGGCGGTTTTCGATCGAGCCGCCATAGCCGTCCGTGCGCTTATTGGCGCCGTCCTTCAGGAACTGGTCGAGCAGGTAGCCATTGGCGCCGTGGATTTCCACACCGTCGAAGCCGGCATCGACGGCGGCACGGGCAGCCCTTGCAAAATCAGCCGCGATGCCCGGCAGTTCGGAGAGTTCCAGCGCACGCGGGGCAGAGGTTTCGGCAAAACCGCCGCTGCCATCTTCGTTCAGGATATAGGTCTTCGACTTGGCGGTGATGGCAGACGGTGCAACGGGGGCGGCGCCGCCCGGCTGCAGCGAGACATGCGAGACGCGGCCGACATGCCAGAGCTGGGCGACGATCTTGCCGCCGCGCGAATGCACGGCATCGGTGACCTTCTTCCAGCCTTCCAGCGCTTCGGGAAGGTAAAGACCGGGCACATCGGCATAACCCTGGCCCTGCTGGGTGACGGCCGTGCCTTCGGAGACGATGAGGCCCGCCGTGGCGCGCTGCTCGTAATAGACGACGTTGAGATCGTTCGGGATGGCCTTCGGCGAGCGGTTGCGCGTGAGCGGTGCCATGACGATGCGGTTGTTGAGGGTGAGGTCCCCGAAGGTGACGGTATCAAACAATGACGACATGAACGTTCCTTTTTTGACTGTGCGGAAGATGGAAGCGCTACGGCTCAGAGCGTAGCGCCAAGATGCGCGACGAAGGCACGGATCATGTCTTCGTCGCGTTGATAGAAGGTCCACTGGCCGACCTTGGTGATCTTCACGAGACGTGCCTTTTCAAGCGTTGCCAGATGGGCGGATACGGTGGACTGCGACAGGCCGCAGCGCTTTTCGAACTGGTTGGCACAGATGCCCATGTCGAGCGGGTGCGCCTGCGATGAAAAATGTGTTTCGGGCTCGCGCATCCATTCGAGAAATTCGACGCGCGCCGGATGTGACAGGGCTTTGAGGATTTCGCTGCGGTCCATGGCCTGATCTCTTATATCGTCCATGAACGATATATGGATCGCTCATTCCCGATTTAAAGGTGTTGCGGCCAAAAAAATGGGCCTCCGGATTGCTCCGAGGCCCAAAGGTGTGAAGGTTGAAAAACCTCCAGAGGGGAACAGCCGGCGCGGGCAACGAGGGGATGTCACCAAGGGGCGCCAGCTGACATCAATATGGGGAGGAGGATTGTTGCAGGCAAGTGCCGTGCCGTGTTTCCGGCGGATATTTCCGCTGCCATGGGCAATGCGCAGTTAAAAAAAGAGGGCCACCGGATTTCTCCAGGGCCCTTTAAAGTGTGAAGGTCAAATAACCTCCAGAGGGGAACAGCTGCTGCGGTGGAACTGGGAGGAAAAGCCACCATGTGCATCAGCTGTGTGCGATATGGTGCTTTATTGTGCAGTGAACAATCCATTTTTGTGCAGGACAGCCATGCGCTTGCCGCACAGGTGCGGCTTCGAGCTGCCGTCAATTGTAGGAACTGCCTGCAAATCCTTGAAGAAAATGGCTTTTGTCATTCGGTTGCAGCGGGCTTTATTTGCCCGCGTCCTCGTCAGAAGTTCCAGTTTCGCGCTTTTGCGACGATGAAATCACGAAAAACCTTGAGCTTCGCGGCGTTCTTCATCTCGTCCGGATAGCAGAAATAGGTGTCGAACGAGGGGATGTCGGCGTTGATCGCCAGCTGAATCAGTCCCGGGTCGCGCCCGACGATGTAATCGGGGAGTACCGCAATGCCGATTCCGAGCAGGCAGGCGCGCTTGATCGAGGTCTGGCTGTTGATCTGCAGGTGCGGCAGGCGCGGATTGTCGGAATTGCGCCCGGCATATTCCAGCCAGTTCACATCGAGCAGGTAATTCGGCGCCGGCTCACCGAAGGTGATGATCCGGTGATCGTCGAGATCCTCGATCGTCTGCGGCTCCCCGAAGCGGTTGATGTAGGAGGGGGCCGCGTAGACATGCATGTGCACGGTGAACAGCTTGCGCTGGATGAGGTCGGATTGCTGCGGCTGGCGCAGGCGGATCGCGCAGTCGGCATGGCGCATGTTGACGTCCAGCTCCTCGTTGTCGAGGATGAGCTGGATGGCCATTTCCGGATAAAGCTGCAGGAATTCCTGCACCTTGTCGGTGAGCCAGCCCTGGCCGAGGCCGACCGTGGTGGTGACGCGCAGCTTGCCGCTCGGCTTCTCCGTCGTCTCCGTCAGCTGCATTTTCACCGTTTCGAGCTTCAGCAGCACGTCATGAGCGGTCCGGTAGAGAAGTTCGCCCTGTTCGGTGAGAATCAGGCCGCGGGCGTGGCGGTGAAACAGCTTTACTCCCACGTCCTGTTCCAGGGCGCTGACCTGCCGGCTGATCGCCGACTGCGACAGATGCAGCTTGTCGGCGGCATGGGTGAACGATCCGGCTTCCGCTGCCGCGTGAAAAATGCGCAATTTGTCCCAGTCGAGAGGCACCACCATGATTATTCCGCCGCTTCGGCAAGCGGCAGGATGCCGGCAAGATAACGCTCGGCTTCGAGCGCTGCCATGCAGCCCATGCCGGCGGCCGTAATCGCCTGCCGGAAAGTGTCGTCCGTGACGTCACCGGCGGCAAAGACGCCCGGAACGTCGGTGGCGGTCGAATCCGGCGCGGTCCACATATAGCCGTTGTCCTTCAGCTTGACCTTGCCCTTGAACAGTTCCGTTGCCGGCGCATGGCCAATGGCGACGAAGACGCCATGGATCGGCCGTTCGGTGATGGCGCCGGTGAGCGTGTTGCGCAGCTTCACGCCGGTGACCGAGGGCGGCATCGGCGGCTTTGCGGCCTCGCCGGTGATTTCCGCCACTTCCGTGTTCCACAACACCTCGACATTCGGGCGCTGCATGAGGCGCTCGCGCAGGATCTTTTCCGAGCGGAAACTGTCGCGGCGGTGCACGACGGTGACGGATTTGGCGATATTCGACAGGTAGAGCGCCTCTTCGACCGCCGAATTGCCGCCGCCGACCACGATCACATCACGGTTGCGATAGAAGAAGCCATCGCAGGTGGCGCAGGCCGAGACGCCAAACCCCTGAAAATGCTGTTCGCTGTCGATGCCGAGCCATTTCGCCTTGGCGCCGGTTGCAATGATCAGCGTATCGGCGGTCCACACCTGGCCGGAATCGGTTCTGACCACGAAGGGACGGGTGGACAAGTCCACCTCGGTCACGAGATCGTTGACGATCTCGGTGCCGACATGCTGCGCCTGCTTCAGCATCTGTTCCATCAGGAACGGGCCCTGGATCGGATCGGCAAAGCCCGGATAGTTTTCCACATCCGTGGTGATCATCAGCTGGCCGCCCTGTTCCATGCCGGCAATCAGCACGGGCTTCAGCATGGCGCGCGCCGCATAAATGGCTGCCGTATAGCCGGCAGGCCCGGAGCCGATGATGAGAACCTGCGTGTGACGGGCAGACATGGACGTTTTCCTTTCGAGGTCGCTGTCGGCAAACGGCGGAACGCAACCCCTGCGGGGGTTCCCGGGCCATTCGCCTTTGGCTCCCATTTATGAACGTTCCCTGCCTCAATTCAAGGGCAGCAGGGCGGGAGGAGGCGCAAGCGGGCATTTACGCACACTATTCATGCGCGCTTGCGACATAATCTTGCGCCAGATCCTTGCGTTCGCCGGGTCTTGGGCTAAAACCAACCCGAAACAAGGGGTTCTCCGTGCTTAAAGCCGAACTTGATGCCATCGATATCAAAATCCTTCGCGAGTTGCAGCGCGACGGTCGCATGACCAATGTCGAGCTTGCCGAGCGCGTCGGCATTTCGGCGCCGCCCTGCCTGCGGCGCGTACGCAAGCTGGAAGAGGCGGGCATCATCGAAGGCTATGCGGCGATCCTCAACGGTCCGCGCCTCGGCTACGATCTCGTCGCCTTCTGCCTTGTCGGGCTGAAGCACCAGTCGGAAAGCAACCTGAAGGCCTTTGCCGCGCTCGCGCAGGGCTGGACCATCGTGCGCGAAGCCTGGATGGTGTCCGGCGACAGCGACTTCCTCTTGCGCTGTACGGCCGAAAACCTCACCAATTTCCAGGATTTCGTCATCGAAGTGCTGGCCGCCAACGAGCATGTCGACACCGTGCGCACCATGCTCACCATCCGGCAGGTGAAGAAGCTGGGGCTGGTGGAGGTTTAAGCGGCGTCGAACGCCTTTTCGGGCAATCACGGTTGTGTGGGTGAAAAGGCGATCCTGACATTGCGAACCGTGCTCAACGGGTTCAGTCGGGAGCCTGCAAGAGCGACCCCTGCCTGGGCGACCAGACGCAGCAATTCACGCTTGAGCTTCTGAACCGGCTTCAGTCTTGGCTTCCGGATCGCCCAGGATCGGACAATGTCGCCGTCAAGTCCTTCGCGCTCGGTCGTCAGAAACTGGTCCTGAATACAAAGGGCCGGGCTGATCTGGTAAGTCGCCAGTCGGGAAAACAGCGGCGAGATCGGATCGAACATCAGATGGTCAATGGCCTGACTTGAATTGTTCACTGCGGCAAGCAGTATTTTGGCAGCCTTGGGTGTCACGATGTAGGCGCCAGTGCCAAGATGCGCGCCGACGAGCCGCATGAGACAGAAGGCAGATGCAACCGGGCGCTTGGCACGTGAGACGACTATGGTCTTTCCCGTCGTCTCGAGCTTCACAAGGTCTGCTTCCGCGGGAAGCCAATCCAAAGATCGTAAAAGTGCGGATGATGCAGGAGCAATATGCAAATCATCCTCCAGCACGACGCCGGGTTCGCCTTTCTCAACGACCTTTTGCCAGACCTGCCTGTGGCTTAGCAGGCAGCCAACCTCGCCCACCGACAACACCAGGCTCCCGTCCTCGTGGCTCGCCGACCATGTCTCAAGCGTCTCCGGCGAAAGCGTCTTGCCATCGACCGCTTCGATGCGTTCGAAGGCAAGGCCACGCTCCGTCAGCAGCGCCTGCATGCGGGCCATGCGGTCTAAGGCGCGATCAAGGTTGATGACGTAGATTGTCATGGAAAAAGGGCCTTATCGAGCATCCAGCAGCGCCCGGTACACGGCGCCGATGGCCTTTGCCTCGCGTTCGACGGAAAAGTGTTCGGTGACGTGGGCATGGGCGGCGGTGCCGTGTGCGATGCAGAGGGACGGGGAGGCAAGGTAGGGTTCTATCCCGCTGGCAAAACTGGCAAGTTCCCCGCGTTCCACCATGCGCCCGGTTTCTCCATCGACGATCAGTTCGGCAAAGGCGCCGACATCGGCGGCCACCACCGGGATGCCGCTTGCCATGGCTTCGAGCGGGGTGAGCCCGAACCCTTCCCAGCGCTGCGGCGCGACGAACAGGTCCAGCCCGCGATACCACTCGTTGATATTGGTATGCTCGCCGACAAACAGGATGCGATCGGCAAGGCCGGCGGCGTTGACGCGCGCTTTCAGCTCGTCCTCGAAGGGGACGTATTTCGGCGTCGCGCGCCCGGCGACCACGGCGGTCCACTGCGGATGGTTCGGCAGGAGCCGGATCATCGCATCGACGAAGAGATCCGTGCCCTTCTGGTGGCGCACGCGGCCGAAACAGCCGACATGGTGCTTTTGCGGATCGAGCCCGAGCTGCGCCTTGGCGGCAGCCTTGTCAGGCGCCGAGGAAAACCGCTGAAGATCGATGCCGTGCAGGATGACGGTGCTCTCCCGCTCGAGATAGGAGGCGGTTTTCCGGCAGACCGAAATTACCCGGTCCATCCGCGAAATCAGCCATTTCGTCCAGGCGGAATGCTTGCGCTGCGAGGCGGAGGTGAAGACGAGCTTCAGCGGCATGCGGCAGACATCGCGCAGGAGAATGCCGGGCAGCATCTCGATATTGCGCCGCGCATGCCAGACCCGGTAACGGCCGCCCTCGGGCGGTGCCCACAGGCGCAGGAGGTCGCCTGCCGTCATGGACGGCAGGAAGGACGGCAGGCCCGGCCCGAAGGTAACGACCTTCTGGCCGAGACGGTTCTGGACCGGAACGAGCTGGATGATGGTGGAGGTGACGCCCGACAGCCTTCGTTTGAAGTGCGGGGCAATCACCTCGACCTGATGCAGGGAAGGGGGCACGATGAACGCCTGCTCGACGGGTTTCAGCCCCAGTTGACGGCGATGATCTCGTAGGCCTTGGAGCCACCGGGTGCCACCACTTCGATGCTGTCGCCAGCTTCCTTGCCGATCATGGCGCGGGCAATCGGCGAGGAAATCGAAATGCGGCCTTCCTTCACGTCGGCTTCCTGGTCGCCGACGATCTGGTAGATCTTTTCCTCGTCGGTGTCTTCATCCACCAGCTTGACCGTGGCGCCGAACTTGATCTTGGAACCGGACATCTTGCTGAGGTCGATCACTTCGGCGCGCGCCGTCAGGTCTTCCAGTTCCGTCACGCGGCCTTCGTTGTGGCTCTGCGCTTCTTTGGCCGCGTGGTATTCGGCATTTTCCGAAAGGTCGCCATGCGCGCGCGCTTCCGAAATGGCCTCGATGATGCGAGGACGTTCCTCCTGCTGGCGCCAGCGCAGTTCTTCCTGCAGCTTGGCGAAACCGGACGGAGTCATCGGGACCTTATCAACCATTTTCCTTAACCCTCAGTCTCATGGCCGCCACGGGCGGCCACAAAAAGAAACAGGTCCCGGAGGGTGTCCCCGGAACCGTGTGAAAGCTCTAATTTGGGCAACCATAGCAGAATCACTAGGTCAATTGCCAGTAAATTCGAAATAGGGCGCCGGGCGGGCTTTGACAGGGGGCAGACTTTCACAGTCCGGCTTGACGATAGAGATTAGAACATATAGTGAACATTCTTATGAAGAAGTCGCTGAAAGAACGTCTCGCCATTCTCTCCGACGCTGCCAAATACGATGCGTCCTGTGCCTCGAGCGGTACCACGAAACGGCATTCGGGCGGCAGTGGCGGTCTGGGTTCGACCGAAGGGTCCGGCATCTGCCATGCCTATGCCCCGGATGGGCGCTGCATTTCGCTCCTCAAGATCCTGCTCACGAATTTCTGCATCTTCGACTGCGCCTATTGCATCAATCGCTCGTCGAGCAATGTCGAGCGGGCGCGCTTCACGCCCGATGAGGTGATCTGGCTGACGCTCGAATTCTACCGGCGCAATTATATCGAGGGTCTGTTTCTCTCCTCCGGCATCATCCGCTCCTCCGATCACACCATGGAGGAGATGGTGCGGGTGGCGCGTGAGCTGCGCACCACCCACCAGTTCCGCGGCTATATTCACCTGAAGACCATTCCCGATGCCTCTCCGGCCCTCATTGCCGAGGCAGGGCTTTATGCGGACCGGCTGTCGATCAATATAGAATTGCCGACCGACCAGGGGATTGGCCAGTTTGCACCGGAAAAGAAGCCCGCCGGCATCCGGCGCGCCATGGGCGATCTGCAGTTGAAGATCGAGGAGGCGTCCGAGCCGACGCTGCAGACGAAGCGTCGGCGCACCTTCGTGCCCGCCGGCCAGAGCACGCAGATGATCGTCGGGGCCGATGGCGCAAGCGATGCGACCATATTGGGCACCAGCGCCCGGCTTTACGGCAGCTATGGCCTGAAGCGTGTCTATTACTCCGCCTTCAGCCCCATCCCGGACGCCTCTTCGAAACTGCCGCTGATCAAGCCGCCGCTGATGCGCGAGCATCGGCTGTACCAGGCCGACTGGCTCTATCGTTTCTACGGGTTCGATATTAGCGAAATTACCGCTTCGGCACCCGACGGCAATCTCGATCTCGATCTCGATCCGAAACTGGCCTGGGCTTTGGGCAACCGCGAAAAATTTCCCGTCGACGTCAACAAGGCGCCCAAGGAAATGCTGCTGCGTGTCCCGGGGTTCGGCACGAAGACGGTGCGCGCGATCCTGTCTTCGCGCCGGCAGCGGCGGTTGCGGCTGGAGGATCTCGGGCGCCTCTCGGTGTCGCTGCGCAAGGTACAGGCCTTCATCGTTGCAGACGGCTGGACGCCGCACCGGCTGATCGACCGCACGGATCTGCGCGGCATGTTTGCGCCGCAGCCGCAGCAACTGGCCCTGTTCTGATGCGCACGGTCTTCCTGAAAGGGCGCGGCGATTTTACCGAATGGCGGGACGCCGCGCGCGCGCTCCTGCAGGCCGATGTCGAGCCGCAGGCCGTCGACTGGCGGCTTGCAGGCGAGGCAACGCTTCTGGAGGGGGCGGGTGAACCGCAGCCGATGCCGGCGCCATCGGTTGCGGCAGCGGGGAAGGCCGTTGCGGTGCCGGCTGCCTTTCTGGCGCTTGCGCAATCGGTCGTCTGTCACACGCAGCCGGCGCGCTTTGCGCTGCTTTACCGCCTGCTCTTTCGACTGCGCCATGAGCGGCAGCTTCTGGAAATCGTTTCCGATGCCGATGTGATCGAGGCGCTGAAGCTTGAAAAATCGGTGCGCCGCGACAGCCACAAGATGAAGGCCTTCGTTCGCTTCAAGGAAGTGCCGGGAGAGAAGGGGCCGCGCCGCTCTTTCGTCGCCTGGTTCGAACCGGATCATTTCATCGTGGCGCGCACGGCCCCCTTCTTTGCCCGCCGCTTTGCCGACATGGACTGGCTGATTGCCACCCCGAAGGGATCGGCTGCCTTCAATGCTGAAGGCCTGGTCGTATCAGATCAGCCGGCAGAAAAGCTTGACCGGCAGGATGTCGCCGATGACCTCTGGCGGGTCTATTACGCCAATATCTTCAATCCCGCCCGGTTGAAGGTGAAGGCGATGACGGCGGAAATGCCGAAGAAATACTGGAAAAACCTGCCGGAAGCCTCGCTCATTCCCGGCCTCATCGCGCAGGCCGAGGAAAAGGTGAAGGAGATGGCTGAAAAGGCCGCCTCCCAGCCGCCGCTGTTTCACGCGCGGTTGCGCGAGCGTGCCGCCACGGCTTTGCTGTCGGACCTGCCACTCAATGCGCCGGCGCCCACGCTTGCCGGGCTTCGTCGGCAGGCGGAATGCTGTACGCGCTGCCCGCTGCATTGCAAGGCAACGCAGACGGTGTTCGGGGAAGGGCCGGATCGGGCCGATATCATGGTGGTTGGCGAGCAGCCGGGCGATCAGGAGGATCTGGCGGGTCGGGCCTTCGTCGGCCCGGCCGGGAAGCTGTTCGACGGGGTTCTGTCTGAAATCGGTATCGATCGGCAGGCGCTCTATGTCACCAATGCGGTCAAGCACTTCAAATATGAGCCGCGCGGCAAGCGGCGTATCCACCAGAAGCCGAACCAGGGCGAGATCGAGGCCTGCCGCTGGTGGCTGGGCCAGGAGGTTGACCTGGTCCAGCCAAAGCTGGTCGTGGCGATGGGGGCTAGTGCCTATTTCTCGCTGACGGGCGAAAAGCGACCTCTGTCGGAGGTGCGCGGAAAGATGATGAGCATCGGCGAAGACCGCCGGTTGCTCGTCACCGTCCATCCCTCCTATCTGCTGCGCTTGCAAGACGGGGAGGTCCAGAGGCGGGAAAGGCAGCTCTTTCAGAATGATCTGCGCGGCGTGATAGAATACTTTATGTAGCCGCAAAAAATATTGCCGGATAGCCTAGTATTCTTGGCGTCGTCGGCAAATATTTACTTTTTCTGCTGAAAGTCCGTGAAATCTTACGGTTGCATCCTATACAGGTGGTGACATTATGTTTGCGTCCGATGGTTGATTTTTAAGGAGATCAATGGTCGGATTCATCAATCATCGCAAACGGGAGGACGTTTCATGGCTATCGAAAGTGTTCAGAAGGTCGGGCTGTTCTATTTGCCGCTGCGCTCGGAAGGCGCGCCGGGCGCCCCGATCAATACGCTCAATCTGACGGTTTACACGCCGAAGAGCCTCGTGACGGGGCATTCGGAGGTGACGCAGGCCGTCAACCCGCCCCTCAGCGTGTCGTCGCATGTCTCCGGCCCGCTCATCTACGAAACCGTGATGGGACCGGGATCGAAGATCCGGATCGACCTCAAGGGCTGGCCGGAGATCGTGTGGCCGCCCGAGGCCGGGATCGGACCGGTCATTCCGGAGAACTACTCGGCAATCCTTCTTCTCGAACCCGATTTTTCGGGCGGTGAGATCATCTACCAGTATCGCACGGGGCTTACCGGCGAGTGGCACCAGGTGCGCCAGCCGATCTCCAAGACGGTGGCTGGCCATGACCCGCTCAGCAAGGCAGCATGAAGGCTGATCAGCCGGGCGGACCAATGACGAGGTAAAGCTATCTTGTCTTCGGCGCATCCCGACCGCCGATTACGAAGGTCCGCGTCACGCAACGTGACGGGCCCGATAGAGGCGAGCGAAGCGGGCCGTTGTGCTGGAAAAAGATCCCGAAAACGCGGAAGGGCGGCCAGGGCCGCCCTTCGTCAATTTGCTGCTTGTTTGCAGATGCCTGTCAGGCGTGACGTCCTCAGAAATAGCTCTGCAGCGGGCGCACTTCCAGCTGGCCCTTCTTCAGCGCCTGGATGGCTTCTGCCGCGGCAAGGGCGCCGGCCATGGTGGTGTAATAGGGCACCTTCTGCATCAGCGTTGCGCGGCGCAGCGACTTGGAATCCGAGATCGCCTTGTTGCTATCCGTCGTGTTGATGACGAGCTGAACCTGGCGGTTGCGGATGGCATCCTCGATATGCGGACGTCCCTCCAGAACCTTGTTGATCTTGGTCGCCTCGATACCCTTTTCGGCAAGGAAGCGCGCCGTGCCGCCGGTGGCCAGAACCTTGAAGCCGATCTCGACCAGCAGCTTGATGGCCGGCAGAACACGTTCCTTGTCCTCGTCGCGCACGGAGACGAACACGGTTCCATCGCGCGGCAACTCGACGCTGGCGCCGAGCTGGCTCTTGGCAAAGGCGAGCGCAAAGTTGCTGTCGAGGCCGATGACTTCGCCGGTCGAGCGCATTTCAGGACCCAGCAGCGTATCGACGCCGGGGAAGCGGGCAAACGGGAAGACGGCTTCCTTGACGGCGATGTGCTTCAGATTGCGCGGATCGGGCTTTGTGCCATAGGCCGCAATTGCCGCATCCAGTTTTTCGCCGGTCATGATACGGGCTGCGATCTTGGCAATCGGCGCGCCGATGGTCTTTGCGACGAAGGGCACCGTGCGTGAGGCGCGCGGGTTGACTTCGAGCACGTAGATTACGCCGTCCTTGATGGCATACTGCACATTCATCAGGCCGCCGACGTTGAGCGCACGCGCCATGGCCGCCGTCTGGCGCTCCAGTTCGTCCAGCGTTTCTTTTGACAGCGAGCGCGACGGCAGCGAGCAGGCCGAGTCGCCGGAGTGGATGCCGGCTTCTTCGATATGCTCCATGATGCCCGAGACAAAGACGTTTTCGCCGTCGCAAAGGGCATCGACGTCCACTTCCACGGCATTCGTCAGGTAGCTGTCGAACAGAAGAGGGTTCTTGCCGAGCAGAGTGTTGATCTGGCCGGTCTTGTCGTTCGGATAGCGCTGCTTGATGTCTTCCGGCACAAGGCCCGGCACCGTATCGAGCAGGTAGCTCTGGAGCTGGCCTTCCGAATGGATGATCTGCATGGCGCGGCCACCCAGAACATAGGAGGGGCGCACGACGAGCGGGAAGCCGATTTCCGACGCGACAAGGCGGGCCTGCTCGACGGAGTAGGCGATGCCGTTGTTCGGCTGGTTGAGGTCGAGCTTCATCAGAAGCTTCTGGAAGCGGTCACGGTCTTCGGCAAGATCGATCATATCAGGCGCGGTGCCGAGGATCGGGATGCCGTTCTTTTCCAGCGCTTCGGCAAGCTTCAGCGGCGTCTGGCCGCCGAACTGCACGATGACGCCCACCACTTCGCCCTTTTCCTGTTCCGCGCGCAGGATCTCGATCACGTCTTCGGCCGTCAGCGGCTCGAAATAGAGGCGGTCGGAGGTGTCGTAGTCGGTGGACACGGTTTCCGGGTTGCAGTTGATCATGATCGCTTCAAAGCCGGCATCCTTCAGCGCGAAGGCGGCATGGCAGCAGCAATAATCGAATTCGATGCCCTGGCCGATACGGTTCGGGCCACCGCCGAGGATGACGACCTTCTTGCGGTCGGAGATTTCCGCTTCCGAACGCAGCGCGCCGACAAAGGGCGTCTCGTAGGTCGAATACATGTAGGCGGTCGGCGAGGCGAATTCGGCCGCGCAGGTATCGATGCGCTTGAAGACCGGGCGGACGGACAGGCTGTTGCGCAGTTCGGCCACTTCCTTCGGGCGCTTGCCGGAGAGCGAGGCGAGACGGGCATCCGAAAAGCCCATGGCCTTCAGGGCGCGCAAGTTTTCCGCATCCGTCGGCAGGCCATGTTCGCGCACGCGCGCTTCCATGTCGACGATCGCCTTGAACTGGGCGATGAACCAGGGGTCGATCTTGCAGCCTTCATGCACTTCGGCTTCCGACATGCCGAGACGCAGGGCCTGGGCCACCATGCGCAGGCGATCAGGCGTCGGCGTGCCGATGGCAGCACGGATCGCGTTCTTCGATCCTTCGCCGGCTTCCATGCCGGGGATCTCGATTTCGTCGAGGCCGGTGAGGCCGGTTTCGAGGCCGCGCAGCGCCTTCTGGAGCGATTCGGCAAAGGTGCGGCCGATGGCCATGACTTCGCCGACCGACTTCATGGCGGTGGTCAGGGTCGGTTCGGCGCCGGGGAATTTTTCGAAGGCAAAGCGCGGGATCTTCGTCACGACGTAGTCGATCGACGGTTCGAACGAGGCGGGCGTTGCGCCGCCGGTAATGTCGTTGTCCAGTTCGTCCAGCGTATAGCCGACGGCAAGCTTGGCGGCGACCTTGGCAATCGGGAAGCCGGTGGCCTTCGATGCAAGAGCCGACGAGCGCGACACGCGCGGGTTCATTTCGATGACGACGAGGCGGCCATCGGCCGGATTGACGGCGAACTGCACGTTCGAGCCGCCGGTTTCAACGCCGATCTCGCGCAGCACCGCAATCGAGGCGTTGCGCATCATCTGGTATTCCTTGTCCGTCAGCGTCAGCGCCGGGGCCACGGTGATCGAATCGCCGGTGTGCACGCCCATCGGATCGATGTTCTCGATGGAGCAGATGATGATGCAGTTGTCCGCCTTGTCGCGGACGACCTCCATTTCATACTCCTTCCAGCCGAGCACCGATTCCTCGATCAGCACTTCGGTGGTCGGCGAGGCATCAAGGCCCGAGCCGATGATCTCGAAGAATTCCGAACGGTTGTAGGCAATGCCGCCGCCGGTGCCGCCCATGGTGAAGGAGGGGCGGATGATGGCGGGGAGGCCGACGACATCGAGCGCCTGGGCGGCAACCGCCATGGCATGGCTCATGTAACGCTGCTTGCGGTCGGTTTCGCCGAGGTTCCACTGGTTTTCCAGCTCGTCCAGCGCCTTGTCGAGTTCGGCGCCCGAGAGCGTCTCGCGCAGCTTGGCGCGCTCGGCCTCATGGCTCTTGCGGTCGGTATCCTTGATGTCGGTGGCATTGGCCAGCATCGATTTCGGCGTTTCAAGGCCGATGCGCGCCATGGCTTCGCGGAAGAGGGCGCGGTCTTCGGCCATGTCGATGGCCGCCGGCTTTGCACCGATCATCTCGACATTGTAGCGGTCGAGAACGCCCATGCGCTTCAAGGACAACGCCGTGTTGAGCGCCGTCTGCCCGCCCATGGTCGGCAGAAGCGCGTCCGGGCGCTCCTTGGCGATGATCTTGGCAACGACTTCCGGGGTGATCGGCTCGACGTAGGTCGCGTCGGCAAGGCCCGGATCGGTCATGATCGTTGCCGGGTTGGAGTTGACCAGGATGACCCGGTAACCCTCTTCCTTCAGCGCCTTGACGGCCTGTGTGCCGGAATAGTCGAATTCGCACGCCTGGCCGATGACGATTGGCCCCGCGCCAATGATGAGGATGGACTTGATGTCTTGGCGCTTGGGCATATCGTCTTTCCGCTTATTTTTCCTGCGCGAAAAACCGGCCGGATGAGTGGATCACCGGTCGGGCACAAGAATGGTTTTTTCAGGCTAGAAGCGGCTTATAGGGAAATGTTGAGGCGGAAGGAACCCCCAATCTTTGAAATCTACAGAAGTCGCCGCAACGGCGCAGGATGGCACATCGGGAGAGCCTGGTGAGCCTCCATAAATCGGCCGTCTGACATTTTAAGGTGGCCCTGCGCGCCGCGGTTTCACGACATATCCAAAAACTCCCTCGGTTGCGTCCGCAGCGCAAAGGAACCTGCATCCGTATCATTGCGTTCTGGCGGCAGAGACACAGGCAGGGGACAAAGCCATGCAATGGCGGGGACGTCGTCAATCGGACAATATCGAGGATCAACGCGGCGCGGGCGGCAGTTCCCTGGGCGGGAGGGGGATCCGAATTCCCATCGGTGGCGGGCGCGGCGGCGGCATCGGGATCGGTGGTCTCATCTTCATCGTCATCGTCTGCTTCATGCTCGGCATCAATCCGCTGACCTTGCTGTCCGGTGGGGATATCGGCATGGACGGCGGATCCTCGGGGACCCGGCAGCAGGCTGAGCCCCGGTCCGCGCAAAATGATGAAATGACGGCTTTCGTGCGCACTGTTCTGGCCGAGACGGAAGACACATGGAACGGGATCTTCCAGAGAGCCGGGCAGACCTATGAGGAACCGACCATGGTGCTGTTTTCCGGCGGCGTCCGCTCCGCCTGCGGGTCGGCGTCTTCGGCGACGGGACCCTTCTACTGCCCGAACGATCGCAAGGTCTATCTCGACACGGGCTTTTTCCGACAGCTGTCCGGCCAGTACGGTGCGTCCGGCGATTTCGCCGAAGCCTATGTCATTGCCCATGAGGTCGGTCATCACGTGCAGAACCTGACCGGCGTGCTGCCGAAGTTCAACCAGATGCGCGGTTCGATGAGCGAGGTCGATGCCAACCGCATGTCGGTGCGGGTGGAGCTTCAGGCAGACTGCTTTGCCGGCGTCTGGGGAAAATCAACACAGCAACGTGGCATTCTGGAAGCGGGCGATCTGGAGGAGGCGTTGAACGCCGCACAACAGATCGGCGACGATACGTTGCAAAAGCGCTCGCAGGGATATGTCGTGCCCGATGCCTTCAATCACGGCACATCCGCCCAGCGGGTGACCTGGTTCCGCAAAGGCTTTGTCAGCGGCGACATAAAGGCGTGCGATACGTTTGCACCACGCTACGATCAGCTGTAACGGCGGTTTGCTGCGCGCGGTCTAAATGGGCGAGGGCGGAGGTTGTTCTGCCCTGCCTTGTGCGGTCTTGAGCCAGCTATTCGGCAAAAGTTGCGCTCGCGGTACGTCGCATATCGATCTCCTCGGCCTGCCGTGCGACATCCTCACTCCGGTGCTGCTCGCTTCCCATCACCTCACCATCCGGCGGACGGTCAATCCGCTGTCGCGGCTGCTTTTTAATTTCCGTGCCGGATGAGATAGGTTCGAGGCCGTGCTGACAACGCAGCAGTCCTGATTCCGAGGTTCACGATGATCATCCTGCACTATCTCGACAATTCCCGTGCCCATCGCATTCTCTGGCTGCTGGAGGAGCTTGGGCTCGACTACACCGTCAAGACCTATCACCGCGCAGCCGACATGCGGGCGCCGGAAAGCCTGAAGGCGGTGCATCCGCTCGGCAAGTCGCCGGTGATTGAGGATGATGGCCGCGTGGTGGCCGAAAGCGGCGCGATCATCGAGTATCTCGTCGAAACCTATGGGGCGGGCAAACATCTGAAACCGCTGGCCGGTACCGACGAGGCGCTTCGCTATAGCTACTGGCTGCATTACGCGGAGGGCTCCGCCATGCCGCTTCTGCTTTTGAAGTTGATCTTCCTGCGGCTGCCGGGCCAGTTGCCGCTTTTCCTGCGCCCGGTTGCTTCGCTCATTGCCAAGGGTGTGCAGAAGAAACTGGTCGATCCGCAGCTGGCCGATCATCTGGCCTTCTGGAACCGCGAGCTATTGCGTGGCGGCTGGTTTGCCGGTGCGGAATTTTCTGCCGCCGACATCGCCATGAGCTTTCCCGTTGAAGCGGGCATGACGCGCATGGACGCCCATGGCGATGTGTCTGGCGTGCGCCGCTACATGGAGGCCATCCGCGCCCGTCCCGCCTACCAGCGGGCGCTGATGAAGGGCGGCCAGTATGATTATGCCCGCAGCTGACGGTTGAGGCCGCGCAGAGCGCGGCCTCAAGGCCAAAAGCTCAATGCTCGCTGTCGAGATGCGCCATCTGCGCCTCGGCATAGCGCGAACCGGCGGCGGCATCCTTGGGCACCGCCTGTTCGATGGCGGCGAGATCCTCCCCGGTAAGCACCAGATCAAGCGCACCAAGCGATTCGGCAAGGCGGTCGCGGCGACGAGCGCCGACGAGCGGCACGATGTCATCGCCTTGCTGCGCCACCCAGGCGATAGCGATCTGTGCCACCGAAACGCCGCGTGCCTTGGCAATGGCGCGCAGCGCGTCGACCAGCGCCAGGTTCCGGTCGATATTGCCCTCCTGGAAGCGGGGGCTCATGGCGCGGAAATCACGGCCCTGGGTATCCCGTGTCTTTTGCCAGTGGCCGCTGATCAGGCCGCGCGACAGCACGCCGTAAGCCGTGATGCCAATGCCGAGTTCGCGTGTCACCGGCAGGATCTTGTCTTCTAGGCTGCGGGAAATCAGCGAATATTCGATCTGCAGGTCAACGATCGGATGGACGGCGGCGGCGCGTCTGATCGTCTCTGCTCCCATCTCCGACAGGCCGATGTGTCGTACATAGCCCGCCGTCACCATGTCGCCGATGGCGCCGATCGTGTCTTCGATCGGCACGTTCGGGTCGAGGCGGGAGGGGCGATAGATATCGATATAGTCGACGCCGAGCCGCTTCAGCGTATAGGCGAGGGCGGTCTTCACCGCGGACGGGCGGGCATCATAGCCGAGCCAGCCGCCATCCGGCCCGCGCTGCGCGCCGAACTTGACGCTGAGCTGAACCTTGTCGCGCAGGCCGCCCGAAAGCGCCTCGCCGATCAGCATCTCGTTATGGCCCATGCCGTAGAAGTCGCCGGTGTCGAGAAGCGTGACGCCCGCATCGATGGCGGCATGAATGGTGGCGATGCTTTCGCTGCGGTCGCTCGGACCATACATGTCGGACATGCCCATGCAGCCAAGGCCAAGGGCGGACACCTGCGGACCGGTTTTTCCAAGCTGTCGTGTTTTCATCTCGCATTCCTTTTCTCAGTACCGTGAATGATCGGCTGGTTGTCTTTTACTTGAAGAGAGGCTGTGCGATAATCCGGTGCAACGCGCACGACCTGTTCGGAAATATGGACAATGGCTGATCTCCCCCTTGCCGAACTCGATGCCTTTGCAGCGGTTGCGCAGAGCCAGAGTTTTCGCTCCGCCGCCAAGCTGCGGGGCGTTTCGGCCTCATCGCTGTCGGATGCGCTCCGGCGGCTGGAGGCGCGGCTCGGCGTACGCCTGCTCAACCGCACCACCCGCAGCGTCAGCCTGACGGAGGCGGGCGAGCGGTTGCTGCAACGGCTGAAACCCGGGCTCCTGGAAATCGAGGCGGCGCTCGATGCGATCAACAGCGTGCGCGACACGCCGGTCGGGCGATTGAGGCTCAACGTGCCGGGCATCGTGGCCCATGCGATCCTGCCGGATATCGCCGCACGGTTTCTGGCGCTTTACCCCGGCATCACGCTGGAGGTTGCCACCAATGACGCGCTCATCGACATTAACGGCGAAGGCTTCGATGCCGGCGTGCGTTATGAGGAGGCCTTGCAGGCGGACATGATCGCCGTGCCGATCGGCCCGCGCGTACAGCGCTATGTCGGCGCGGCAGCGCCTGCCTATCTTGCCGAACATGGGGCGCCGAAGCATCCGCGGGATCTGCTGGCGCATCACTGTATCCTGCACCGGTTTGCGAGCGGGCGCGTGCTGCCCTGGAGTTTCGAAGAGGAGGGGCGCGAGTTCACCATCCTGCCGCCCGCCCGGGTGATTGCCGAAACCACGGCCCTGGAAGTGGCGCTCGCAATCCGTGGTCTCGGCGTCATCTTCACCTTCGAGGAGTTTCTGGCGCCGGGTTTTGCGACCGGTGCGCTGGTTCCGGTGATGGAGGACTGGACGCAGAGCTTTTCCGGGCCATTTCTCTATTATAACAGCCGCCGCCATATGCCGCAGCCGCTCAAGACCTTCGTGGAGTTCCTGAAGGCCGAGCACCGCCGCGGCCCCTGAGGCGGACACTGTGCCGGGACACGCGGCGATCCATCACGGTCTCTGATGGGTTGCCACAATTGTTCTGCTGCGTGGTGTATTCGCCTTGCCTCAAGGACGGGCAGTGGCTAGATCGTTTTGATGCCGTCTGCCCGAAAATGGGGCAGCGGCTTTTTTCGTTATGGAGTTTGGTGACATGGTGACCCTTTCAGCCGCGCCCGAAGCGCAGGCTTCGGACAATTCCTGGTCCGGGCATGTGCGGGCGACCGTGGCCCTTGGGCTTCCCTTTGTGGGCGCGCAGCTGGCGCAGATGGCGATCAACACCACCGACGTGGTGATGGTCGGCTGGCTTGGCACGACCGAGCTTGCCGCCGTGGTGCTGTCCAGCCAGGTGTTCTTCATCGTGTTCATTTTCGGCAGCGGCTTTGCCAGTGCCGTCGTGCCTCTGGTGGCCCAGGCGATCGGGCGCGGCGATGCCGTCAGGGCGCGTCGATCGGTGCGCATGGGCATGTGGGTGGTGATCGCCTATGGCGCGCTGACGGCGCCGATCCTGTGGTTTTCCGAACCGATCCTGCTGCGGCTTGGACAGGAGCCGGATATTGCGGCGCTGGCCCAGAGCTATCTGCGCATCCTGCAATGGGGCATGTTTCCGGCCCTGTTGCTGATGGTCATGCGCTCCTTCGTCGGCGCGCTGGAGCGGGGAAGCGTACTGCTTTACGTGACGCTTGGCATGTTCTTCCTCAACATGCTTCTCGATTACGGCCTGATCTTTGGACATTTCGGCCTGCCGACGCTCGGTCTGAACGGGGCTGCCATCGCCTCGTTCACCGCCAATCTCGTCGGCTTTGGCCTGATGGTCGCTTACGTGCAGAACCGTCCGCAAACCCGCGCCTACGAAATCTTCGTGCGCTTCTGGCGGCCGGACTGGGCAGCATTTCGCGAAATTCTGGGACTTGGCCTGCCGATCAGCTTTACCATCCTGGCGGAGGCCGGGCTGTTCACGGCTGCCTCCCTGCTGATGGGGCTGCTTGGCAAGGCAGAGCTTGCCGCCCACGGCATTGCGCTGCAACTGGCTTCCATCGCCTTCATGATCCCGCTCGGGCTTGCCCAGGTGGCGACGGTGCGTGTCGGCGTCGCCTACGGGCGGGGCGATCAGCTTGGCGTGCGCCGGGCAGCATTGTCCGTGCTTCTGATCGGTCTGGCGATTTCCGCCATGGGAGGCCTGCTGTTTGCTGTCGCGCCTGCCGCATTGGGCGGGCTGTTTCTCGATACGACGCAGCCGGATGCGCGCGAGGTGCTGATGCTGGCGGTGCCGCTGATCGTGGCGGCCGGCGCCTTCCAGATGTTCGACGGCTTGCAGGCGGTGGCGGCCGGCCTGTTGCGCAGCCATAAGGATACAACCATTCCGATGATTCTGGCGCTGATCGCCTACTGGCCGATCGGCTTCTTCTGCGCCTGGCTGTTCGGCTTCGTCTTCCAATGGCGGGGCATCGGCATCTGGATGGGCTTCGTGCTCGGTCTTGCGGCAGCCGCAATCATGCTCTGCGTACGGTTCTGGTTTCTGGTGCGCCGCCACCAGCATTGACAGAAACAAAAACGGCCCGCGGGTGAGGCGGGCCGTTTTCCTATTTCATGATGGATTTAAGCGGATCAACGTTCGGCAAGCGCCGGCTCGCCCTTCTTCTCGCGCACCATGTTGAGGAAGCGGCGGAAGAGATAGTGGCTGTCCTGCGGGCCGGGCGAGGCTTCCGGGTGATGCTGCACGGAAAACACCGGCTTGTCGGTGAGGCGCAGGCCGCAATTGCTGCCGTCAAACAGTGAGACATGGGTTTCCTCGACGCCTGCCGGCAGCGAGTTCGACGAAACGGCAAAGCCGTGGTTCATCGAGACGATTTCCACCTTGCCGGTCGTGTGGTCCTTTACCGGATGGTTGCCGCCGTGATGGCCCTGATGCATCTTTTCGGTCGTCGCACCGAGCGCGAGGCCCAGCATCTGGTGGCCGAGGCAGATGCCGAAGGTCGGTGTGTCGGTCTTGATGATCTCGCGGATGACCGGCACGGCATACTCGCCCGTGGCTGCCGGGTCGCCGGGACCGTTCGACAGGAAGACGCCATCCGGATTGAGCGCCATGATGTCTTCGGCCGACGTTGCAGCCGGAACCACCGTCACCTTGCAGTCGAGACCGGCAAACAGGCGCAGGATGTTGCGCTTGACGCCATAATCGACGCAGACGATGTGATACTTGGCATCTTCCGGCGAGGTCTCGCCATAGCCTTCGTTCCAAACCCAGGGCGTCTCGGTCCATTGCGAGGATTGGCCGGAGGTCGCTTCCTTGGCAAGGTCCAGACCGACAAGACCGCTCCAGGCGCGGGCTTCCGCCTTCAGCGCCTCGATGTCGAAGACACCGTTCGGATCATGGGCGATGACCGCGTTCGGGGCTCCGTTCTCGCGAATCCAGGCCGTCAGTGCGCGCGTATCGATGCCGGAGAGGCCGATGATGCCGCGCGAGGACAGCCAGTCGTTCAGATGGCGCGAGGCGCGGTAATTCGACGGCTCGGTAATGTCGGCCTTGAAGATGACGCCGACTGCGCCGCGGCGGGCCGCCGGCGTCAGGTCTTCGATGTCTTCTTCGTTGGTGCCGATATTGCCGATATGCGGGAAGGTGAAGGTGACGATCTGGCCGAGATAGGAGGGGTCCGTCAGGATTTCCTCATAGCCGGTGAGCGCCGTGTTGAAGCAGACTTCTGCCGTTACCTTGCCGGTGGCGCCGACGCCATGTCCCTCGATCACCGTTCCGTCGGCGAGGACGAGGAGGGCCGTGGGCTTGCGGGAGGTCCAGGGTGCTGTCTCTGTCATGTCGGTTCGTCTCCGCCCGTTGCCCGGCCACTTGAAGCAGCTGGGCACTAGGGCCATCTATGGTCGCGGTAAAAGGGCGCGCGAAATGTTTTCGCGCTTGGGCTCTGGTTTTTAATCTCGTGCAGGTGCCGGAAAATAACGGAAGCGGTCGAGGTGGTCAATTGCGCGACCTTGCGTCAGGTGGATTTATCCCGTTCTGATGTCAAGGTTCAAAAGGCGCTGATTGATCCTCTTGCCCGTCTCGTCTATGACGGCGGCGCGAAAGACACGGGTAAAGCGGCCGGTTTGAAAGTCAAACACAGCTTTTCCCAAGGAGAAGAACAAGATGATGCGCGACAAGCTTTCCAACGCAATGAAGGACGCGATGAAGGCGAAGGAAGCCCGCCGGCTGTCCACCGTCCGTCTGATCCAGACGGCAATCAAGGATCGCGATATCGCCAACCGTGGCCTCGGCAAGGATCCGGTGAGCGACGACGACATTCTGCAGATCCTGCAGAAGATGATCAAGCAGCGCGAGGAATCGGCCAAGATCTATTCCGAAGGCGGCCGCGAGGAACTGGCCGAGCAGGAGCGCGAGGAAATCACCATCATCCGCGGCTTCATGCCCGAGCAGATGTCCGACGACCAGGTTCTGGAAGCCTGCAAGGGCGTGATTGCCGAAATCAGCGCGCAAGGCCTGCGCGACATGGGCAAGTGCATCAGCGTTCTGAAGGAGCGCTATGCCGGCCAGATGGATTTCGCCAAGGCTTCCGCCATGGTGAAGGACCTGCTGAAATAGGCATTGCTTCAATCGCTGAGATGGACGGGCGGCTGCGGCAGATGATGTCGTCAGCCGCCTTTACGTTTCTGCTCCGACACGAAATGGCGCAGCACCGCGTTGATGCGCGTCTGGTACCCGCTCCCCGTCGCCTGGAAGAAATCGACGATATCGGCGTCGAGCCGGATGGATATCGCCTTCTTCTTCTCCGGCACCACCCACTCAGCCTTCGACCAGTCGACATCGAGAAGATCCTGCCAGTCGGGATCGTCGCGCATGGCCGCTTCGATCTCTTCATCGGTGAGGGCGTCGACGCGGGCACAGTCGGTCTGGCTCTTTTCTCCACGGCGCCGCCGTTCACGAATCTCCTCGGCTGTGATGCGCGTGATACCGTCTTCGCTCATTTTGCCTCGCAATGCGCGCCGAAATAATCCGGCAGGCGCTTCCTCTCTTCGTAAACACCACGGCGATAAGCCGGCCGCTTTCCAGGCAGATGGCAATCCATCGTTCTTCGCGGTCATAAGCGGAACGGTCGATATAGGCTGCATCATCCATCGCCAGCACGACATCCTCGAAGTCGATCCCATGCTTGGCAATATTCGCCTGCCGCTTTGCCTCGTCCCATTCGAAATTTTCAAACCCACGTTCAGCGTGCAAGCCTATGCTCCGCTGTCAGCCGGGACGTGGGTGCCGGTAGCCGCCCCCGCAAGCAGTCATGGCGACTTCGCGCCCAAAAGCCCGCTGTATGTATCATTGTATATACACACCCCCTCGTCAATGCCGTCTGCGGCAAGGGCAGAATGTCACGGATCAGGGGCCTGAAACCGGGGAAATCGGCGGGTGTTTCTTCATGCGGGAAAAAGAATTAATCCGGCAAGCGAGGCAGGACTGGGGGAAGTCCTGCCTCTGACGCCTGGAATGCATCGCTTCCGGGGGAAGGATTGCGATGCCAAAGGTGTGCGTTATGGGGGAATACACACCTTTGTTGCGTGGCTCTTCCTGTTGAGAGAGTGGGACGTCAGGAAGTCACGGGGACACTAAGAGCCCCGGGAGGAGCAAATTCAAATTAAAAAAACGTAATTTTTGCAGCGCGGAAACTGCCTTAAAATTGACGCAACGGAACCTGCAATTGAGCGGTTTATTTATTGGTACCTGTAAGTACCCTGTGAATTGCGGGTGCAAGCTCAGCCAGCTGTGGCGCAGGGCCTGCGACATGCCTATATGAAGGCTGGTCCTTGAGGGTAGCGATGCGCTTTTCCAATACATTTCTCGACGAAATACGTGATCGCGTGCCGATTTCGGCCGTGATCGGCCGTCGGGTCACGTGGGACCGCAAGAAGACCAACGTGCCGCGCGGCGATTACTGGGCCTGCTGCCCCTTCCACGGCGAAAAGAGCCCGAGCTTCCATTGCGAGGATCGCAAGGGCCGCTACCATTGCTTTGGCTGCGGCGTCTCCGGCGACCATTTCCGCTTCATGCAGGAAATCGAGGGCTTGAGCTTTCCCGAAGCGGTGCAGCAACTGGCCGACATGGCAGGCGTTGCCATGCCGCAGCCGGATGTGCAGGCCGAACGGCGCGAGAAGGAGCGCTCGACGCTTCTCGACGTGATGGAACTTGCAACGGTGTTCTTCCAGGACCAGTTGCAGACCGCCGGGGGCGCAAAGGCCCGCGCTTATCTGCGCGATCGTGGCCTGACCGGGCGCACCATCGAGACCTTTCGCCTTGGCTATGCACCGGAAAGCCGCAGCGCACTGAAAGAATATCTAGCCGGAAAGGGCATCCCGAAGGATCAGATCGAGGCCTGCGGCCTTGTGGTGCATGGTGAAGGCATCGCCGTGTCCTATGACCGCTTCCGCGACCGCATTATGTTTCCGATTCT
Organism: Neorhizobium fuzhouense; assembly: GCF_042611105.1. Classification (NCBI taxonomy): domain Bacteria; kingdom Pseudomonadati; phylum Pseudomonadota; class Alphaproteobacteria; order Hyphomicrobiales; family Rhizobiaceae; genus Neorhizobium; species Neorhizobium fuzhouense. Next base: position 296,156 of record NZ_JBHFFP010000002.1, on the reverse strand, counting down.
GTCGTCGCGGGAAAAGGTGATTGCCTTTGGCGGGCGCGCCATGGCGCCGGATGCGCCGGCGAAATATCTGAATTCCAACGAGACGGAACTCTTTCACAAGGGCAACGTGCTCTACAATTTCACCCGTGCGCGAAAAGCCTCTCAGGCGCTCTCCAAGGGCCGTGACGACGAAAGCGCCACCATCATTGCCGTCGAAGGCTATATGGACGTCATCGCGCTGCATCAGGCGGGCGTCGAAAATGCCGTTGCACCGCTTGGCACGGCGCTCACCGAAAACCAGCTGGAACTGCTGTGGCGCATGACGCCGCAGCCGGTCCTCTGCTTCGATGGAGATGGTGCCGGCCTTCGCGCGGCAAGCCGGGCGGCAGACCTTGCGCTTCCGCACATCAAACCCGGCCGCACGGTGCGCTTCGCACTTTTGCCCGATGGCAAGGATCCTGATGATCTCGTGCGTCACGAAGGCCGCGCGCCGTTTGATGCCGTGATGCAGCAGGCGCGTCCGCTCGCCGAGATGATCTGGTTGCGCGAAGCGGGCAACGGCCAGTTCGACACGCCGGAAAAGCGCGCCGAACTGGAGGCGCGGCTGAAGCAGATCGTTGCCGTCATTGCCGATGAAAACGTGCGCCGCCATTACCAGCAGGACATGCGCGACCGGCTGAACACGTTTTTTGCGCCGGTGAGAGCCGGACGCGATAATCGCCAGGGCGGCTTTTCCGGCCGTTCGAACCAGCAGGGACGCGGGCAGGGTGGTTCCGGCGGACGCGGCGGCCAGGGGCAGAACTTTGGCGGCGCCGGCCGCAGTCTCGGTGTGTCGGATCGGCTGGCGCGCTCCGGCCTCGTGCGCGGCTATCAGGATCTGCCGGCGCTGCGCGAAGTGGTGCTGGCGATCACCATCGTCAATCATCCGCAGCTTCTGCTCGACGAGTATGACGAGATCGCCGCCATCGATTTCGAAAACCGCGACCTGCAGCGCTTCTGGTCGGCCATGCTGCCGGCAGCGGCAACCGCAGGTGCGAACCTTTCGCGCGAATACCTGATGGAGCGGTTGGCGGCTCAAGGCTTCGAGCCGCTTGTCACCGCGCTTGATCTTCAGGTGCGCAATGCACGGCTCTGGATCGCCACCCAGCAGGCGGCCCCCGAGGATGCGCGCGAAGGCTATAGGCAGGCCCTGTCGCTGCACAAGCGCACGAAGGCGCTGCGTTTCCAGAAGATGGAACTGGAGCGGGAGATTTCGGCCGCCACCGAAGCCGGTGACGAGGACAATATCGAACCGCTGCTGCGCGCGCTTTCCGAGGTGCAACTGGAAATCGTGCGCATGGAAAACCAGGAGGCGATCATCGATGGCTTTGGGGTGATGTCGGGCCGCGTGAAGGGCGCTGCCGTCGGGCACGGCAATTGATCGCCGTCTGGTTGTGCTGTGTGATCGTTGCTGTTTTATTCGCCGGCCGGGGACTTGTCTTTGGTCGGCGCATCACTAGATATCTTGCGAACCAGTGACAACAGTGCGGGGAGCCCGCCACAATTCCGCTTTTTACACTTTTAACTGCGCTTTGCCTCCAAGAAGGCTTGACGGGACGTGAATTTGTGGGAATCACCGTTCCAGGCATAAAAGGGCGAACTGAGGCGTGCGGGCCGCAAATGCAGGGATCGTTGGCGTGAACGCAAAGCGATGCTTGAGGGGTCGGAACACGATCCCGGTTAAGCGGGAATTAAATGTCCACCCGGTACGTGATTGATTGCGATTCGCATCGCGGCATTTGCTGTGTTGCGAACGGCGATGTGTAAGCGCCGCGAATGACGTCCAAGGAAAGACGAATACATGGCAACAAAAGTCAAAGAAAACGAAGAAGCTGAAAACGAACGCGACGGCGCCACCGACGGTCCGCTTCTCGATCTTTCCGACGACGCGGTCAAAAAGATGATCAAGCTCGCCAAGAAGCGTGGCTATGTCACGATGGACGAGCTGAATGCCGTGCTGCCCTCCGAAGAGGTGACGTCCGAGCAGATCGAAGACACAATGGCGATGCTCTCCGACATGGGCATCAATGTCGTGGAAGACGAGGAAGCCGAAGAACCGGCGGCCAGTGACGACGACAGCAATGACGAAGAGGCCGAAAGCGAAGGCGGAGAGCTTGCTCCCACCGGCGGCACGGCTGTGGCCACGACGAAAAAGAAAGAGCCGACAGACCGCACCGACGATCCCGTGCGCATGTATCTGCGCGAAATGGGCTCCGTTGAGCTTCTGTCGCGCGAAGGCGAAATCGCCATCGCCAAGCGCATCGAGGCCGGCCGCGAGACGATGATCGCCGGTCTCTGCGAGAGCCCGCTCACCTTCCAGGCGCTGATCATCTGGCGCGACGAGTTGAACGAAGGCACGACGCTGCTGCGCGAGATCATCGATCTCGAAACGACCTATTCCGGTCCGGAAGCCAAGGCCGCGCCGCAGTTCCAGAGCCCGGAAAAGATCGAGGCTGACCGCAAGGCCGCCGAGGAAAAGGAAAAGACCCGCCGTCCGCGCTCTTCCGACGACGACATCACCAATGTCGGCGGCGATCTGCCGCCCATGGAAGAGGAAGAGGAGGACGATGACGAATCGAGCCTGTCTCTCGCCGCCATGGAAGCGGAACTGCGCCCGCAGGTGATGGAAACGCTCGACACCATCGCCGATACCTACAAGAAGCTGCGCAAGCTTCAGGACCAGCAGGTCGAGGCACGCCTGTCGTGCACCGGCACGCTGTCCACTGGCCAGGAGCGCCGCTACAAGGAACTGAAGGATCAGTTGATCACGGCGGTGAAGTCGCTGTCGCTCAACCAGAACCGCATCGACAGCCTTGTCGAGCAGCTCTACGACATCAACAAGCGTCTCGTGCAGAACGAGGGCCGCCTGCTGCGTCTGGCCGAATCCTACGGCGTCAAGCGCGATTCGTTCCTTGAGCAGTACCAGGGGGCGGAGCTTGATCCGCACTGGATGAAGTCGGTCTCCAACCTGTCCGCGCGCGGCTGGAAGGAATTCGCCCGCGCCGAGAACCAGACGATTCGCGATATCCGCCAGGAAATCCAGAATCTGGCGACGGAAACCGGGATCTCGGTCACCGAATTCCGCCGCATCGTGCACATGGTCCAGAAGGGCGAGCGCGAAGCGCGCATCGCCAAGAAGGAAATGGTCGAGGCCAACCTGCGTCTCGTGATTTCGATCGCCAAGAAGTACACCAACCGCGGCCTGCAGTTCCTCGACCTCATCCAGGAAGGCAATATCGGCCTGATGAAGGCGGTCGACAAGTTCGAGTATCGCCGCGGCTACAAGTTCTCGACCTATGCCACCTGGTGGATCCGCCAGGCGATCACCCGTTCGATCGCTGACCAGGCTCGCACGATCCGCATTCCGGTGCACATGATCGAGACGATCAACAAGATCGTTCGTACCTCGCGCCAGATGCTGCACGAGATCGGCCGCGAGCCGACGCCGGAGGAACTGGCTGAAAAGCTCGCCATGCCGCTCGAAAAGGTCCGCAAGGTCCTGAAGATCGCCAAGGAGCCGATCTCGCTCGAAACCCCCGTGGGTGACGAAGAAGACAGCCACCTCGGCGATTTCATCGAGGACAAGAACGCGCTACTGCCGATCGACGCCGCCATCCAGGCGAACCTGCGCGAAACGACCACCCGCGTGCTTGCCTCGCTCACGCCGCGCGAAGAACGTGTTCTTCGCATGCGCTTCGGCATCGGCATGAACACGGACCACACGCTGGAAGAAGTCGGCCAACAGTTCTCGGTTACCCGCGAACGTATCCGTCAGATCGAGGCAAAGGCGCTGAGAAAACTGAAGCACCCGAGCCGCAGCCGCAAGCTGCGTTCGTTCTTGGATAGCTGAGAAAAAATTCGTAATTCTGATTGTGTAAAGGCCGGCATTCTTGTCCGGCCTTTATTTTATGCACGATTTGCTGTTGAATTGCGTATCTTCATTTAGTTTAGGCGAAGGTGACAATTCTATGTTCGAATACATAAAGCTTTTCGTCGAAAATTTATGGAGCATATTGGCGGTATTTCTGGTGGCTTTTATTATTTTAAGGCCGGACATGCTCAGGTATGTATCGAAAATAACGCTTCCGGGTGGCGTCGGGATCGAGTTGCAGAAATTACGCGATGAGTTGGAGAAGCAAGGGCAGGATATCAAGGTCCTGGAAACTGAACTGTCTCTGGAACGCCATAACCTGCAAACTGTCATAGAGAGCTTCGATTCAAGCTCGCCAATGTCCGAATTAATTAAAGTTCGCAAAAAGTTGAAAAGTCATGCTGGACAAATTACCGATAGCAGCCAATTGAAGAGCTTCCTTTCAAAGGAAGCGTCACCTGAAGAGCTATATTCTGCTGCGGTTATTCTTCGAGAGACACGGCCTGTTGAACTCATCGAACCACTGATTGACTGCCTTCAGCGGCTGGCGAACAGCAGTACTCTTGACGGTATCCGGTTGAACACGGTCTGGACCCTGACGAGCGCGCTGCATCGGATGCTGATCGCTAACATACGTGACAAAGCTGGTGTGGCGCTGAGCGAGCAGCAGCTTCGCCGGGCTCGTGACGTTCTGAAGAAGCTCGAGCGCAATGCGAAAGTTCAGTTTGACAACCCGATGAACCCTGACCGGGGTGTCCGAGGGCCAATCAAGAATGCTCTCAGTTGGATCGAGAAAGGCCTGGATGTAAAACCCTGACGTTTGCCATCCAGAAAATTGACGATGATACCCGGCTGCTTGTCATCGCTCGTTCGGCTAAGCAGCCTCCCGCATCCGCCGCCGTTCGAACACCAGCACCACCGCAATCGACAGGGCAAGCGGAATGAGCAGGTAGAGCAGGCGGAACACCAGGAGGGCCGCCAGCACGTCGGCATCGCGCATTTCCGAAAGACCGTTGACGAAGAGCAGTTCCAGCACGCCGAGCCCGCCCGGTGCGCTTGAGAGAAGTGCTGCGGAAAACGACAGGAGAAAAATGCCGAGCACGACGAAATAGCCGGGATTTCCCGCCTCCGGCAGCGCGAAATAGATGATGGCGGCAGCGCCCATGATTTCCAGCGGCCCGATGAGAAGCTGCAGGGCGACGGTTCTGAGCTGCGGATAATAGATCTTGACGGGGCCGATGGTAAGCGGGCGGAACTGTTTCCAGCTGCCATAGACATAGACTGCGATGCCCACCAGCAGCAGGATACCGACCCAGCGCAACGTATCCGTCGCCGGCAGGTTGATGAAGCGTTCTCCGACCGACGGCTCGAAGGTCAGCACAAGACCGGTGAGCAGGATCGTGCCGAGCGCAAAGGTGAACGAACAGAACGCAATCAGCTGGCCGATTTCAAGGCCCGACATGCTCTTGGACGAATAGGCCCGATAGCGAATGATCGATCCGGACAGAACCGATGCGCCGAGATTGTGCGACAGGGCGTAGGTGGTAAACGAGGTGAGGGTGATGAAGACGAAATTGACGCGATGCTTCAGATAGCTCAGCGCCAGCGCATCATATCCCGCAAGGGCCAGATAGGCGAGAACCGCACTGGCGACGCAGAGAAGCCAGTGGGTGTGCGAGATGGCAGCCAGGCTTTCACCCAGCTGATCGATCGACAGCCCGCGCAGTTCCTTGAACAGAAGCCAGATGGAAACGGCAACTGCGGCGATGCCGATGGCCGGCCATGCATATTTACCGATAATGGGCTCCCCCCTTCGAGACACTGTTTTCTTTACCCGCGCGGCCTTGTCTGTCGGCGGACCCGGTGTGCTTCGTTGTCGTGTGAACAGCCGGCCTGCCGCAGTGGCGCGACGGTCGCCTGTAATGCGGCCGATATGAAACCGCGTCCTCCAACATGCATGACCCGCGCCCGCCTTCCAAGGTATTTTTCGGTTAAAATTGATGGGTTTTGACGTTCATTCTGCTTCAGCGGCGCCAGATGACCGTACATCGTGGGCTTGCGAGAGTGTTGGCTGAGGTGAGGGACGATCTGTGCGGCCTCTGCAATTATTTGTGACGCGCTGCAACTTATCCCCTCGATACTCCGGCCATTCCGGCTTACATGGCAGAAGATGCAGGATGTTTCGGATATAGGCTCGCCCATAGCGAAGCCCACGCGGCGGCTGCGCAGCGGCTGGGGTCTTGCTGCGACCTCCGCCCTGTTGCACCTGTTGGTGCTTGCCGTCTTTCTCATCCCGTTCCCGTCCGTTGTTCCGGATGTGGCGCAGGAAGAAGCCGTTTCGGTGGAAATCGTTCCGCCGGCCGAAGAACCGGACAGTGCAAAAGACGCACCCGCACCCCCGCCTGCCGCCCCGCAACCGCAAGAAAAGGCGCCGCCACCGCCGCAGGCCACGATGATTGCGGCACCGCCTCCGCCGCCGTCCGACCAGCCGGAGCGCAATGACCAGTCGGGCCAGACGCAGGCCAAGGATGAGCCGGCGCCGGTGGAAGCGGCACCGGTTGCAAAGGATGACCCGGACAAGGCACCGCCCGCCGCTCCCGATCCGGCCGGGCAGCCCGGCACCCCGCCGGCATCGCCCCCACAGGAGACGGCCAAACCATCCGTTCCGCCGCCCGTTGAGACGCAAGCGGCCGCTGAGCCGCAACCGGAACAACAAGCGGCAGAGGCCGGCACTCCGCTTCCCCACGACGTGTCGCCGCCGCAGGCCGATTTTGCGCCGGGCCTTGCCGATGGCAAACCTTCCATGCCACCGACCGATGCCGTTCAGGCCGTGCCCGTGCCGACGCCCCGCCCGCAGACCGTGTCTCCCGCCCCGGAACCTGCAGCAAATCCGGGCGGCGCCATGACAAAGGCGGATACGCTTCTGTCTGACGCGCGCCTCCAAAACCCGGCCCTGAAAGCGGCGCTGGGGCAACTGCCCCCCAAGCGGCGCCTGACGCAGATCTGCAGTTTTGAAGTGGCAGAGCAGGTGGCGCGTGCGCGCCCGGACACGACGCCGGACTTCATCATGCCCTATGGCCCCTCCGGCGGGTTTATCCGCAACAGCACGCTGGATGCCGATGGCGGCGCCTTTCGCAGCGGCGGGCGCTGGTTCGATGTGAGCTTTCAGTGCACTGTCGATATGAAGACGATGAAGGTCACCTCGTTCAGCTATCGCCTGGGAGGCGAGGTGCCGCAAAAGGATTGGCAGCGCCGCCGCCTGCCGGGCGCCTGATGGCATCACAATCGTCAAGGAGAGACCATGCCGCAGACCATACTTCGCCTTGAAACCCGCGGGCAGGGGCTGACCGAATTTACCCGCGAGGCCGAGGCCTTCGTCCGCGGCGCCCGGCTTGACGAGGGGCTTCTGACGCTCTTCGTGCGCCACACCTCCTGTTCGCTGCTGGTGCAGGAAAATGCCGATCCGGATGTCCGCCGCGATCTGCTTGCGTTTTTCCAGCGCCTTGTGCCACCAAGCGACAACCCCTCGATGCGCTTTATGGTTCACACCACGGAGGGGCCCGACGACATGCCCGCGCATGTGAAATCGGCGCTCACCACGGTGTCGCTCGGCATCCCGGTTGTCGGCGGAAGACTGGCGCTCGGCACCTGGCAGGGGATCTATCTGTTTGAACATCGCGACCGGCCGCACCGTCGCGAGGTGGTGTTGCATCTGTCGCCTTGAGCGGTGATTATACTGAATGGTGAATGAACGAGCGGTTCGGAAGGCGTTCAGATCCGGTCCACTAGATTGCCTCCAGTGCCCGCCGTGGCGCAATGCAATACTGGAGGAATACCCAATGAGACAGCTTCTTGCCAAGGCCGGTCTTGCCGCCCTGATGGTCGTATCTGGGCTTGCCGCCCCGCTTGCCAGCGCCTCTGCGGCCGATAATGGCTTGCGGGTCGAGGTGCAATGGCGCGGTGACGACCGCGGTGGCCCGCGCCACTACGATCGTGGTCCCGATCGCCGCGCCGGCTGCGCCCCCTGGCATGCCGAGGACAAGGCGGCCCGCATGGGCCTTCGCCGTGCCCGCGTTGTGGATATGAACCGGCGCGTGGTGGTGGTGGCCGGTTTTGACCGTCGCGGCCGCGACCGCGTCGTGTTTGCCAATGAACGCGGCTGCCCGGTCATCCGTCGCTAAGCTCGACCTTTCTCACTTGCCGAAATCCGCTCCATAGCCCAATGGACGGATGAAGCCGTCGCTCACGCCCCCTAGCATCTGAGCGGCGGCTTTCCGCGTCTTGTTGCACGTCCGCTATGCGATTTGCGGTATGGGTCCCGTCTACCTCAAAGATAGGGACTAGATTATCGTTGCGGGAAAGCCTCAGGCGCCGCCGGCGACCAGTCCCAAGCCGAGGTTATGCCGGGTGCGTGCCGCACGCTCTGCCCATTCCGATGGTCTTTCACACCATTTTGCGGGATCCGCCGACCTTCGTCCGACTTCTCGGCTCTGCCGTGTTCGCCATTTGACCCGAACGGGTCGCAGCCTGAGTTCCTCGGCCGCGAAAACTCTCTGAACGCCTCACGCGGCAGCGCAAGCGCGATGGGCTGCTGTCTGCAATCCTGTTCCGCTGAAACGGAAGGCCCGAATGTCACGGCAGTGCGCGGCTGCAGGCACCTGTCGATGCCTGCAGCAATGATAAAAAGTCAGCGCGCGATTTCAAACCGCATGTCGACCGTCACGGTATAGCTGTTCTCGCCTCCGGAGACCGGAACCGAATCGGCCTCCTTGGCCATGGCCATGCGCATCATCGGCGCCGGCACCGGGCGCGTGCCGTTTTCGGTAATGGAGACCACGGGGCCAAGCTTGGTGCCGGCGGCATCGGCGAGTGTCTTCGCCTTGGTCATGGCATCGGCCACGGCCTTGCGTCTGGCCTCTTCCATGGCGCCTTTCGGATCATCATTGGTGAAGCTGATCTGGCCACCCTGGTTGACGCCGAGTTTCACGGACCGATCGATGAGGCCGCCGAGCTTTGCAAGGTCGCGCACCCGCACGGAAAGACCGTTGCTGACCTGATAGCCGATGATGCGCGGCGCTTCGTCCGTCTGGCCTGCGCCATTCTGGCCGGAGCTTTCCTGTTGGCTGTACTGCGGAAAGATCGAGAAATCACTGGTCTGGATCTCCCGCTCGGCAATACCGTCGGCCTTCAGCGCCGCCAGAACATCGCGCATGGCGGCATTGTTGGCGGCAAGCGCGGCATCGGCCGTTTCGCCCGTGCGTGTCACCGTCAGCGACACGACCGCCATGTCCGGCGCAATGGCCGCGCGGCCTTCGCCGGTGACGCTGATCATCGCCTGATGCGGCGGCGGCGGCGGCGGTGGCGGCATTTGCGCCCAGACGGCCGGCGCCCCGGCAAGACCTGCCGAGACACCAAGGGTTAGAAGTGAAAGCCGTCTGGAACGCGTCAACAAGCCCGGCATGAATATCCTCCGCTATGATCTTTGCAAGGTTGCCCCACTTCTGCGTGACACTCTTGCGGTTGAAGACGATAGGTGCCTTGAGAATGTGAAGCCAATACGGCAACGGCTTGTCGCCCGTAGCTTTTTGCGTTAGAGCCGAACCTCAAGCGGCCCGCATGAACCATTGCACGCGGGCCCACCTTTTTGCAGAAGGTCGAGGGCCTGTAGCTCAATGGTTAGAGCCGGCGGCTCATAACCGCTTGGTTGGGGGTTCGAGTCCCTCCGGGCCCACCATTTCCGTCTTCGGATGTAGCTTGACGCGGATTTCCGGAATTTTGACGGCAGGTTCCGGAAAAATGAATTTCCAATTCCCCCGGAAACTTCGCCCGCGTCCAGCGATTTTTGACGCTCAATAACAGCCGAGATGGGTTTGCCTCAGATTTCAGTTCTGAGACGAGTAGCTCTCGAAACCACCCAGCTTGATTGTCCTGTTGAGCATAGCTCCCACATCTTCAGCGTTGACAAGCTTCAGATTGTTGAGTTGCTCCGCGACCTCCTTGGCGGAAATTACCTGCAGGGCGAGTCCGAGATGCAGGACGAGCTGGGCGTCCTTGCACTCAAACGCGATGAGGTAGGCTTGTTCCGTCAGCTTTCGAATGTGCTTCATGGGAAGCCGTGGCATTGCCGCCCGCCCGTTCACGCTGCCAATCCAATCGCTCTGGATTGGTCGATGGACAAGGATTTCGAATAAAGAGGATCGGTAATCCCGGTTGCTTCGCGCATTCGGTCCAACACAACCGGCGAGACCTCAAACAATCCACAGCACACGGGCAATCGACCGTAGCCATCGGCGCGGCCAAGCTCATCGACATCCACCCCTGCTCTTCGATACACACGACGCATGTGCGGCTCGTAGTTGGAGAGCATCATATCGATCCCGTGATGAAGCGCGCATTCGCACAGCGCGACCAGAAGGCGACTGAATGCGTCCAGAGGTGTAAGCTCTGGAAAGTCGAGTGAGACTGCTTTCTCATCGACACACATGCGCGTTCCTTCCCAGATGCCCGGCGCCACGAGATCGATGTCTGCAGGGAATGTCCCGCGGAAGACATCATAGAGGAGCGTGGGACCGGTGGTCGGCATAAGCCGCATGGATCCATACAATCGTTGTCCGTCGTCGTCGCACCATAACAAGTATACCGGGCCGAGGTCGTCGTAACGGTCTTTTTCGCTGCCGTTGGTGACGGTCACTGACCAACCAAGATGGTCTGAGAATACCTCCTTGCGCAGCTTGAACATGCGGTCCAGCAGCCCCGGATATCGTGCATATTGATGCGCTTCTAGCGTGATAAACATGAGTTCCCCCTTTTGGATATTGCAGAGGCATCATGCAGAGTTGCAGTTCCAGTTGAAACTCCCGCGCCTGCGCCGCCCCATTTGGGGGGTCAGACTGGATTGATCAGGCGCAGGCTTATCGCTTTGGCGATGGCTTGGGGAATGTTCGCACAGGACAGCTTAAAGCGTGCAGACTTCAGATATCCTCTGGCTGTGTGGTCTGAGATGCCCAGGATGCAGGAAATGTCTTTGTATTCCTTGCCCAAGGCTGCCCAATGAAGGCATTCCCTCTCGCGCCGGCCAAGTGGTGGTGCCGGATCTTCCTTGCCATAGAGTTCAACTAACGCCTTTGTGTGCAAGCCGTGTGCGAGTTCAAGCCAGTGAGCTCTGTAGTGCACGACGAGGGCTGACCACTGATCTTGCGGCATGTCAATATTGAGCGATACGAGGGCTCGGCGGCCACACCTATCAATGATTGGTATTGCATAACCTGAAATTCCGAGACCATGCTGTGTGGCGTCCTCGAACAGTCGCTGAGCCGCTGGGGTTACCTCCAGCTCGCTCCATAGAAATGGCAGGCTCCTTGAAACGCCCTCGATGAGAACGGGATCAATGTTGAAGTAGCCTTGCTGCAGGTATCTGCTGACCCAGTTCGGCGGGTACGTCGTTCTGACGAATGGTGCGTCTATCCGAGACGCTATGGTTTGTGCCATGTGGTAGGTGACATGCGAGAGCTTATAAGCATCTCTCAATAGAATTATCGAAGCTGCGACATCTGTCGCATGCTGAATAGCTACGAAGGTTTGTTCAAATAACTCCCGTGCATAGGTTTTTTCGTCCATGGCCGCCCCCTACAACTATGTGCAATCTTAAGAGGGTAGCGAACCTTTGCAAAAATGTCTTATAATACGTGATTAACGTTGATGGACGGCTATTAGTCATTTGGCCGCTGTGAACGTTCTATGAAGGGTTTTTGAGTGGGCCACGTTGGCCGAGTTGACCATGCGCACGGAAGCAATCGGCCGAACTGATCAGCTTTGGTCAGTGGAGAGCCGAAGGCGGATCGCTTCGACGTGACTGATCGGCGGCCTCCGCGATTGCCACCATGATCAAGTAGACAAGCGTCTGTTGGTGACCTTGCCCCCGAGCTTACCCAGTTTTGAGTTCGCTCCGGCGATTTTTGGTTTCGTATGTGCGGCGGTAGCGGCGTGCGGCGATACGGAGCCGGACCGGCTGCGCCGCACCGCAACACGGCGATCTCCCCCTTGACCTGATCGCCCGTCTTGGGCCTTCAATCCGGGTAAGGCAGGCGGTAGCGGTCGCGGATGGTGCGGCCTTCGTAGTCGCGGGGGTAGACGCCGCGATCCTGCAGGATCGGCACGACTTTCTCGACGAATTCCTCGATATCGTCCGGCGCGCGTGGCGGCTGCAGGGTGTAGCCGTCCACGGTTCCGTCCTCCCAGAGATCGATGATCTGGTCTGCCACCTCTTCCGGCGTGCCGAGGACGAGGCGGTGGTGACCTTCCGAACGGCGTACGGCCTCACGCGCCGTCAGCCTTTCGTAGGTGAGCAGGTCCGACAGGCCAAGCCCCATGCCGACCGCCCATTGGCGGTTCTGGTCCGGCACGAAACGCTCGGCTTCCAGCACGGCATCGGGATCGAAGGTGGCGGGATCGATGCCGTTTTCCCTGGCGAAACGGGCGAGCAGCCCGTCTTCGGAACCGGTGCCGCTGAACAGTTCGTGCTTGCGCAGCGCCTCTTCTCGGGTTTCGCCGATGATGGCGACGAGCCCCGGCACGATACGGATGCCGGACGGGTCGCGGCCAACTTCGACGGCCTTGTCCTTCACCTTCTTGCCAAAAGCCTGTCCGGCCGGGCGGGAGAGGATGTTGCAATAGATGATTTCGCCGTGGCGTGCGGCAAGTTCGATGCCGCCTTCGGAGGCGCCCGCCTGCGCAATGACCGGGTGTCCCTGCGGGCTGCGCGGCACGTTGAGCGGCCCCCGCACCTGGAAGAATTGCCCTTCGTGATCGATGGTGTGCGCGCTCGATGCATCCCAGAAACGATCCGGCGGAACCTCACCTTCACGACGCGGATCCCAGCTTGCCCAGAGCTTTTTCGCCACATCCAGGAATTCGATGGCGCGCGGATAGCGCTCGCTGCGGGGCGGCAGGGGCGCGTTGCTGAAATTGGCCGCCACATTCGGGTTGAAGGAGGAGACGACGTTGACGATCAGCCGCCCGCCGGAGACGATATCCAGCGACTGCACCCGCCGCGCCAGATTATAGGGCGAATTATAGGTGGAGGTGATCGTGGCGACAAAGCCGATATCCGGCACCTGGGCCGAGAGTGTCGTGCAGAGGATCAGCGGGTCCAGCGTGTGGAACGGGCGGCTCAGTGGGTCCGTCAGCAGGGCCGGGTGATCGGAGAAGAAGACGGCATCGAACCGCCCCTTGTGCGCAAGCTCCGTCAGGCGGCGATAGTAGTCAGGGTCGTTGATGTCATGCCGGTCACCGGTGCGGTATTTCCAGGCATTGGCCAGATAGCCGGTTGTGTTGATGCCGACATTCAGGTTCAGCCGTCTCTTCGTTTCAGTCATGCTTTGGCTTTTTCTCTTTCAGGATGAATGCCGACGCCCGCTTGCGGGGAGGGCAGTGTGCCGTTGATGGCAAAGTCGCCGACGACACGATCATGGTAGATGCGGGGGTTGTGGGAGGTAATGGTGCGGGCATTGCGCCAGTGGCGGTCGAGACCATGGCTCTTCTTGGCCGCCGACGCGCCAAGCGCATCGAACAATATCGTTGTGGCCTCGAGTATCAGGCTGGAGACGACGGTGACCGACTGGCTGACCTCCAGGTCGGCATCGCGGTTGGCGCGCGCAATGGCCTCGGTGTCTCCGGTCAGATTGGCCGCATGCGCGCGCTGCAGCGCGTCGGCAGCCTTCAGCACGATGGCGCCGGCGGCATAGGCGGCGCTGCGCACGCGACCGACAACCTGCAGGATCTGCGGGTCTTCACCGGGGAGGGTGGCGTTGCTGCGCGCATAGACGCGCCGCCGCTCCGCCACCAGCCCCGCCACTTCCGTGGCAGCTGCCCGGCCGATGCCTGCCAGCGAGGCGAGATGCACCAGCTGGAAGAAGCCACCGGAATAGGAGAAACGCAGCGCGCTCGGCTTGATCAGGTCATTGCTGATCTCAACATCGGCGAAACGCGCGGTGCCGCTTGCCGTCAGCGACTGGCCAAACCCATCCCAGTCATCGATGATCTCGACGCCTGCCGCTCTGGTCGGCACGAGGGCGCCGATCGGATGGCCATCGCCGTCCACGGCACCGAGCGTGATCCAGTCGGCATAGAGCGAGCCGGTCGTGTAGAATTTCTGGCCGTTCAGCAGCCAATGATCGCCGTTGCGGATGAGCTGGGTGGAGTAGCTGCCAAGGGGCGCGTTGCCGATCTCGGAAAAGCCGCTGCCGATGGTTTCGCCCGCTGCAAGCTTCAGAAGCCAGCGATCCCGCCAGTCGCCGGGCGGCGCGTTCAGAAGATCTTCGGTGAAGCCGAGATGACTGCGATAGGCATTGGTGAGGTTGGGATCGGCTTCGGCCAGCTCGATCAGCAGGCCGAAGAGTTCCGGCAGCGTCAGCTCCGCGCCACCGATTTCTTCCGGCAGCCGCAGGACCGAAAAGCCTGCGTCCTTGAGCCGCCGATATTCCGCAAAGGGAAGCGTGCGGGCCAGATCGCGTTCGATGGCGCCGGCATGAATATCGGCGAAGATCGGCCGAAACCGGCTCGCAATGGCGTCGAATCGTTCGCTTGGCGCAGCACCCCAGGCGTTGGCAATGTCGGTCATGTCTTAAGAATCCTCCCGCGGACGGTCGGCCACGAGGCCCAAACCTATCAGCTGGCTGAGAGGACGCAGGCGATGAATGTTTGCTCGTGGCGAAAGAAATTATTGTTTGAACCGGACCCGGACGCGGCATGCCGCCCCTGATCATGCCGCTGTCCGGGTCCGGTCCTGCAGGCAGCGACCGGTCAGGCCGCCGCCCGTTTCTCGGCGTTGAAGTCGTGGAGCAGAAGCGCGATCTCAAAACCCCGGCGAGCCAGCCAATGGGCGACAATCCTGGCGCGAGCGCCGAGAGGATCGTCGACCAGGATAACCCGCGCTCCGCGCACCGAGAGTGTGCGATAGGCGACACCCAGCAGCTGCCCACCTTCCGACGAGATGGAGTGCGGCAGATGATCCGCCGCAAATTCCTCCGGCGTGCGCACGTCGAGAAGATAGGTTGTCCGCTCCGGATCGGACGTCCAGGCTTTCGCTGTTTCGAGGTCGATGAAGGTCAGCTGATCGTCCTTCGACAAGGTGGCGAGATGGTCTTCCGCAAACCGCACCGCCTGATCGCTGGCTTTGCCGAACGTGGCCGTCAGGCCCTGTTCCAGCCCAAAGCCTGCTTCCGTCCAGCCGCGTGTTCCTTCGTCCAGATAGGCCACGAAGTTATCGACCCCGGCATCGATCAGCGTCTGGGCGCCGAGGATTGCGCGCGGCAGGCCGGCGCAGGAAACGACCACTTTCGTCTGCGGGTTCGGCACGCTGTCTCGGAAGCGCAGCAGAAGCTCCGCGCCGGGAATGGCGACCGCGCCCGGCACATGGCCCTTCTCGAATTCCGGCAAAGTGCGCGTGTCGATGACGATCACATCTTCACCGGCATCGCGCCAGGCCTGAAGTTCGGCTGCGAAAACGACGGGTGTCTGCTTTTCGTCGCGGATCTTTTTCACGAAAGGCAGGCCCGGCACATCGAAGGTGGGCAGGTTGTCGGTTCCCTTCTCGGTCCAGGCGGGAATGCCGCCCTTCAGGGCATGAAGATCGCCCCAGCCATTCTTCGACAGCGCCTCGGCGGCTGCGACCGCGGCTCCCTTGCCGTCGTCCACGAGCACGGTGCGGATCGAGCGGCGGGGGATGAAGCGATCGATCTCGGCAAACAGCCGGTCCGCCGGCAGATTGGTGGCAAACAGCGGCGAGGCATAGCCGACCTCATCTGCGGGGCGAATATCGAGAACCGCAAGTTCCCGGCCATCCGCCAGCCAGGCGGCGAAAGTCTTCTTGTCGATCTGATGTGTCATGTCGCTCTCCTTCAGACGCCCGGTTCAAGCCAGATGTCGCCAAAGCTCCAGTTGAGGCCCTGGGCGCCGGTGACGAAATTCTTCACGCGCTTGTTGGCGACCATCTGGCTGCCGGCGGCGACGAGATCGACGGATGCCACCTCGTCATGGATGAGATGCTGGAAGCGGCTCCACAACTCCCAGCGCTTTTGCGGGTCCGACTCGATTGCGGCGGCCTCCAGCAGGGCATCCGCCTGCGGATTGTCGTAATGGGCGGCATTCGAGAAGGGCAGGCCGATCTTGAAGTTCTTGCTCCAGTAGGCGCGCTGGATGCCGAGCGTCGGATCAAACGTGTTCGACAGCGATTCCACCACGAGATCGAAGGCCCGATCCGTGTAGACCGTCTTCAGGAAGGTCGGCAGGTCGTATTTGCGGATCTCGATGCCGATGCCGATCTTTTCCAGCTGGCTGCGGATCACATCGGCGTAGCCTGGCACCAGGTAGGAATTGTAGGTCAGCCGCAGTTGAAAGCGCTTGCCATCCGCCTTGCGCGGAAAGCCCGCCTTGTCGAGCAGCGCTTCTGCCGCCTTGGGATCGTAGGGGTGGGCGGTGATCTTGGAATCATACCAGTTCGGCAGGGCTGTGCTGACGGGGCTGGGCGACACCTGCCCATAGCCGTAAAGCGCGACATTGACGATTTCCTGCAGGTTGATCGCCTTGGCGATGGCAAGACGGACATCCTTGTTGCGCAGCAGCTCGGTATCGTAATTGAAGAAAAGCTGCTGTTGCGGGCCCGCATAGGCATAGGTCGTGGTATCGACCACCAGATTCTTGTTCTGCTTCAGGCGCTCGATGTCCGCCAGCGGCACCGGGTTGTCGCCGATGTCGGCCTCGCCCGTTTCCAGCGCCACGGCACGGGCTGCGGGGTCGGTCACGATGCGCAGCACGACGCGGTCGAGATAGGGCTTGCCCTTGTCCCAGTAGTTGGGGTTCTTCTCGAAGATCAGGTGGCTGCCCGGTACCCATTCGCTGAGCTTGAACGGACCGGTGCCGATGGCGGTCTTCAAGGTCTGGCCGTCGCCGGGCGGCAGTTTTTCGAAAATGTGCTTCGGGACGATCGGGGATTCGGAGCTCGACTGGGCCGCCAGCAGGAAGGGAGCGGGCTTGGAAAGCACGATAACGGCCGTCAGCGGGTCCGGCGTCTCGACGGCCACTACGTTCTGGTAGGTGATGCGGCCGCGCGGATGCGCCTCCTTCAGGCGGAAGATGGAGAAGGCCACGTCTTCGGAGGTGAAATCCGCGCCGTCATGCCACTTCACGCCGGGCCGGAGCTTGAAGGTGTAGCGTAGGTTATCCGGGGAGATCGACCATTCGGTCGCCAGAAGCGGCTGCGGCTTCAGATCGAAATCGAAGGTCAGCAGGCCTTCGACGATTTTCGGCCCGATGGCCTGCCCGGTGCCGGAGGAGGTGTTGATGGCAAACAGTGCATTGCCCGGATCGACGCGGTAGAGAAGCTTCAGCGTTCCGCCGGAGACGGGCTTTGCCGTCTGCGCCGATGCAAAGGACGGTGACAGCAAGGAGAGGGAGGTTCCGGCCGTGGCAGCCAGCAGCAGGCTGTTGAAGGCGCGTCTTGAAAATGACATGGGCGCAGTCTCCTGTGAACGAGGGGCAATCCGATCGTCAGAGCATCACGAAGCCTCGCCGAGTTCAGAAGAATGAATTTCTTTATGGAGCGGTAAAATTTCCTGTGCCCGGTAGAATTTGCTACGGTCTAGGGTGATCTGGCCCTTTTCAGTTCGTCTGAGGGCTCGCCGCGAGTTTGCCGAACCTCACCATCGGGCGTCCGCGCCATTTGAGAAAAATCAGCCGAACCGCCATTGCGCCCGAATAGCCGAAATGATCTTTCATCCAGCCTCATGCTGTTGGGAGGAAATTCCTCGGCAAGGCGCAAAGTCGGAGTTTTAGTGAGCGTGACAGAGGACGGCAGCCCAAGCGCGCTCGCTGGCCATTGAAGAGAAATCCATTCAGGCGAGGACATTTCATGACATCGACAGTTTTACGGCAGATATCCTCGCAGGATGGCGAGGTGGATCGACAGACACTTTGGCAGGCACGGTATGGCCGCCGGGCACCGGTTCCGGCCCTGCCTTCCGAGTGGAACGACACGCTCGAGGTCCTGCTCAACCACCGAAGCTCGCGCAATTATCGCCCCGATGCCTTGCTGGCCGGCACGGTCGAACTGCTGGTGGCCGCCGCCCAATCGGCGCCGACCTCGTCCAACCTTCAGGCCTGGAGCGTCATTGCCGTGGAAGACCCGGAGCGGAAAGCCCGGCTTGCGGGCTTTACCGGTGGCAATGCCCATATTCTGGCGGCCCCGCTTTTCCTGGTCTGGCTGGTCGATCTGGCGCGCCTGCGGGAGATTGCCCGCCAGCATGGCAATAATGGTGAGGGGCTCGATTTCCACGAGAGCTTCCTGATCGGCGCGATCGATGCGGCGCTTGCCGCCCAGAATGCGGTGGTCGCCATCGACTCGCTCGGGCTTGGTTCCTGCTATATCGGCGGCATGCGCAACCAGCCGGAAGATGTGGCCCGCGAACTGAAGCTTCCGCCGGAAACAGTTGCCGTCTTCGGCCTGACCGTCGGCTATCCGGATCCTGCGGTGGAGACGGATGTGAAGCCGCGCCTGCCGCAATCGGCCGTCCTGTTCCGCGAAGAGTATGGAACAATCCGCCCGGAGGATCTCGCCTCCTATGATGACGCCATGAAGGCCTTCCAGCAGAAGCAGAAGCTGCCGCTCTCCGGCTGGACCAGCGTGATTGCCAAGCGCATCGAAAACGCAGCGGCGCTCAAGGGGCGCTCGCAACTCACCGCCATTCTGCGGCGGCTTGGTTTCCCTCTGAAGTAGCCTCGGCTCGCTTCATGGTGATTGGCTCGGGAAAAGGCTTTCTACTTTTTCCCGCAAACGCCCAATGGGGTCGGATGTGGGGCCGGATGCCAATCCGGCCCTTTTCGCGCCAACCGGGACTTGGAAACGATCCGTTCCCGCCCCCGCGTGATTATAGTATATAATTTCTATGGACTTTTCACGAATGTCGTTAGCCTGAGGCATCCTTTTCTCCGACGCAGGATGTCTCTATGGCGCAGGCCGCTCCCCGTCTTTCTTCCGCACCGTCCTCGGTGTGGTATACGCGCTGCCCGGCGCCGACGCCGCTTTCCATCGCGGCCCAGCTGGGTTGGGTGGACCAGGCGTTTTCCCGCCACCGGATCGATGTCACATCCATTCGGGATTCCGCCGATCCGAAAATCCGCCAGAGCCATTTCGACCACCATCTCGACTGGTCGTTCCGCCAGGGCGGCAATATTCCGCCGATCTGGGCGCGATCCGGCGGGCGCCGCACCCGTCTCGTCGGCTTGACGCGGACCGACGAATTTCAGGCGGTGATCACGTTGCCGCATCTCGGCATTCGTACTGGCGCAGACCTCAAGGGACGAAAGCTCGGGCTGCCCCGCCGTCCCGGCGATATCATCGACTTCCAGCGGGCAACCTCCTTGAAGGGCATCGTGTCGGCGCTGGAAATTCATGGTCTGGCGGCTGCCGACGTGGAGCTGGTGGATCTGGTCGCGCAGTCCTCCAGCCCCGGTTCGAACGCGGACGCATCGACCTTTACGCCCCGCCGCAAGCTTCCCTATGGCGAGGAGATCGCGGCACTGCATCGCGGCGAGATCGACGCCTTCTTCGTCAAGGGAGCGGAAGGTGTCACCGTCGCCAGCCTGATCGGCGCCCATATCGTGGTCGAGACGGGATTTCATCCGGATCCCAAGATCCGCATCAACAACGGCACGCCGCGCCCCCTGACGGTGGATGCGACCTTTGCCGACGAGCGCCCGGATCTCGTGGCGGAATTGATTGCCACGATCCAGCGCGTGGCCGACTGGGCCGAACAGCATCCGTCGGACGCCGTCCGCTTCATCGCCAATGAAATCGGTGTCAGCGAGGATGCGGTCCGGACCGCCAATGGTCCCGAGGTTCACCGCCATCTGGCGCTGACGCTCGACAGGGACGAGATCGATGCCATCGCGCATTTCAAGGATTTCCTACTGGAATGGAAGTTCATTCCGGAAAACTTCAACGTCGAAAACTGGGTGGATCCGCGCCCGCTGGCGCTGGCGCATCTGCGTCAGCCTTTGTGAGGTCGGATCATGCCATCCTCCATCCTTGTCACGGGTGCCACGGGCCGGCTCGGCCAGCTGGTGACACGCCGTTTGATCTACAGCGGTGATCGTGTCCGCGTCCTGACACGCCGCCCCGACGAAGCAAAGCGGCTCTTTAGCGGTGCGGTCGATATCGCTCAAGGAGACTTTGGAGACCGTTCAAGCCTGATGACGGCCTTGAATGGCGTCGAGCGGGTCTTTCTCCTGTCGCCGATCAGCGCAAATCTTGGCGCCCATCAGACCGCTCTCATCGATGCGGCTGTCGATGCGGGCGTGCGGCATATCGTGAAGATCTCGGGCTCGACCTGGACGATCGAACATTCCGATCGCTCCACGGCCGGTGCGCAGCACCGAAAGGTGGAGGCGCATCTTGCCGCGCGCGGTCTTTCTCATGCGATCATCCGTCCCAATGCGTGGATGCAGGTGTCCTTGGCGCCGGTCATTGCCGCCGCTCTGGCCGGCCGCGATCTGCCGGGTCGCTATGCGGGCGCCGCCGTCTCCTTTATCAACATCAACGACATTGCCGATGTCGCCGCGCGTGTGTTGCATTCCGGGTTGAACGTCAGCGAACCGCTGGTGCTGACCGGCGCGAAAGCCTTCACCACCTCGGACATCGCAGGCCTCGTCTCCGCCATTCTGCGTCGCCCCGTCGGCATCGATACGCAAGCGGTCGCCGTCTCCCCCGGACACGATGATGCGTTTGCGGCTCAGGCGGTGCGGGAGTTTGGCGCCCTCATTGCAGAAGGACTGGCCGCGCCGGTGACCGACACCGTCGAGCGGATGTTGGGGCGCAGGCCCGTCAGCCTGCGCCATGTGCTCGAACAGGCGCTCATGCCTTCGAAACGTAATGCCGAAACAGGCTGAGGGAGACAGACAATGGCAGTGACGGCTATTCAGGCCACCGGTGCGGAATTGAGGGCGCCATCGGATTTCGAGGAAAGCCCGCTCAGCCGGGCGACGGGCCAGCCGCTGATGCTGGGGCTGTTTCTCAATCTGCAGGACATCAACTTCTCCAGCCTGCCGACCAGCAACAGCTGGACCTTCGATTACAACGCGGAGCTGGTGAAGCGGGCGGACGAGCTTGGTTTCGAGATCGCCTTCAGCCGCACGCAATGGCTGCCGAAGGGTGGCTATGACGGCGAATCCTCGCTCGACAGTTTTATTGCACTCGGCGCCATGGCGGCGATCACCAAGAACATCCTGCTCATCTCGACGATCCATGTGCTGTACGGGCCGCTGCACCCGCTGCATCTGGCCAAATATGGTGCAACGCTCGATCATATCGCCAAGGGTCGCTGGGGCATCAATATCGTCACCGGCCACCGCGCCATCGAGCATGAGATGTTCGGCTGGCAACGCATCGACCATGACAAGCGCTACGAGATGGCATCGGAACTCTTCGACGTGCTGCATCATCTCTGGGGCGAGACAGAAAATTACTCCTTTGAGGGCAAGCTCAATCCCTGGTCGGTCAACAATGGCTGGATCACGCCGAAGCCGCTGTTCGGGCGTCCCAACCTCGTCACGGCCACCGGTTCGCCGGCGGGCATTGATTTTGCCGCGCGCCATTCGGATCTCGTCTTCGTCACGTCTCCCGGCGGCGCGCATATCGAGAGCGCCCTGGAGACGCTGCCTGCTCATGTCCGGACGGTGAAGGATCGCGCCAACGCCTATGGCCGGAGCGTGAAGACCATCATCAACCCGATCATCGTCAGCCGCGATACGGAAGCGGAAGCGATTGCCTATGCCGATGCGATCGAGGCCGGCCGGCCGCAGCCGGGCACGCGCGCCTTTGCCACCAACAATTACGACAGCGATGCCCATGCCTGGCGCGGCCGCGGCGATGCCCGCCACAAGCAGGGCCGCAATCTCGGCGGCAATATCGAGATCATCGGCTCGCCGGAACAGGTGGTCGAGCAACTCATCGGTCTCAAGAAGGCGGGCATCGATGGCGTCCAATTGAATTTCTACGATTTCCGCGAGGACCTTGAATACTTCGCAGATCGCATCCTGCCTTTGATGAAGGAGGCCGGCCTGCGCCTCTAACGCAAACCGCCATTCACGGGCGGCCATGGCAGGACTACACGCTGACACAGTTGAGGTGATGTGGGTCTCCTCCAACTCCCCGGCGCTCCTTCGGGACGCCGGGGCTTTTTGTGTTTCCGGCCACTCCCTGATGCCGTTCAAACGAGGATGGCATGCGCAATTTTTTTCTTCTTGATGCGGCAATATTGATTGCTGGACCGAGGCGCAATCCAGCTTCAAGCTGCATGCAGAGTTGAATTTTCCAATATGGATGGCGCATTGCATGGCAAAGGACAGGCTCTTCCTCATCGCTCCCGGCTTTGAAGATCCGAAGTATCCGGGCACGGTCTTCGTCTGCCCCTACTGCAACCAGGTGGAAGGCCTGCTCGCGAGTTTTCCCGCTCTTGCTGAGAAGATCGAGGTCAACCGGGTCGGTTTTCTGCGCCCGAGGGCGGATGTGATTGCCGTGGTCGGCGAGGAAAACCAGTCGCTGCCCTTGCTGGTGCTGGGCGACAATCCACCGGATGACGCGCGCGAGGCTGGCGGTGTTCATTTTGTGCAGGACACGAAGCGCATTCTCGATCTTCTGGCGGAGCGCCACGGCTTTCCCCGCCTGCATTAAATCTCGAACCGCAAAAAGGATGATCGCATGACAGTGCCGTCACGCTCGCTTGTTCTGAACGCTTTCATCTATCCGGCTGGCCATCACGAGGCGGCCTGGCGGTATCCAGCGTCCGAGCCACATCGGGTTACCGACATCAAGCTCTATCAGGAGATCGCCCAGAAAGCCGAGGCTGCCAAGCTGGACGCAATCTTCTTTGCCGACGCGCCGGTTCTCGATGAGAACATCCGTTATGCGGCGCGCCACCGGATGGAACCGATCACGGCCATCACGGCGCTGGCCGCCGTCACCGAGCGGATCGGTTTCATCGCCACGGCCTCCACGACCTATTACGATCCGTACAATCTCGCGCGGCTGCTTGCGTCGGTGGACCATATCAGCGGCGGACGCGTGGGATGGAATATCGTCACCACCTCGGCTGATCGCGCGGCGGCCAATTTCGGGCTGGAGAAACACCCGCCGCATGCCGACCGTTACCGGCAGGCGGCGGAGTTTGTCGAGGTCGTGACCAAGCTCTGGGACAGCTGGGAGGATGATGCGCTGGTGGTCGATCCGGCAAGCGGACTGTTTGCCGAGACGGATCATATCCATGCCATTCATCACAAGGGCGAGTTCTACAGCGTGCAGGGCGCGTTGAACCTGCCGCGCTCGCCACAGGGCCGTCCGGTCTACGTGCAGGCGGGCTCCTCCGATGATGGCCGGGCCTTTGCCGCGCGCACTGCGGAAGCGATCTTCACCGCGCATCAGTCGCTCGAAAGCGCGCAGGAGTTCTACGCGGATATCAAGAGCCGCGCGCGGGGCCAGGGTCGCAATCCCGATCACGTCAAGATCCTGCCGGGCCTCAGCCCGTTTATCGCTTCCACGGAAGCAGAGGCCAAGGCGCTGGAGGACGAGTTCAACAATCTCATCCAGCCGGCCTTCTCGCTCCAGCAACTGCGCCGCATCATCGGCGTCGATCTCTCCGGCGCGGATCTTGATGCGCCGGTGCCGAAGGAGGCCGTGGACGCGACACGGGCCCGTGCTGCTGCCAGCCGCCATCAACTGGTGCTGGATGTGATCGACCGGGAGAAGCCGACGTTGCGTCAGTTGTTGCACCGGCTTGCGGGCGCGCGTGGCCACAAGGTCATTACCGGCACGCCGGAGCAGGTGGCGGACTGGATCGAGCTTTGGCACCTGAGTGGTGCTGCCGACGGCTTCAACATCATGCCGCCTTACCTGAAGGGCGGCTTCGAGATATTTGCCGACGAGGTCGTGCCGATCCTGCAGCGGCGCGGGCTGTTCCGGCTGGATTACGAGGGCAAGACGCTGCGCGATCATTATGGGCTGCCGCGGCCGGACAGTCTTTACACTGCGGAAAGAAACCGCAAGGCGAGCGCATAAGCAAAAGATCACCAAGCATGGCGGGCAAATGCCCGCCATGTCTCAGTGAGCAGAGGAGGGGAAGCCCTTTGCTTCCTGATGCAGAAGTGCAAACAGCACTTCCACCTGCGGCAGGCGGCGGCGATCATCGGAGGCGATGAGATAATAGGGCGACGACACGGGAATGGCGCGACCAAGCGGGCTCACCAGGCGGCCCGTCTGCAACTCGGCCGAGACGAGCGAATGTCTTGCCAGCGCGATGCCGCTGCCCGCCAACACCGTTTCGATCAATGCCGGAATGCTGGTGAGGCGCGGCCCCTTGCCGGATAGCCGCACTGGAAAGCCGCAGGCCCGCAGCCATCGTGGCCAATCGAGTTCGGGCTCCGCCTGCGCGTCGTAGATCACGGGCACGTCCCGCAGACGATGCGCGCCCTCCTGCAGTTCATGCCGCGCTGCAAAGGCCGGCGTGCAGACGGGCAGAATGCTGTCGGGCAGCAGCAGTTCGCAGTGGTGTCCCGCAAGCGGGTAGCTGAGCGGCAGGATGGCGCAGTCCGCCTCCAGCCGGGCAAGGTCCGCCTCGCCGGAGATGGATCGTTCGATCACCAGGTCGGTGTCCCCGATGCCTTCGTTGAGGAGATGCAGGCGCGGCGCCAGCCAGCGGCTGGCAAAGGCGTCATCCACCATGAGCCGGAGCGTCGTACGCCGGCCCTGCGCATAGAGCGCGCCCAGACTGTCGACGATGGATTCGAAGGCGGCAGACAGGCCCGGATAGAGCGAGGCGCCGGCGGGCGTCAGCACCAGTTCGCCGCGGTTGCGGCTGAACAGCACTTCGCCCAAATGGGTTTCCAGCAACCGGATCTGCTGGCCGATCGCAGCCGTCGTGACGTGCAGGTCCTCGGCAGCCTTTGAGAAGCTGGCATAGCGTGCCGTGACCACGAAGGCCCTCAGCGCCGTCAGCGGCGGCAGCCGGGAAAGCCCCGGCAAGGGTTGCGTCGCTCGAAGGATGGCTGACTGTCCCATGACGATCCTATCGTGGTTTAGAAAACGCGGCCTTCAAGAAGATGCGTCTTGGTGCCGTTGAGGTAGAAATCGCCGACCACGCGCGCCTTGTGCAGCAGCGGATTGTGATTGTAGACGGTGCGGATATTGCGCCAGTAGCGGTCGAGGTTGAGGTCGCGCGAGGTGGCTGAGCCGCCGCCCAGTTCGAACACCTTGGTCGCGGCCGAAAGCGCCAGCTGCGCGGTCACGATCTGGACGCGCGACGTGGTCAGCGCGCTGTCCGTCAAAGCCTGTTCGATTGCCTCTTCATCGCCCGTGGCGAAGGCCGCAACCGTTCGGTCGAGCGCGCCGGCGCCCTCCCGGATGAGGGTTTGCACGGCAAAGGCTGCCGCACTCAATTCACCCACCACATTCTGGACGAACGGATCCTGGGCTGCGGTATCGGCGGCACTGTGGGCTGCGGCGCGTGCCTGTTTCTGGACGTAGCGGATGCCTTCCTCCACCGCGCCCTGAACGGCGCCGGCGGCGGAGGCGGCGAGATGCAGCTGCCGCATCGTGGAGCAATGACGCCCGACCAGCGATCCCAGCGTCCGGTTGGAAATCTCATGCGCATGGACAAGAACGTTGTCCAGGAGAACGCCGCCGCTGGCCGTCATCCGCTGGCCCATGCCGTCCCAGTCATCCAGAACGGTCACGCCTTCGCGCGTGACGGGCAGGAGACTGTAGGCCGGGTTTCCGTCATCATCCAGGGCACTGAAGCTGGCGAAATCGGCAAAGGCCGTGCCCGTCGCATACCACTTGCGGCCGTTGAGCCGAAAATTCTCGCCGTCACGCGTCAGCCGCGTGGTGATCTCGCCGGGCTTGTGCGTGCCCTGTTCGGTATGCGCGCCGCCGAACAGTTTGCCGTCCAGCACATGTGCAAGCAGAGTGCGCTCGCGTTCGCCCTGGATGCCGCCCAGCACCAGCCCTTCGGTGAAATTGAAGTGGCTGCGCAGGGCATGCGGCACATTGCTGTCGGCCGCCCCGAGGATCATCAGCACCTCGATGTAATCGCGGATGCTGCCGCCGGGACCGCCAAGCGCCTTCGGAATGCGCAGCGTCCCCAGACGGGCCTGCTTGATCTGTTCAAAAATGTCGAAGGGCAGAACCCGGTCGCGCTCGCGCAGGGCCGCATCCTTGGCCAGATCGGCAGCGATCCGTCGCGCGCTTTCGATCAGCTCCTCGCGGGAGAACGGAGAGGCGGGTACGGGATCGGCAGAGAGGGATCGAAGCGTGCTTGGCATGGTTCTGTTCCAGGAGAATAAAGAGGATAGGGCGGCAGCTGATCCCGCCGCCCGAAGCGGTGTCGGTCAGGCGACAGCGCGCGGCGCTTCAGCAACCGGAGCGGATGCTTTCACAGCGCGCGGCACGCGGCCTTCCACCGGATGGCTTGGATCGTTGAAGCCGGGCGTGGAGGGGTGGCCGGTGGTGACGAGGCTGTCGATCAAAGCTTCGTCTTCCGCATCGATCTGCACATCAAGCGCGCGGATATAGCCGTCCCAGTGCTCTTCGGTACGCGGGCCGGTGATGGCAGCCGTGACCAACTGGTTGTTCAGCACCCAGGCGAGCGCGAAATCGGCGGCCTTGATGCCCTTGCGGGCGGCATGCGCCGCGATCTTCTGGGCGATCTCGACCGATTCCGGGCGCCATTCGGTTTCCAGAATGCGCTTGTCGCCACGACCGGCGCGGGTATCGGCGGCCGGTGCTGCGCCCGGCTGATACTTTCCGGTCAGCACGCCGCGCGCCAGCGGCGAATAGGAAACGACGCCGAGGCCGTAATGATGCGCCGCCGGCAGTTGTTCGGCCTCGGCCGTGCGGTTGACGATGTTGTAGAGCGGCTGGCTGGCAACGGGACGATCGATGCCGAGCTGGTCGGCCAGATGCGAGATTTCCGCAATACGCCAGCCACGGAAGTTGGACACGCCGAAATAGCGCAGCTTGCCGGCGCGGATGAGGTCGGCAATGGCGCGCACCGGCTCTTCCAGCGGCGCATCGAACACGGCCCGGTGGAAATAGAGAATGTCGATGTAGTCGGTGTTGAGGCGCCGCAGCGAGTTCTCGACCGTTTCGATCACCCATTTGCGGGAATGGCCACCGAGGTTCGGGCCCTTCACATGCGAGTTGACGAATTTCGTCGCCAGCACCCAATGGTCGCGATGCGCCTTGATGCCGCGCCCGACGACCTCTTCGGACTTGCCGTTGTGGTAGACATCGGCGGTGTCGATGAAGTTGATGCCCTGGTCCTTCGCCTTGTCGATAATGCGGAAGGCCACGTCATCCGGCGTCGGTCCGCCGAACATCATGGTGCCGAGGCTCAAAGGGGAAACCTTCAGGGCGCTGCGGCCAAGGTAGCGATAATCGACCATTTTTGTACTCCAATCGGTCTTCAGTTTGTATGATGGCAGGCGACCGCGTGGGCGGTGCCGAAAAGGCGATGCTCCGGTGCCTGCGCGCGGCAAAGGTCCGTCGCCAGCGGACAGCGGGTGTGGAAACGACAGCCAGAGGGTGGATTGTGCGGGCTCGGCAGGTCGCCGGAAATGGGCGCTGCCTCTCTGCGGCGGCTGGGATCCGGCACCGCGGCCAAAAGCGCGCGGGTATAAGGATGCTTCGGGTCTGCCCAGAGCTCGGCGGTCGGCGCGCTTTCGACGATCTTGCCGAGATACATCACCAGCACCCGGTCGGAGAAATAGCGCACCACCGACAGATCGTGCGAGACGAAGAGATAGGAGAGCGACAGCCTGTTCTTCATCTCCACCAGCAGATTGAGGATCTGCGCCTGGATGGAAAGGTCGAGCGCCGAGACGGGCTCGTCGCACACCACCAGTTCCGGCTGGAGGATCAGCGCGCGGGCAATGCCGATGCGCTGCCGCTGGCCGCCGGAAAACTCGTGCGGATAGCGATCGAGCGAATCCGCCGGCAGGCCGACCTGAAGAATGATGGACTCGACGATCTGCTGGCGACGTTTTGAATCGCCGATGCCATGAACCTTCAGCGGCGCCGTCAGGATCGCCCGGATCGTCTGGCGCGGATTGAGGGACGCAAACGGGTCCTGAAAGATCATCTGGATGCTGCGGCGAAGACTGCGCAACTCGCCGGCCGGCATGGCGGTCACATCCCGGCCCTTGAATTCCACCTGTCCGGATGTCGGCTCGACCAGGCGCATCAGCGATTTGCCGAGCGAGGATTTGCCGCAGCCGGATTCGCCCACCAGCGCCACGGTTTCGCCCGGCTCGATGGTGAGCGAGACGTCATCGACGGCGCGCACGGTGCCGCGCCCACCGGCATAATGGGTGGAGAGATTACGAACGGAGAGAAGCGTCATGGATCTGGCTCACAAAGCGCGTCGGGGTAAAGGGGCAGGCGGCGAGACGGTCCTCGGCAATCTGTCTCAGCGCCGGTACGGCAAAGCCGCAGGAGGCTTGCGCGCTCGGACAGCGGGGCCGGAAGGCGCAGCCCTTTTCACCCGTCGCGGATACGATGGAGCCTGGAATTTCGATCAGGGGTCCGTCGCGATAGTGATGGCCGCTTTCGGCGCGCGGCGAGGCGCCCAGAAGTCCGCGCGTATAGGGATGGTAGGGGTCGGTAAAGACCGGCTCGGGCAGACCCTCTTCCACCTTGCGACCGGCATACATCACCATCACCCGGTCCGCCCATTGCGCGACGATGCCAAGATCGTGCGTAATGAGGATGACGGCCATGTTCAGATCGCGGCGCAGATTGTCGAGGAGCTGCAGGATCTGCGCCTGGATCGTCACGTCGAGAGCAGTCGTTGCCTCGTCGGCGATCAGCAGTTTCGGATTGCAGGCAACGCCGATGGCGATCATCACGCGCTGGCGCATGCCGCCGGACAGTTGATGCGGATAATCATCGACGCGCTTGCGCGCTTCCGGAATATTGACGAGCTCCAGAAGGTCCAAGGCACGCTGCCGGGCCTGCTTGCGATCCAGCCGTTCGTGGATGCGCAGCACCTCGGTGATCTGTTCACCGACGGTGAGCACCGGATTGAGCGAGGTCATCGGCTCCTGGAAGATCATGCCGATATCGCGGCCGCGGATCCTGCGCCAGTCCCGCTCGCTTTGGCCGAGAAGGTCATACCCGTCGAAACGGATTTCCCCGCCCGTCTTCGCATGGCGTGGCAACAGACCGATCAGCCCAAGCGCAGTCAGCGACTTGCCGGAACCGGATTCGCCGACGATGGCGAGCATTTCGCCGGGATTGGCGGTGAAGCTGACGCCCTTGACCGGCTGGCTGGCACCGAAGGCAACCGAGAAATCACGAACCTCGAGAAGGGCAGTCATCGACGTTCCTCCGAAAAGCGCGGGTTTAGCGCGTCGTTCAGACCATCGCTGATCAGGTTGAGCGAAATGACGGTGAAGACGATGGCAAGGCCCGGCAGCGCCGTCAGGTACCAGGCGGTGCGGATGACATCGCGGCCGGCGCCGATCATCGAGCCCCAGGAGACACGGTTCGGATCGCCCAGCCCCATGAAGGAGAGGGCGGCTTCCATGAGGATCGCGCCGGCGACCATCACGGAGGAGGTGACGATGATGGGCGGCAGCGCATTCGGCAGGATCTCGCGGAACACGATCCGCACGTGGCCATAGCCGAGGCTGCGGGCGGCGAGCACGTAATCCTTTTCGCGGATGGCCCGGAATTCGGCGCGGGTGAGCCGGGCAACCATCGGCCAGGTGATGATGCCGATGGCGCAGGTGACGGTCAGCACATTCGGCTGGGCGATGGCGACCAACACGACCAGCAGCACGAAGCTCGGCAGCGTCTGGAAGATCTCGATGAGTTTGACCAGCACATCGTCCACAAGGCCGCCGAAATAGCCGGCAATCGCGCCGACCAGAATGCCGATGGTAAGGCCGATCAGCGTGGCGGCGATGCCCACGGTGAGCGAAATCCGCGCACCATGAACGATGCCTGCCAGCACGTCACGCCCCATGGAATCGGTGCCCAGCGGATAATCCGGGTTCTGCCCCGGCCACAGGAAGGGGCGTGCCACCATTTCCAGGGGATCGCCCGGGAAGAGATAGGGGGCAGCCAGCGCCAACACGACGACCGTCAACAGAAACGCCAGGCCAATGATGGCGTTTGGATTGGTGAGGAAAATGCGCAACTCCCGGCGCAGACCGGCCTTCGTCACGGTGGCGGACGACTGGGTCAGTGCATCCGGCGCATGGAGGAACGGCCAGTCCTTGGACTGTTCCGGCGTTGCCGCTTCAACTTCATCCGATTGGAGGGCACCGAGGCGCGGGGAGCGGGCGATGGAAGACTGTGTGAGGGTCATCGGCTTTCTCCGATGCGCGGATCAAGCCAGGCCTGCAGCAGATCGACTGTGGCGTTGACGATGATCACGACAAATGAAGACAGAAGAAGAATGCCGAGCAGGACGCTGAAATCGCGCGCCATCACCGCCTCGAAAGCGAGACGGCCAAGCCCCGGCCAGCTGAACACGGTTTCCACCACGACGGCGCCGCCGAGCATGCCGCCGATATGCATGCCGGCAAGCGTGGTGATCGGGATCAGCGCGTTGCGCAGGATGTGGCGCAGCACGAGGCGCAGCGGCGAAACTCCCTTGGCGCGGGCAGTGCGCACATAATCCTGCGATTTCACCTCCAGCATCGCGGCGCGCGTCAGCCGTGCATAGATTGCGAGATAATAGAGCGAGAGCGACAGCGCCGGCAGCACGATATAGCGCGCCCTGTCGGCAAGTGCGGCAAAGCCTGTGAGACTGCTTCCGATCGTGCTGTCGCCGCCGGACGGCAGCCAGCCGAGCTTCACCGAAAAAAGCAGGATCAGCATCAGGCCGATCCAGAAGCCCGGCACGGAATAGAAAAGCAGCGAACCGACGGAAAGCACGCGATCCGGCAGGCGACCGGAAAACTGCGCCATCAGCGAACCAAGGATCACGCCGATGGTGAGCGCAAAGAGCAGTGCTGCGCCCATCAGGATCAGCGTGCCCGGCAGTCTCTGGCCGATCAGTTCGGCAACCGGCATGCCGTAGCGTGGCGAATAGCCTAGGCTGAAATGAGCGAGATTGCTCAGATAGTTCAGCAACTGGTGGATGACAGGCAGGTCGAGCCCGAAACGGGATCGCAGGTCCGCCATGGTTTCCACCGTCGCCGAGCCCGCTTCCGCCGCCATCACATCTGCCGCATCGCCGGGGGCGAATTGCAGCAGGAAGAAGTTGAGGATCACAATTCCCACGACGGTGGGGACCGCCTGGATGGCGGTGCGCCTCAGTCGCTGAAAGAGCCTTCTGGATACAATCATATGGTCAATCCGATGATGCGGCAGCCCGCGAAACTCCGACCTTGATAGTTGACTAGTTTTATAGAATTTGTCAAATAGCATGAGAAATTTTTTGCGATGAATGGTCGAATTAGCCCTGTGTATTGGGTGTTCATGCTGATTTACGGATTAAATTTGAACATATTTTCTCATTCAGCGAACATTTGCGCAAAAATCCGCGACACATCGGCGGCGAAGAAAGAAATTCTCGCCGCCCCGAAAGAGAGGGCCTCATGCACACCAAATTCCACCTCAGCCGCAGACGTCTCCTGCAAGGCTCCGTTGCGCTCGCAAGCCTGTCGCTCACGCAGGTGTCAGTCCAGGCGGCCGCGCCGGCCAGCGGCGGAACAGCAACGCTCGTGCTTGCCTCCGAGCCGCCTGTTCTGACCACCATTGCGCATACGGCGTATAATTCCGTCTATGTCTCCCCCAAGGTCACCGAGGGTCTGCTCACCTATGATTTCGACCTGAACCCGAAGCCGCTTCTGGCACGGGAATGGGCGATCAGCCCGGACGGTTTGCGTTACACCTTCCGCCTGCGTCCGGGCGTCAAGTGGCACGACGGCAAGCCTTTCACATCGGCGGACGTGGCCTTTTCCATCCAGACGATCAGGGAGATCCATCCGCGCGGTCGCAACACCTTCCTGAACCTGACGGCGGTGGAGACGCCGGACGAATTGACGGCGATCCTGGTGCTGTCCAAGCCGGCGCCTTACCTGATTACCGCCTTGGCCGCCGCCGAGACGCCGATCGTTCCGAAGCATCTTTATGAAGGGACGAAAGCGGCGGAAAATCCGGTCAATCTGGCGCCGATCGGCACCGGTCCATTCCGCTTCAAGGAATGGGTGCGCGGCAGCCATCTCGTCTATGAGCGCAATCCCGACTACTGGGACAAGCCGCGGCCCTATCTCGATCGCCTCATCGTTCGCTTCATTCCCGATTCGGCCGCACGGGCGATTGCCATCGAAACGGGGGAAATCGATCTCGCACCCAGCACGCCGCTGCCCTACAGCGATCTCGACCGCATCAAGGCCCTGCCGCATATCGGCTTCGAGACGCAGGGGTATCAGTATTCCAACAGTGTCAGCCGCATCGAGTTCAATCTCGAGAAGGACTTCTTCAAGGACGTGCGCGTGCGCCGTGCCTTCGCCCATGTCATCGACAAGAAGGTCATCTTCAACACGGTCAATTACGGCTATGGCTCGATCAATCCGGGTCCGATCAATCCCAAGCTGACAAAATGGTATGTGGGTGACCTCAAGACCTATCCGGTCGATCTGAAGGCGGCCGAAGCGCTGCTCGACGAGGCCGGCTACAAGCGTGGGACCGGCGGTATCCGGGCGAAACTGACCATCGACTATGTGCCCAGCGGCGAAGGTTACGCGCGGGGCGCCGAATATATCCGCCAGGCGCTGTCGAAGGTCGGCATCGAGGTCACGGTGCGGGCGCAGGACTTTGCCACCTACACCAAGCGGATCTACACGGATCGCGATTTCGACTTCGCCTATGAGGGCATGAGCAATCTGTTCGATCCGACGGTCGGGGTGCAGCGGCTCTATTGGAGCAAGAATTTCCGAAAGGGTGTCCCTTTCTCCAATGGTGCTGCCTATTCCAATCCTGTGGTCGATTCGCTTCTGGAAGCCGCTGCCATTGAGATCGATCCGAAAAAACGGTTCGAACAGTGGCGCGACATCCAGCGCCTGCTTGTGGAGGATCTGCCGGCGATCGATATCGCCAGCCCGCCGGAGATCACGATCTACAACAAGCGCATCGCAGACCACACGGTCGGCGCCGAGGGCGTCTCCGGCAGTCTGGCCTTTGCCTATGTCACCTCAGCCTGAGTTTTTCCGGATGCTGGCCACATCCGATGGCCTTGGAGGCAATGATCATGACCCTGTCTGAACTTTGGTACACCCGCTGCCCGGTGCCGACACCCGTCGGCCTTGCCGCGCAACTCGGCCTTCTGGAAAAGACGTTTTCCGATGCGGGCGTGACGCTGAAATCGATCATCGACTCTCCGGACAGAAATGTTCGGCAGAGCCATTTCAACCATACGCTCGAATGGTCCTTCCGCCACGGCGGCAATGTGCCACCCATTCGCGCCCGATCGGAAGGGCGGCAAACGCGGCTGGTCGGCATCACCTGGACGGACGAGTTCCAGGCGATCGTGACGCTTCCCAAGAGCGGCATCCGGTCGATCCGGGATCTGGTGGGGCGGCGTATCGGCATTCCGAAGCGTCCCGAAGGCATTGTCGATTTCATGCGGGCCACGGCCCTGAAGGGCCTCGTCTCGGCGCTTTCGCTGGAGGGTCTTTCCGTCGATGATGTTCAACTGGTGGATGTCGAGATCGCGCAGTCGGTTCTTGCCGACCAGGAAGGACAGTCGCTCTTCGGCCTGAAGCGCCGGCAGTCTTTTGGCGAGGAGGCCGCGGCGCTCCTGCGGGGCGAGGTGGACGCGATCTTCGTCAAGGGAACCGCCGGCATTGCCGCGGCCAATTTCATCGGTGCGGTGCCGGTCGTGGAATTCGGCTTTCACCCCGATCCGAAGATCCGGATCAATTCCGGCTCGCCGCGCATCCTCACCGTCGATCAGAGGCTGGCGGACGAGCGGCCGGATCTGGTGGCGCGCCTGATCGGCGCGATCCATCAGGCATCCGCCTGGGCTGAACGGAACCCTGAGGAGACCCGGCGCTTCGTGGCGCGCGAGGCGGGTGCAACTGAAGAGCAGGTGCTTGCCGCCAACGGCCCGGATGTGCACCGCCACCTCGGCCTCTCGCTCGACCCGGCGCTTGTCGACGCGGTTGGCCATTACAAGGATTTTCTGCGCGACTGGGGTTTCCTGGAGGCCGATTTCAGCGTGGCTGACTGGGTGGATCACAGGCCGTGGGATCTGCTTGACGGAAGGGCGGTCGCATGACGGTTTCGGCTACGGCTTTCCCCAGGGCGCCGGTCGAGGTGGATGCGGTCGCAATCGCCCGGGATCTGGCGGTGCGTTTTGCGCAGACGGCCGCCCACCACGATCGAACAGGCGAATTTCCCACCGCCAATGTCCGGGCTTTGTTCGAGAAAGGACTGCTGGGGCTGGTGACCGCCCGCGAGCAGGGGGGCCTCGGAGAAGGACTTGAAGCAGCACAGGCGGTGATTTCCGCCATCGCGACCGGCGAACCCTCGACGGCGCTGGTTCTTGCCATGCATTACAACAACCACGCCGCCATCCGGCGTGGCCAATGGCCGTCGCATCTGGCGGAACGGGTGCTTGCGGCCAATCGCCGGCGGCCGGCGCTGTTGAATGCCGCCCAGGCTGAACCCGGCATGGGATCGCCCGCCCATGGCGGCCTGCCCGCCACGACGGCGCGGCGCGAGGGCGAGCACTGGATCATCGATGGCCGCAAGAGCTTCGTCACGGGCTTGACGGGCCTCGCCTTCGCCAATGTGCTGGCGCTGACGCAGGAGCCGGCGCCGCGGCTGATCCAGCTTCTGGTGCCCCTGGATGCGCAGGGGATCTCGCAGGTGAAGACCTGGGAGGCGGCGGGCATGTATGCCACGGCGAGCGACGATCTCGTGCTGCGCGATGTCCGGGTGCCGATCGATCACATCATAGCCGAACAGCCGGCAAGCGAGCCTCTCAGACGCGACGAGGCTGGCGGCAATGTGTTCTTCACGCTGCTGGCCGCCGTCTATCAGGGTGTCGCCACGTCTGCCCGTGACGATCTGCTGGGGCACCTGACGCAGCACAGCCCGTCCAGTCTGGGGCAGCCGCTTGCCTCGATCCCGCGGCTTCAGGAGGGATTGGGTGAGATCGAGGTTCTTTTGGCCGCCAATGCACGGCTGCTGCAATCGGTCAGTCGCGATGTCGATGCCGGCAGGTCCGTCGATACAGACGCCATGATGCTGCGTCACCTGGTCATCGAAAACGCGGTCCGGGTCACGGATCTCGCGCTGGAACTCGGCGGCAATCGCGGTCTTCGCCGGGATTATCATCTGGAGCGGCATCACCGCGATGCCGTGACGGCCAGAGCGCATGCACCGCAGAGCCACATGATCCGCACAATCCTCGGAAAGGCGGCGATTGCGCGGTTTAACGCTGCAAGCCATGCAGCAAGACTCACCGGATAAATGCCAGGCGGGCCCGCCGGCGCCGAAGGCCTTGCCAGGCTCAATCGTCATCCTTGCACCAGCATCGCGAGCGCCCTTGCCCTTTGTGGCGCTGATCGCCTATATGCAGACGATACACCGAGCGGGATGATCATAAGGCGATGCTGACGAAGAAGGGCAAATACGGGCTGAAGGCGCTGGTTCACCTTGCACAGCTGGCGCCGGGAGAAACGGCGTTCGTGGCCGACATCGCTGCCCAGAACAATATTTCGAAGAAGTTCCTCGATACGATCCTTCTCGAATTGCGCAATGGCGGGCTTCTTCGCTCCAAGAAGGGGCCGGGTGGCGGCTATGCGCTCTCCAAGCCGGCTACCGAGATCTTCGTCGGGCAGGCGATCCGTATTCTGGACGGTCCCCTGGCGCCGCTTCGCTGTGCCAGCAAGACAGCGTTCGAGCCCTGCGATGATTGCGATCATCCGGAAGACTGCCAGATTCGCGCCACGATGACGGATGTGCGCGATGCCATGGCCGCCATTCTCGACGGCACCAGCCTTGCGCAATTCGTGCAGAACAAAAAGCCGACATCGGAACGCCTGAACGCTGCGACCGAAACCTGACTTCGGTCAATTGACCGCCGTGGTTCTTTCAGCGTTTGACGCTGCAATGAGATACCGGGCCAGAACCTGGCGGTGACCGGCCCGATGCCGGTTCGATACGCGCCCGTTTTCCACGTGACCATGGGCAATCGCCGGAAGCGATGACGGGCCCTGCAGATCCAGAATGGCTGCAATCGCCTCCCGGACGATCTCGCCGGACAATATGTTGGCGGATGTCGCCGACAACCAGGCCTTGTTCTCCGACTCCACTGTCGCATCGACCTGGGCAATGTCGAGATGCAAGCCCGCCCGTTCCACCATGGCGCCCAAGCCTTCAATGCCTGCGGCCAGCCGGCCGAGCGCATTTAGCACATGCAGCTCCTCGTCGTCGCGGCTGTCAGGACCGGCGCGATCGGCCCATTCCCGGCTCTGCCTTGCGGCGAGATCGTTCAGAATGCGGCGCGCGATGCCGAGATCGATGGCGCTGTCGAGCAGCAGGGAGAGGATTGCCGGCGTGGACGGCTTTTGCCCCTCGGCCGGAAGCGTCAGGATGCTGTCTGCTGCGATATGCACATCGGCAAAGACAAGCAGGGGGGCTTCCTGTCCCACCTGTTCGGCATTCGCCGACATGTCCTTGAAGCTGATTTCGTCCGTGTCGCGATGAACAAGCGCCATGTGTGACTGGCCATGTCCATCAAGGCTCGACACCGCGATCCAGTCCGCAAACAGCGGCAGCAG
Source organism: Neorhizobium fuzhouense (assembly GCF_042611105.1). Taxonomy (NCBI): domain Bacteria; kingdom Pseudomonadati; phylum Pseudomonadota; class Alphaproteobacteria; order Hyphomicrobiales; family Rhizobiaceae; genus Neorhizobium; species Neorhizobium fuzhouense. The sequence goes on along the minus strand of NZ_JBHFFP010000002.1, from coordinate 259,420 downwards.
CGCGCGCAACTCTCCGGTCAGGCTGCATCCCGACCGGTTGATGGAAAGCTGGGCTTGCGCAGATGAACCTGCCTGCCTGTTCGAAGGCTGCAACGGCACGGCGCAGAACTGCTCGCCGGCAAGCGCGCCGGCAAAGAAGAACTTCTGCTGGGCCGGTGCGGCTGCGATGCGTAACGTTTCCAGCACCGTGAAATGGCTCTTGAGGCTTTCGCCGATCAGCGGATTGGCTTCGGCCATGATGGCGACGATATCGGCAAGCGAGGCATTGGCAAGATCGGGCCCGCCAAATTCGGCCGGTACCGTGACCCCCAGAAGCCCGGCATGGGCGATCCACTCCAGCTCGCGATAGGGCAGGGTATGGCCCTCGCTAGGCGAGGCGGAGGCAACAGTGCGCCTGGCGAACTCCCGTGCGGCTGCCAGCGCCTCCTCTTCCGTCGAAGGATGCCCCATATCCTGTTGCGAATGAACGGGCAGGCGAAACACATTTTGCATGTACGGCCCTCCAAATCCTTTCAGAATGCTGCCACGGGCCAAGCCCCACGGGAAGAACGTTTCATCCGGCAAGGCCGATCGGGAAAGCAAATCTTTCCCCGTTCACGGGCTGCGTCAAAACACGCGGAACTAGCCGAGCGTATGATAGGTGCCGCCCTGGTAGACGAGCGAGCGGCCGCCCGAGACGCGGATGGCCAGCACCTTGCCGATCACGATCACATGGCTATGGCGTTCAATCGCTTCCTCGACAACGCAGTCGATCGCAGCCACGGCATCTTCCAGCAGCGGTGCGCCGCTGGCAAGCCGGGTCCATTCCCATCCGCGGTAGCGATCCTGTCCCTTCAAGCCGCCGACGCCGGCAAACTGGTTGGCGAGCGCCTGATGTCCGGGCCCGACGACATTGACGCCGAAAAACCCATAGCGCTCCAGAACCGGCCAGGTGGACGATGTCCGGTTGAGTGCCACCAGCATGCGCGGCGGCTCGATGGACAGGGCGGTTGCCGATGTCACGGTGGCGCCCGTGCGCGTTTCGCCTTCACCTGTGGTGATGATGCTGACACCACCGGCAAGGCTTCGAAGCGCAAGCTTCAGGCTGTCTGCATCCGCCGGACGATCTTGCGGTAGCGGGCGAGCATCATCTGTCTCAAATGCCTTCGCGGAAAACTGACTGGTCATTGCGCTATCCCTGAGCGGTGGTTCGATGCTGACAGGCTAACGGCGGCCAAGGGGAGATGCGAGACAGTCTATTTCATTCCCCATAAAGATTGTAGAATATCAATTCTTCAGCGCTGTTTGATTGCTCGCCTCCGGCGCGATTGGATCTCGAAATCAGCCGAGCGTTCCTCAGATGATAACGGAGCTATGAGTCATCATGGCCACATCTGAATTCAGCTCTTGCCTTTCCAGGGCACCAGGATTTTCTCCAGCAGTCTCAGCGTAAAGCTGAAGCCGAAGGCGCAGAGCGAAATGATGGCGATGCCTACGAAGACCACGTCAGTGGCTAGGAACTGTGCCGCCGACATGATCAGGAAGCCGATGCCTCTCGTCGATGCAATCAGTTCAGCGGCGACCAGCGTGCCCCAGCCCACGCCAATCGCAATACGGACGCCTGTGAGGATTTCCGGCAGGGCGCTTGGGAGGACGATGTGGATGAAGAGTTGCCACGGCTTGGCCCCGAGCGACTTTGCCGCATTGGCACGCTCCACCGAAACCGAGCGGACGCCGGCCTGTGCGGACAGGCAGATTGGCGCAAACATGGCGAGAAACAGAAGCGAGATCTTGGATGTTTCGCCAATGCCGAGCCAGATGATCATGAGCGGTAGATAGGAAAGCGGCGGCAGTGGCCAGTAGAATTCGATGGGCGTATCCAGCACGCCCTTTGCCCAGCGGTTGAGCCCCATCAGGAGCCCGAGCGGTATGCCGGTCAGGACGGCGAGAGCGGCGGCGAGCCCGATCCGAAACAGGCTGGCGCCGACGTGCTCGCCAAGAGATGCACCGGCGTAGCCGTCATTGAAGATGGTCACGAACTGACGAAGCACTTCCGCGGGCGAGGGAAGAAAAAGTCGCGGCACCAGTTTCAGCTCCGTGGCAAGCCACCAGAGCGCGATCAGGGCAATGGCGGTGGCGATGCTGATCGCCGTCGTGCTTCTGCCTTCCAGCCCGAAGCCGATCGGCCGTACCGTCTTTTTGGCGGAAGCAACCGTGCCTTTTTCTGCGGTGGTGTTGAGTTCGAGAACGGTCATGCGGCGGCACCTGCAAGATGATGGTCGGAATGAAGAATGTCGCGGATCTCCTCGCGCAGATTTGCAAATTCCGGCGAGAGGTGAATGGAGCGAACGTACTGCGTCTCGATAAATCGACGCACAAAATCGAGATCATAGCGCGCCACGACGCGGCCTGGGCGCGGAGACATGACGATGACCTTGGTGCCGAGGAAGAGAGCCTCTTCGATTGAATGCGTGATGAAGAAGATCCGCTTGCCGGTGCGATGCCAGACGGAGATCAGCAATTCCTGCATCTGTTCACGCGTCAGGCTGTCCAGGGCGCCGAAGGGCTCGTCCATCAACAGAATATCTGGTTCGGTCGCAAGCGCCCGCGCAATCCCGACGCGCTGGCGCATGCCGCCGGAGAGTTCATGGGGAAAGCTGCGGGCGAAATCGGCAAGCCCCACCAAGCCCAGCAGTTCTGCGGCTTTTTCATGCCGTTCCTTGCGGCTGACACCTGCGAATTTCAGCCCGAGTGCGACATTGTCTATGACCGTCGACCAGGGCAGCAGCGTGTCCTTCTGGAAGACAACGCCACGATCCGCACCGGGCCCACCGACCGGACGTCCGTTGAGGGTAATCGATCCCTCGGTCAGCGGCAGGAAGCCGGCAATGGCGTTCAGCAGGGTGGATTTGCCGCAGCCGGATGCGCCAAGGGCAACGACAAAGTCACCTTCGCTGATATCGAGGCTCACGCGATCCAGTGCGTGGATTTCCTTGCGTTGCCGTCCCTCGAAGAAGACGCTGGCATTGCTTATTCGCAACATCTCATTTCCTCGCGAAAAATGCCCCGCAAGCCTTTGCTGTGCGGGACATGAAAATATCAGCGCAGGCGATTTGCCCCGTGATGATTGACCTTACTGCGTGGCCTTCAAGGCATCCGGCGTCACGAAGGCCGCGTAGCTGGGCAGCACTTCGGAGATCTTGCCCTGCTCCTTCAGGAACTGGGAGGTTTCCTTCAGGATCTGGGCGGCACCCGACTTCTCGCCGCCGCCGAGCCAGGCTTCGGAGGCCTGAGCCTCAGGCGTCAGCAGGTTGAGGTTGTTCAATGCCGCGGCCTGTTGCTCGGCGGTTCCGCCCAGAAGCTTGGCAAGCGCCTTGGCATTGTCGCTCTCTGCCGACCAGGCGGTTTTGTCCCGCGTGAAGGACGCGTAGTATTTGTTGATTACGCTCGAAAACTGGGTGAGGAAAGCGCTGTTGTCCTTGGCGAACTTGTCGGACACCACCCATGCCGAAAAGGTTGGAGCCCCCTTTTCCGCCACTTCCTTCGAGGTGATCAGGACCTTGCCGGTTTTCTTCAGTTCCGTCAGGGCCGGATCCCACACAAAGCCGCCGTCGATATCGCCGCGATTGAAGGCAGCGACAATTTCCGGCTGGGGAATGGCAAGAACCTGAACGGTCTTTTCGGTCAGGCCCAGCGACTTGATGAGCTGCAGGAGCTGGTAATGGTCTGTTGAAACAGGCGCTGCCGCCAGCTTCTTGCCCTTCAGATCGTTCAGCGAATTGATGCCCGAGCCGTTGCGGACGACAAGCGCTTCATCAATGTCGGAGATGGAAGCGAGATAGAAGGCCTTGACAGCCAGTCCGCGGGACGTTGCCGCGGCAAACGGGCTGGACCCGACATAGCCGACCTGGACGTCACCGGATGCGATGGCCGCAAAGACATCAGCACCCGAATTGAACTTGCGGAAGTCGATGTCATAACCGGTGGCTGTTGCGAATTCGCCGTTGGCGATGGCAACAGACGACGGCAGCGCATCGGTCTGATAGCCGACCACGACCTTCTTGTCGGCGGCGTTCACGGAGGCTGCCACAAGCGTGAGACCGATGGCAGCGGCGGCTGTGAGGATTTTTTTGAAAAGCATTGTTTGCCCCTTCCTGAGATAGTGTTTCCCGTCCTTATGTGTCGTTCAGCATAGGGGCTCTGCGCAGGAGCAGGAGAAATAAAAACCTTTAAACCCATAGATAAAGTGAACTAATGGGCTGTATTTTCCGCCGGGCTTGCACGCTTTTTTCCGTTGTCGGCGATGTACCCTTCCTGGTGGAAGAAGATAAGTGTTCCTCTCTGAAACGGAACGGGCGGCGCCCCTTTCGGAGCGCCGCCGCGAGATGCAGTGCAAATGGCTATTGGCGCAGCTTCAGGATCCCGAGGCGACGCGCACATTGCCGCCATGGCCGCCGCCGCCGAACAGCTGCTTCTTGCCGAAGGAAGAGCGCAGCTGGTTGCGGGGGCCGCCAAGGCCGATTTCGGGGAACAGCAGCTCGGACACCCGGTAGGCTTCTTCGAGATGCGGATAGCCGGAGGCGATAACGGTATCGATGCCGAGATCCTGGTATTCGCGCAGCCGCTCAGCCACTGTCTGCGGCGAGCCGACAAGTGCCGTGCCGGCGCCTGAACGGATCAGGCCGATGCCAGCCCATAGGTTGGGCGAGACTTCCAGCTTGTCGCGACGCCCGCCATGCAGCGCCACCATGCGCGCCTGGCCGACGGAGTCGGAGTTTTTCGCAAACACCTGCTGCGCGGCGGCGATGGTGTCATCCGAGAGCTTCGAGATCAGCCGGTCGGCCGCCTCCCAGGCTTCCTCGTCCGTTTCGCGGACGATGAAGTGCAGGCGGATGCCGAAGGTCACTTCGCGGCCATGGGCGGCGGCGGCCTTTCGCACCTTGGCAATCTTCTCGGCCACCTGTGCCGGGGGCTCGCCCCAGGTGAGGTACTTGTCGATGATCCCGCCGCAGAAGTCGATCGCCGCATCGGAGGAGCCGCCGAAATAGATCGGCGGGCGCGGGTCCTGAACCGGCGGCAGAACCAGTTCCGCATCATGCGCCTTGATGTATTTGCCATCCAGATTGGCGCTGCCGGTTTCGATCAGCTTGTTGAACACCTGGAAAAATTCGTCCGCATGGTCGTAGCGTTCGTCATGCGGCAGGAAGATGCCGTCACCGGCCAGTTCCTGCGCGCTGCCGCCCACGACGATGTTGAGCAGAAGCCGGCCATTCGACACTCGGTCGAGCGTGGAGGCAAGGCGGGCATAATAGGCGGGCGAGGCAACGCCGGGGCGGATGGCGACCAGGAACTTCAACTGTTCCGTATGGGCCGCGAGATTGGCGGCCAGGATGAAGGATTCCTCGCAGGCAGCACCCGTCGGGATCAGCACGCCCGAATAGCCAAGGCGGTCGACCGTCTGGGCGATTTCCTTGAAATAACCCGGATCGGAGGGACGGCTGAGATCGTCAGAGCCGAGATAGGCGCCATCGCCGGAGGAGGGGATGAACCACAGAAAATCAAGCGGCTTGTCGGTCCTGGTCATAGGGGCTTCCTTATCTGGCACGGGACCGGAGCGCGGTCGGCGCCCGATCACTTTCATCGTCCGGTTCATGTGTTTGTTGTTTTGCGCCCGGCAGTTCAGGCAACGCGAGATGGTGCGCCACCTTCTGCGATACCAGAAGCGCATGTTCCGTTACCTGCGGCAGCCCCATCAGTTCGCCGAAGGTGCCGCGAGCCAGCGGTCCTGCAATGAAGAGATCCCTGATGGGCTGACCTTCGGCACCCAGTGCATTGGCGTTGAGATCGCAGGCAAGACCGAGGCCCGTCTCGCAGGCGGTGAGGAACCCGGCTTGCGCCAGTTCCTGCAGAAAGGATTGCGAGCGCAGGATCTGCCCGTGCGCCGGGCCGGTGGTGACGACGATGGCATCCACGTCAAGGGAGGTGGTCGCCTGTTGCCTCTGCCGGAGTTCAACGCGAAAGCCCGATTGGCTTGCCTCCACCCTGGCAAGCGAAGCGGCGAGGATTGTGAGACGCCCGGCTGACACGGCATCGTCCAGGACGGCCTCGACCTGCGGCGCGATGCGGAAACGGTGGGCATCCCAGAACGGCCGCGCCAGCCGGGCAATGCGCCGACGGGCGGGAATATCGAGCGCACGCCAGATGGCAAAACCTTGCGTGCGAACGGCATCCAGCACCGGGTGCCATGTAAGGCCCAGCGCCTTCGCCTCCCGGATCGCAGCGCGAATGCGATGAAGAAGCTCGGATGCCTTTCGCGAGGGGGATGTGGTGAAGTCGCCGAAGGGATCTTGTATGCTCATCGGATGGCCGCGCGAGCGCAGGCCCCGGCGGGAAATGGAGGTGATCGGTCCGCGGTGGCCCTGTTGGGCAAGGCTTGCCACCACATCGGCGGAGGTGAGGCCATTGCCGATGATCAGCAGAGCGTCATCGCGGCCGACCGGCTCCAGCGCTTCCGCAACCGTGACGTCGCTGATAAGCTTCGGATGGTTTTTCACCGCCGACAAGGCCGAGGGCATGGCGGGGGACGGATGCGTTGCGGAAATCACGACCACATCCGCGATGATGCTCTCCGCCTGCACATCCGTGAGGTGCCAGCGGTTGGCAATCCGGGCAATGCTGTCCACGGTGGAGCGGTGATGAACGACAACGCCGGATGCCAGCAGCGGGGCGATTTCGGCGGCGACATAGTCACCAAAGACGCTGCGGCGCGGATAGGGATTGCCATCCGGGGCAAGCAGGTTGCGATCCCGGTCCTGCTCCTTGCTGCGCTCGACGAAAGCTTGAAAGCTGTCCGGCATGTCCGGGTAAAGCGACATGCGCCCGGCCGGCACGTTGATCCGGTGAGCCGGATCCGAGGTGCTGTAGGCAAGACCGGCGCCGAGCGTCGAGCGCGGTTCAATGATAACGATCCGGGCCGCATCCCCATAGTGCCGCACGAAGTGAAGCGCGAAAGCGGCGCCACTGAAACCACCGCCGACCACGGCAATCACGGGCTTGTCTGAGATGGGTGGCATGGTGCTTTCTTGAACGGTTTGTCTCTGAGGCGGCCGACCTTGCTTGGCGGTTCCGGTCGCGTCAAGCGCGCAACATGGCGTTCAGCCTTAAAATCCGAGCGTCATGAAAAGGACGAAGGCGAAGGATGCCGCAAGCGCACAGCGACCGATGAGGAGGTAGATCGGCCCCTTCAGCCGCAGGCTCGGCCAGGTGATGGTGCGCGTCGGGCGTTCAACCACATAAGCCATGGCAGATCCTCAAAGAACGGGAAAGGCCGCAAGGCTCCAGAAGGAGACTTCGGCTGCCTGATCGCGGTCACGGTCCGAAAGAGTGGTCGGTCCGTTCGGTTCGCCCGGCTCGACCTGTACGGGCAAGGGCGTGACGGTATAGGATGTCCTCCATCCGAAAATCCGCCGGAGAGGTCGTGTTTGCAAGAAAGAGAGCATTGGAAACCTCCGCATCCGTTGAAGTATCCAGTGTCGTTCCCCGCGTCAGAATCGTCAATATTGTCCATAAAATCACTATTCTATTTGCGGCGACCTTGAGAGAATGGATCTTTCTCTTGAGGCCGTTTGGCGCGAAAACTGACTTTTGGCCGTGGCGGGGCTATGCGCGGTTCAATTTTCGCCCCTCGCTCAGCGAGCGTGTGAGCAGGTTCGACAGATGCCTTTTCAAGTCCGAGACTTCCCCGGAGGTGCGGTCGCGCGGGTAGGGCAGATCAACACGCACTTCTTCGAAGATCCGGCCCGGAAAAGGCTGCATCACGATGATCCGGTCCGCCATGACGGCGGCCTCTTCAATGTCATGCGTGACCAGCAGCATGGTCGTCTGCTGGCTGTTCCAAAGACCGAGCAGATGGTCCTGCAATTCTGTCCGGGTCATGGCATCGAGCGCCGAGAAGGGTTCGTCCAAAAGCAGGACGGCCGGGCGCGTGACGAGCCCACGCGCAAGCGCCACGCGCTGTGCCTGGCCGCCCGAAAGCTCCTTGACCCAGCGCGGGCCATAATTTGCAAGTCCGATCGCCTCCAGCACATTGTCGATGCGCGCGCGTCGTTCTGCGGATGGAAGATGGCGCAGGCCGAAGCCGATATTGTCGGCGACAGTCAGCCATGGCAGCAGGCGCGGCTCCTGGAATACCATGTTGAGCTGTGCGTCAGGTTCCCGCAGCACGCGTCCATCAAGGCGGCTCTCACCTCGGCTTGGTGTTTCCAACCCGCTGAGCAGTCGCAGGAGCGTGCTCTTGCCGCAGCCTGATCCGCCGATGATCGCCACGCTTTCGCCCACCCCGACATCAAGGCTGAAATTATCCAGCGCATGGATCCCGTTGGGATAGATCTTTGACAGGTTGCGGATCTCAAGCATCACGACGATCCTTGCGATGATTGTCCTGCCAGCGCAGGAAAGGCGCCGTCAGAAGAATAAGCGCGGTATCGGTTGCCTTGCCGATGACGGCGAAGATCAGGATGGAAGCGACGATCTGGTCGGGCTTGCCGAGTTGCTGGCCATCGACCAGCAGATAGCCCAGGCCTTCCGACGCTCCCATGAACTCGGCGGCAACCACGAACATCCAGCCGAGGCCGAGGCCTGCCCTCAGCGCCAGAACATAGTCCGGCAGAACAGCCGGCAGCAGGATGCGCCGGATGAGCTCGAAGCCTGAAAGCCGGAAAATGCGGCCGACTTCGACAATGCGCCGGTCGACGTTCACAAGCGCACCGGACACCCCGAGATAGACCGGAAAGAACACGCCAACCGCGATCAAGGTGATTTTCGACGCTTCGAAGATGCCGAACCACAGGATGAAGAGAGGAATCCAGGCGATCGACGGGATGGCCCGCAGGGCCTGCAGTGTCGGGTCAAACAGTCGGGCAAGCCTTGCTGAATAGCCCGTTGCCGCACCGAGCAGCGTTCCCGAAGCCGTGCCGAGTGCAAAACCGGCAAGAACGCGGCCGAGCGTCACACGGATATGGGTCGGCAATTCGCCGGATGCTGCCAGCGTATAGACCGTGTAGAGCACGCGGGACGGTGGCGGAACCAGTCGACCGCCGACAAGGCCCAAGGCCACCAGCAATTCCCAAAGAGCAAGAACGCACACGGGAAAAAGGATGCCGGCGACCGGTCGGTCGAGCAGGGAAGGCAGGCCGCGCTTCAGTCTGCCGGCGCTGCCTCGCACATGCTGGCGCGCCAGCCTTGCCTCCAGAAGGGTCATCCGAGGCTCTCCGCTTACTGTCCGGCGAGTGACGCCGTGTAGCTCGCATCGATGAGTTGCGCGACTGTGCCCTTTACATCGACGTCAGGCTTGACGACGCCCGCCTTCTGAAGGGCGAGGCCTGCTTCCTCGATCGTCTTGCGCTGCGGCTCGCCGATGCGCGACTGGGTGAGATCCGTGCGCTCCAACTGGCGGGCAATCACCGTGTCCGGCAGCTTGGTCGCCGCCACCAGTGTTGCCTTCAGCTTTGCCGGGTTCTTGATCGCTTCGGTGCGGGCCTGCTCGTAAGCGCCGATGACGCGCCGGACGATGTCCGGATGCGCCGTGGCGAATTCCTCGCGCACATTCAGCACGCCCCAGGTGTTGTTGGCGGCGTTGCGGTGGAACAGCACGTCACCGTCCTCGATTTCGGCGGAGGCCATGATCGGGTCAAGACCCGCCCATGCGGCGACGTCGCCACGCTTCAGCGCAAGCCGGCCATCGGCATGCTGCAGCAGAACAAGAGACACATCCTTTTCCGTCAGCCCGGCATCCGCCAGGGCGCGTACGAGAAAGATGTGCGGGTCGGTGCCGCGCGTCACAGCAATCGACTTGCCCTTCAGATCCTCGACCTTGCTGATGCCGGTATCCTTGCGGGTCACAAGCGCCGTCCATTCTGGGCGGGAATAGACATAGACGGACTTGATCGGATTGCCGTTGATCTTGCCGATCAGTGCGGCGGCCCCGGCGGTCGAGCCGAAATCAAGCGAGCCTGCATTGAGGAATTCCAGCGCCTTGTTGGATCCCGCTGATTGGACCCAGGTGACCTTGATGCCGTCCTTTTCGAATTCCTTTTCCAGAATGCGGTCATCCTTCAGGATCAGGCTGACCGGGTTATAGGTTGCCCAGTCGATCCTGATCTCGGACAGATCGGCCGCTTGTGCCGACCCGACGGCCATCAGTCCTGCAATTGCACTCAACGCCGATCGAACCCAAGAACGCATGTGACCCTCCAAATTTGATAGATCACAAATTCTACCAATTTGATCGTTTTGGCGTGCGCACGTGTTCCAAAGTTTTACGGTATTTGGGAATATCAAACTCCATCCTGAACAAGGCAGAGGTGAAGCGTCCGGCTGGCGGCGGATCGCCCTGCGCCATCGGTAACTGGCCTTGCCCACAGGCGGCCGGCGGAAATATCGTTTTCAGCACCGGTGGCTGTGTTATCGCCCCATGGGGCAGACCCGACGAACCACGCAGGCGCGGGAATGCCATAAAATAATCTAGTGAACTGATGGAATTCGGTAGGGGATTTCTTCGGTCGCTGGTTGTGGCGGCGTATCATGCCAAAATCGCAATCTAACGGGAAACCCCTGCATGGTTGATACGCTTATATTGCCGGGCCTCAACGGATCGGGTGAGGCGCATTGGCAGCGCATTTGGAGCCGGGAGCGGCCGCATTGCCGGGTCCTTGAGCAGGAGAACTGGGCCTGTCCCGACCTGCGCCAGTGGCGGGAGAGGCTGGAAGAGGAACTGTCGGCATCGGACAGCGTCGTGCTGGTCGCGCACAGTCTGGGCTGTATTCTGGCGGCCAGCCTTGCCTGGTCGCCGTACGCCAGAAAAATCCGGGGCGCGCTTCTGGTCGCGCCCTGCGACATGAAGAAGGTGGAGGAGTTGCACCCGTGCGCCGTCCACCTGGACCGGTTTCCCGACGAACCCCTTCCTTTCCCCAGTCTCGTCATCGGCAGCGCGAACGATCCCTACATGGATCCGGCCTCCCTTCAGCGCCATTCCACCCTGTGGGGCACCGACGTGAAGTCCTTAGGCGCTGTCGGCCATATCAACATCGCCAGTGGCTTTGGACGCTGGTCACAGGGTTACGCCATTTTCGACGACTTCATCGAGCGCTTGAACCACCGCGAGCCGCCTGCAACACCGCTGAAACGCGCAACCGTCAGAACGGATTTTAAGAGCGCGGTCGCCGATCCGACGCTGTCACTGATTCCGAACTGATACCCCGCAATGCCTGGCATTGCGCCTGATGGAGCAGTTTCGTGACAGGGGCGTGGATGCGCTTATTGCTGCGCCCCTTCGGGCCGAGGCGGGTTACCCCTTGAGGGTCTGGATCCGGCCTCACCCCTTCACGCCCGATGAGATCATGATGGCTTCCGTCACGCGGCGCTGAAAAATGATGTAGGCGATGATGACGGGGAGGGCAGCGAGCATGGCGACGGCCATGAGGCGGGCATAGGCGACGCCGAAGGCGTCCTTCACCTGGGTGATGCCGACGGGGATCGTCATCATGTTTTCCGAGGTCACCACCAGGAAGGGCCAGAAGAAGGCATTCCACACGCCGATGAAGGTGACGATTGCCATGGCCGTCGTGATGCCCCAGTTGAGCGGCAGAAACACCTTGAAGAGAATGGTGTATTCGCCGCCGCCATCCAGCACCACGGCCTCGCGCATTTCCTTGGGCACGCTGTCGAAGAACTGCTTGTAGACGATGATGACGACCGGGGCGATGAGCTGCGGCAGGATGATGCCGGCCCAGGTGTTGATGAGGTTTAAATCCTTCATCAGGATGAACTGCGTTACCACCAGCGTCTGCGCCGGCACCATGAAGCTCGCCAGAACCACGCCATAGAGAAGGCCGCGCCCGGGAAAGCGGATCTGCGACAGCGCGTAGGCGCAGAGCATCGAGATAAACAGCACAAGCACCGTAACGATGACCGCCGTGCCGACGGAGTTCAGATACCAGGTCATCAGCCGCGTGTTGAAAATGGCATTCACATAGGCGTTCAGCCGGAATTCGTCAGGCAGGAGCGAGGCATTGCCGGCGACGTTCTCATCCGACCGGATGGAGGTGATCAGCGTCCAGTAGAGCGGAAAGATCCAGACCAATGCCGCCACCAGCGTGATGGTGGACAGCACGATGTTTTCGATGCGGCGCGCAAGGCTCTTGGCCGGGCGCCGGGTCTGGCTGCGGGGCGCGGTCAAAACGTCGCTCATGAGTTCCTCCGGATGCGCAGCAGCTGGAATTGCAGGACGGATATGACAGCGATCAGCAGGAAGACCACGGTTGCCACCGCAGACGCATAGCCGCCATTGTTGGACTGGAAGGCCTCGCGATAGACCTTCAAGAGCAGGACATAGGACGAATTGAACGGGCCGCCGCCGCTCAACAGATAGATCTGGTCGAAAATCTTCAACTGCAGGATGAGCTGCAGCGTCAGCACCAGCGCCGTCACCGGCCAGAGGAGCGGCCAGGTGACACGCGAAAATTTCTGCCAGGTCGTGGCGCCGTCCAGCGCGGCCGCCTCGTAAAGCTCTGCCGGCACATTGCGCAGGCCGGCGAGAAACAGCAGCACGTTGAACCCGTTCGTCCACCAGATGGTGACGACGGCAACCGTCGGCATGACCCAGTAAGGGTTCTTGAACACGGCCACGGGCTTTCCGGAGATGAGCGCGATCAGCGGCTGCAGGATGCCGAACTGCAGATCGAGCATCCAGGCCCAGATTTCCGTCACCACCGACACTGGCAGCACATAGGGCATGAAGAACAGCGCCATCACCAGCGTCTGGCGCACTCCCGAGAGGCGGCTGATGCCAAGCGCGATCAAAAGGGCGATGGCGGTCGTCGGGACCACCGTCAGGGCAACGAAATAGGCATTGTTCTTGAGCGAAATGGTGAACAGCCGGTCGCTCAGCAGCTTGGCGTAATTGTCAAAGCCGATCCACTGGCCGGCCCCGATCAGTGGCGCATCGGTGAAACTCAGCTCGATCATCTTCAGCATCGGATAGAGAAAGAAGATCGTGAAGGTCACGAGGAAGGGGGTCACCATCGTCAGCGCGACGAGGGATTTCTTGCGCCGGTTCTCGATCATCGCCATCCGCGGATCTCCTGCCTGTGTGCCGTGCCGTGGTCTTGCACGTCAGAGAAAAATGGCCCTGCGGCTGCGAAGGGAAGCCGCAGGGCCGCCCGTCACTTCAGCTTGTCCTGAAGTTCGAGCTTGATCTGCGCCACGGCATCGGTGCCGTTCATATAGCCCTGGATGGCGGGCGCGATCACGTTGAGGGCGGCGTCATAGGCGGGCGAGGCAACGCCGGTGATGCGCGTCTGCGGATCAAAGGCTGCCGCCTCAGCAAGCGTGGCATAGGTGGCGTTGGGCTCCATCGCCTTGTAGTCGGCGCCCTCGGTCACCGCCTTGTAGGCCGGGATATGGCCGGCATCGGCCCAGGAGATGGCGTGCTTTTCCATCCAGCCGATGACCTTCATGACGGCCGCGCGCTTTTCGCCGGAAACCGTCTTGTCGCCTTCATTGGGAATGGCAAAGGCATGCGAGTCGGCCCAGGTGGAACGCTTGCCCATGAAGGGCGGCACTTCGACGGCACCCCACTTGAAGCCCAGCTTGCCGTTCTTCTCCAGATCCTTGAAGGTCGGCACTTCCCACACGCCATTCAGCTGAAAGGCGGATTTTCCGGCGGAAAACAGCGCGACCGAGGCTTCATATTCCGCCTGTTCGGGCGTCAGCCCCTTTTCGCGCCAGGCGCTCATGATGTCGATGGCCTTGGCGGCCTTGGCGGCATTGTCGCCATCCAGCACCTTGCCATTGGTGACGAACTCGCCGCCCTGTTGCGTGAGCAGCGTATAGAAGACGCGCCAGACACCGCCATCGCCACCGGACTGGTAGGTGAGGGGCGTCGGCACACCCTTCTGTTTCAGCCAGTCGAGCGCCTTGTTGAAATCCTCCAGCGTCTTGATGCCGGCAAGCTTGCCATTGGCATCGATATAGGGCGAACCTTTAAGGAGATCGGCATTGTAATAGAGAATGAGGGCGTGGATATCGAAGGGCACGGCATAGAGCTTGCCGTCATGGGTGGCGGCCTTGATCGGCGCCTCGAAGAAATCGTCCTTCTTCAGGCCGGCATTGGCAAGATCCTCGTCTGTGATCGGGCTCAGCACCTTTTCCTCGATGCCGAGCGTTGCGCGCGACAGGTGATAGGTCATGATGTCGGGACCTTCGCCGACGGCAGAGGCGGTGCGCACCTTGGTATAGAAGGGAACGCCCCATTCGAGCGTCGTGCCGCGGATGCGGATATCGGGGTGTTCCTTGTTGAAGGCTTCGATGAGCGCCTTCATGCGCACGCCGTCGCCGCCGGAGAGAAAATCCCACCATATGACATCCTGCTGGGCCGCAGCCGGAAGTGCGGCAAGGCCAAGCACGGTGCTGAGGAACAGGCTCTTGATCAGTCGCATCGTATTACTCCTCCCAAGGTTTGTCGTCATCGCCGCCGATCCATCGGAAGCGCTTCAGGCACTGCGAAAAACGCCTCCCCGCGTTCAGCGCAGCCGCCGGCCTTCACCATTGAAGACCAGCACATGTTTCGGATCCGCCGACAGGAACACGGTAGTTCCATCGAGGCGTTCACGCGAGCCCTGCCGCTGGACCACCAGCTCCTGGCCATTGGCCGTGCGGGCATAGAGATAGGAAACGTCGCCCAGTTCCTCGGCCACGTCGATGGTGACCGGCAGGCCGGGGGCGGGGCCGATCGCCAGGTGTTCCGGCCGGATGCCGATCTCCACCGTCTCGCCGATGGGCGGTGCCGCGGCCAGTTCGGTCGTAAAGGGATGGTCGCTCCCCTCCACCGACAGAAAGACGCGTGACCCGTCGCGGGCCGTGACGCGGGCGGGCAAAAAATTCATTGCCGGCGAGCCGATGAAGCCCGCAACGAAGCGGTTGTCGGGGTCGTCATAGAGCACCAGCGGCGGGCCTGCCTGCTGCAGGTGGCCGTTCTTCATGACAAAGATGTGGTCGGCAAGCGTCATTGCCTCCACCTGGTCATGCGTCACATAGATCATGGTGGCGCCGAGTTTCCGGTGCAGCCGGGTGAGCTCCAGCCGCATCTGCACGCGCAGTTCGGCGTCGAGGTTGGAGAGCGGCTCGTCGAACAGAAACACTTTCGGCTGGCGCACGATGGCGCGGCCGATGGCGACGCGCTGGCGCTGGCCGCCCGACATCTGCGATGGCTTTTTGTGCAGATGCTCTTCGAGCTGGAGGATTCGGGCTGCCGCCCCGACGCGGGCGTTGACCTCGTCCTTCGGACGGCGTGCAAGCCTCAGGCTGAAGGCCATGTTCTCGAACACGGTGAGATGCGGGTAGAGCGCATAGTTCTGGAACACCATGGCCACTTCGCGCTCGGCCGGCTCCACGGCCGTCACGTCACGTCCGTCAATCGCAATCTCTCCGCCGCTCGTTTCCTCCAGACCGGCGATCATCCGCAACAAGGTAGATTTTCCGCATCCCGACGGGCCGACGAAGACGGCAAAGCTGCCGGTCGGGATCTCCATGGAGACATCCTCAATCGCCCGGAAGGATCCGAACGATTTGGCGACGCTGGTCAGACGGACACCCATCGCCGCCTCACTGAACGCTGAGGCGGATTACGTGATAGGAGAGCGGTGCCACCTTGCCCCTCAAGGCACTATCCTGCATGGCGATGCCCTGTCCGGGACCGGGCACGATGCGGTCCGGCTGGTCCGGCCCGTTGCCGGTGCGCAGGTCATGGCCCTCATAGGCAATGTGGAGCGACAGGCTGGCGCCGGCAAAACCGGTCAAAGCCACGTCGATGTCGGCTGCCTCGGTGAGGTGGCGGTTCAGCACGAAGAGGGTCACCATGCCCTCTTCGGCATTATGGACGCCCGCCACATCGAGATATTTGACATCATCGGCGGTGGCGCAATCATAGGTCGGGCAATCGACCGCGATGTTCAGCGCATCGCCGCGGCCATAGAGCGAGGCGAACTGGTAGGGGTAGTAAATGGTCTGGCGCCAGGCCGGGCCGTTCTTTTCAGCGCGGATCGGGGCAATGACGTTGACGAGCTGGGCGATGCAGGCAATGCGCACCCGGTCCGAGCGGCGGATGAATTCGTTGAGCAGGCCGGCAACGAACAGCGCATCCTCGAAATTGTAGGTTTCCTCCAAAAGCGCCGGCGCTTCCGGCCAATCCCAGGACTTGATGCGGCGGCCGTCTTCCTCGCGGATGTGATACCAGACGTTCCATTCGTCGAAGCAGATGCCGACATCATTCTTGGCGCGCTTCTTGGCCTTCACATAGTCGATGACGCCGGCAATCGTCTGGATATAGCGGCCGGTTTCCTCGATCTTGCCGAAATAGTTCAGCGTGTCGTGGCTGGTATTGCCGAAATATTTGTGCAGCGAGATGTGGTCGACATTCTCGTAGCACTCCTCCAGCACCTCGCGTTCCCATTCGGGATAGGTCGGCATGCGGTCGTTGGAACTACCGCAGACGATGGCTTCGATGGTGGGGTCGAACCCCTTGAAGGCTTTTGCCGTCTCGTTGGCAAGGCGGCCATATTCGACAGCCGTCTTGTGGCCGATCTGCCAGGGACCGTCCATCTCGTTGCCGAGGCACCACATCTTGACGCCATGGGCATTGGCGCCGTGGCTCTGGCGCAGGTCGCTCAGCGTCGTGCCGCCGGGGAAGTTGACATATTCGAGGAAATTGCGGGCGTCATCCAGGCCGCGCGAGCCAAGGTTCACCGCCAGCATCATCTCGATGCCGGCCATGCCGGCCCATTGGGCGAATTCGTTGATGCCGATCTGGTTGGTTTCCTTGGAGCGCCAGGCGAGATCAAGCCGCACCGGCCGCTGGTCGCGCGGGCCGATCCCGTCTTCCCAGCGATAGGCGGAGACGAAATTGCCGCCGGGATAGCGAATGGCGGGGATCTTCAGGTCCTTGACGAATTGCAGCACATCCTTGCGAAAACCGTTCGCGTCGGCATTCGGGTGGCCCGGCTCGTAAATGCCGCCATAGATGGCGCGACCCATGTGCTCGATGAAGGCAGAATACAGGCGATCGTCAATGCGCCCAATCCGGAAATCCCGGTGGACGGAAATACGCGTTTTCATGAGGTCTCCTCCCGAGACATTCTGTATCAGTAAATTGGATACGAACTTTATTTTGTGATATTATTGGCGAGGGAGAGAGGACTTGTCAACGCAAGAAATCATACTTTTGCGACAGGTATTCCGTTTCAGCCGGCCGTGCGCAGCCGCAGCAGGATATCCTGATCGTAATTGCCGAAGCCACGGCCAAAGATGTTGAGCCCGCCCGGATGGCGCGCGCCAGCCTTCACCTCGATGCGCAGCCGGATCGAGCGGTGATCGGAAATACCTATGTCTTTCAGCGTGATAGAAGAAATTCGGTTGCCGTCGACAAAGGAGCCTTCTTCGGTGATCCGCCAGGTTTTCAGCATGCCGTATTGCGACCCCGACAGTTTCCACCAATCCGGCGTATAGACACCGCGCTTGTCGCCGAAGTCGCCGGGAGAGGTCCAGTCGCCGAGTTCCACACCGTTGACGGAGAGGGTGATGTCGGAGGGCCAGTTGCTGTGGGTGCCGGGAACTTCGGAGCTCACCTCCATCGCAAATTCCATTTCCGTGACGGTGCGGCCCTGGATCTTGGCATTGTTGGGAAACTGATACTCGACATAGCCGGAGGTGAACCAGAGGAGGGCAGCCTTCATGCGATCCGGATCCATGAACGTGTCGGGCACGTCGAGAAGGCCGATGATGCCATCGGGCGAACAGATGCCGCAGGGGCCGGTCACCGAGGCCTGGGTATAGAGACCGAGCGGCATGGCCACGGTGATCCGGCTGGAATCAATGGCTTTTTCCGGCTTGTGAAAGGAAATGACCAGTTCGTCGCAGGTGGCGAAACAGATCTTCTGGCTGCCCTTGCGTGCCTTGCGGGTTTCTGTCCGCAGCAATCCCGCCGCTTCCAGCGCGGTAACCCCTGCCGATACGGTCGACTGCGGCAAGGTGAGCCGTTCGGCGATCTCGTTGACGTTGAGGCCGCCCGTCTCGTGCAAAGCCTTCAGGATCTGGACGCGCACGAGCGAGGCCGCCGCCTTCAGGACTTCGAAATCCTTCTCCGCGTCGATCAGCAGGAAATTGGGTGTCATTCGGGATCTTTCTGAAGCGTAGGCGATATGTATCTGCATTCATGATATAAATGCAGGGCCTGTACTTGTCGATTAGAAGGGGCTGATTTTTTGCTGCCTTCTCGGCACTGATATTCGCCTCACGCTTCGGTTCCGTCAGGGCGTGCAAGGACACCTCGACCTATGGTGGGAAAGGCCCGGGGGCGGCAGTCGTTGAACGTCTGCAAAGGGTTGTGGAAACAAGGGAAAAGGCTTTGCCGCGTGCCGGCGGCACCTTCTGCGTCGAGCCTCGGGTAGGTGTCCGATGTTGCTCAGAGTTGCCGAACCGGTCCGTGTGCTGCCGACGTCGAATGTCAGCGCTGGATTATATGAGGGAGTCCCGAAATGAAACGGCTCGCGGTGAAAAAACCGCGAGCCGCTTGCAAACTGTGTCGAACCGTGCCAGAAGTCGGCCTGCAAATCGTGCGTCAGCCTGTAACGCTGACCAGTGTGAGAGTGACCGGTTCACCCGAAGGGCCTGGACCACCCACTGGCAGCTGGTCTTCAATCAGGTCGCGGGCGAGTTCGAAAATACCCTGTGGATCGTCGCCGGCATTCTCGTCCAGCGTATCCATGGCGTTCAGGTAGATGGCCTTTTCGTCTTCGGGCGACAGGACATTCTTTTGCACGAGCGTGCTGATCAGAGATGTCAGCAGGGCCGACGTCGAGAGTGCGCTGGCGGAAGCGCAGAGAAATTCTGTTTCTGTTCGCATGATTGGGTCCCCGTCCAAAATCAATGAGAAGAGTGTGTCAGTTCTTTCTTGAAAAGGAAAGAGTCGACCCGGTGTTTGGCGGGTCTTGACGGAAGGAATTCGACCTGCAGCCGGCATTTTCAACCCGAATTTGCGAAAATTCTATCTTTGGTTGCGTTGCTTTGCGGCTTTTTCGTCGTCTGAATGGTCCAGAAAAGGCGTCGCGGCGCGTGGCGCCTGTGATTTTGCCGGCTGACTGGTCCGGTTGCGGCAGGCGGGTTCATGCCGGATGCGGTAGTTTTCGTCGTCTTCTTTAGGCTCTTCACGCCGACGGTCTGGCCGCTACGCTTTGATAATGTACGCACAATCAGTCAGTTGCTGGGACCTGAGTGGATGGCCCATCTACCGGACATTTGCATCACTGCTGGCCTTGCGCTGTGTCGCTGGTATACAACTTCCGTCAGCGCAGTTTCGCACCGGCGGTTGTGAGAGACTGTGTCGGTGTGATCGGCACGATGCAACCGGGGAGGGGTGCGGTGTGTGTGTCATTTCGAAACATATTGCGTCGCGCCGGTTCGTGCATTCGTCAGGGATGGCATTCGCCGATGCGGTGCGCTATGGAGCGCCAGATCACGGATGTTGTTCTGATGCGCCTTACGCCTTTTCGGTCCTGTCTTTTCCTTCTTGCCAGCCTTGCCGCTCTTCCGGCCATGGCCGTTGAGCCGCCGCAAGCCAATCCTACGCCCAGACTTCTGGAGCCGTCGCTGCATCTGCCGAAATCCGGCAAGCCGGGGGAGATGCGGGTGGCACTGACCTTCGATGCCTGCATGGGCGAAGCCGACCAGCGCATTCTGTCCGTCCTGATTGACGAAAAGATCCCGGCCACGATTTTCGTGACGGCCCGCTGGTTGCGGCATAACCCGCAGACGGTTGCCCTTCTGCAGGCGCATCCGGACCAGTTCGAACTGGAGAACCATGGCGAGAACCATGTGCCGGCGGTCGATGTGCCGGTGAAGATCTATGGCATTGCCGCTGCCGGTTCACCGCAGGCGGTGGAGCAGGAAGTGGCGGGCGGAGCGCGCGCCATGGCGGCCTCCGGCCTTGCCGCGCCGCACTGGTTTCGCGGTTCGACCGCAAAATACGATGCCTCGGCCATGGCCCAGATCCGCGCCATGGGGTTTCGCATTGCCGGTTACTCGCTGAACGGCGATGGTGGCTCGCTGCTGGGGGCGTCGGTTGCTGAAAAGCGCATTGCCGCCGCCAAGGATGGCGATGTGGTGCTGTCCCATATCAACCAGCCGACGCATGCGGCCGGCGAGGGTGTCGCGCGTGGCATCCTTGCGCTGAAGCGGCGCGGTGTCACCCTGGTGAAGCTGTCGGATGTGGTGGATCTGTCCGATCAGACCTTGACGCATTGAGTGCAGCAACGCGGCTGTTCCGCCGTTCTGATCAGGCTGATCCTTCCGCTGAGGACAGATCCTCGCCTGCGGCATCCTGATCATCCAGCCGTGCATAAAAGTGGCTCGCCTGCCGCTCGTGCAGCCGAACGCGCAGCCGTTCCACCTCGACCCTTGCCGTCTGGTGCAGCAGCGTCTTCAGGTCTTCCACCGAGATGCCATCGGCCTCGATCATCATCGCGATCAGCGGGTCGGCTGCCACCTCGGCGATGGTCAAATCTGGTTCCATTGCGGGTCCTCCATCCTGTGGCTGCATCCTGCCGGTTCATTGCGACAAATGTATATCGCAGACATGGCTGCATCAGATTGTCGAATTTTGTCGAAATTGCTGTGGGCCGTGAAATTCGTCTTTGCACAGGCCGCATGCAAAACGCGGCGCATGCACCGGCAACGCGGGCCTTCCAATGCCGGCCGCCGTTGCATGACCTGTGGATAAGCTGTGGACAGAGGTTGAATTGGAACGGATCCGTTTTCCCTTTGTCCCGCTTTGTTCTGCATGCGAAACCTGATTACCGCACACCTGTGGACAATGTTGGCGTGTGCTCGGATCAGCCAGCCTTTGCCGAAGCTTGCATGGTTAATTCTTTAATATTTCAGGCGCACCATGGAACGGAGGACGGCCACTGGCGTTTCTCGACGGGCTGAATACGGACAGGCAGGGAGGCGGATGATGTTGTTCAGATTTATCGATCACCGGACCATGGATGAAACGGCGTGGGATGCGACGGGCACCTTTGCCGATGGTGTCCATCCGATCATCCGGCAGAAAGACAATCAGGCGGACCAGGGAATGCGGATGCGCTCTTCCTATGCGCGGGATCTCGTCGCCGCACGTCGTCTGGCGGATCTGTCGCCGGTCTTCCATTGAGAACGGCACCGCCGCACCCTCTGGGGGCGATTGCCTCGAAGCCGGTGCGATTCCTGATCTAAACGTGAGACTACGTCATTGTCTTGCGCGCGCTTTGTCCTATATCCTCGCCGATTATCGGTGCGGCGTGGGGAAATGGCATGTTTCGACGGACTGGGCTCTCTGGGTCCGATCTCGATCACTTATTCAATCTGTCTCCGAATCCGTACGTGATCGTCGACCCTGACCTCGTCATGGTGGGCATGAACAATGCCTATCTTTCAACCACGATGAAGTCGCGGGAGGCCCTGATCGGCCGCCCCCTATTCGAGGTGTTTCCGAGCGATCCGCAATCGGTGAGCGGCCGCATGCTGCGCCAATCCTTCGCCAAGGTTCTCGCAACCGGCCAGGTGGATCATCTGCCTTTGATTCCCTATCCGATTGCAAAGCCGGACGGCACCATGGAGGAGCGCTACTGGAGCGCCACCCATACCCCGATCCTCAGCGACACTGGCAAGGTGCGGCTCATCCTCCAGCATACGGTGGATGTGAGCGAGCTGCATCGGCTGCGCCAGTCCGTGCCCGCCTCGGACTGGCGGCTCGAAACCGACGTGTTGCGTCGTGCCGATGCGGTGCAGGGCGAAAACCTGGCGCTCGGCCAGGAGCGTGAATATCTGCGCGGTCTGTTTGAGCAGGCGCCAGGTTTCATGGCGGTGTTGCGCGGGCCGCAGCACGTGTTCGAAATTGCCAATGCCGCCTACCAGACGCTTGTTGGTCGGACCGACCTGCTCGGCCGCCCGGTACGGTCGGCTCTGCCGGATGTGGAGGGGCAGGGTTTTTTCGAGCTTCTCGATCAGGTCTATGCGAGCGGCGAGGTCTATAGCGCCCATGGCGCGCGGCTCGACCTGCAGCGCCCCGGCGGCGGCGGCATCGACGCGCTTTACCTCGACTTCATCTATCAGCCGCTGCGCGACAGCGAGGGCGCCGTCAGCGGCATCTTCGTCCAGGGCCATGACGTGACGCAATTGAAGCAGGCGCAGGATGCCGCGCAGGAAAGCGAGGATCGTTTCCGCACGCTGGCGCAATCGCTGCCAAACCATGTCTGGACTGCCACGGCCGTTGGCGAACTGGAATGGGCAAACCTTGCCATGCGCCGGTATCTGACGAAATGCGAGGGCGAGAGCGGTCTGCCGCTGATGCGCGACTATATTCATCCGGATGATGTCGCCCGGATCCGCGAGGCATGGATGCAGAGCGTCGCTTCCGGTACCGATTTCAATGCCGAAATGCGCCTGATGCACAAGGATGAGGAGTTCCGCTGGTTCCTCAGCCGTGCGGTGCCGATCCGCAATGCCGGCGGCGAGATCATCCGCTGGGTCGGCACCAATACCGACATCGAGGAGCAGAAGAAAACCGTCAGGCGGCTGGAAAATCTTGCGACCACGCTGGAAGGCCGGGTTGAGGAACGCACTGCCGAACTGGTCAAGACGCAGGAAGTGCTGCGCCAGAGCCAGAAGATGGAAGCCATCGGCAATCTCGCCGGCGGCATCGCGCATGATTTCAACAATCTCCTGCAGGTCATTACCGGCAATCTGCAACTGCTGGCCAAGGATGTGGCGGGCAATGAGGCGGCCGAGCGGCGCCTCACGAGCGCGCTCTCCGGGGCCTCGCGCGGTGCGCGTCTTGCCTCGCAGCTTCTTTCTTTCGGACGGCGCCAGCCGCTGGCGCCCAAGGTGGTCAATCTCGGGCGCCTGGTGCGCGAAATGGATCACCTCATCCGGCGCAGCCTCGGCGAGGCGATCGAGATCGATACGATCGTCGGCGGCGGCCTGTGGAATACGCAGGTCGATCCCTCCAATGTCGAAAACGCGCTCCTCAACCTTGCCATCAATGCGCGCGATGCCATGGACGGGCGCGGCCGCCTTACCATCGAACTGGGCAATGCCTATCTCGATGATCACTATGCCCAGAACGCCTTTGACGTGGTGGCCGGGCAATATGTCATGCTGGCCGTCAGCGACACCGGCTCGGGCATGCCTGCAGAGGTTCTGGCGCGCGCCTTCGATCCCTTCTTCACCACCAAGCCGGAAGGCAAGGGCACCGGCCTTGGCCTTTCTATGGTCTATGGTTTCGTCAAGCAGTCGGGCGGCCACATCAATATCTACAGCGAGCTTGGCAGCGGCACGACGGTGCGCATCTATCTGCCACGGTCGATGGAAGCCGAGGACATGCTGACGGAAGAGGCGGGCGGCAGCGTCGCCGGCGGCAGCGAAACCATTCTCGTGGTCGAGGACGACGAGGCCGTGCGCGATATCACCGTCAGCCTTCTGTCGGAACTGGGCTACAAGGTGCTGAAGGCGCGCGATGCCGACAGCGGCCTTGCCATCATCGAGAGTGGCGTGTCGATCGACCTCCTGTTTACCGATGTGGTGATGCCGGGTCGGCTGAAAAGCAGCGAGATGGCGCGAAAGGCCAAGGAGCGGCGGCCGGATATTGAGGTGCTGTTTACCTCAGGCTATACGGAAAATTCGATCGTCCACGGCGGCCGGCTCGATCCGGGCGTCAATCTTCTCAGCAAACCCTATGCCCGCGAAACGCTGGCACGAAAGATCCGCATGCTGCTCGACAAGGCAAAGGAACGCGGCCCGACCGGCGAAACCGGCGCCAGCAGGGGAGGCAGCAGCGGTCCGCCGCCATCGATCCGTGTCCTTCTGTGCGAGGACGAGGCCCTGATCCGCATCTCGAC
This sequence comes from Neorhizobium fuzhouense, assembly GCF_042611105.1. NCBI lineage: Bacteria > Pseudomonadati > Pseudomonadota > Alphaproteobacteria > Hyphomicrobiales > Rhizobiaceae > Neorhizobium > Neorhizobium fuzhouense. Next base: position 235,457 of record NZ_JBHFFP010000002.1, on the reverse strand, counting down.
GGCCGATTATCTGCAGGATTTCGGCATGACGGTGGTGGAGGCGGGCAATGCCCGCGAAGCGCTGGAGGCGGTGGATGGTGCCGCGATCGACATCCTCGTCACCGACGTCAATCTGCCGGACATGAACGGGCTCGATCTGTTGAACCGCATGCGCGAAACGCATCCGGATCTGCCGGTCATCTTTGCGACCGGCGACATGCATGTGCCGGGATCGGAAGGGCTGCACAAGGCAAGCCTCATCACCAAGCCCTATGATTACGATCAGCTGGCCAAGCGCATCCGCGATCTGGTGGGCGAAATCCGCCGCTGAACCCAGCATCTCCGTAGCCGCATCCGTGGCGGGGGAGGCGGTTTCCGAAAGGCAGTTTCATTCATGTTCAGACCGGGGTTCGATCCGCAGCCCAGCCTTCAAGGCCCCTCCATCGCCATCCGGCCGCTTCGGCACGATGACTGGGACGGGCTGTTTGCCGCCGCCGGCCACCCCGCCGTCTGGGCCGGCCATCCGGCCAGCGACCGATACACGCGGGAAAAATTCGAACCCTATTTTGGGCTTCTTCTGGAGAGCGGTGGCACCGTTGCCGTCATCGACCGGGCAAAACAGGCGATCATCGGCTGTTCGCGCTACTATCTGGCGCCGGACAGGCAGGATAGCCTCTCCATCGGCTACACCTTCATCAACCATGAATACTGGGGCGGGCGCACCAATTTCGAGCTGAAGCGGCTGATGCTCGATCATGCATTCGAACACTATGACGAAGTGTGGTTCCACATCGCGCCGACCAATATCCGCTCGCAGAAGGCGGTGGCGAAGCTTGGCGCGGAAAACATGTACGAGACCGTGCTGAACCTCTCCGGCGTGCCGGCCCCTGCCTTCTGTTTCCGTCTCGGCAGGAATGCCTGGCTTCTGCACCGCAAGATGCTCGACGCAGCGCAGGGCTGAGGCGGCGGAAGGAAGGGCCGGGGGCGACGATGTCGGTGGTTTGGACTGCCGACAGAGGGCGGGAGCTTTCTTTCGTCATGCTCGGGCTTGTCCCGAGCATCTTCAACCCATTGATTTTTTGGGCGCTTGTGGATCCTCGGCACAAGGCCGAGGATGACGTTGTGCTCGACGGCAGCTTTGTCCGTCGCAAAAACCACCGGCCCTGAGGCCGGTGGTTTTCGCCTCCTCAAAGCGCTGCGCCATTGTCCTGGATGACCTTGGTCAGGCTGCCCTCTGCCGGAAACAGCGGGATGAGGCAGGCCTGGAAGGCGTGGTAGATGTCGCCCTTGCCCGGAAACAGTACGTTGGCCGGCGTCAGGTCAACTGTCAGTTCCTCGAACCAGCCGCCGTGCTCACGATCGAGGAAATTGCCTGCGATCGTCGACCAGATCCGGCGGTAGCTCTCCTCATGGAATGTGCCGCCGACATGGGCGTTGAGGAAATGTGCGGCACCGGCCGCCTCGCACATCGGCCACCACAGCTTGCTCCTCTTTTCCGGCACATCCTGCCAGTCGAGCGTATAGAAGAAGCCGCCTTTGTCCTTATCCCAGCCGAGCATCATCGAACGCTCGAACAGCGCGGTGGCCGCTTCCGGCATCCAGGCATGTGTCTTGCCGCCGAGCGTATAAAGCTGGAGGAGGAGGCGCGCCCATTCCAGCCAGTGGCCGGGCGTCGTCCCGGCCGGGCGGAACATCTCGTTTAGATGGTAATAGCTGCGGTCGACCACCCATTCCTCTGAAAAATGCTCGGCCACGCGAAACCCTTCCTCGCGGGCGCGCCGGTTGATCAGCAGATCGGCAATCCGCTCGGCTTTGGCGAGGTAATGGCTTTCCCCGGTCGCCTCGAAGGCGGCCATCAGGCTTTCGGTGAGGTGCATGTTGGAATTCTGGCCGCGATAGCCGGCCACCGGCTGCCAGTCGGCGGAAAACTCTTCCGCAATCGCACCGTGGCGCTCTTCCCAGAATTTTGTCTCGATCACCTCGGTAATGTCGGCGAGCATGCGGTCGGCGAGCGGATGGCCGATGACCTTGGCGGACGAGGCTGCCAGCAGCACGAAGGCATGGCCATAGCCCTGCTTGGAGTCATCTGCCGCGCCATGATCGTTGGCCTGCCAGAAATAGCCGCCGTTCTTCTCGTCCCGATGTTTTTCCCAGAGATAGCGCATGCCATGATCGACGACATCGGCCGCACCCGGCCGCCCGAGCAAATCGGCAATGGCAAAGCAATGCACCATGCGGGCGCTGGCATGGATGCCGCGGGCCGGATTGTCGGTGGAGAGCGGCGCGCCCGCGCGGTCGAGGTCGTAAAAGCCGCCCTTAGGATTGATGGCCCGGCTCTGGAAGAAGTCCATCAGGCCCTCCGCCTGGGACAACAGCCATTGACGGTGATAGGGGCGATCTGCCCAGAGGGGCTTAAGTTTTCCGGCTGCGGTCATAATGACTCCGAAAGGACGACGTGTGAAACTGGAAACCGGAAAGGTCTATACCGGCCGCTCCCGCGTCTGTCATGATGAAACCATACCGACCGGACCGGAATCACGTGCGCGAGTGCATGCGGCTTTGGCTCTTGGCCCGTTCCCGGTCAGCAGGGGGAGCGCGTATCGCGTTCTTCTTGCTTCACATTGACATAAAGATATCTTTATGTGATTAAACGAAGTGACAAAAATCAGGCTGGAGGAAAGCGCCCATGTTCGATCATCTGTTTGGTGCCGAAGGTGCGCAGCGCAATGGCGCGGAGATTTTCGAGGCGCTGGCCAAGGCCGCTCGCGAACGGATCCTCATTCTCGATGGCGCCATGGGCACGCAGATCCAGGGGCTCGGCTATGACGAGGATCATTTCCGCGGCGACCGCTTCATCGGCTGCGCCTGCCACCAGCAGGGCAATAACGATCTTCTGATCCTCACCCAGCCGCAGGCCATCGAGGACATCCATTACCGCTATGCCAAGGCGGGTGCCGATATCATCGAGACCAACACGTTTTCGTCCACCCGCATCGCGCAGGCGGACTACCAGATGGAAGGCGCCGTCTACGACCTCAACAAGGAAGGGGCGCAGGTGGTGCGCCGCGCCATCGAGCGGGCGACGCGGGAGGATGGCAAGCGCCGCTTCGTGGCCGGCGCCATCGGCCCGACCAACCGTACGGCCTCCATCTCGCCGGATGTCAACAATCCGGGCTACCGCGCCGTGTCCTTCGATGATCTGCGCCTTGCCTATGCCGAGCAGATCGACGGTCTGATCGATGGCGGCGCCGACATCATCCTCATCGAGACGATCTTCGATACGCTGAATGCCAAGGCGGCGATCTTTGCCTGCGAAGAGCGCTTCAAGGAAAAGGGCATCCGCCTGCCGGTCATGATTTCCGGCACGATCACCGACCTTTCCGGCCGCACGCTGTCTGGCCAGACACCGACGGCCTTCTGGAATTCGGTGAGCCACGCCAAGCCGTTCACCATCGGCTTCAACTGCGCGCTCGGCGCCGATGCCATGCTTCCGCATCTGCAGGAAGTGTCGGCCGTCGCCGATACCTTCGTCTGCGCCTATCCGAATGCCGGCCTGCCCAACGAATTCGGCCAGTACGACCAGTCGCCGGACGACATGGCCCGCCAGGTGCGGGAATTTGCCCGCGAAGGCCTGATCAACATCGTCGGCGGCTGCTGCGGCTCCACGCCGGAGCATATCGCAGCGATTGCCGAGGCCGTGGCCCCCTTCAAGCCGCGCCAGGTGCCGGACCACAAGTCCTTCATGTCGCTCTCGGGCCTCGAACCGTTTACGCTGACCAAAGACATCCCCTTCGTCAATGTCGGCGAGCGCACGAATGTCACCGGCTCGGCGAAGTTCCGCAAGCTGATCACCTCGGCCGATTATACCGCAGCCCTTGCCGTTGCCCGCGACCAGGTGGAAAACGGCGCGCAGATCATCGACATCAACATGGACGAGGGCCTGATCGATTCCGGCCGCGCCATGGTGGAGTTTTTGAACCTCATCGCCGCAGAACCCGATATCGCCCGCGTGCCGGTGATGATCGACTCGTCCAAATTCGAGATCATCGAGGCCGGCCTCAAATGCGTGCAGGGCAAGGCCGTGGTGAACTCCATCTCGCTGAAGGAAGGCGAGGAGAATTTTGTCCGCCAGGGCCAGCTGATCCGTCGTTATGGCGCAGCCGTCGTTGTCATGGCCTTTGACGAGCAGGGCCAGGCCGATACCTATACGCGCAAGGTGGAAATCTGCCGCCGCGCCTACAAGATGCTGACGGAACAGGCGGGCTTTCCGCCGGAAGACATCATCTTCGACCCGAACATCTTTGCCGTCGCCACCGGGATCGAAGAGCACAACAACTACGGCGTTGATTTCATCGAGGCGACGCGCACCATCCGCCAGGAAATGCCGCTCGTGCATATTTCCGGCGGCGTCTCGAACCTCTCCTTCTCGTTCCGCGGGAATGAGCCCGTGCGCGAGGCCATGCATGCGGTCTTCCTCTATCACTGCATCCAGGCCGGCATGGACATGGGCATCGTGAATGCCGGGCAGCTGGCGATCTACGAAAACATCGATCCGGAGCTGCGCGAGGCCTGTGAGGACGTGGTGCTGAACCGCAGGCCCGATGGCACGGAACGGCTGCTGACTGTAGCCGAACGCTATCGCGGTGCTGCCGGCAAGGAGGCAAAGGCTCAGGATCTCACCTGGCGCGAATGGCCGGTGGCCAAGCGCCTGGAACACGCGCTGGTGAACGGCATCACCGATTACATCGACGCCGATACCGAAGAAGCCCGCCTGCAGGCGGAGCGTCCGCTGCATGTCATCGAAGGGCCTCTGATGGCCGGCATGAATGTCGTCGGGGATCTGTTCGGCTCGGGAAAGATGTTCCTGCCGCAGGTGGTCAAATCCGCCCGCGTGATGAAGCAGGCCGTGGCGGTTCTTCTGCCCTATATGGAAGAGGAAAAGCGCCTGAACGGCGGCGAGGAGCGCAAGTCCGCCGGCAAGGTGCTGATGGCGACCGTGAAGGGCGACGTGCATGACATCGGCAAGAACATTGTCGGCGTCGTGCTCGCCTGCAACAATTACGAGATCATCGATCTCGGCGTCATGGTGCCCGCGACAAAGATTCTTGAAACGGCGATTGCCGAAAAGGTCGATGTGATCGGTCTCTCGGGTCTCATCACGCCGTCGCTGGACGAGATGGTGCATGTGGCGTCTGAAATGGAGCGTCAGGGTTTTGACATCCCGCTGCTGATCGGTGGCGCGACGACGAGCCGCGTCCACACGGCGGTGAAAATCCATCCGAAATATAATGCCGGCCAGGCGATCTATGTGACCGATGCCAGCCGTGCCGTGGGCGTCGTGTCGAACCTGCTCGCCGAAGGCGGGCGCACCGACTACGTGGAAAACATCCGCGCCGAATATGCCAAGGTGGCGGCAGCGCATGCCCGCTCCGAGGCCGACAAGATCCGCCTGCCGATCGCGCGGGCGCGCGCCAATGCGCAGAAGGTGGATTGGGCAGCCTTCGAACCGAAGGCACCGTCCTTCCTCGGCACGAAGGTGTTCGAGGATTATGCGCTGGAAGATCTGGTGCCCTATATCGACTGGACGCCCTTCTTCCAGACCTGGGAACTGAAGGGGCGTTATCCTGCCATTCTCGAGGACGAGAAGCAGGGTGAGGCGGCCCGCCAGCTCTACAGCGATGCGCAGGCGATGCTGAAGAAGATCGTTGAGGAAAAGTGGTTCCGTCCTCGCGCCGTGATCGGCTTCTGGCCAGCCAATGCGGTGGGCGACGACATTCGCCTCTACACCGACGAGAGCCGGACAGAAGAACTCGCCACCTTCTTTACCCTGCGTCAGCAGCTCTCCAAGCGGGATGGACGGCCGAACGTGGCGCTTTCCGATTTCGTCGCCCCCGCTGACAGCGGCAAGGCCGATTATGTCGGCGGTTTCGTGGTGACGGCCGGCATCGAGGAAGTGGCGATTGCCGAACGGTTCGAGCGGGCAAACGACGATTATTCCTCCATCCTCGTCAAGGCGCTCGCCGATCGCTTTGCCGAGGCCTTTGCCGAGCGCATGCACGAAGAGGTGCGCCGCAACTACTGGGGCTATGCCGCCGATGAATCGCTGTCACCGGAAGAGCTTATTTCGGAAACCTATGCCGGTATCCGCCCGGCACCGGGCTATCCGGCCCAGCCCGACCATACTGAAAAGCGCACCCTGTTTAACCTCCTGAAGGCGGAGGAGACGACCGGCGTGGTGCTGACGGAAAGCTATGCCATGTGGCCCGCTTCCTCCGTCTCAGGCCTCTATATCGGCCATCCTGACAGCTATTACTTTGGCGTTGCCAAGGTCGAGCGCGACCAGGTGGAAGACTATTCCCGCCGCAAGGGCATGGAAGTGGAAGAGATCGAGCGCTGGCTCGGGCCAGTTTTGAACTATGTGCCGACGCGGGGCGATGAGGTCGTCGACGACGCCGCCTGAGCGTAATCTGAACTCACCACAAAAATCCCCGGGAGGCTGTCGCGTCCCGGGGATTTTTCTTTAGGCAGGGTCAAACTGACCGTTTCAGGCTGTGGTGGCTGCGCGTGTCGACAGTTCCTCGATGCCGACTTTCGCTTCGATCTCATCGCCGCGGGCGAGCAGATAGAGGCCGAGGCAGAAGGTAAGCGCCGCAATGAACACCAGGTACCAGGCATGGGCCATCGGGCTCACCGGCAGCAGGGCGCTCACCACAAGCGGCGTCAGGCCGCCAAAGATCGCATAGGAGACGTTGTAGGAGAAGGACAGGCCGCTGAAACGCACATGGGCGGGGAAGGCGCGCACCATGACATAGGGCACTGCGCCGACCATGCCGACGGCCAGTCCCATCACCGCGTAAAGCACAAAAAGCACCGTCAGCGACACGCCGGCATAGGTATAGAAAGCAAAGGTCGCAGCACCGAAGAACAGGCTGGCGACGGTGAAGAAGCGGCCCGATCCGACCCGGTCGACGACGGCGCCCGCCGAGACGGTGCCGACGATCAGGAACAGCGTGCCAAAGCTGGTGGCCGCCAGTGAGATCTGGGCGCTGTAGCCATACAGTTTCTGCAGGAAGGTGGCGGTCATCAGCGTGGTGACGACGATACCGGCCGACAGGACCCAGGTGAGCAGCATCGAGATGATGACGCCGCGCGGATGGTCGCGCAGCACCGCCTTCAGCGGCAATTCACGCACCAGCGCCCGGCTCTTCTTCATTTCCGCAAAGACCGGCGTTTCCTGCAGCCAGCGGCGCAGGTAGACGGCAAGCAGGCCGAAGATCCCGCCAAGGAGGAACGGGATGCGCCAGACATAGGCCGATACCTGGTCCGGGGTGAAGACCGTGTTGATGATGGTCGCAATGAACGAGCCGAGCAGAATGCCAAGGGTCAGGCCGGAGCAGAGGAAGCCACAGGCAAAGCCGACGCGGCGGAACGGCACGTGTTCGGAGACGAAGGTCCAGGCGCCGGGCACCTCGCCACCGATGGCTGCTCCCTGCAGGATGCGCATGGCGATCAGCAGGATAGGGGCGGCGATGCCGATCGACGCATAGGTCGGCATGGCGGCCATGCCAAGCGTCGACAGGGCCATCAGAAGGATGGAAAAGGTAAACACCTTTTTGCGGCCGAAACGGTCGCCGAAATGCGCCATCACGATGCCGCCGACCGGTCGGACCAGATATCCCGCCGCGAAGATGCCAAAGGTCTGGATGGTGATCATCCAGTCCGGCATGTCCGGCGGAAAGAACAGGTGGCCGATGACGGTGGCGAAGAATACGAAGATGATGAAATCGTAGAATTCCAGGGCACCGCCGAGGGCCGAGAGTCCCAAGGTGCGGTAATCCTGCGATGTGAGTTTATGGGGCGCGACGAGAGCTGGCGTGATCGGGGGCATGCGGAAGACCTTGTTTCAGACGGCAACCACGCCTCGTGACCCGTAGAGCCCACCATTTCAAGCGGAATCTGGTGTCACTCGAAACAGTTCGGTGAACGCCGGGTTGACTGCCGCCATGCCGGCACGACCGTAAGTGCCGGCGCATCCAAGGTGATCTCCTGCATGAGGTGCTTGCCAGTGTGATTCCGTCTTCAGGCCGAAGTGCTTGAAAGAAAGGGACTTACCTTACCCCTCCACCCGAACCAGGACTGCCGTCGTATCATCACACTGCTTGAAGCGCGGATATTTCAGGCCGTCCGGGTCCACCTCGCGTTCCAGATGCCGAAGCTCGGTGACGAGGGGCTGAAGGCCGGCGGTGACGGCGCGGCGCACGAGCGTACCGGCGTCGCAGGTCTGGTAGAGGCTGACGAGATCGGCAAGTCCGTCCGAGCAGATGACGGCGGTCGCTCCACCGGTGATCGGGATAGGTTGGCGCGCCAGGTGCTCGGCCGCTTCCGGGACGAGGCCGAGCGACCAGACCCAGCCGTCCGGCGTGTTCTGGCGCTCGCGATTCCTCCGCAGTTCTTCGAGCGTCTCTGGGTCGCCAAGGGCCGCCCCGCTTGCGCCGATGCCACCGACACGCTCCACATGGCGGCGCGCGGCGGCCTGTTCGCGGGCAAAGGCATCGGGCAGCGCGGTGAAGGTGTCCGTGCGGCCATCGTCATGCAGGAGGTAGACGACACTGTCGCCAAGCCCGAAGAACTCAAGGCCGTCTTCCGTGACGCGAAGCCCGGCAAGTGCTGCCAGCGGCCAGGCATAGCGGGGCTGCTCGCCGGCGGTCGCATCGAAGATCGTGCGCGCATCGGCGCTGATGCGTGCCAGGAGGTCCGGCAAGGCCACTTCGGGTGTCAGTTCCACGGTCATCCGCCGGGCGGCATAATCGGCGATCCAGGCGGCATCGCTGCCATAGTCGCTCATGAACTGACGGTCGCCGAGCCCGGTTGCGCCATCCACCACGAAGGCGGCAGTGCGATTGGAGCCGAGCCGGTCCTCATTGGCTCGGCCGGGCTTGCCGGCATCCGTCAGGCTGGCGATGACGTCAAGGCGAAAGGTCATGGGTGTTTTACTCAAAACGATCGATGATGCTGATGCCGCTTTCGCGGAAACTGTCCATGGCAGGAAGCGCCTCGGCGGCATCGGTGAGGCTTATATGGCGCCCGATCAGCTTTTCCGGCGAGAGCTGGCCCGCCTCGATCATGGCGAGCATGGCATCGTAGCGCCAGGCCTGCATGCCGTGGCTGCCGTAGATTTCCAGCTCATGCGCAATCACCCGCCCCATGGGGATTTGTGGCATGGAATGGTCCGCCAGCATCAGGCCCACCTGCACGTGGCGACCGCGCCGGCGAAGGTTGGAGATGGAGTTGCAGCAGGTCTGCGGATGGCCGAGCGCATCGACGGACACATGCGCACCGCCGCTGGTCGCATCCCGAACGGCTTCTGCCACATCTGTCACGCTGCGGCTGTTGATGGTGACCTCGGCGCCAAGCTCGCGCGCCAGGGCCAGCTTGTCTTCGGCAATGTCGATTGCCACCACGCGTGCGCCAAGCCCGCGGCCGATCATGATGGCCGAGAGGCCGACGCCGCCGCAGCCATGGACGGCCAGCCACTCGCCGCCCTTCAGGCGGCCCTGATCCACCACGGCGCGAAACGAAGTTGCAAAGCGGCAGCCAAGGCTTGCGGCCGTCGCATAGGACATGGCGTCCGGCAAGCGGACGAGGTTCTGCTCGGCATGGTCGATCGCGACATATTCGGCAAACGAACCCCAATGGGTAAAGCCGGGCTGGAACTGCGTTTCGCACACCTGTTGATTGCCGGAGCGGCATTCATGGCAGTGGCCGCAGCCGGACACGAAGGGCACGGTGACGCGGTCGCCCACCTTGAAGCGGGTGACGTCCCGTCCGGTCGCGGCAATCGTGCCGGCAAATTCATGGCCCGGCACATGCGGCAGCGTGATGTCCGTGTCATGGCCCATCCAGCCATGCCAGTCGCTGCGGCAAAGCCCGGTCGCCTTCACGGCAATCACCACGCCATCATGCGACGCAGTCGGATCGGGCAGCGTGGCAACCTTGGGCGTTTCGCCAAAGCGTTCGAAATAAAGTGCGCGCATTCTGCCATCTCTTGTCTAGAATCGGGCTATCCGTAGCCCGATTTGCCCGCCGGTGAAAAGCCGCAAAGATGAGATGCGATGCGCCGCGCTTGCGCAACAACAGTCAGTCGCCGAGCACCATCAGGCCATCGGGCTGCAGCGAAAGGGACACTGTTTCGCCGGCCTTCGGGATCTGGGCGGAGGCCTGGTTGAACATGTCGAAGGAGATGATATTGCCGCCGGCATCGACCTTGGTGCGCACCACCGAACCGAGGAAGTTCGACGACAGCACCGTTCCGGTCACGGCCGCGGGCCCGGTCGAAGGGCCGGCAATGGTGGCCGCTTCCGGGCGGAAGGCGATGGAGATCGACTGGCCATCGCTCTTGCCGGTGATCGGCTGCGGCAGGCTCACCACCTCCTCGCCGATCTTGACGGTTCCCGTGGCGGCATTGACGAGGATTGCCTCGATGACGTTCAGCGTGCCGACGAAGTTGGCGACGAAGCGCGTGGTCGGGCGGTTGTAGATCTCGCCCGGCGTGCCGATCTGGTCGGCCTTGCCGGCATTCATCACGACGATCCGATCGGAGATGGACAGGGCCTCTTCCTGGTCGTGCGTCACGAAGACAGTGGTAATGCCGAGCTGGCGCTGGATCTGCCGGATTTCCTCGCGCAGCGACACGCGGATCTTGGCATCGAGCGCCGAGAGCGGCTCGTCGAGCAGAAGCACCTGCGGCTTTGGCGCAAGCGCGCGTGCCAGCGCCACGCGCTGCTGCTGGCCGCCGGACATCTGGTAAGGGTAGCGGTCGGACAGATGCTCGAGGTGAATGAGCTTCAGCATCTCCTTCACGCGGGCTTCTATCTCGCTCTTCGGCTTGCCGGCCACCTTCAGGCCGAAGGCAACGTTGTCGAAGACGCTCATATTGGGAAACAGCGCATAGGCCTGGAACACCATGCCGATATTGCGCTGGTTGGGCCGCAGATTCGTCTGGTCCTTGCCGGCAATCTCGATCGTGCCGCCGGTCGGGATCTCGAAGCCGGCAATCATGCGCAGCACCGTGGTCTTGCCGCAGCCGGACGGGCCGAGGAAGGACACGAACTCGCCCTTTTCGATCGTCATGTTGAAATCATGCACGACCTTCACGGAGCCGAAGGATTTTTGCAGATGGGTGAGGGTCAGGAAACTCATGGATAAAAATCCTCAAACCGGGCGCTGCGCGGATTTCTGGAAGCGCGAGACAAGCTGGATCAGGCCCAGGCAGCCCCAGGTGATGGCAAAGGCAATGACGGCAAGGGCCGCCGGCTCATAGGCACGGTTGGCGCCAAGCACCTGCATGTAGGGCCCAAACGCCGGGCGGTTGAGCAGGGCGGCCATGGTGAACTCGCCGATCACGATGGCGAAAGTCAAAAAGGCGCCGGAGAGGACCGCGACCAGAACGTTGGGCAGGATGATGCGCGTGATGATGGTGAACCAGCCGGCGCCGAGGCTCTGGGCCGCTTCGGTGAGCGTCGTGACATCGATGGTGCGAAGGCCGGTGTCGACGGCGCGGTACATGTAGGGAAGGGCAAGCATCGTATAGCCGGCGACCAGCAGCACGTCGGTGCCAAGTGCTGTGCCGGTCAGCGGCAGCCAGCTCGAGGTGTTGTAGAGCCGGATATAGCCGAACACCACGACGATGGCCGGAATGACCAGCGGCAAAAGCGTAACGAATTCGATGTATGGCCGCAGGAAGGGCAGTTTCAGCCGCACCCAGTAGGCGGTCGGCACCACCAGAAACACGCCGACGAGAATGGTCAACAGCGCAAGCGTCACGGAATAGGAAAATGTTTCCTGGAAACGTGTGTCGCCAAGCACCTTGGCATAGGCGTCGAAGGAATAGACGCCGCGGCGCATTTTCAGCGAGAAATTGGTCATGCCGATGAGCGGCAGGATGAAATAGAGGAGGCCGATGATCAGCGCTCCCCAGGCCCAGAAACGCTTCATCTCATCCACCTTTCGCTGCGGGCGCGCAGCCAGATGTAAACCGTGTTGGCAATGCCGGTGACGACGATCATGCCGAAGGCGAGCGCATAGCCGAGATGGGGATCGCCGAGCACATCGCCGCGGATCTGCGCAAAAAGCAGAATCGGCACGATGCTGAGCGAAGATCCGGTGAGCGCAATGGCGGTAGCGACGGCCCCGAAGGCATTGGCAAACAGGAGCGCAAACGTGCCGAGGATGGAGGGTGTGAGGATCGGCAGTGCCACCATGCGCCAGTACTGCGCGTTCGTTGCGCCGAGAATGGAGGCGGCCTCGCGCCATTCCTTTTTGAGCCCGTCCAGCGCCGGCGTGATGATGAGGATCATCAGCGGAATCTGGAAGAACAGATAGGTGAGCGTCAGCCCCCAGAAGGAGAGGAGGTTGAAGCCGAGCATGCGCAGGTTGATGCCAAGCTCGCTCTGCAGGAAGACGGTGATGAAGCCGACGGGCCCAAGCGTTGCCAGAAAGGCAAAGGCAAGCGGCACACCGGCGAAGTTGGAGGCGACGCCGGAAAAGGTCATCAGCGGCCCGCGGATAGCGCGCGGCAGTCCGCCGAGGACAACGGCTGCTGCCGTGCCAAAGCCGATCAGGCAGCCGAAAAACGCCGATGCCAGGCTGATGCGGATCGATATGCCGTAGGCGGCAAGGATCGATGGGGTGAACAGATTGCCGATATTGGAAAAGGTGAAGCTTCCGTCCGGCCGCTGGAACGCGCCGATGACAATCTTCATCGTCGGCATGATGAGGAAAAGCAGCACGAAGATCGCGAACGGCAGGATGCCGAGCCAGTGAAACGGCAGGCGCATGCGCCTCGCCGGGGAGGGCCCGGTCGGTGGGTTCGGTGACGTCATTCCCCTCGGTTCCGTTTTGGTTTCAGGCAACGGTTCTTGTTTTAAGAGTGCAACGCCGCCCCGGCGATTGCAACCGGGGCGGCGGATTTCAGGTCTTACTTGACGTTGGCGCCGACGACGCTGTCCCAGGCGCCGGTGACGGCAGCCTTGTTGGCATCGACTTCCTCGAGCGTCGGGAAGTAGGCCTTTTCATAGGCAGCAGCCGGCGGCAGCTTGTCGAGCAGATCCTTCGGGATCTTGTTTGCCTTGGCCATCGCGTTGAAGCGGATCGGGTGGCAGTAGCCCTTCAGCCAGCCGAGCTGACCGGCATCCGAATACAGGTGCTCCATCCAGAGCTTTGCAGCGTTCGGATGCGGAGCGTAGGCCGAAATGCCCTGGACGTAGACGCCGGCGAGAACGCCGGAGGCCGGAACGACGACGTCAACCGGCGGGTTGCCGGCAAGCGTGTCCTTGGCGGCAAGGGCGTTGTAATCCCACATCACGACGATCGGGGTTGCACCCTGTGCGAGCGTGCCCGACTTGCCGATGACGGGCACGAAATTGCCGGCCTTGTTCAGCTCGCCGAAATACTTGAGGCCGGCTTCGCCGGCTTCCTTGCCAGCCTTGGCGCCGCTTGAAAGGCCTGCTGCGAGAACGCCGAGAATGGCCTGGTTGGAGGCGCGCGGATCGCCGGCGAGAGCAACCTGGCCGGCATATTCCGGCTTCTTCAGGTCGGACCAGTCCTTCGGCGTGGTCTTGACCAGATCCTTGTTCACCAGCAGCGACATGACGCCGTAATAGTCGCCGTACCAGTAGCCTTCGGCATCCTTGACGTTGTCGGGGATCTCGCTCCAGGTGGAAACCTTGTAGGGCTGAAGGAGGCCTTCCTTCTTCATCTGCGGACCAAACGCGAGGCCGACGTCGACGACGTCAGGCGCCTGCGGGCCCTTGTTGTCCTTGTTGGCCTTGATGGCTTCCACTTCGTCGGCCGAACCGGCATCCGGGTTCAGTTCGTTCACGGTGATTTCCGGATACTTCTTCTTGAAGTCGGCAATCACGTCGCCGTAGCCGCACCAGTCGTGGGGAAGGGCGACGGTGGTCAGCATGCCTTCCTTCTTGGCAGCGGCGATGAGTTCGGCGCTCGGCTCGGCAAAGGCAAAGCTCGTCGATGCGACGACGATGGCCGTCGTCATGGACAGAAGACGTTGGGTCTTGGACATCACGTTTTTCTCCTCAAGGTTATGGTTGGTGGCGCGACAAGTAGAGGCAGTTGATGAATGGCATGTGACAGTATCACTTTCTGTCCCGCAAGCGTCGGTTCTGATGCGACGCGCGAATTTTCTCCTTTTTTCCAGTCATTTGTCCCGGTCCTTCGGCTCGGGGCGGCGAAACAGGCGGCTGCGTTCAAACAGCGCCTCCAGCGAATTCATGCGCTCGCGGGTACGCTCCCAGGTAGCGCTCTGCACCGCCTCGATGAGCGCTTCCACGGTAAACAGGGTGACGACGGAGGAATCCCAGGCCGATGGCGCCTCGATGGCCACCTTGAACACATGGCGGGCGTGGCGCGCGACAGGCGAGGCCCAGACATCGGTGAAGAGAATGATGATCACGCCGCTTGCGGCCGCCGCCTCGGCAAGCGTTGCCAGTTCCTGCTCGTAGCGGCGGATGTCGAAGATCACCAGCACGTCGCCGGCCGACATGTTCAGGAGATATTGCGGCCACGAACTGCGATTGGTCGAGATCAGCGTCGTCTTCGGCCGGATCACCTGCATATGGGTGAAGAAGTAATCGGCAAGCGCGCCGGTGATGCGTCCACCGACGAAATAGATGCTGCGCTTGTCGTCGCGCAACAGATCGGCGGCCCCGTCGAAGCTTGCCACATCGATGGTGGAAAGCGTCGCGCGCAGGTTTTCGGTCAGCGCATCGGCAAAGCGGTTGAGAATATGGGCGGTTGGAGCCCCGGCCGTCCAGCGGTCATGCTTGGCAATCGGGCTCGAAATCGTCGCCTCGAGATCCTGGTGCAGATGCGCCTGGAACTCCGGATAGCCCTTGTAGCCGAGCTTCTGCACCATTCGGGCAACCGTCGGCGTCGAGACGCCCGCATTGTCGGCCGTCGCGGTGATGCTGCCGAGCCCCGACATCGGATAGTTGTCGATCAGGCTTTCCGCCAGCTTTTTCTCGGCCGGCGTCAGCCCGTCATAATGCAGGCGTATCACGTCCAGCACGGTCTGCGTTTGTGACGTCACGACCTGTTGTTCCCCTTCCCGGTCTTTGCCGGTTTTGCGCAAATAAACAATCGCGGGTGGAGTGAGTCAATCCATTCACTGAAAAGATTTTTTCAGGAAGTGGTTGACGATGGACTGGGTTTGAAGAATTCTCTTCTTGTTGAAGTCTGATACAGGCGCGGAAAACCTGATGATGTTTGCTCAGACCGATTTTCTGACCAGCGCGGATGAAAGCCCGGTTGCCGTCGAGCAGCCGGAGGCTCGCGGACCTGTGCTTCTGGTGTGCGAGCATGCATCGCGGCGTCTGCCGGCGCGGGTTGGAACGCTCGGTCTTTCGCAGGATGCGCTGTCCTCCCACATCGCCTGGGATCCGGGTGCGCTTGCCGTGTCGCGGCTGCTGGCCGCCGATCTCGATGCCTGCCTGATCTTCCAGCGCTTTTCGCGGCTGGTTTTCGACTGCAACCGGCCGCCGGGCGCTCCGGGCGCCATTCGGGATGTGAGCGAAGTGTTCCGCATTCCCGGCAACGAGAACCTCTCGGAGGCGGAGAAGGCAGCCCGCGCAGAGGCGCTTTACTATCCGTTCCAGGGTCGAATCGCCGAGGAAATCGTCCATCGGCGTGGCCGCGGGCAGGAGACCGTGCTGGTTACCATCCATTCGTTCACGCCGGTCTATTACGGCAAGCCGCGGGCCGTCGAAATCGGCATCCTGCATGACGAAGACAGCCGGCTTGCCGACCGCATGCTGCAGGCGGCCGATGGCAATGGACGCTTCCGGGTGGAGCGCAACGAACCTTACGGCCCCGCCGATGGCGTGACGCACACGCTTGCGCTTCACGCTTTGCCGGCCGGGCTTTTGAACGTGATGATAGAGGTGAGAAACGATTTGATCGATACGGAAGCCGGGCAAAGGGTCGTGGCCGGTTTTCTCACGGAGTTGCTGGCGAAAAGCCTTCGCGACATCCAACGATAAGATCCAGGGGAGCAGTTGGTGGCATGCCCGCGACCGTTGGGTCACGGGGGTTGAAACTGGGCGGCCGCAATGAAGCGGTCGACCTGATGAGAGGGGAATCTCATGTCCGCTTACACCGAAAATGATAAAAAGCAGGATGTTCAAATCCTGCATTCCATGGGTTACGCGCAGGAACTGGAGCGGCGTATGAGCTCCTTTTCCAACTTCGCCATTTCATTTTCCATTATCTGCATTCTGTCCGGTGGCATCAATTCGCTGGGCCAGGCGACCGCCGGCGCCGGCGGCGCTTCGATCGGCATCGGCTGGCCGCTCGGCTGCCTGATTTCCGGCATTTTCGCGCTTGGCCTTGCCCAGATCAGCTCGGCCTATCCGACGGCCGGCGGGCTCTATCACTGGGGCTCGATCCTCGGCAACCGCTTCACCGGCTGGCTGTCGGCCTGGCTGAACCTGCTCGGTCTCGTCACGGTGCTCGGCGCCATCAATGTCGGCACCTTCTATTTCTTCTTCGGCGCCTTTGGGACGACCTTCGGCATCGAGGACACGCTGGTGCACCGCGTGCTGTTCGTTGCCGTGATCACCGGTCTGCAGGCCGCCATCAACCATTTCGGCATCGGGCTCACGGCAAAGCTCACCGACTTCTCCGGCTACCTGATCTTCCTGACGGCGCTTGCGCTGACGGTCGCGTGCCTCGCCTATGCGCCGAGCTGGGAATTTTCGCGCCTGTTCACCTTTGCCAACTATACCGGCCAGCCGACGGTTGCGGCCGATGGCACGCTGACGGGATCCGCCGTCTGGCCGAATGTCGTGTCCGGTGCCATGGCCTTCCTGCTCGGCCTGCTTTTGCCGATCTACACGATCACCGGCTACGACGCGTCCGCCCACACGTCGGAAGAAACCGTCAAGGCCGCCGAATCGGTGCCGCGCGGCATGGTGTCCTCGGTGATCTGGTCCTCGGTCTTCGGATACGTCATGCTGTGCGCCTTCGTTCTGATGCTGCCCAATATGGAAGACGCGGCAAAACAGGGCTGGAACGTGTTCTTCTGGGCCATGGATACCCAGGTGAATGCCACGGTGAAGATCGTGCTCTACCTCCTGATCTTCATCTCGCAGTTCCTGTGCGGCATGGCGACGGTCACTTCGCTGTCGCGCATGATCTTTGCCTTCTCGCGTGACAAGGGCCTGCCGGCCTCCTCCAAGCTTGCCAAGGTCAGCCCGCAATATCGTACGCCGGTTGCCGCGATCTGGACCGGATCGGTGCTGTCGGTTCTGTTCGTCTGGTTCACCTCGGCCATCACCATTGCCGGAACGCCCGCTTATTCCATCGTCGTGTCCTGCACGGTGATCTTCCTGTTCCTGTCCTTCATGATGCCGATTGCGCTGGGCCTTGGCGCCATCGGAACGGCGAAATGGCCGGCCATGGGGCCGTGGAACATGGGCGTTGCCACCTACAAGCTGGTCGCCGTTCTTGCCATCGTCGCGATGATCGTGATCTTCTTCATCGGCGTACAGCCGCCGAACGACTGGGCGCTGGAAATCACCGTCGGCTTCCTGGTGCTGACGGCGGTGGTCTGGTTCGCCTTCGAAAAGCGCCGCTTCCAGGGCCCGCCGATCGGCGACGCCATTGCAAAGCGCAAGGCAGAGATTGCCGCAGCCGAAGCGGCTGTCGGCGAGGCGTGATCGCCGCTTCGTCTTCAACCTTCATCCGCCGCCGCACCCGTGCGGCGGCTCCCTTTTCGAAACGGATACGTCCATGACCTCACCTTACACGTTCGACGACCTGAAGATCGATGTTGCCGCCGGACGGATCGATACTGTCATTGCAGCCCAGATCGACATGCAGGGACGCCTGATGGGCAAGCGCTTTCAGGCCGAGTATTTCGTCGACAGCGCCTGGAAGGAAACCCATAGCTGCAATTACCTGCAGGCGACCGACCTGGAGATGGAAACCATCTCCGGCTACAAGGCGACCAGCTGGGAGCAGGGCTACGGCGATTACATCATGAAGCCGGATCTTGCCACGCTGCGCAAGCTGCCATGGCTGGAAGGCACGGCGCTCGTGCTCTGCGACGTGCTGGATCATCACACCCATGAGGAAGTGCCCCATTCGCCGCGCGCCATCCTCAAGAAGCAGATGCGGGCGCTCGAGGAACTGGGCTTTGCCGCCTTCATGGCCACCGAGCTGGAATTCTTCCTGTTCGACCAGACGTTTGATCATGCCCGCGAGACGGGCTACCGCAACCTGCGTCTCTCCAGCGCCTATAACGAAGACTATCACATCTTCCAGACCACCAAGGAGGAAGAGGTGATGCGGGCGATCCGCACCGGGCTTCAGGGGGCAGGGGTGCCGGTGGAAAACACCAAGGGCGAGGCCTCGCCCGGCCAGGCGGAAGTCAATGTGCGGTATGCCGAGGCGCTCACCATGGCCGACCGTCACGTCATCATCAAGAATGCCTGCAAGGAAATTGCCTGGGCCAAGGGCAAGGCCGTCACCTTCCTTGCCAAGTGGAACGACAAGGCCGCCGGCTCGTCCTCGCATATCCACCAGTCGCTGTGGAGCACGGATGGCAAGGTGCCGCTGTTCTTTGACAAGGACGCCGAACACGGCATTTCCGAGACCATGCGGCACTACATTGCAGGCCTTCTCGCCTATGCCGAGGAGTACACCTATTTTCTGGCACCCTACATCAACTCCTACAAGCGTTTCGTCGCCGGCACCTTTGCGCCGACCAAGATCGTCTGGAGCATGGACAACCGCACGGCCGGTTTTCGCCTGTGTGGTGATGGAACCAAGGGCATCCGCATCGAATGCCGCATCGGTGGCTCCGATCTCAATCCGTATCTTGCCATGGCCGCATTGCTGGCCGCCGGCATCGAGGGCATCAAGAACAAGATGGAACTGGAGCCGGCCTATGTCGGTGATGCCTATGGCGGCAAGGATGTGCGCGAAATTCCCCGCACGCTGCGTGACGCGACGGAAAAGCTGCGCGCCTCGGCCATGCTGCGGCAGGCTTTTGGCCAAGACGTCATCGACCATTATGTGCGCGCTGCCGAATGGGAACAGGAAGAATATGACCGCCGCGTGACGGATTGGGAGGTGGCGAGAGGGTTCGAGAGGGCGTAAAACGTCTCTCGGCTCGCCAGCTGATTTGGATAACAGGAAACAACCATGTCGATGATTCAATGTATCTCGCCGATCGATGGCTCGGTTTATGCCGAGCGGCCGGCGATGGCGCTTGAGCCTGCCGCAGATGCTGTGGCGCGCGCAAAAAAGGCGCAGAAGTCCTGGGCCAAACGCCCGCTGGATGAGCGCGTGCAGCTTGTGATGAAGGGTGTCGCCCGCCTGAACGAGATGGTGGACGAGGTGGTGCCGGAACTTGCCCATATGATGGGCCGGCCGGTGCGCTATGGCGGTGAGTTCCGCGGCTTCAACGAACGCTCCAACTATGTCGCCTCCGTTGCCGCCGATGCGCTAGCGCCGATCCTCGTCGAGGACAGTTCTGCCTTCACCCGCCGCATCGAGCGCGAGCCGCATGGCGTGGTGCTGGTCATCGCGCCCTGGAACTATCCTTACATGACAGCGATTAACACGGTGGCGCCGGCGCTGATGGCGGGCAATACCGTGATCATCAAACATGCCGCCCAGACGCTGCTGGTGGGCGAGCGCATGGTGCGCGCCTTTGTCGAAGCCGGCGTGCCTGATGATGTCTTCCAGAACCTCTTCCTCGACCACGCAACAACCGAAAAGCTGATCGCTGCCGGCTCGTTCAACTTCATCAACTTCACCGGCTCGGTGGCGGGCGGCCGGGCCGTGGAGCGCGCCGCTGCCGGCACCTTCACTGGCATGGGCCTTGAGCTGGGCGGCAAGGATCCGGGCTATGTGATGGAGGACGCCGATCTCGACGCTGCCGTGGACACGCTGATGGATGGCGCAACGTTCAATTCAGGGCAGTGCTGCTGCGGCATCGAGCGTATCTATGTGCATGAAAGCCTCTACGACGCCTTTGTCGAAAAGTCCGTCGCCTGGGTATCGAACTACAAGCTCGGCAATCCGCTTGACGCGGACACCACGCTTGGACCGATGGCGAACGTGCGTTTTGCAAAAACCGTACGCGAGCAGGTGGCCGATGCCGTCTCCAGGGGCGCAAAGGCGCTGGTCGACCCAAAGCTCTTCCCGCAGGATGATGGCGGTGCCTATCTGATGCCGCAGGTTCTGGTGGATGTCGATCATTCCATGGAATTCATGCGCGAGGAGACCTTTGGTCCGGCCGTCGGTATCATGAAGGTGAAGAGCGATGAAGAAGCGCTGTCCCTGATGAACGATTGCCAGTATGGCCTCACCGTTTCGCTCTGGACGAAAGACGAAGAACGCGCCTCGCGCCTTGGCGCCGATCTCGAAACCGGCACCGTGTTCATGAACCGCTGCGATTATCTCGATCCGGCCCTCGTCTGGACCGGCGTCAAGCAGACCGGACGTGGCGGCTCGCTCTCCGTTCTCGGCTTCCACAACCTCACGCGGCCGAAATCCTATCACCTGAAGAAAGCCTGACCTCCATGAACATTACCGCCAACTGGAGCTATCCCACCGCCATCAAGCTTGGCCGCGGGCGCATCAAGGAACTCGGCGATGCCTGTAAATCGCTCGGCATGAAGAAGCCGCTGCTGGTGACCGACCGCGGGCTTGCCGGCATGGCGATCACGCGAGGGGCGCTGGATGCGATGGAAGAGGCGGGCCTTGGCCGCGCCCTTTTTGCCGATGTCGATCCGAACCCGAACGAGATCAACCTAGAAGCCGGCATCAAGGCCTATCGCGAGGGCGGCCATGATGGCGTCGTCGCCTTCGGCGGTGGCTCCGGGCTCGATCTCGGCAAATGCATCGCATTCATGGTCGGCCAGACGCGGCCTGTCTGGGATTTCGAGGATATCGGCGACTGGTGGACGCGGGCGAACAGCGACGGCATCGCGCCGATCGTTGCAGTGCCGACGACGGCCGGCACCGGTTCGGAAGTGGGCCGCGCCTCGGTCATCACCAATTCCAAGACCCATGTGAAGAAGATCATCTTCCATCCGAAATTTTTGCCCGGCGTCGTCATCTGCGATCCGGAACTCACCATGGGCATGCCGAAGGCCATCACCGCCGGCACCGGCATGGATGCGTTTGCCCATTGCCTGGAAGCCTATTGCTCGCCTTTCTTCCACCCGATGAGCCACGGCATTGCGCTGGAAGGCATGCGTCTGGTGAAGGAATTTCTGCCGCGCGCCTATCATGAGGCAAACGACATCGAGGCCCGCACCAACATGATGGCGGCTGCCGCCATGGGCGCCGTTGCCTTCCAGAAGGGGCTCGGCGCGATTCACGCCCTGTCGCACCCGATCGGTGCCGTCTATAACACCCATCACGGCATGACGAACGCCGTGGTGATGCCGGCCGTCCTGCGTTTCAACCGCAAGGCCATCGAAGACAAGATCGAGCGCGCCGCTGCCTATCTCGGCATTTCCGGCGGCTTTGACGGCTTCTACGGTTATGTCATGGCGCTGCGCAGCGAACTCAACGTACCGGAAAATCTCACCGCCATGGGCATCAAGCCCGACCGGATCGATGAGCTTTCGGCCATGGCCATCGAAGATCCGTCCTGCGGCGGCAATCCGGTGAAGATGACGCTGGAAAATACCAGGAAACTCTTTGCCGACTGCTTCTGAGAGCAGGCCGCACGGTCTTACGCGTCGAAAAATCCGGGCCATCCGCCCGGATTTTTCATGAGGTTCTGTCAGCAACACACCGCAACCTCAGTTCTGCCGGGTCATATTGATGGCCTTAAAATTTACCGATCATTAACCCTGTTTTTGCAAAGGTTACCGTCATAGGCACCATGTCATGAGGCGGTGCCGCTTCTGAGCGATGCGGCTCGATGACCATCGAGGACAAACTATGCCTGTGATTTCATTTGCAAATGCCAAAGGTGGTGCCGGCAAGACGACGGCGGCGCTTCTTCTTGCCACGGAACTGGCGCATCAGGGGCATCGCGTGACGCTGGTCGATGCCGACCCGCAGCGCTGGATCAGCCAGTGGCATGAAATGTCCGGCGCGGTGCGCAACATCACCATCATCACGGAAGTCACGGTTGCGTCGCTGCAATGTCACCTGCGCGAAATGTCGTCGGCGACGGATTACTTCATCATCGATCTTGCCGGGGCGCGCGATGCGCTGGTGACGACCGCCGTCGGGCTATCCGACCATGTCCTGATCCCCGTCCAGGGCTCTGCCATGGACGCCAAGGGGGCCGCCCAGATCCTCGATCTTCTGGCGCTGATGAAGGAAAAGGCGGGGCTTGCCATTGCCCATTCGGTAGTGCTCACCCGTGTCACGCCGGTCGTTACAACCCGGGCGCTGGTAGCCATCAAGGGGCTGCTGGCCCAGCGCGGCGTCAACGTGCTGAACACGCCGATCGGCGAGCGCACCGCCTTTCGCGAACTGTTCGAAGTGGGCGGCACCTTGCACACGCTGGATGCGGCAAAGGTGTCGAACCTCGACAAGGCGCGTGAAAACGCCCGCCTGCTGGCCGAAGAGGTCAAGCGCCTGATGCCGACGCGCGTGGTGCGCACCGGTCTTCCCCGCATTATCGGTTTTGGTCGCCACGCGGCGTAACCCGCCTTCGCCTTTTATGGCTATAACGACAAAGGGCGCCCCGCGAAGGCGCCCTTTCTGATTTCGGCTGTGTGGCCGCCGCCAGCCTCAGTCGACGAATTCGACCACCGTGCCGGGCTTCACCATCTTGGCAAGTTCCGTCGCATCCCAGTTGGTGAGGCGGATACAGCCATGGCTGTTGGTCTTTCCGATCTTGGAGGGCTCCGGCGTGCCATGAATGCCATAGGTCGGCTTCGACAGGGCAATCCAGACGGTGCCGACGGGGCCGTTGGGGCCAGGTGGGATCTGCAGGATCTGGTCGTTGTCGCCCTGCTTGAAATTGATCTTTGGGTTATACGTATAGCCCGGATTGAGCGCGATGCGCTGCACGGTATGGGTGCCGGTGGGCGAGGGGGTGTCCGACGAGCCGATGGTGGCAGGGTAGGCGGCAATCAGCTTGCCATCGGCGCCGTAGGCGAACACCTGCTTCTTCGCCTTGTTGGCCACCACGCGCACGACATCTCCCGTCTTCGGTTGGCCAGGATTGACAACCTTGATCGTCGATCCGGGGATGGAGAAGTCGACGCCGGGATTGAGCGCCTTCAGGTAGCCTTCGTCCATGTGAAAGCGTTCCGCCAGCGCCTCGCTGGTGGAGGTGTAGGACATGGCCGGCAGCTGCGCCTTGTGGGCATAGTCATCCGGTATGGAGGCGACATAGGGGCCGGCCGCATCGGCCGGCGTGATCGTGTAATTGACGATCGGCAGTCCGCCCGAATAGGAGAGGCGCTGCATGATGTCTTCGGAATTGTTCGGGTCGAGCGTCTCGCCGGTCATTTCCTGCCAGGCGGCAATCGCCTTGTTGACGTTGTCGCCGAGATGGCCGTCGATGACGCCGGGCGAAATGCCCTCGCGATCGAGAAACACCTGCAGCGCCGTCACTTCCGCCTGCGGCTTGTTGGTGATCGCCATCACCGGCTTTTCGGCGCGCGGCACGATGCTCGGCTGCGGCATCGGCTGTGTTTCGAGCGAGGCCTCTTCCTGTCCGTCGTCGAGGATCGCGCCATCGGCATCGAGCGGCAGGCGCACGATGGAGCTGTCGCGCGGGATCGAGCCCGTGACGGCACCCGGCTCACCCTGACGATACTGGCGATAGTCGCGGTAACCGCCATTGTCCTGCCGCGAATAGGTGGGCTGGGGCGGGTAAGCCGAACCATAGCCGCGCTGCGGTCTGGAAGGGTAGCCGCCATCGACCGAGTTGCGGTAGGTATCCCGGCGCATTTCCGTTGCCACCACATTGCCGAAATGGTCGATCAATACCTGTCGCCCCATGCGGTCGCGGCTGATCACCACCTCGCCGGCTTCGGGTATGTAATCGAGGATTTCCCCGGTCGGCGCCACGAGGACGGTGTCCGAGCGGGAACCGTAGGCGCCCTGGGCCGCTGCGGGCGAAAGTGCCGCGACCGAGAGGAGGAAAGCCAGACTGAGGCTGAACACTGAAGTGGACTTCACAATATCACCGATTCGAGATTACGACGTATAACGGCGGCACGCGCTGACACGTTCCCCGATTGCCGGGTCTTCCTCAGACAGGTCAAATTTGACGCCAGTAAGGAAGAATTGGCCATTGTGGTGAACGAATACTTAATTTTGAGAGTTTGTCACGCTTTGTTGAGGCGTCGCTGATGGAGGATGGAATGAAGGCATTTGTGGCGGGGCGGGGCCCAAAGCTGTTTCTGGACGAAACCAGCGTCCTGGATATCGGCAGTTGCAACGTCAACGGCATCGATGTGGCGCCTGGACGGGCCATTCCGGATGATGGCGATCCGCGCATCGACCATTCGCTGGAGGGGTTTCTGTTTACCTGCGGGCCGGACCACATCCGCCATCCGCAAGCGATCGAAGGTGATGCCAGCGGCCGTAAGTATCCCCTTCACGGATCCTATTCAGGCAATCCTGCCGAGATCCTGTTCTGGGATGCGCAGGGCGAGACTGCCGAATGCAAGGCGCGCGTGACCGTCAAGACGGCAGACGGCGGCATCGCGCTTCTGGAGCGGCATGTGCGCATGGATGGCGAAAGCGGGGAAACCTGCCTCATCGACCGTGTCAGCAATGTCGGCACCACGCCATTCGCCAGGGTTCATATGTATCACATGAATATCGGCGCCTGGCTGTTTGACGGCGACGTGCGCCTTTCCGGCCAGATGCTGGAGGGTGGCGGCTTCCCCTGGAATTTTGGCGAGGAGCCGGGCGGCGTCTTTTGCGTGCCGGCTGCCATTGCCGGCGAGGAATGGGCGCAGGTGATGCTGGGCCCGATCGCGGCACTGGGAGGCGTGACGCTGAAGGTGCGCTTCAGGACCGATACGCTTCCCCATCTGCAGGTCTGGCGCAACCAGCGGGCGCCGGCGCATGTGCTGGGTATCGAGCCGGTGTCGCACCGCTGGGTGAGCCGCGAGGACCTTGCGGCCTCTGGCGAGTTGCAGATGCTGAAACCCGGCGAAAGCGTCGACTACGCCCTTCGCTTCAGCTTTTCCTGAACGCCCGTGTTTTCATTGACGCCCTTTGTCAGGCGTCGTAATTGAAACCCTCTTTGAACACTGGAGGCCGACATCATGGACATTCGCCAGATCAACGACGAATATTCCGTCACCGGGCAGATCACGCCCGCCGATCTCGACGACATCAAGGCCCTGGGCTTCAAGTCCATCGTCTGCAATCGCCCCGACGACGAGGAGCCCGGCCAGCCGAGCTTCGACGAAGTGGCAGCGCGGGCCCGCGAACTGGGCCTTGAGATTTCGCATGTGCCGGTGGGCCGCATGGGCGTCGATGCCGAAGCGGTCCAGGGCATGGTGGATGCGCTGGACGAGTTCCCGCGCCCCATGCTGGGCTATTGCCGTTCGGGCGCCCGTTCCACGGCCATCTACGAGAAAAGCCTGCACATTCGCGGCTGATCGTCCTTCCCCGAAACCGTCATCGGTTTCCATCCCGCTCATTTTCATGAGGAGCATTCCATGAGCATCAAGCGTATCGAACCCGGCAAGCGCATGAGCGGCGCCGTCGTTCACGGCAACACCGTTTACCTCGCCGGGCAGGTTGGCGAAGGCACGTCCGTGACCGAACAGTCGAAGTCGGCCCTTGCCGAAGTCGATCGCCTGCTGGCGCTCGCCGGCACGGACAAGTCCAAGATCCTGCAGACGATCATCTATCTTTCGGACATGGCCAACTTTGCCGAAATGAACGCCGTCTGGGAAGCCTGGATCGACCCGGCAAACCCGCCGGCACGTGCGACCAGCGGTGCGCCGCTCGCAACGCCCGACTACAAGGTCGAGTTCATCGTCACGGCTGCTCTCTGAGGTTTTTGAGGGGGCGGCGGTTCGCAGGGTTTGTGGCTGCCGCCCCCTCATCCGCCTTCCGGCACCTTCTCCCCGCGGGGGAGAAGGGAGAATTCAGCGGGCGGCCTGAGCATCGCTAACAATTTCAGAATAGAAAACCCGGCGCTTCATTGGAAAGCGCCGGTTTTTTTTGGTCTCAGCTCTTGTTGCGGATCTGGCTCAGCGTGCGGGTCGGGGTAATCGCTTCCGGTGACAGCATCACCTCGATGATGGCGGGCTTGCCGGAGGCGCGGGCGCGTTCAAAGGCGGGGCCGAACTGTTCGGTCTTTTCCACCCGCTCGCCGTGGCCGCCATAGGCTGCGGCAAAGGCGACGAAATCGGGGTTCACGAGGTCGGTGCCGCTGACGCGGCCGGGAAAGTCGCGCTCCTGGTGCATGCGGATCGTGCCATAGGTGCCGTTGTTGACGAGCACGGTGATGATCGGCAGCCCGTAACGTACGGCGGTGATGAATTCCTGCCCGTGCATCATGAAGCAGCCGTCACCGGCAAAACAAACCACTTCACGTTCGGGAAACAGCTGCTTTGCCGCAACCGCTGCCGGAAGTCCGTAACCCATCGAGCCGGATGTCGGTGCCGACTGGGTGTTGAACGCCTGGAAACGGTGGAAGCGGTGCAGCCAGGTGGCGTAATTGCCCGCGCCATTGGTGAAGATGGCGGTCTTCGGCGTGTTTTCCTCGATCCAGGTCATGATCGGACCCATCTGCACGTCACCCGGTCCGGTTTCCGGCGGCGTCGACCAGCGCAGATAGGCATCATGCATGGCCGCTGTGCGTTCGGCCCAGACCGGCGAGACCGGCGGCTGCAAATCGCGGATGGCGGCGACGAATTCGGCGGGACCGGCGCAGATGGCAAGATCCGGTCGGTAGATGCGGCCGAGTTCCTCCGGGTCGGGGAAGACATGCACGATCTTTTGCGACGGATAGGGGATGTCGAGAAGCGTATAGCCGGACGACGGCATTTCCGACAGACGGCTGCCGAGCAGCACGATGAGGTCGCTGTCCTTGATTTCCTTCGACAGCGCCGGGTTGATGCCGATGCCGACATCGCCAGCGTAAGAGCTGTGCGTGTGATCAAACAGCATCTGGCGGCGGAAGGAGCAGCCGACAGGCACATGGAAGCGTTCGGCAAAGTGACGGAAGTCGGCGACAGCCTCTTCCGACCAGCCGGTGCCACCCAGAATGACCATCGGCCGGTGTGCGTCCCGCAGCAATGCCTCGAATTTCTGGATCTGCGATGGCCCCGGATGGTTTTCGACGCGCGTGTAAGGCTTGGCCTCCGGCGCTTCCACCAGATCGCGCAGCATGTCTTCCGGCAGCGTCAGCACCACGGGGCCGGGGCGGCCGGAGGTCGCGACGGCAAAGGCGCGGGTGACGAATTCCGGGATGCGCCGGGCGTCATCGATCTCGCCCACCCATTTGGCAAACTCGGTAAAGGCGCGGCGGTACTCGACCTCCTGAAAGGCTTCCCGCTCGCGGGCATCGCGCTGCACCTGACCGATGAAGAGGATCATCGGGATGGAATCCTGCATGGCCACATGCAGTCCGGCAGAGGCGTTCGTGGCGCCGGGGCCGCGGGTGACCATGCAGATGCCGGGCTCGCCGGTGAGGCGCCCCCAGGTATCGGCCATCATCGCCGCGCCGCCTTCCTGGCGGCAGACCAGAACCTCGATGCCGCTGTCATAGAGCGCGTCGAGCACGGCGAGATAGCTTTCGCCGGGCACGCAGGACACGCGCCGGACGCCATTTGCCTTCAGGGCCTCGACAATGAGTTGACCGCCGGTCTTCATGGGATCTGTCTTTCCTTCTGTCGTCTGTCGAGTTCTGCCAGAACCGCGCCGGTGTGCTCGCCCAGCGCCGGGCTTGGTCGGTGATAGGAGAGAGGTGTTCTGGAGAGCACGATGGGCGTCCTCACACCTGGGATCGTCGTGCCGTCCTCTGCCTCAAGGTCGATGCGAAGGCCACGCGCCGCAATTTGCGGATCGGAAAACATCTCCGCCACGGAATTGATCGGGCCGGCCGGAACGGCATTCTCGCCGCAGGCGGCAAGCAGATCGGCCTTGGTCCATTTCACCGTCTCGGCAATCACGGCCGCGCGCACGCTGTCGCGATTGGCCACGCGCGCCTTGTTGGTGGCATGGCGGGGATCGTCGGCAAAGGCTTCGATGCCGAGAATGGCCGAGAGCCGACGGAACTGGCCGTCATTGCCCACGGCGAGAATGAGGTGGCCATCGGCAACCGGCACAACCTCATAGGGGCTGATGTTCGGATGGGCATTGCCGAGCCGCACGGGCGCCGCACCCGAGACGAGATAATTCATGTTCTGGTTGGCAAGCACCGCCGACATCACGTCGAGCAGCGCCATGTCCACCTGCTGGCCTTCGCCGGTCTTCATCACGTGGATGAGGGCTGCCTGGATGGCGGTGACGGCATAGATGCCGGTAAAAATATCGGCAATGGCAACCCCGGCCTTCATCGGCTCTCCGTCCGGCGCGCCCGTGACCGACATGAAGCCGGACATGCCCTGCACGATGTAGTCATAGCCGGCGAGGCTGGCATAGGGGCCGTTCTGGCCGAAGCCGGTGATCGAGCAATAGACGAGGCGCGGGTTGATGGCCTTCAGGCTGTCATAGTCGAGGCCGTATTTCTTCAGGCCGCCGAGCTTGAAATTCTCGATGAAGACATCGGCGTCGGCGACGAGCTGGCGCACGATCTCCTGACCCTCGGGCGTGGAGAAATCGACCGCGATAGAGCGCTTGCCGCGATTGGTGGAATGGTAATAGGCGGCAGACAGGTTCTCGCCGTCCTTGCTCTCGACAAAGGGCGGCCCCCAGCCGCGCGTATCATCGCCGCCATTGGGGTTTTCCACCTTGATCACGTCGGCGCCGAGATCGGCCAGCATCTGGCCCGCCCAGGGGCCCGCCAGCACGCGCGCCAGTTCGATCACGCGGATGCCGTTGAGGGGTGGTTTGTTGTGGGTCTCGCTGGTCATGTCTTCTCGCCGGTCTACGCATGCTGCGGTATCAGTTGGTGTCCCAACAGGAAGATTGCTGTTGCCTCGGTAGTCCCCCTCATCCGCCCTGCGGCCAAGCCTTCTCCCGAGGGAGAGGTCTGCCGCGCGAAGCGGAGGCGGGGTGAGGGGCCGCGCGTCACAACAGACGCCTTCCTTCCATCTCCCTCATACCGTCACCACCCGGTTGCGGCACTTGATATCTAGTCATGAGGTCATTCCCGCAACGGCAGGTGCCGCCGGTGTGGAAAGGT
Organism: Neorhizobium fuzhouense; assembly: GCF_042611105.1. Classification (NCBI taxonomy): domain Bacteria; kingdom Pseudomonadati; phylum Pseudomonadota; class Alphaproteobacteria; order Hyphomicrobiales; family Rhizobiaceae; genus Neorhizobium; species Neorhizobium fuzhouense. The sequence continues at coordinate 206,152 of NZ_JBHFFP010000002.1, read as the reverse complement.
TCGCCTCCGCCCAATCGGCAAACTCCCGCATGGCCGCCTCGCGGCCGATCTCGTTTAATGTTTCGTGGCGCATCTCGGGGTAGATGCGTTTCGTCACGCGCGAAAAGCCGCTGGCGGCCAGCCGGTGCGACAGCCAGGAAATCGCCTTGCCGCCTTCCGTTGCCGGGTCCTGGCCGCCCCCCACCAGATGGATCGGCAGATCCTTCTTCAGCCGGGAAAGAAGCGGCGCCTGCGTGCCGCGAAAGCTCAAGGAAAACACGTCGAGCCACAGCGAGATGGAAATATCAAAGCCGCAGAGCGGATCGGCAAGATAGGCGGCAACTTCGGCGCGGTCGCGCGACAGCCAGTCGGCTTTCGTCTGGTGGTCGGGCATCGCGCGGCCCCAGGTGTCGAAGGTGAGTTTCGGCAGGATGAGGCTCGGCACGTCGGATCCCTTCAGCGCCCGCTCGGTCTTCAGAACCACCTGCGCCAGCCGTCCGGCGGCCCCGACGGCAAAGTTGGAATTCCAAACGGCCAATCCCTGATAGGCGCGCGGGTGGGAGAGCACGGTGTTGAGCGCAATCAGCCCACCCATCGAATGGCCGAAGAGAAGGATCGGCAGGCCCGGATGAGTGGCCGCGGCATGATCGCTGACGACCTTGACGTCTTCAATCACCTTATCGACGCCGTCCGTGCCGGCAAAGCGCCCCTGCGGCGCATCCGGCGCCTTCGTCAGCCCATGGCCGCGGTGGTCATGGGCATAGACGTGAAAACCGGAGGAGGCCATGAAGCGGGCAAACGGCTGATAGCGGCCACTGTGCTCGCCAAGCCCGTGGCAGATGTGCAGGATGGCGCGGGGCGTGCCCTCGGCGGGCGCATGTCGCACGGCAAGATCGGCGCCGGATGGGCTTTTCAGCCGATTAACTGTCTCGAACATGCACTCTTCCTCCGCTTGCCGCATTGCTCCGGCGGCCCGTTTCGCCTAGATAGCGTCCAAACCCCCAAAGACGCCGGAGCAATTATCCCAATGGCACGTCAGTTTATTTATCACATGTCCGGGCTCAACAAGGCCTACGGCGCAAAGAAGATCCTCGAAAACGTCAACCTGTCCTTCTACCCGGATGCCAAGATCGGTATCCTGGGGCCGAACGGCGCCGGTAAGTCCACCGTACTGCGCATCATCGCAGGCCAGGATAAGGAGTTCACCGGTGAGGCTTGGCTGGCCGATGGTGCCACCGTCGGTTACCTCGAGCAAGAACCGCATCTCGATCCGGCCAAGACCGCGTTCGAGAATGTCATGGAAGGCGTGGCCGACAAGCAGGCCGTGCTCGACCGTTACAACGAACTGATGATGAACTATTCCGACGAGACGGCGGAAGAGGGCGCGAAACTCCAGGACATCATCGACAGCCAGAACCTGTGGGATCTGGAACAGCAGGTCGAGATGGCGATGGAAGCGCTGCGCTGCCCGCCAAAGGACGCGGACGTAACGGTTCTGTCGGGTGGTGAGCGTCGCCGAATCGCGCTCTGCCGCCTGCTTCTGTCGCAGCCGGACCTGCTGCTGCTCGACGAACCGACCAACCACCTAGACGCCGAGACCATCGCCTGGCTCGAAAAGCACCTGCGCGCCTATCCGGGCGCCGTGATGATGATCACCCACGATCGCTACTTCCTCGACAACGTCACCGGCTGGATTCTCGAGCTCGACCGCGGCCGCGGCATTCCCTACGAAGGCAACTACTCGGCATACCTCACGGCAAAAGCCAAGCGCATGCAGCAGGAATCCCGTGACGAAGCCGGTCGCCAGAAGGCTCTGTCGCGCGAACAGGAATGGATTGCCTCCAGCCCGAAGGCCCGTCAGGCCAAATCGAAGGCCCGTATCAAGGCTTACGAACAGCTGGTCGATGCGGCGGAAAACATCCGGCCCGGCGATGCGCAGATCATCATTCCGGTGTCCGAGCGCCTTGGACAGGTTGTCGTCGAGCTCGAAGGCATCAAGAAGGGTTTTGAAGGCCGCACCCTGATCAACGATCTCTCGATCAAGCTGCCGCCGGGCGGCATCGTCGGCATCATCGGTCCGAACGGGGCAGGCAAGTCGACGCTGTTCAAGATGATCACCGGCCAAGAACAGCCGGACGCCGGGTCGATCCGCATCGGTGACACCGTCCATCTCGGTTACGTCGATCAGAGCCGCGATTCGCTGGACCCGAACAAGACGGTCTGGGAGGAAATCTCCGGCGGTGCCGAAGTCATCAAGCTTGGCAAGTTCGACATGAACTCGCGCGCCTATTGCGGTGCCTTCAACTTCAAGGGTGGCGACCAGCAGCAGAAGGTCGGCAATCTCTCCGGTGGCCAGCGCAACCGCGTGCATCTGGCCAAGATGCTGAAGGCTGGCGGCAACGTGCTGCTGCTCGACGAACCGACCAACGACCTCGATACGGAAACGCTGGGTGCGCTCGAAAGCGCGCTCGAAGCCTTTGCCGGCTGCGCCATCATCATCAGCCACGATCGCATGTTCCTCGACCGTCTGGCGACGCATATCCTCGCCTTCGAAGGGGACGGCCATGTTGAATGGTTCGAAGGCAACTTCGAGGATTACGAACAGGACAAGGTTCGCCGCTTGGGCGCCGATGCCTTGAACCCGGGCAGCCAGTCCTACAAGCGCCTGACGCGCTGATCCTGACCGGCTTGATCGTCACTCGCGATCAGCGGGTGACGGTTGCCGCAGGGTCATGCCTTCCGGCTCGTGAAGCCGGCAACGGTTCGTGAACAATAAAAAGCCCCGTGTGTTGCGCTGCAGCATGCGGGGCTTTTGTTTTCATTGCGATTTCAAAATTTCCCGCTCATGTCGCTTCACTATAGCGGCGCATGATCCTGTGCGTTGTTATGCCGGAATGCGTCGCCTTTTGATGGTCTCAAAAATATGGAACGGAGTGACTTTGTGACTTCAAATCCCCTTTTAGAGATAGACTTCAAATGTATACAGATTTGTAGTGTTTCCGTTTTATTTTCCAGTGAAATGGACTGCCATGATTGGCAGCGGCAGACGATTCCCGCCCGGCGAGCATGAGGCTTCTCGTGGAGATGCAACGGAGGAGGGTGCGTTGTCGCCACTCGGAAAGCTTTCATTTCGCAAAACTCTGTCTTTGCTGGCTCTTGTTCCCCTTGCGGCGGCAGTCGGCCTCGGTGGGATGCTCGGTGCGAGGAACTATGAAAATTACAGGCAGTTGCAGAGGGCGGAAGCCTTCGCCGGGCTTGCCTTTGCCGGTGGCGAGTTGATGATGACGATGCCGCTCGAAGCGGCACCGACCAGCGCGCCCGAAAAGCAGAAGATCCGCGAAAAATCCGATGCGACCTACAAGCAGATGATGGACCAGCTGGATGTTCTGGCATCCTATGGGTTCAATGACCCGATCACCCGCGAAATGCGCGGCAAGCTTACGGACACCTATTCGCGCATTCCCGAATACCGCCAGAAGTTGGATGCCGGCGAAAATGATCCGATCCTGCCGCTTCGCTATGCGCAGCCGGTGGCATCCGCCGGCCTGGCCCTGGCTTTGCGCAGTGCCAACCTCACCACGGATCTTGCCCTGTCCGGCGACATTCGCGGTCATCACGCGCTGATGAAGGTGAATGAGGGCTATCTCATTCTCGCCCGCATGGGCCAAGTCTATATCCGCAACGGCAGTCTCGGCAAATCGGATGTTATTCGCCTGGCCGGTGCGCTCACCCAGATGCGGACCTACGACGCTCCCTTCCGGGAACATGCGTCTCCAAAAATCATCGCCCGTTTCGATGACTTCTTCCAGACGCCGGAAGGCGGCAGGATTGCCGGGCAGATCAAAGCCATGGAATCCCTCGAGGACTACAAGGGAGGCCCCGAAGCCTTCGACGGTTGGCTGAGTGACACGGCCAAGCGTCGCGACTACGTGGGCGGCGTGATCCGCGACAACGGGCAGATGATGCTGGACGCGACGCAGGCGCGGCTGACGGCGGCCCATAGCCAGATGCTGATTGTCATCGGCGGCCTTGCGGCGTTTGTCGTCCTGGTCATCGTCTTCAGCGTGGCGACAACCCGCGGCCTTGCCGCCCGCATCCGCCGGATCGGCACCGCGATGACGGATCTGGCAGGCGGCGATTCGTCCCGCTCCATTCCGTTTACCGATCGGTCAGACGAAATCGGGCACATGGCGCAATCGGTGGAAGTGTTCCGCCAGGCGGCCATCCGCAACGGGCAGCTGGAAGCCGAAGCCGTGACCAGCCGCCAGCGCATGGAAGCCGAGCGTGCGCAATTGCAGGCGCGCGCCGAAGCAGAAGCCGAGGAGCGTCTCAACCAGGCAACCGGAACGCTTGCCGCAAGTCTGCGCCGTCTGGCCGGCGGGGACATGGTGTGCGAGATCGAAACGCCGCTTGCGCCGCAGTTTGAAGATCTGCGGGCAGACTTCAATACCTCCGTGCGGCAGCTCCGTGATGCGCTGTTGAGCGTCGGCGGTTCGGTGGCGACAGTCACCAACGGCTCAAAGGAAATCTCCGACGCGTCCGACAATCTGGCCAAGCGCACGGAACAGCAGGCCGCATCGCTTGAAGAGACCGCGGCCGCACTTGAGGAAATCACCGCCAATGTCGTGGCGACCTCCAAGCGTACCAGCGAGGCACGCGACGTCGTCCGTGACGCCCGCACGCGGGCCGACCACTCCGGTTCCGTGGTGCGCAATGCGGTTTCAGCCATGCAGCGCATCGAGGAATCGTCGCACCAGATCAACCAGATCATTTCGGTGATCGACGAGATCGCGTTCCAGACCAACCTTCTGGCGCTGAATGCAGGTGTGGAGGCTGCCCGTGCGGGGGAGGCTGGCAAGGGTTTCGCCGTCGTGGCGCAGGAAGTGCGCGAGCTTGCCCAGCGCTCGGCAAATGCCGCCAAGGAGATCAAGGCGCTGATTTCCAAATCCACCACGGCCGTCTCCGAAGGCGTCAAGCTGGTGAGCGACACGGGCGAGGGCCTCTCGGCCATCGAACAGCTGGTGCAGACGATCAATGCGCATATGGATGCGATTGCGACCGCCGCCCACGAGCAGTCGACCGGGCTTGCGGAAGTCAACACTGCCGTCAATCACATGGACCAGGCCACCCAGCGCAACGCGGCGATGGTCGAGGAAATGAATGCAGCCGGTGCCGGTCTTGCGCAGGAAAGCGTGCAACTGTCCGATCTTTTGTCTCGCTTCCGCCTGTCAGGTGCCGCAAGGGTGCAGGGGCAGCCGTCCGGGCGCGGCTCTGCCTGGGCCGCATAGGCGCGAAAGCCTTGGCCCTTGCTGGCTTCGCAGCGTTTACATAATCGACACCGGTGTTTACACCTCCTTCAGCAGTTTTCGAAAAGGGCGGCGCAGGCCGTCCTTTTCATGTCCGGCACAGGGTTTGGACTTGTCACGCGGCTGAAAATCACATAAACATATCTTTATGTGTTGATTGTGGATGGATTGTTGCGATGGGTCTGCCGCTGGACAGTCTGGTGGGAATTTTGAAGACGGCGGGGGAGCCAACCCGGTTCCGGCTGCTGGCGCTTTTGTCCGGCGGGGATCTGACGGTGAGTGACCTCACCGATATTCTCGGCCAGTCCCAGCCGCGCATTTCCCGCCACCTGAAGCTTCTGACCGAAGAGGGCCTGATCGAGCGCTACCAGGAGGGCGCCTGGGCCTATTTCCGGCTAAAGCAGGACGGACGGGCGGCTGTCGTTGCGACCAATCTTCTATCCGCCGTCGATGCGGCCGATCCGGTTCTTGCCCGCGATGGCGAGCGCTTGGCAACGGTCAAGCGGGCGCGGGCGGAGCGGGCGCAGGCCTACTTCAGCCGCAACGCGTCCGAATGGGACGAACTGCGCCGCCTGCATGTAAGCGATGCCGATGTCGAGGCCGCGCTCCTGAAAACGCTGGGGCCCGACAATGTCGATGCGCTCCTCGACCTTGGCACCGGCACCGGCTGGATCCTGCAGCTTCTGGAGGCGAACTACCGGCGGGCGGTCGGCATTGATGCGAGCCGCGACATGCTGGCGGTTGCCCGCGCCAATCTCGACAAGGCCGGCATCGTCAAGGCGAGCGTTCGCCACGGCGATATCTTCAACCTGCCGCTGGAGGCGGGGGATTTCGATCTCATCACCATCCATCAGGTGCTGCACTTCCTCGACGAGCCCGAGCGCGCCATTGCCGAGGCGGCCCGCGTGCTGCGCCCCGGCGGTCGCCTCGTCATCGTCGATCTGGCCCCGCATGCCTTTGATTACCTGCGTGAGGAACACGCGCATCTTCGTCTCGGCTTTTCCCACCAGACGGTGACGGAGTGGCTGGAGAAGCTTGGCCTGACCGTCGGGAAGATCATCGATCTTCAGCCGAAGTCGCAAAAGCCGGCCTCCGCGCTGACCGTCACCATCTGGCTTGCCACATCGCCTCTCGGTTCCAGGGCACAGGCCCTCAATGTGCCGGCGATGGAAAAAGCCGCCCCCCGCAAATCCCTTCTGTCGGAAATCGAGCTATGAGCACCGTCGCCCCCCTGTCCCGCAAGGCCCAGCCCTTCCGGCTCTCCTACGAATTCTTCCCGCCGAAGTCGCCGGAGATGGAGGATCAGCTCTGGCAGACCGTTGATGCGCTGTCGCTCTATGAACCGGACTTCGTGTCGGTGACTTACGGCGCCGGCGGCACCACCAAGGCGCCGACCTTCTCCACCGTCAAGCGGATGATTGACGACATGGGACTGGCAACGGCCTCGCATCTCACCTGTGTCGATGCGGACCGGGAAGAAACGCATCAGGTGATCGAGGACCTGCGCCAGCTCGGCGTGCGTCACATCGTGGCCCTGCGGGGTGATCCGGCAGCCGGCATCGGCACCGCCTATGTGCCGCACCCGAAGGGCTATGCCAATGCGGCGGAGCTGGTGGTGGGCCTGAAGGAGATCGGCGGTTTCGAGATTTCCGTCTCGGCCTATCCGGAAAAGCATCCGGAAAGCGCTAATGTCGCCCGTGATATCGAGATGCTGAAGCGCAAGGCCGATGCCGGCGCCGACCGGGCGCTGACGCAGTTCTTTTTCGACAATGACGTGTTCGAGCGCTATCTCGAGCAGGTGCGTGCGGCGGGCATTACCATTCCGGTCATTCCCGGCATCATGCCGATCCAGAACCTGACGCAGCTGAAGCGGTTTGCCGGCCGTTGCGGCTCAAGCGTGCCGTCGTTTCTCGATGAGCGCTTCGCGGGCCTCGACGACAAGCCGGAAGAGCGCGCGAAGGTCGCCGCCGACGTGGCTGCCGAACAGATCGAAGACCTCATGCGCCGCGGCCTTGGCGAATTCCATATCTACACGATGAACCGGGCGGCGTTGACCAGCGCCGTTCTGGATCGTCTGGGCTATGCCAAGACGGAAAAGGCCCAGGCCGGGGCGGCGGCCTGAGCCAGGACTTCAGGACAGGGCGAAAGCATCGTCCTTCCAGGGGTGTGAAGCCGGATCTTTTAAACGACTTTTGAAACGGTCAGCCCAACCGTGGCCTTAGTGATTGTTCTTCGTCCCTGTCAGACGAAAAGCATGCATGCCACGAACACAAACGCTGCACCGACGAGAATGACATTGAAGGAATGTACGTGTCCCATGTCTGTCTCCTTGCGTTAACAGCTCCGATGTAAGTGCATTTTTGCAGGCTTGGAAAGCAAATAATGTGCTGCAGTGCGGCAGCGCTTTCGGTGCCAGCTTCCAGAGCGCCGGCTCAAGTAGTTGATATGCAAGAGAAAATTCTTTAACGGACAGGGTTTACCATTCGTGAATAAATCTGGATCCCCTGTTAAGAACTGTCACATTGCGTGATGGCAGAGGCCGAATTTGCCTCATCTGCGCACCTAAAAAAACCTCCCGGGGAAACTGCGGGAGGTCTTTTGTTGGTCGATGTCGATGAGTCCTGGGCGGACTGAATGACCTTATAGGGCGTTCAGCAGCGCGGCGGTCGGCCAGCCGTCGGCGGGCATGCCGAGCTTCTGCTGCGCCTTCTGGACGGCGACGCGCGTGCCGGAACCCAAAATGCCGTCGATCTTGCCGACGTCATGGCCGATGCCGTCGAGCTTGGTCTGCAGGAGCTTCATCTCCTCGATGCTGAGGCCCGGTTCCGGATTGCCCTTGGCATAGGGCGGCGCGCCCGCCAGACGGGTGGCGAAATAGGCGGCCGAGGTCGTGTAGATGAATGACTGGTTCCAGGCGAGATAGATCGCAAAATTCGGATAGGTGATGAAGGCCGGACCCTTGCGACCCTGCGGCAGAACCAGGGCGGCCGGCAGCGCGCCAAAGGCCGTATTGCCGTCGCGCGGCTTGACGCCGAGCTTGAACCATTCCGACGCCGGCATCTCGTTACCGAGGCCGCTTTTCTCATAAGGCAGGCTTTCCGGCAGTTCGACTTCCTGGATCCACGGCTCGCCGGGTTTGAAGCCAAGGCTCTTGATGAAGGAGGCGGCCGTCAGGATGGCGTCCGGAGCGCTCGTCTTCACATTGATATGGCCGTCGCCATCGCCATCCACGCCATGAGCGATGATATCCTTCGGCAGCATCTGCACCTGGCCGATCTCGCCGGCCCAGGCGCCCGTATTGGTCGCGGGATCGAGATCGCCATGCTGCACCATCTCGATCAGCGCCAGCAGTTGCGGGCGAAACAGTTCCGGGCGGCGGCAATCATGCGACAGCGTCACCAGGGCATTTCGCGTGTTGAAATCGCCCTGTACCGCGCCGAAATCGGTTTCCATGGCCCAGAAGGCGGTTATGACGCCGGGTGCGACGCCATACTCCTTCTCGGCCCGCTGAAAGACCTGCGCATACTGCTGCATCTTCTGGCGGCCGATATCGAGGCGGGCCTGGCTCACGGTGCGCTGCGAAAACTCGAGGAAGGTCTGGCGAAATACGCCTTGGGCGCGGTCACGGGAGAGGACTTTCTGATCGATCGCAGCCCCTGCAAGCGCCCTATCGGCCGCCTCTGCCGAAGCGCCCATGGATACGGCTTCGGCCTTGACGCCTTGCAGGAAGGTCGGCAGGTCGCCGCCACAGGCCGGCGCGATCTGTGCCGCGGTTTGGGCCGCGGTCTGGGCAAAGGCGGATGGCGCCAGAAGACCAGTGAGGGCAAGGGCAAGCAAGAGCGGACGAGCGGAAGCAGCAGGCATTCAAAACGTTCCTTTGACGGGTAGAAGTCCCATGTCGGCGAGATTTGTGACCGAAGATGGGCAAGGACCGGTCAAGGTCAATGGCGGGGTATGATTACCGTTAACGGTCAGCCGAGGCGAGCCATGCGCGCCAGTTCTTTTCGGTGCCGGCAAACACATTGATATCCGTGCCGCCCTTGATGCCGGGGACCACGCCCGTCGAGGTGTATTGCCAGAAAGCCCACGGCCGCGACTCGTAGATCTTGGCCGGATGGGCCGCCACCGACCGCAGCCAGAAATGATATTCCTTGAAGGCGCCGACGAGATTGTCGCGGTGGAAATCGACCGAGGTGTAGATGATCGGCCGCTTGCCGTAATAGGCCTCCAGCCGGTCCATGAAGCGCTTCATCTCGGATCGCACGGTCTCCGGCGCCGGTCGCGTCGTGCAGGTTTTCGAGGTGTGGTTCCATTCCACATCGACAACCGGCGGCAGGCTGCTTGCCGCCTTCGGCACATTGGCGATGAACCAGTCGGCCTGTTCGTCGGCGCTCGAGCAGAAATAGTAGAAATGATAGGGCGCGTGGGCAAGGCCGGCCTGAGCCGCATTGCGCCAGTTCGTGTCGAACGCCGGATCGATCCTGTCCTTGCCTTCGGTCGCCTTGATGAAGACGAAGGATACGCCGCTGCGCCTCACGGTTGCCCAGTCGATGTCGCCGTTCCATTTGGAAATGTCGATGCCATGGATCTCGTGGCGGTCGGGGTGGTTCGCGCCGAAATCCTGAGGATCCGTATCCTGGAACTTCGGCTTCCTGATCGATCCTGTCGACATGAAATCATAGCTTGTCGAGGTGCAGCCCGTCGCAAGGACGGCTGTCGAGAGGAGGACGAAGAGAAATCGACGCATGGCAATTCCGTAGGTGAGCGCGACACGTATCGCTTGGCCGACGGGGGCCGAAGCACCAGCCGAAAACAACGAGCTAGGGTCTTGATAACCATATCGTCGTAAAAATTCCCTTACGCGACGCCATGCCTTCTCCGCCCGCGCGCCACGTCCCATGAGATTGCGCTAAAACGCACCCGTTCTCAAGTGGTTATCGCAGGGAATGGTTTCAGATGCTGCGCCGGATGATCGCGTGCCAGGCATAGCCGCGGCCGATCGTCTCGAACATCATGTCGGCATGGAATTCCGCAAGGCGGGCTTCGAGCGCTTCGGCAAGGTCTGCCCGCGGCGTCACATGAAATCGTGAGAGCCAGGCCTTGAGGCCGCTGCGAAACCATGCGGGGAGGTTTTCCTGCTGGCCGAAGTCGACGATATGCAGCGATCCGCCCGGTTTCAGCGCCGAAAGCGCCGCCACAAGCGCGCCCTGCCAATCGGGAATCATCGACAGCGCGTAGGAAATCAGGATGCGATCGAACCCGTCGACCCCAAAGTCTGCGGCGGAAAACGTCGTGGCATCGGCGACGGAAAGCGTCGGCTCTGTCGCCTTGCCGCGAAAATTGGCGCGTGTCGTTGCCAGCATTTCGGCGGAGATGTCGAGGCCGAAAAGGCGTGCGCGTGGATAGAGCCGGTGTGCCAGAAGCAGGTTTCGGCCGGTGCCGCAGCCGACTTCCAGAAGCGTCCCATCGGTCGGCACCGCAAGATCGGCAATCGCCCGGTCACGCCCGAGAAGATAGTATTTGCGCGTCAGGTCGTAGATATGGCGCTGGTAGCGATACATCCGGTCCATGCGTGCCGCATGGTCTGCTGCCGGCAAGGGACGTGTTTCGCCAAAGGTCGTCATGCGGCGCGCTCATAGATGTGGAAGCCGCCATAGATCGCCGAACGGTCCTGCAGGTTCAGCTCCTGCGAGCGGACGTCGAGATAGCGCCACTGATCACGGATCGCCGGCGAAAGGCGGCCCTCGATAATGCTCTTTTCGGCAGCCGTGCGGAAGATGACGCGGGCGCCCGGTGCGGCGGTGCGGCTGATTTCAGCCCAGAGATCGTTGAGCTGGCGGTCGTTCATCCAGTCCTGCGCATCGAGCAGCACATAGCGATCCACGGTGCCGGCGGCCTTGTGCGACAGGAGATCGGTAAAGGTTTCATGATGGACGGCAACGCGCGGCACATTGTTGCGGATGGTCCGGTAGTGTTCCGCCTTCAGGTAGGTCGGCAGCGAACCCTCGTGCGGCAGCGCATAGCGGCGTACAAAGGCCTGCCAGGCGAAATAATTGTCGCGAAGCGGAAAGTGGCAGGCGAGCTTTTCCAGACGCTGGCGCAGCACCGGCGCAATCGAACCATCCGCGGCAAGGCTTGCCAGTTCGTCATATTGCTGCGGCGGAATGCCAAGGCCGAACAGCGAGCTTTTGGCGCTCGTCAGCCAGCGGATCAGCGGCTTGTCGAAAAGCGGTGCGATGCGGGTATCGAAAAACTGCCGCTGTTCACGCAGCGATCCCATGGTCGCCATTTCGGTGAGGTTGACGCCATGCAGCCGCGCCAGAAGGTGACCTGCGGCAATGAAGCGGCCGAGCAGGCCGGTGCGGTAGATATTGCGCTCGAACACGGAGATGCGGCGGCGCCCCGTGAGGCTTCGCTTCTGCCAGTAGGAGCGGGTGGTCTCGTCAAGCTTCGGCGCAATGAAGAGATCAAACGCGCGCCCGTTGGTTCGGGCATTTTCGGTGGCCAGAAAGCGCACCACGTCGGCATGGGCGGGAAGGGCGGCAAAGGCTTGCAGCTTCAGGCGGTTGAGCGCGATATGATGCGGATTAAGATCCACCACGTCGATGGAGCGCGGCGAGCGGGAGAGGTAGGCCAGCATGTTGCAGCCACCGGACCCGATGGTGACGATGCTGTGCCCGGCCGCCAGTTCCATGCCGGCCATGTCGACATCCGGATCCTCCCAGATCTGCGGATAGACGAGGCCGGAAAACAACAGGCCGAACAGGCGCTCGGAAAAGCCGCTCTTCGACAACGCCTTGTGCTGCAGCAATGCAGTCTTCAGCTTTCCGTTTTTCAGAAACCCGGCTTCCGGTGCGATCTCGGCCATGCTCAACCCCTGTCGTCTCGCCCTGCGTGTCAAATGGCTGTAGCCGCCTGCTGCTACAGTTTCATGACGTGTCCTTATGCCGCCGTACTTGGGGCCGAAGCTCGCCGCGGCTGCTCGGTTCGAAGAGAGCGCCGCGGCTGTCCAGCGGGATTGGTTTCATGCGCCTTGTGCTTCGTCTTGTTCGGTTTTTTCTCGTCTTCGTGGTGCTGGTGCTCATCGCCTGCCTGGTCTGGCTCTATGTCGCCCCGCCTGCGCTGTTGCGGGTCGGAAGCGGCTATGCGGCCAAGATCGTCTGCTCGAATGTGTTTCTGGCCGGGCGCGAATCGGCAGAGGTGCTGTCGGAAGATGTGCAGGCGCCGGGCCATCCGCTGCTTCGCCTGATGCGGGTTGCCGTGGACCGGGATGCGGGGCGGGTGCATGCCGCAATTCTTGGCGCCATCGCGCCGGCAACCGCCGTTTACCGCGAGGGCTTTGGCTGCGCGCTGCTTGCGGATGGGAAGACCCCGGCAAGGCTTCCCACAGCCGCTGCATCGGCCGAAGCGCCGGCAAAGGCACCGGTCGACACCAAGGCTCTTTGGCCTGAAGGTGAAACGGTGGTCACCCGGCCGGACATCGGCGACATCCTGTCTCGCGACGACCTGACGGGGCCGGGGCTAAGGGCAGTCGTGGTGGTCAAGGACGGCCGCATCGTCGGCGAGCGCTACGGGCAAGGCTTTGACGGCCGGATGCCGCTCCTCGGCTGGTCGATGACGAAATCGGTGAATGCCGCGCTCGTTGCCACCATGATCCGCGACGGGCGCATGACGCTTGCCGACAAGGGCCTGTTTGGCGCCTGGAAAGGTGATGAGCGTGCCGACATCACCCTTGCGCAGCTGCTTGCCATGGAAAGCGGGCTTGCCTTCAACGAGGATTACGGTGCCGTGGCGGATGTGACCCGGATGCTGTTCCTCGAGCCCGACATGGCCGGTTTTGCTGCAAGCCTGCCGCTTGCACGAACGCCGGGGACGGGCTTCCACTATTCGTCCGGCACGGCCATGCTGCTCTCGCGCCTGTGGATGGACCGGTTCACGGAGAAGGCCGAGGCGCTCGCCTATCCGCGCAAGGCGCTGTTTGAGCCGCTCGGCATGGCAAGCGCGGTGATGGAGCTGGATGAGACCGGAACCTTTGCCGGCAGTTCCTACATGTATGCCACAGCCCGCGACTGGGCCCGCTTCGGCCTTGTCCTTGCCAAGCGCGGGGAATGGCAGGGCCGCAGCATCCTGCCACCCCATCTGGTGGCAGACATGTCGCAGGAAAATGCGACGTCTGGCGGGCGCTATTCGCGCATGCAGACATGGCTTGCTCGTCAAAGGACGGGGGAGGGGGCGTTTCGCGCGGTCGTCCCTCAGGATCAGTTTGCTCTGGAAGGGCATGACGGACAAAGCGTGACGGTCATTCCGTCAAAAGGGCTCGTCGTGGTGCGCCTGGGGCTGACGCCGGCAGCGAAAGGATACCGGTCGGACGCGCTGGTAGCGGCATTGCTTAAAGCGCTGTAACGACCGCGCCCCTGGCCGCTTACTTCAGAACGTTCAGCATGTCCTTGCGCTTGGCATCATAGTAGTAGCCGCGCGCATAAAGACCGATGGCGTCATCCGGCTCGTTATCGGCCACCAGCCAGGCGCCGCGCAGATATTTGATGGCGTATTTCAGGTTGGTTTCGGCATCCAGCAGGCCTTCCGGCGTGCCGCTATATCCCATGGACTTGGCGGTGGAATACTTGATCTGCATGAGGCCGAAATAGCCGCGCTTGTTGTAGGCCTTCGGGTCGTAGCGGCTTTCGCGGTGCACGACGCGGTGGACGAGTGATTCCGGCACGCCGTACATGCCCGCATAGCGCTTGATCAGCTTGTTCAGGGTCGGCGTGCTGGCCTCAGCCGTTGCCGGCACCGGAGCACCGGGGGCCGGCGGGAAGAAATCATTGGACACGGACGAGAGCGGCTGTGCCGGGGATGCGTAGGCCAGCATCGAAGAGGTGCTGGAAGGCGCAGGGCGCGGACGCGGCGTCGGAATGGCCGCATAGCTTGCGGAAAACTCCGGCGGAATGCCGGCCGGTTTTTCCGCCGGCTTCTGCGTGGACCGCAAGGCGGCGGTCTGCAGGGTCGGTGTAATTTCCTGGCTGGTCTTGGCCAGCGGCGTGGCCGACACCGGCTCGGTCATGGTGTGAGCGGTCGTGGTTGCCACATTGATGGCCTCCATCGCGCCCGTTGTCTGGATGGAGGTGGGTGCTACGGCAAGCGCCGGCGTGACCACGGGCATTTCGGAGGCCTGGGCAAGCGCGGCGCGCACGGCATCGTTCTGCGCGGCAAGCGCCGACTGGCCGGTCGGAAGCGTCACGGTGTGAACCCGGCCGCCTTTTTCAGCAACGACGGTCGTTGTACCGGCCGGTGCTTCGACAGGCCCGCTTGCGGCAGCCGAAGCGGCGGCTGCTGCTGCAATGGAGATACGCCCGGTCTTGGTTGCCGGCTGTTGTCCCGTCGCCTGACCGGCGGAAGGAGCCTCGGCAGAGGCCAGCTCTGCGGACTGTTCGGTGTCTGCCGCTGTCTTTTTGGATGCCGTTTCCACGCTCGAGCAGCCGGAAACAGCCCCGCAAATCGCAAACGCCACAACCGCGTTGCAACCGAGAATTCGGGTTATCGCCATGGTCTCACTTTCACGAAGATATTAATCCCAACCTGCCAGTGCCCCTCAAATCTAAAGATTTCTTAACTTATCCTAACGCAGGCGGCAAGCCCGTGGATGCTATGCAGCAATCCGGCGATAGCCGGCGCTGACGGCGCGGCGTGCGATGAAGCGTGTCTGGGGCCTGGCGGAGGTGGAATTTCTAAGGCTGGAAAGCCGCATTTTGCCGCCACGGCGCCGGGCGATCTGCATCTGCAGCAGGGGAGAGGCAAGTGCGGCGAGGGCAAATCCGATTGCGGTTTCAAGGGCTGCCTTCGGCGTTGCCGCAGACGAATCAGCCACCTGGACGAGGAGTGCGGCAAAAGCGATCGCAAGGCCGGGGCGCACCTGAGACATCAAGCTTCGCCCCATGGCGCGGGCAAGCGTCTTCTCGCGAAGGTTGTCATTGTCGGCAAGGCGCAGGCGAAGGCCCTGCTGCAGGCCCTTCACGCCGTATAGCGCCAGATAGGCCAGTGCCGCCCAGGCGAGCGTGTCGTGCATGTTGCGCAGCGAGACGGACAGCCAGAGGAAAATCGCGCCGCCTGCCGCAAACGACAGGAATGAGCCGGCGGCAAATAACGGAACGAGCGCCATCGCCCGCAGTTTGCCGCGGGCAATGGTATAATCCACAAGAAAGCGGTTGGAGGACGACGGCAGGTGCAGCGTAAGCACGCAGAGCGCTGAAAAAATCAGGATCGCCTCGGTGCCCATGTCGTCTCCTCCGCCTCAATCGCCACACAGGGCCGGCCTTTCCTCGCCGCCGGCCACGGTTTCGATCACGCCGCCCGGAAAGGCTGTCCGATGAAGTTCATGACGTCGGCGAACCACGGGGTGGAGAGATCGAAATGCTTGCCACCCTTGATACGCGGGAATTCGATCGTGCGCAATTTCCCATTCTGCTCTTCGTCATGACCGGTGACGCCCGAGACGCCGTTCAGCGCGCTTTCGACGGCCAGATCGACCATCCCCTGGATGAGGCGCAGGTCCTCCTGGTTGGCCGGTGCCGAGCGGGCATAATAGCCCGATTTCTGCACCATCGAGCGCTCCGCATGAAGAAGCGAGGCGAAATGCGTCTGGAACCAGTGGCCGACATTGACCGTGTCGATCTTGACGTGACCGAATGCGTCGCGCTTGATCTTTTCGCCCGAGGCTTCCCGCTCGGCAACGATGGTGTCGAGGCCTGCCCCTTCCGAGACGAACAGCGTCACGAAGCCGCAGGTATCCATGATGCCGCGCAGCCGTTCGGCTTCCGCCTCCAGATCGAAGGCCATCTCGGGCAGGTAGAGCCCGTCGATGTTCTTCATCTGGGTGTTCATCATGAAGCCTTCGACATATTCGTTGTTGCAGGTGTCCTGAATGTAGGCGCGCGCGGTGGCAGCCGTCAGCCAGCCGCAGTGGCGGCCCATCACTTCATGGATCACCAGCGTGCGCGGGGCAGCACTCTGCTCGTTGCTGACGTGATCGAAGAAATGCGCGCCGACTTCGGCGGCCGTCCAGGCGCCGAGCGACTGGCGGATCGGCACCACGTCGTTGTCGACCGTCTTGGGAAGGCCGACAACCGTCAGGTCATAGCCGTTTTCGCCGAGATAGGCGGCAAGGTCGGCCGCAGTCGTATTGGTGTCGTCCCCGCCGATCGTGTGGAGAATGGTCACGCCATCGGCGGCCAGCTTGTCTGCGGCCACCTTCAGCGGGTTTTCGCCTTCCTTGACCAACCCGCGCTTGACGCAGTCGGCGGCATTGGTGAGTTTCACGCGGCTGTTGCCGATCGGCGAGCCGCCATAGCGGTGCAGAAGATGGGCGCGCTCGCGCATGGTCTGGTTGATCTCGATTCGGTCGCCCAGCAGAACGCCCTGATAGCCGGAACGGTAGGCGACCAACTCCAGTTCGGGGGCAATATCGCTATAGCGTTCGATCAATCCGCCCACTGCCGATGACAGGCATGGGGCAAGCCCACCTGCTGTCAGCATCGCCACTTTCTGTTTGGCCATCGACCCTCCTTCGCGCCTATGCGCCTTGCCAAGAACTGGCAAATGGATGCGACAGAGGATCGCAGGTGTAAAGTGAATTTCTCAAGAAAATCCGGCATTTCGCGCCTTTTTGGGAACGCCTGGTGATTTAATCGGTTCAAATTCGGAAGCGCCCGCGCATGCGCCGAACGACAGTTCGTCACGCGGGGTAAAGCCACGCGGCCGCTGTGCCGGACTGCGACGTTTTGGCGTGTTGCAGAACCGGGCGCAAACCAATCCCGTAAGGGTGAACAAAGTTTAACGCGACCTTTGCCGGCTTGCGCTTGCCAAGGGTTCCAGAATTTGGTCAGGTGCAGCATGATTTTAGATTTTGCATGCCTTCAACTGACGTCCCTGTGGGAGCGACTGCTTGGCAGTGTCGGCGATGCCGCCACCAATGCGCTGTCGCGGGTCGTGGAAGCTATCCGCACCCTGTTCGAAGGCGATCCCGAAACACGCCGGAAGGTGTCCTTCTCCGTCGCCATCATCGCGCTGTCTGCCAAGATGGCGAAGGCCGATGGCGCCGTCGTTGCCTCCGAAGTGGAAGCCTTCCGCCAGATCTTCGATTTTCCGGAAGAGGAGGCGAAGAACGTCGCCCGCCTCTACAATCTCGCCCGCCAGGACGTGGCCGGATATGAGGCCTATGCGGAAAAGCTTGCCGGTCTTTGCGGGTCGGGCGAACAGAACTGCCGCATGCTGGAAAACGTCGTCGACGGTCTCTTCCACATCGCCAAGGCTGACGGCATGGTGCATGAGAAGGAACTGGAGTTTCTGGCGCGCATCGCCGATATCTTCCGCATCGACGAGGACCATTTTCGCCGGATCCTTGCCCGCCACGTCGAAGTGGATGGGGGCAATCCCTACCTGATCCTCGGTGTTTCGCCCGACGATGATTTTGCCGATATCCGCAAGCGCTACAGAAGCCTGGTGTCGGAACACCATCCCGACAAGCTGATTGCGCGCGGCGTGCCGGAAGCCCTGCATGCGGCCGCCAATGAGCGGATGGCCGCGCTCAATGCCGCCTATGCGGCAATTGCCAAGGAACGCAAGGCTGCATGAAACTGGTGCCTGATTTTGCCGGGGCGCGGGTCGATCCGTCTCCCAATCACGGCGAGCGCGTTGGCGGCGTGGCGCCGGATATGATCATCCTGCATTACACCGGCATGGCAGACCACGGGCAGGCGGTGTCGTGGCTGAAGAATATCGAAAGCCAGGTCTCCAGCCATTATTTCGTCTGGCCGGACGGGCGCGTGGTGCAGATGGTGCCCGAGGCGCGCCGGGCCTGGCATGCCGGTAAAAGCATCTGGGCCGGCGAGACGGACGTCAATTCCCGCTCCATCGGTATCGAGATTGCCAATGCCGGCCATCCGGGCGGGCTTCCCCCTTATCCGGACGCGCAGATCGAGGCGGTGATTGCGCTCTGCCGCGATTGTGCCGAGCGCTGGTCGATCCGGTCGGAACGGGTGCTTGGCCATTCGGATGTGGCGCCGAGACGCAAGGTCGATCCCGGCGAGAATTTTTCCTGGGAAACGCTCTTCCGCGCCGGCGTCGGACACTGGGTCGAGCCGAGCCCGATCCGCAGCGGGCGGTTCTTCCAGCGCGGCGAAAGCGGCCAGCCGGTCGAGGCTCTGCAGGGCATGCTGGCGCTCTACGGCTACGGCATCGAGATCACCGGCGACTTCTGCGAAAAGACGGAGGGCGTGGTCGAGGCCTTCCAGCGGCATTTCAGGCCGCAGCGGGTGGATGGCATTGCCGACATGTCGACCATCGAGACGCTGCACCGTCTCCTGTCGCACCTGCCGCGCTATGGGGCATCCGCCTGATCCAAGCGCTGTTGCCGTCCCTTCGGCGCTCGGCGCGACTGCGACCGTTTCGCCTCTGGAAACATGCCCGCAAAACGGTATCAGTGCGCGTGAGCATTTCAGGCATAACAGGGCAGGCGAGAGGCGATCATGGCGCCGGACTTCAAATACATCATCATCGGGCGCGGCATGATGGGGGCAGCCGCCGCGCGCCACCTGACGCAATGGACCGACGGCGTGGCGCTTATCGGCCCGGACGAGCCGGCGGACGCGAAGAACCACCGGGGCGTTTTCGCCAGTCACTATGACGAGGCCCGAATCACCCGCACCATCGATTCCAATCCGGTCTGGGCGCGCCTCGCCAACCGCTCCATCGCGCGCTACGGCGAGATCGAACGCGACAGCGGCATCCGCTTCTATCACGGCGTCGGCTGCCTGATGGTGGGGCCGGATCCGGCAACTGGCCATACCTATATCGACGGCATCTTGAGCGCCGCGGCAACGCTTGGCGTCGAAACGGACCTGCTCACCGATGCGCAGCTTGCCGCGCGCTTTTCCTATTTCGGCTTCGAGTCGGCCTGCAAGGGGGTCTTCGAGGCCCATAACGCCGGCTATGTGAACCCGCGCGCGCTGGTGGCTGCGCAGTCGCAGCTTGCCGGGCGGCAGGGCGCGCGTCTCATCGGGGAGACGGTGGTCAGCGTGCGCGAGGAGGGCGGCCTTGCCGTCGTGCGCACCACGGAAGGCGGAGTGTATAGCGCTGAAAAGGCGCTGGTTGCCGCCGGTGGTTTTTCCATTGCCGAACATCTCATGGCGCGGCCAATCGACATGGCCGTCTATGCCCGCACGGTGACGTTTTTCGAAATCCCGGACGAGGAACTGGCGCAGTTTGCCGGCATGCCGTCGCTGATCTACGAGCCGCGCGACAGCCGCAACCATATCTACATGCTGCCGCCGGTGCGCTATCCCGATGGCAAGACCTATCTGAAGATCGGTGGCGATCCGGATGACATTCTTCTGACACGCGACGAAGACATGCGGTCCTGGTTCCGCTCCGGCGGACGCGCGAGCGTGCGCGATCATCATGCGTGCATCATGACATCGCTGGTGCCCGGCATCGACACCAACCGGATCTCCACAGGCGCATGCGTCGTCTCCAAGACACCGAGCGGCTATCCGGCCATCGGCTATACGCATAGCCCGGCGGTTGCCGTTCTGACTGGCGGCTGCGGGGCGGCGGCCAAAAGCTCGGACGAGATCGGCCGGCTGGGCGCCGAGCTGCTCCACAAGGGGCGGATCGTGGACGAGGCTTATGGTGTCTGCTTTGCGCCCGATTTTGCCTGAGCCGCTTTCGTCTTTCCGGTGGCAATCGGGTTCCAAACCGTCTAAGGAGCCCCTGCCAGTTGGCCGGGCAGCCGCGCTTTACCAGTGCCGAAAGGCGGTAGGGTGAGGAAAGTCCGGGCTCCACGGAAACACGGTGCCGGATAACGTCCGGCGGGGGCGACCCTAGGGAAAGTGCCACAGAAAGGAAACCGCCCCGCCTGCTGTTTCGCTCGGCAACGAGCGCAAGAGCTGGCGGGGTAAGGGTGAAAGGGTGGGGTAAGAGCCCACCGCGGGACTGGCAACAGGACCGGCATGGTAAACCCCACCGGGAGCAAGACCGAATAGGGATGACGCGGGTGCCTCGGCACTACAGTCCGTTTCCGGACCAGTCATCCGGGTGGGTTGCGTGAGGCGGCGTGCAAGCGCCGTCCCAGATGAATGGCTGCCACGTTCCGGTGTTTTCACCGGGGCCATACAGAACCCGGCTTACAGGCCAACTGGCGATTTCAATTCTGATGCGCTGCGACCGGAGAGCGGTTTCGCTCTCCGGTGCGTCGGCAGGTCTCCTGATTGCGCTAACGTTGCGGTGCGGCAAAATCTAAAATATCGTTAAGGTTGTGTCCTTGGTGCTGACATAGGCTCGGCTTTTCGCAAATCTTGCCATGATGGCAAATACTTAACCGTCTTTGCCTTTCCCGTTGCAGGCCCGTTTGGGGCGGTCTCTGGTGAGGCTCCGCTAACCCTTTGTTAAACTTAACAGGTTATAAATAATTCAGGTTGCCACGGTCCGGTGTGGCGGCTTCCCATTGACGCCCATATGGTCCCATGTTATCCCAATTCCACACTGCGAGCGGGCAGGCATATGCCCTTTCATCGGACAGTTTCGGAGCGCTCCTGCAAGGGAGAACCGGACGGGATGCTTTCCGTCTGAACGGCTCGGTTGTGTCCGGCGGCTTGCGTTTTGTGGGGTGTGTTTTCGCTCTGCGTAATGATGGGGCGGGTGTTTGGCGTTATGAACCGCTTCTTGTCCAATGCGACGAACAGGATCGATGCGAAGGGACGGGTTTCCGTTCCGGCGCCCTTTCGAGCCGTGCTCGCGCAGCGGAACATCCAGGAGCTTTATTGTCTCCAGGATCTCGTGTTTCCGGCGGTGAGCGTCGGCGGTCCGGATCTGCTCGAGCGGTACGAGCGCCAGATCGCCCAGGCGGACCCGTTCTCGCCGGAGGCAAACGCGATGTCGCTGCTGGTTCACGGTGGCGGCGTCTATATGCGGCTCGATGCGGAGGGCCGGTTGATGGTGACGGATTTCATCCGCGACTTCACCGGCATCACGACGGAGATCACCTTCGTCGGTCGCTCGGATCATTTTCAGCTTTGGCAGCCGCAGGCGTTTCACGAGGCGCAGGCGGCTGCAAGAGCAGGGCGAGCCACGCTTGCGGCGCGTCCTGCATAAGACAGGGGATCGGAATGGCGGCAAATCTTGGCGACGGAATTTCCGAGGCCGATGGTGGACCGATGCGCCACATTCCGGTGATGCTGGGAGAAGTGCTGTCGGCACTTGCTCCGGCCCCCGGCAAGACCATTCTGGATGGCACCTTCGGGGCAGGCGGCTATAGCCGCGCCATTCTGGGTGCCGGCGCCAATGTCGTGGCGCTCGATCGCGACCCGAACGCCATTGCGGCCGGGCAGGCCATGGTCGCGGAATTTGACGGACGTCTGGCGCTTCATGCCACCCGCTTTTCGCGCCTTGCCGACCACGCCCCGGACGGTGGCCTTGATGGCGTTGTCCTCGATATCGGCGTGTCCTCGATGCAGATCGACGAAGCCGAGCGGGGCTTTTCCTTTCAGCGCAACGGCCCGCTCGACATGCGCATGTCGTCGTCCGGCGTGTCGGCGGCCGATGTCGTCAACCGCGCAAAGCCTGGCGATCTCGCGCGCATCTTCGGTTTTCTGGGTGAGGAGAGGCAGGCCGGGCGCATCTCGCGCGCGATCGAAAAGCGCCGCGCCTCCGAGCCGTTTGTCACCACGCGGGACCTGGCAAACCTCATCGAAACCGTCAATCCGCGCAAGGCCAAGGACAAGATCCATCCGGCCACCCGCGTCTTCCAGGCGCTGCGCGTTTTCGTCAACGACGAGCTTGGCGAGTTGGCGCGTGCGCTGTTTGCCGCCGAACGGGCGCTGAAGCCCGGCGGACGTCTCGTCATCGTCAGTTTCCATTCGCTGGAAGACCGTATCGTCAAGCGTTTCCTTGCTGACCGCTCCGGCCGCGCCACCGGCTCGCGCCACATGCCGATGGTCGAGGAAAAGGCTGCCGTGTTCGAGCCGGTCGGCAAGGGCATGCAGTCTGCGACCGAAGCGGAGGCGGAGATCAATCCGCGGGCCCGCTCGGCCAAGCTTCGTGCCGCCTTCCGCACGGCGGCCCCGCCCGGAGCTGCCGATCTTTCGATTTTCGACCTGCCTGATCTCGCCAGCCTCGACAAGTTGGGAGCCTGACCATGTTGCGAAGCTTCGACCTGATCCTGATCGGCGTCATGACGGCCACCGCCGTCGTGACCTACAGCATCAAGCACCGCGCCGAACTGAAGCTTGAGGAGGTGCATCGCATCGAAAGCGAGATCAAGCTGGAGCGCGACACCATCGATCTCCTGAAGGCCGACTGGGCGCTGCTGACGCAGCCAAACCGTCTGCACCGGCTGACCGCCGTCTATCAGTCGGAGCTCGACCTTGTGCCCACCGAGCCGACGCAGCTGGCCATGCCCAAGGAGCTGCCGATGCCGAAATCGCAGCTTCCGCAGCCGGAGACCACCATCGAGCAGCTGATTGCCGGCAATGATCCGGCGGTTGCTGCCGCCATTGCGGGCGTCGACAAGGCCAAGGCATCCAAGCCGGAGCCGCGCATTCCCGTGCCATTGCCGCGCGGTGCCTCTTCCGTCGATGTCATTTCAACCGGATCGGTGAGGCGCTGATGTCCTTCCTCTCCCGCGTCATGGTGCTCAAGAGCCGGGCCCATTTTTCCGCCGGCGCCCGCGGCGTCAATCTGTCTCAGCGCGGCGCAAGCTTTGAAGGCGTGCGCAAAAGGCGCAGCGGCCAGACCCGCACCCGCGTCGGCATCATCATCGGTGGCTTTGCCATCATGTACTGCGTGATCGGCGGCAAGCTCATCTATTATGGCACGATGCAGCCGGAAGCGACCTCCAGCATCATGCCGGCCGACCGGCTGATGGCCTCGCGCCCGGATCTTCTGGATCGCAACGGCGAAGTCTTGGCCACCGACATCCGCACCGTCTCGCTGTTTGCCGAGCCGCACAAGATCGTCGATCCCGACGAGGTGATCGAGAAGCTGCGGACCGTGCTGCCAGATATCGACAGCCGCCAGATCTACAACAAGCTGTCGTCCAAATCGCGCTTCCAGTGGCTGCGCCGCCAGCTGACGCCGAAGCAGCAGAGCCAGATCCTGGCGCTCGGCATTCCCGGCATCGGCTTTCGCCCGGAAAAGCGCCGCTTCTATCCCGGCGGCCCGACGGCGGCCCATATCGTCGGCTACGTCAATATCGACAACCGCGGCGTCTCCGGCATGGAGCGCTATGTCGACAGCCAGGGCCTGGCGGACCTTGCCGCCGTCGGCATGACCAGCAGCCAGCCGCTCGAACCTGTCCGGCTGTCCATCGACATCCGCGTTCAGGCGATCCTGCGCGAAGTGCTGATGTCCAACATTACCAAGTTCCGGGCCAAGGGCGCCGGCGGCGTCGTGCTCGATGCACGGACCGGCGAAGTGCTGGCCATGGCCTCTGCCCCCGATTTCGATCCGAACGATCCGGCCGGCGGCAGCGAGGACGGCTGGCTCAACCGCATGTCGAACGGCACCTTCGAAATGGGCTCCACCTTCAAGTCCTTCACGCTTGCCATGGCGCTCGACAGCGGCAAGGCCTCGATGAACGACATGTTCGACGCCCGCTATCCGATCCGCATCGGCGGATATACGATCAAGGACTTTCACGGCCAGAGCCGTATGCTGAGCGTGCCGGAAATCTTCCAGTACTCCTCCAACATCGGCACCGCCAAGATGGCCGACCTCGTCGGCATCGATGGTCACAAGGCGTTTCTGACCAAGCTTGGCCTGTTGACCAAGATGCAGACCGAACTGCCGGAAGTGGCCCAGCCCAGCCAGCCGCGCGAGTGGAAGAAGATCAACTCGATCACCATTTCGTTCGGCCATGGCGTGGCAACGACGCCGCTGCAGACGGCAGTGGCAGGGGCGGCGCTTGTCAATGGCGGCCATCTGATCGAACCGACCTTCCTGCCGCGCACCCGCGCCCAGGCGGACGAGGTGGCAACGACCGTCATTCGCCCGCAGACCAGCGATAACATGCGCTATCTGTTCCGCTGGAACGGCGTCAACGGATCCGGCCGCAATGCGCTCGTCGACGGTTTCAGCGTCGGCGGCAAGACGGGCACGGCGGACAAGGTGGTGAACGGCCGTTACAACCATGATCACAACTTCAATGCGTTCCTGGCGGCCTTCCCGATCAACAACCCGCAATATGTGGTGCTGACCTTCATCGATGATCCGCGCAGCGAAACCGACCATGCCGTTCTTGCCGGCAATAGCGCGGCACCCATGGTGAAGGAGATCATTCGCCGTTCTGCCGCAATTCTCGGTGTAAAACCCCGCTTCGGGGAAGATGGGGCCGCCACGCTGGTGTCCTATTAGGCCATAATGACCGCACCCGACGATTCGCAGCCACCGTGGGGGTTGCAGCTGAGAGAGGGTACCTATGAAGTTGAGACAGCTCTCCGGTGGGGAATTTCCGGAGATTTTTGACGCGGCCGCCGGTTCGGCGGGTGATATTGAAATTTCTGCCCTGACCGCTAACAGCCGGAAGGTCGCGCCCTGCACCCTGTTTGTTGCCATTGCCGGTAACAAGGCGGATGGCACGCGCTTCGTGGCCGATGCCGTACAACGCGGCGCCTCCGCCATCGTGTCCGGCCAGCCCGTCGCAGCCGATGTCCCCGTGCTCGTCGTATCCAATCCGCGCCGCTTCCTTGCCCTTGCCGCCGCCCGGTTTTACGGCGCGCAGCCGCAGACCATGGTGGCCGTCACCGGAACCGCCGGAAAAACCTCCGTTGCCTCCTTCGTGCGCCAGATCTGGGCTCATGACGGCCTTTCTGCAGCCCAGATCGGCACCACCGGTGTCATTTCTCCCAGCCGCAGCGATTACGGTGTGCTGACGACGCCAGATCCGGTGGATCTGCATCAGTTGCTGGCCGAACTTGCCGGCGAAGGCGTGACCCACGCGGCGATGGAAGCCTCCAGCCACGGCCTCGACCAGTTCCGCCTCGATGGCGTACGGCTTGCCGCGGCAGGCTTTACCAATCTCGGCCGCGACCACATGGACTATCACCCGACGATCGAGGATTACATGGCCGCCAAGATGCGGCTGTTTTCCGATCTCCTGCCGAAGGGCAGTCCGGCGGTGATCTTTGCCGACGATCCCTGGTCTGCCGAGGCCATCCGCGTGGCAACCGAAGCGGGGCACGATGTGCGGACCGTCGGTCGGGCAGGGCAGTTCATCGCGCTGAAGCGGGTCGAGCATTTCCGCCACAAGCAGTTGGCGGAAGTCCATGTCGGGACGGCGATCTTCGAGGTCGAGATCCCGCTTGCCGGCGATTTCCAGATTGCCAATGCGCTGGTGGCGGCAGGCCTTGCCATCTCCACCGGTGTTCAGCCCGCCATTGCAATGGCTGCCCTTGAAAAGCTCGTCGGCGCGGCAGGCCGGCTGGAGCTTGTCGGGCAGGCGAAGAACGGCGCGCTCGCCTATGTCGATTATGCCCACAAGCCCGATGCACTCGCCAATGTGCTCGCCTCCGTGCGCCCCTTCACCACCGGCCGCGTCATCGTCGTGTTCGGCTGCGGGGGTGATCGCGACAAGGGCAAGCGACCGATCATGGGGGAGATTGCGACGCGGCTTGCCGATGTCGTCATCGTCACCGACGACAATCCGCGCTCGGAAGTGCCGGCAACCATCCGCGCCGAGATCTTGGCCGCAGCGCCGGGCGCCGAGGAAATTGCCGACCGCGCCGAGGCGATCCGTCATGCCGTATCCATGCTGCGGGCCGGCGATACGCTGATCGTGGCCGGCAAGGGGCATGAGGAAGGGCAGAAGATCGGTGAGACGGTTCTGCCGTTCTCCGATCATATCGAGACCCGCAAGGCACTGGAGGAGACGCAAGCTTGACCTGGCTCTGGGAAACCGCGGAGATGATGGCCGCCATGAGCGGCCGGCCGGTAGGGCAGCCGCCCGCCGGCATTACGGGCATTTCCATCGACAGCCGCTCGATTGCGCCCGGCGAAGCCTTCTTCGCCATCAAGGGTGACCGGGTGGATGGCCATGACTTTGCAAGCATCGCCGTGGCCAATGGTGCCTCGCTGATTGTTGTCAGCGAAGCCAAGCTTCCGGCCATGGGCCGGTTGACCGTCCCGATGATCGTGGTCGAGGACGTGCTGGCAGCGCTTGGCAAGCTGGCCGTTGCCGCACGCGCCCGCAGCCGTGCGCAGATCGTGGCCGTCACCGGCTCCGTCGGCAAGACCACGACGAAGGAAATGCTGCGCAATGTGCTTGCCCCCTCCGGCAAGGTTCACGCCGCCGTTGCCTCGTTCAACAATCACTGGGGCGTGCCGCTGACGCTCGCCCGCATGCCGGCCGATTGCGCGTTCGGCGTCTTCGAGATCGGCATGAACCACCCGGACGAGATCCGGCCGCTGGTGAAAATGGTGCGCCCGCATGTGGCGGTGATCACCACCATTGCGGCAGCCCACCTCGGCAATTTCAAAAGCCTGGAAGAGATTGCCGCTGCCAAGGCCGAAATCTTCGAGGGGCTGGAGCCGAACGGCGTGGCGCTCATCAACCGAGACAACAAGCAGTTCGCCTTTCTGGCCGAGACGGCCAACCGGGTCGGTGTCGCCAATATCCTGACCTTTGGCCAGCATGCCAAGGCCGATTTCCGTCTCGCCGATTTCGAGGGAACGGCCGGCGGCTCGACCATCTGGGCGGTGATCAATGGCGAGACGATCGAGGTGCATATCGGCGCGCCCGGCCGTCATATTGCCGAAAATGCCATTGCGGCACTGGGTGTCGTTGCGCTGTTCGGCGCCGATATGGAGGCGGCAAAGGCCGCCCTTGCCGAGCTGCGTGCCGTCAAGGGACGCGGCCAGCGTCACCGCCTTGCGCTCGGCGAGGGTGTTCTGACGCTGATCGACGAAAGCTACAATGCCAACCCGGCTTCCATGCGGGCCGCGCTGTCGCTTCTGGCGCAAAGCGTGCCCGAGGGCGGCGGGCGCCGCATCGCGGTGCTCGGTGACATGCTGGAAATGGGGGCGTTTTCCGCGCAGGTGCACGAGGATCTGGCCGGACCGCTTCTTGCCGCAGGCATCGAGCATGTCTGGCTCTCAGGCGCCGAAATGGTGGCGCTGCGCGATGCGCTGCCTGATACGGTAGAGGTGACGCACCTGCCCACCACCGCTGAACTTTCCGATTTCGTTGTGCGTCATGTGATGCCGGGCGATGTGCTGATGGTGAAATCCTCCCTCGGCCTCGGCTTCGGCAAGATCGTCTCCGCACTTATTGACAACTACCCGGCATTGCCCGACACGGAGCGCCAACTTTGACCGGCATTAAGAAAGTCCCATCATGCTGATCTGGCTCGTCGAGCTTGCGGGCACCTTCCAGGTGTTCAACCTGTTTCGCTACATCACCTTCCGCACCGGTGCAGCGATGTTCACTTCGGCATTGATCGTCTTCATGTTCGGGCCGCAGATCATTTCTTCGCTGCGCATCCGGCAGGGCAAGGGCCAGCCGATCCGCGCCGACGGACCGCAGACGCATTTCAAGAAAGCGGGTACGCCGACCATGGGCGGCCTGATGATTCTGGCCGGCATCGTCGGTGGATCGCTGCTCTGGGCGGATCTGTCCAACGTCTATGTGGTGGCGACACTGCTGGTGACGCTCGGCTTCGGCGCCATCGGTTTTTACGACGATTACCTCAAGGTCACCAAACAGACCGACAAGGGCTTTTCCGGCAAGGCGCGCCTGGGGATTGAATTCCTCATCGCCGGCGTCGCCGTCTATTTCATGATGCGGGTCGCCGTCGCCAACAGCCCGTCGGGCTCCGTGCTCGGTACCTCGATCGCCTTTCCCTTCTTCAAGGAGCTGGTGGTCAATCTCGGCCTGTTCTTCGTGCTGTTCGGCGGTTTCGTCATCGTGTCGGCCGGTAATGCAGTGAACCTCACCGATGGTCTGGACGGCCTTGCCATCGTGCCGGTGATGATTGCGGCGGCCTCCTTCGGCTGCATCGCCTATCTTGCCGGTAATGCCGTGTTTGCCAATTACCTGCAGATCAATTTCGTGCCGGGCACCGGGGAGCTTGCCGTCATTCTGGGCGCCGTCATCGGGGCAGGGCTCGGTTTCCTCTGGTTCAACGCGCCGCCCGCCGCCATCTTCATGGGCGATACCGGCTCGCTGGCGCTGGGCGGCCTCATCGGTACCGTTGCCGTTGCCACCAAGCACGAGATCGTCATGGCGATCATCTGCGGCCTCTTCGTCATGGAAACGCTCTCGGTGATCATTCAGGTCGGCTTCTTCAAGCTGACCGGCCGTCGCGTCTTCCTGATGGCGCCGATCCATCACCATTTTGAAAAGCTGGGCTGGACGGAAAGCCAGGTGGTGATCCGCTTCTGGATCATCGCCGTCGGCCTTGCCATGCTGGGCCTCTCCACGCTGAAGCTACGGTGACATCATGATCCCCGTCACCACCTTTGCCGGCAAAAAAGTCGCTCTTTTCGGGCTCGGCGGTTCCGGTCTTGCCACGGCAAAGGCGCTCCAGGCCGGCGGTGCGCTGGTGACGGCCTTCGACGACAATCCTGACAGCGTTGACAAGGCGTCATCGGCAGGCCTTGCGACGGCAGACCTGCGCACCATCGACTGGACGGCACAGGCAGCGCTTGTGCTTGCCCCCGGCGTACCGCTCACCCATCCGAAACCGCACTGGACGGTGGATCTTGCCCGCGCGGCCGGCGTCGAGATCATCGGCGATATCGAGCTTTTCGTGCGCGAACGGCGCGCCCATGCGCCCGATTGCCCGTTCATCGCCATTACCGGCACCAATGGCAAATCCACCACGACGGCCCTGATTGCCCATATCCTGAAGACCAGCGGCCGCGACACGCAACTCGGCGGCAATATCGGCACCGCCGTCCTGACGCTCGATCCGCCGCAGGCCGGGCGCTATTACGTCGTCGAGTGCTCCTCCTACCAGATCGATCTTGCACCGACGCTTAATCCGAGCGCCGGCATCCTGTTGAACCTGACGCCGGACCATCTCGACCGTCACGGCACCATGCAGCATTACGCCGAGGTCAAGGAACGTCTTGTTGCCGGAAGCACGACCGCCATCATCGGCATCGACGACAGCCATTCGGCGCTGATTGCCGACCGGGTGGAGCGGGCAGGCGTTGCCGTGCAGCGCATTTCGCGGCGCAGCGTGGTCCCCAAGGGCATCTATGCCGAAGGTTCGCGCCTGATTGCCGCCGAGAGCGGCGCAACCCATGAGATTGCCGATCTTTCCGCCATCGACACGCTGAAGGGCAGCCACAACGCCCAGAACGCCGCCGCCGCCATTGCCGCATGCCGTGCCGT
Source organism: Neorhizobium fuzhouense (assembly GCF_042611105.1). NCBI lineage: Bacteria > Pseudomonadati > Pseudomonadota > Alphaproteobacteria > Hyphomicrobiales > Rhizobiaceae > Neorhizobium > Neorhizobium fuzhouense. The sequence continues at coordinate 176,482 of NZ_JBHFFP010000002.1, read as the reverse complement.
CGGCGTCTCAGAGGACGAGATCAGAGCTGGCCTTCAAAGCTTTCCCGGCTTGAAGCACCGCATGCAGCCGGTGGCGCGACGGGGTGATGTCGTGTTCGTCAATGATTCCAAGGCCACCAATGCGGATGCGGCCGCGCCGGCCCTGTCGAGCTACGAGCGCATCTTCTGGATTGCCGGCGGCCTGCCGAAAGCCGGTGGTATCGCAAGCCTCGCGCCACTTTTTCCGCATATCGTCAAAGCCTACCTGATTGGCGAGGCGGCCGCGGAATTTGCCGCAACGCTTGGCGAGGCGGTGGCTTACGAGATTTCCGGCACGCTGGATCGTGCCGTGGCGCATGCGGCAGCCGATGCCGCCGCAGATACGGGCGGCCCGTCAGCCGTCATGCTGTCGCCGGCCTGCGCAAGTTTCGATCAGTTCAGGAATTTCGAGGTCCGGGGCGAGGCATTCGTCTCCCTGGTCGCAGAACTCGACGGCGCAACGATGCTGGTCGAACCGGAAAAGGGGATGTGACATGGTAAGTCGTGCCGATCGCGGGGCGCTCGCAGACTGGTTCTGGACGATCGATCGCTTCTTCCTGGCGACCTTCGTGCTGTTGATGGGCATCGGCTTCATGCTGTCCTTTGCCGCATCGCCGCCGGTTGCCGAGCGCATCGGCCTGCCGAGCTTCCACTTCGTCGAGCGGCATGCCGTCTTCCTCATCCCGTCGCTGATGGTGATGATCGGCCTGTCCTTCCTGACGCCGAGGCAGGTGCGCCGCACCGCGATCATCATTCTCGTGGTCTCGATCATGATGATGGTGCTGGCACTGTTCTTCGGTGTGGAAATCAAGGGCGCGCGCCGCTGGTTCTCGCTCGGGCCGCTGTCCATCCAGCCGTCGGAATTCCTCAAGCCCTCCTTCGTGGTCGTCTGCGCCTGGCTGTTTGCCGAGCATGCGCGCCAGCCGGAAATTCCGGGTAATCTGTTTGCCATGATCCTCTTCGGCATCGTGGTGGCGCTTCTCGTTGCCCAGCCCGACCTTGGCCAGACCATTCTCACCAGCGCCGTCTGGGGTTCGATGTTCTTCATGGCGGGCATGCCGTGGCTGTGGATCGTGCTGCTCGGCGGTATGGGCGTCGGCGGCCTGTTTGCCGCCTACCACATCTTCCCGCACGTGGCCGGCCGTATCGACCGCTTCATGACCGGCGAAGGCGATACCTTCCAGGTGGATACGGCGCGCGAAGCCATCATCCGCGGCAACTGGTTCGGCCAGGGGCCGGGCGAAGGCATCGTCAAGCGCATCCTGCCGGACAGCCATACCGACTTCATCTTTTCGGTGGCGGCGGAAGAATTCGGCATCATCTTCTGCATGGTTCTGGTGGCGATCTTTGCCTTCATCGTCATTCGCGGTTTGAGCCACGCCTATCGTGAGCGCAATGATTTCAACCGGTTTGCCGTCGCAGGACTCGTGCTGCAGATCGGCATCCAGTCGATGATCAATATCGGCGTGAACCTCGAACTGATGCCGGCCAAGGGTATGACGCTGCCGCTCATCTCCTATGGCGGCTCCTCGATGATCGCCATCTGCGTGACTGCGGGCTTCATCCTGGCGCTGACGCGCCACCGTCCCGAAAAGCGGGCGCAGGAACGCAGCCTGTTTCGTGTATCCAACAGCGTCCCCGCAGAATAGGCCAGATCCATGAGCAAGGGTATCATTCTGCTTGCCGCCGGGGGAACCGGCGGCCATTTGTTTCCGGCCGAAGCGCTGGCGCATGAATTGCGGGCGCGCGATTACAGCGTCCATCTCGTCACCGACAGTCGGGCCGAGCGCTTTGCCGGCAGTTTCCCGGCCGACGAGATCCATGTCGTGCCCTCCGCCACCTTTGCCTCCAAGAACCCGATTGCCATGGCAAAGGCACTGCTGACGCTGTGGAAGGGGTTGCGGGCAGCCCGCCGCTTGATGACGCGGCTGAAGCCGCTCGCCGTCGTCGGCTTTGGCGGTTATCCCACCGTGCCGCCGCTTCTTGCCTCCACCGGCCTTGGCATTCCCTCCCTTGTGCACGAGCAGAACGCCGTGATGGGCCGCGCCAACAAGGCGCTCGCCTCGCGGGTGTCGGCCATTGCCGGCGGTTTCCTGCCGGAAGGCGAAGGCCCGCATGCGGCAAAGATCGTCACGACTGGCAATCCGGTGCGACCCGCCGTTCTGGCCGCCGCGGCCACGCCCTATGTCCCGTCTGCCGGCAATGATCCGTTCCGGCTCGTGGTGTTCGGCGGAAGCCAGGGCGCCAAGTTCTTTTCCGGTGCAATCCCGACGGCGCTTGCGCTTTTGCCGGAAGACTTGCGCGCCCGGATCGTGCTCACCCAGCAGGCCCGCCCGGAAGACCGGCCGCAGGTCGACCAGTGCATGGGGAAGCTGAAGATGACTGCCGACGTCTCGCCCTTCTTCGGCGACATGGCCGAGCGCATCGCTGCGGCCCACCTCGTCATCAGCCGTTCCGGTGCCTCGACGGTGTCGGAAATCTCCGTCATCGGCCGCCCGGCGATCCTCGTGCCATACCCTTATGCACTCGACCATGACCAGGCGGCCAATGCGGCCGCTCTGGTGAAGGCCGGAGGCGCTGAAGTGGTGCCGCAGGCGGAACTCTCGCCCGAAAAGCTCTCGGGGCTCATTGCCGATGCCATGCGCCAACCCGAGCGGCTGGCGCAAATGGCCGAGGCGGCCCGGCGCTCCGGGCGGCCAAATGCCGCCGTCTTGCTCGCCGATCTGGTTGCAGCTATTGCCGACCGGCAAAATCTTTCGACATTCAAAGGAGTTCGCCCATGAAGATGCCAAAGGCCATCGGTCTTGTCCATTTCATCGGCATCGGTGGCATCGGCATGAGCGGCATTGCCGAGGTGCTGCACAATCTCGGCCACCGGGTTCAGGGGTCCGACCAGTCGGATGGCGCCAATGTGCAGCGCCTGCGCGACAAGGGTATTCCGGTCTTCGTCGGTCATCAGGCCGATAATCTTGGCGATGCGGAAGTGGTGGTCGTCTCGACCGCCATCAAGAAGAACAATCCGGAACTGGTCGCTGCGCGCGAAAAATCGCTGCCCATCGTGCGCCGCGCCGAAATGCTCGCCGAACTGATGCGCTTCCGCAATGCGATTGCCATTGGCGGCACGCATGGCAAGACGACGACCACCTCGATGGTGGCAACGCTTCTGGAAGCCGGTGCGCTTGACCCGACCGTTATCAACGGCGGCATCATCAATGCCTATGGCACCAATGCCCGCATGGGTGAGGGCGAGTGGATGGTAGTGGAGGCCGACGAATCGGATGGCACCTTCCTGAAGCTGCCGGCAGATGTCGCCGTCGTCACCAATATCGACCCGGAGCATCTCGATCACTACGGCAGCTTTGATGCCGTGCGCGCGGCCTTCCGCCAGTTCGTCGAGAACGTGCCTTTCTACGGCTTTGGCGTGCTGTGCCTCGATCACCCGGAAGTGCAGACGCTTGTCGGCAAGATCGAGGACCGCAAGATCGTAACCTACGGCGAAAACCCGCAGGCCGATGCGCGCTTCTCCAATGTGCGCATGGAAGGCACCAAGTCGATCTTCGACGTGGAAATCCGCCGTCGCCGTACCGGCCGGGTGTTTTCCTTCAAGGACCTGACGCTGCCGATGCCGGGGCGTCACAATATTTCCAATGCGACGGCCGCCATTGCGGTCGCCAACCGGCTCGGCATTTCGGAAGCCGATATCCGCAAGGGGCTTGCGGCCTTTTCCGGCGTCAAGCGCCGCTTCACGCTGACCGGCACCTGGAATGGCGTGTCCGTGTTTGACGATTACGGACACCACCCAGTGGAAATCAAGGCGGTGCTGAAGGCGGCGCGGGAAAGCTGCCAGGGCCGAATCATTGCAGTGCACCAACCGCATCGGTTCAGCCGTCTGGCGAGCCTTTTCGAGGATTTCGTCACCTGCTTCAACGATGCAGACAGCATTTTGCTGGCGCCTGTTTATGCCGCCGGCGAAGATCCGATCGATGGCGTGAACTCGGAAGCGCTGGTTTCGCGCATCCGTGCCGGTGGCCATCGCGATGCCCGCTATCTTTCCTCGCCTGACGCGCTGGCAGGCATCATCGCCGGCATTGCAAAACCGGGTGATTTCGTGGTTCTTCTTGGGGCTGGCAATATCACGCAGTGGGCTGCGGCCTTGCCAAAGGAACTAGAAGGTATTTCGGGACAGTCTGCATGAAACAGGTGAATGGGGAAAAGTTGCTGGCCTCGCTTGGGGCCGGCGTAAGTGCGATCCGGGGCAGGCTGACGCCCGACGCACCGATGGATCGTGTCACCTGGTTCCAGGCCGGCGGTCTCGCCGAACTGATGTTCCAGCCGCATGACCTGGAGGACCTCGTCACCTTCCTGAAACTTCTGCCGCAGGATGTACCGCTGACCGTCGTCGGCGTCGGTTCCAATCTTCTCGTGCGCGATGGCGGCATTCCGGGCGTCGTGCTGCGTCTGTCGGCCAAGGGCTTTGGTCAGCTGGAACTTGCCGGCGAAAACCGCATCATGGCTGGCGCCATCTGCCCGGACAAGCACATTGCCGCCATGGCCATGGACAATGGCATCGGCGGCTTTGCCTTCTACTATGGCATTCCGGGCTCGATCGGCGGTGCGCTGCGCATGAATGCCGGCGCCAATGGCGGTGAAACCTCGGGCCGCGTCATCGAGGTTCATGCCGTCGATCGCAAGGGCAACAAGCATGTGCTGACGGCGGCCGAAATGGGCTACAGCTATCGTCACTCGTCCGTGCCGGCAGACCTCATCTTCACCCATGCCGTCTTCGAAGGCTATGCCGACGACCGGGCGAAGATCCGCTCCGAAATGGACGCGGTGCGCCATCACCGGGAAACCGTTCAGCCGGTCAAGGAAAAGACCGGTGGCTCGACCTTCAAGAACCCGCCCGGCCACTCCGCCTGGGAACTGATCGATGACGCCGGTTGCCGCGGCATGATGAACGGCGGCGCGCAGATGTCGTCCCTGCACTGCAATTTCATGATCAATATCGGCCACGCGACCGGCTACGATCTGGAATATCTCGGCGAGATGGTGCGCCAGCGCGTGTTCGAAAAATCCGGCATCAAGCTCGAATGGGAAATCAAGCGGCTGGGCATTTTCATGCCGGGGCGCGAGGTGAAGCCGTTCCAGGGGGCGACGACCGAGTAGGGGCTTTGGGCAAGCATGATCGACGAGCGCAAGCGGATACTGGTCGGAAACGAGCGGGCCAAGCTTGCAGCGAACTCTGTCGATCGGCTTGCCACTGCCTGCGTTGCGGCAGGGTTCATTGCGCCTTTGGTCTCCGGGATAAACGGCGGCGGTGGCTACGCCTTCACATTCGGGATTGTGCTTTCGACGTTGACTTGGCTTTCCACTGCTTTTGTCCTACATTTGGGGGCAAGGCACATCCTTGGAAAGCTGGAGCCATGACGACGGCCACTGCCTTTTATCTTTATATTCTGCCGATTCTGATTGCTGCGTCCGTATGGTGCGCAATCTGGTTGCAGGAATGGCGGGAGCGGCGTAAAGGCCGACTGCATCCTGGCGAATAGCCTCTCTCAGTTTTCAACAAAAAGCCCGCGGAACCAATGGTTTCGCGGGCTTTTTTGTGTCGAACTGACTCTACGGGATCAGACTTCTTCCTTACCCGAGAGCAGGATGCAGGCCAGCGTGATGATGGCTGCCACCAGCAGGTAATAGCCGACATAGGTCATGCCATAGGTCGTCTGCAGCCAGGTGGCGATGTAGGGGGCCAGCGATGCGCCGAAGATGCCGGCGAAATTGAAGGTGATCGACGAGCCGGTGTAGCGCACGGCGGTCGGGAAGGGTGCCGCAAGGGCGGTGCCAATGAGGCCGTAGGTCACGCCCATCAGCGCCATCGAGGCGGCCGAGAAGACGAAGATGGCGGTCTCGCCGCTCGTCATCAGCGTCGGCAGCAGGAAGGAAAAGAGGCCGATGAGGACGGTGATGGCAATCAGCAGTTCCCGGCGTCCCACCCGGTCGGCGAGCTTGCCGGCGATCGGAATGAACAGGCCGAAGACGACCGAGCCCAGAAGCTGAACTTCCAGCGCATCCGTGAACGGGATCTTCAGGACCTTGACGTTGTAGGAGAGAAGATAGGCCGAACCGATGTAGAACAGCACGAAGGTGGCCAGCGCCACGAAGGTGCCGAGCACGAGGCTGCGCTTGTGGTTGCGGAACAGTTCTGCCACCGGCACCTCGACCCGCTCATGTTTGTCGATCGCTTTCTGGAAGGCAGGCGTCTCGGTAATCGAGAGGCGGACCCACAGACCGATGGCGATCAGCGCGATGGACGAGATGAAGGGAACGCGCCAGCCCCAGCTGAGTAGGGCTTCCTGCGACATCACATGCAGGAGAAGCCAGAAGATGCCCGAGGACAGGAACAGGCCGACGGGCGCGCCGAGTTGCGGAAACATGCCGTACCAGGAGCGTTTGCCGGGCGGGGCATTTTCCGTGGCGAGCAGCACTGCGCCACCCCATTCGCCGCCGAGGCCAAAGCCCTGGCCGAACCGGCACAGCGCCAGAAGCAGCGGCGCAATCACGCCAATCTGCTCATAGGTCGGCAGAAGGCCGATGATGACGGTGGAAATGCCCATCGTCAGAAGTGCCGCCACCAGTGTCGTCTTGCGGCCGATGCGGTCACCGAAATGCCCGAACACCACGGCGCCGAAGGGGCGCGCGAAAAAGGCGATGGAGAAGGTTGCAAAGGAGGCGAGCAACGCAGTCATCGGATCGCTGTTGGGGAAGAACAGCGCCGGGAAAACCAGAACGGCTGCGGTGGCATAAACATAAAAATCGAAAAATTCGATCGTCGTGCCGACCAGGCTGGCCGTCAGGACTCGTGCAGGGGAATTCAATGCAGCAGGTACCAACGGCTCGGCGGACGGCGACACGGAAGAGGTCGCTTGCGTCATAATCTTGTCCACTGAGAGTTAAAGACAGCTCTTTTGGAAAGGGCTGGCCGTTCTTTACGGACATTTTTGCAAAGTTCAAAGCGAATTGAGTCGCTGAAAGACCAGAAAGCGTCCCCCGGTGGCACCTCGTTGCAGGTGGTGCCGGATGGCCACAGGGCGGCGGCGGTTAACCAAAGTAAACGATTCATTAACCATGGCCGGTGTCTAATTGGTCTGCGCAGGAATCAGGTCGGCGCAAGCAAGAACGCATAACCCAAGGCAGTCTCAGGGGACTTTTAATGAGTGGCAAGCACGTGGCAGTTCTGATGGGAGGGCTCTCCTCCGAGCGCCCGGTCAGCCTGTCGTCCGGCAATGCCTGTGCATCCGCGCTGGAGGCCGAAGGCTTCCGCGTCACCCGCATCGACGTGGCGCGCGACATTGCCGCCGTTCTTGCGGAGCTGAAGCCTGATGTTGCCTTCAATGCGCTGCATGGGCCAAATGGCGAGGATGGCACCATCCAGGGCATCCTCGAATACCTGCAGATCCCCTATACCCATTCCGGCGTCCTTGCCTCGGCCCTTGCCATGGACAAGGACCGCGCCAAGGCAGTTGCGGCGGCTGCCGGCATTCCGGTCGCCGAAGGTCTGGTGCTCGATCGCCATGAGATCGGTGCGGTTCATCCGATGAAGCCGCCTTATGTGGTCAAGCCCGTGTGCGAAGGCTCGTCCTTCGGCGTCGTGATCGTGCGCGAAGGCCAGTCGCATCCGCCTCAGGTTCTTGGTTCTTCTGACTGGCGCTACGGCGACCGCGTCCTGGTCGAGCGTTATGTCGCCGGTCGCGAGCTGACCTGCGGTGTCATGGGCGATGAAGTGCTGGGTGTGACGGAAGTCGTGCCCTTGTCCGGCGCATTCTATGATTATGACGCGAAATATGCCGCCGGCGGCTCCTCCCACGTCATTCCGGCACAAATTTTACCGAATATTTACCAAAAAGTACAAACACTGGCCCTTAAGGCGCACCAGGCGATGGGGTGTCGCGGTGTGAGTCGCTCCGATTTCCGCTACGATGACCGTCTGTCCGAGGATGGCGAGCTTGTCTGGCTTGAGGTGAATACCCAGCCCGGCATGACGCCGACTTCCCTGGTGCCTGAAATGGCCGCTCATGCCGGCCGTTCCTTTGGTGACCTCGTCCGCTGGATGGTGGAGGACGCTTCGTGTTCGCGCTGAATGGCAATAAAGCTCCGGTTTCCCGCGGGCGCCCGTCGCAATATCCGGTCGCTGATGACCGCATGGTGCTGCCGCGCCCGATGCGTCGCGTCGTCCGCTTCTGCGTGAGCCTTGCAACGGGCCGCATCCATATTCCCCGTCACACTGGCACGGCCGGCGTTTTCGTCCTGTTTGGCGCTGTTGGCCTTTACGGCATGTCGCTTGGCGGCCATGCGGATGATTTCGCCCAGGTAACGACCGCGGCTGCGGGTTTTGCCATCGAGAAGGTGATGATCTCCGGCAATGTGCAGACGTCGGAAATCGACATCCTGCAGATGCTGGGCCTTGATGGCGCCACCTCACTCGTCGCGCTCGATATCGAGGCGGCCCGTCGCAAGCTGGCGGATCTGCCCTGGGTCGAGAACGCGCAGGTGCGCAAGGTCTATCCGAAGACGATCGAGGTCACGCTGAAGGAGCGCGAAGCCTTCGGCATCTGGCAGCATGGCACGGAGCTGTCGCTGATCGAAAAGAACGGCAGCGTGATTGCGCCGCTGCGCGACAACAAGTTTGCCTCCCTGCCGCTGTTCGTTGGCCGCGACGCCGATTCGGCAGCCGCTGATTTCTTGGATGAAATGTCCAGCTGGCCGGAGCTGAAGGCCCGTGTGCGGGCCTTTGTGCGGGTGGCCGGCCGTCGCTGGGATCTGCATCTCGACAACGGCGTGGTCATCAAACTGCCGGAATCGGATATTCAGCAGGCTCTCGTCCTGCTTCACCGCTACGAACAGTCCGAAGGGCTGTTGAACCGCGATATCGCAGCGGTTGATTTGCGTCTTCATGACCGTACGACGATCCGCCTGACGGCGGACGCAGCACAACGCCGCGCCTCGGCTGTCGAGGCCCGTGCCAAGGCCCTCAAGAAGGCAGGAGGTCAGACGTGAGCCTGTTCGGTTCTTCCAATTTCGGCCTGCCGCGCCTGAAGCCTTTGTCTTCGAAGCGGTCGCATGTGGTTTCGGTTCTCGACATCGGCTCGAGCAAGGTCGTGTGCATGATCGCACGGCTGACGCCGCGCGCTGAAAGCCAGATCCTGCCCAACCGCACGCACAGCGTCGAAATCATCGGCATCGGCCACCAGCGCTCGCGTGGCGTCAAGTCCGGCGTGATCTCCGATCTGGATGCAGTGGAAAGCGTCGTGCGGCTGGCTGTCGATGCGGCAGAGCGCATGGCGGGCCTTACCGTCGACAGCCTGATCGTCAATGTGTCGGCTGGCCGAATCACCAGCGACGTCTATACCGCGACCATCGATCTCGGTGGCCAGGAAGTGGATGCAACGGATCTGCGCAAGGTGCTGACGACCGCGAGCCACCAGTCGGTGCGCCAGGACCGGGCCGTGCTGCATTCGCTGCCGACGGGCTTTTCGCTGGATGGCGAGCGTGGCATCCGCGATCCGCTCGGCATGTATGGCGACCTGCTGGGCGTCGACATGCATGTGGTGACCGCCGAGCGCGCCGCCCTGAAGAACCTCGAGCTGTGCATCAACCGCGCCCATCTGTCGGTTGAGGGAATCGTCGCGACGCCTTATGCCAGCGGTCTTGCGGCGCTTGTCGATGACGAGGTCGAACTCGGCTGCGCTGCCATCGACATGGGCGGCGGCACCACGACGATTTCGGTCTTTGCCGAAGGCAAGCTCGTCCACACCGATGCGATCGGCATTGGCGGCCACCATGTGACGACGGATCTGGCACGCGGGCTCTCGACCCGAATCGAGGACGCCGAGCGTATGAAGGTTGTGCACGGTTCCGCCATCACCACGGCGGCCGACGAGCGCGACATGATTTCGGTTCCGCCGATCGGCGAGGACGACCGTGACCTGCCGACGCAGGTGCCGCGTGCTCTCGTCACCCGCATCGTGCGGGCCCGGCTGGAAGAAACGCTGGAACTCATCCGCGACCGCATCCAGAAGTCGGGCTTCAGCCCGATCGTCGGCAAGCGCGTGGTGCTGACGGGCGGTGCGGCCCAGCTGACCGGCCTTCCGGAAACGGCGCGGCGCATTCTGGCGCGCAATGTGCGCATCGGGCGTCCGATGGGGGTCTCGGGCCTGCCGACGGCGGCCAAGGGCCCGGCATTTTCGACGGCGGTGGGTCTGATGATCTATCCGCAGGTCGCAGACATGGAAACACATGCGGGGCAGGGCGGTCTTCTCGCCACGCTCGGCAATGGCAACAGCCGCATCGCCCGCATGGGGCAGTGGCTCAAGGAAAGTTTCTGACCCTCGATCAGAGTGTCAGCCCAGTTTAGAGAATCGGCCCGCTTGGCGAGGCGGCCAGAGAAAGAAGGAACGGTTACATGACCATCAATCTGCAAAAGCCGGACATCACCGAGCTGAAGCCTCGGATCACCGTCTTCGGCGTTGGCGGTGGCGGCGGCAACGCCGTCAACAACATGATCACTGCGGGCCTCGAAGGCGTCGATTTCGTCGTCGCCAACACCGATGCCCAGGCGCTGACGATGGCCAAGGCCGAACGCATCATCCAGATGGGCGTGCAGGTAACCGAAGGTCTTGGCGCGGGTTCGCAGCCGGAAGTCGGTCGCGCCGCTGCCGAAGAATGCCTCGACGAGATCATCGATCACCTGTCGGGCACGCATATGTGCTTCGTCACCGCCGGCATGGGCGGCGGCACCGGCACCGGTGCGGCCCCGGTCGTCGCACAGGCTGCCCGCAACAAGGGCATCCTCACCGTCGGCGTCGTCACCAAGCCGTTCCACTTCGAAGGCCAGCGCCGCATGCGGCTTGCCGAGATGGGCATCCAGGAACTGCAGAAGTCGGTCGATACGCTGATCGTCATCCCGAACCAGAACCTGTTCCGCATTGCCAACGACAAGACGACCTTTGCCGATGCCTTCGCCATGGCCGACCAGGTTCTCTATTCGGGCGTTGCCTGCATCACCGACCTGATGGTCAAGGAAGGCCTGATCAACCTCGACTTCGCCGACGTTCGCTCCGTCATGCGCGAAATGGGCCGTGCGATGATGGGCACCGGCGAGGCCTCCGGCCAGGGCCGTGCCATGCAGGCCGCCGAAGCTGCGATTGCCAACCCGCTCCTCGACGAAACCTCGATGAAGGGAGCACAGGGCCTGCTGATCTCCATCACCGGCGGTCGCGACCTCACGCTCTTCGAAGTCGACGAAGCGGCAACCCGCATCCGCGAGGAAGTCGATCCGGACGCCAACATCATCCTCGGCGCCACCTTCGACGAAGCGCTGGAAGGCGTCATCCGCGTCTCCGTCGTTGCCACCGGCATCGACCGCGCCGTGAATGAAAACGACCTGCGTGCCGCTGAAATGCGCGCCGCCACGAAACCGATTATCCGTTCTTCCGCGGCCGTTGCTTCGGCTCCGGCCGCAGTTCAGCCTGCAATGGCGCAGGCGCCCCGCACCGTCGCACCGGTCGATCACGTTGCCGAAACGATCCGCCAGGCGGAAGCCCAGATGGAACGCGAACTGTCGATTGCCACCCTGCAGCATTCGGCGCCGGCTCCCCAGCCGGTGCAGGCGCAGCCCGCTCCCGCCCCCGTGCAGGAAGAGTTCCGCCCGCAGAGCCGCCTGTTCCAGCCGGCAGCCCCTGTCGAGCCGGTCGCCGCCCGTCCGGCTCCGGCCTACACGCCCGCACCGACCTATTCGGCACCGGCACCGCAGGCGCCGGTGATGAGCCAGCCGGCTCCTCTCCAGCATCAGCCGATCCAGCACCAGCCCTTGCAGCATCAGCCGGTACACCAGCAGCCGATGCAGCAGCGTGTGGCGCAGCCGGTTGAACAGGCTGCTCCGATCATTCGCAATGTGGCAGAGCAGGTTCGCATGCCGCGCGTGGAGGACTTCCCGCCGGTACTGAAGGCCGAGATCGAACACCGCGCCCAGCCGACCGCGCATGCAGTCGAGGAACGCGGCCCGATGGGTCTCCTGAAGCGGATCACGAACTCGCTCGGCCGTCGCGACGACGAAGAAGGTGTGGCTGCCGACATGACCTCGGCACCGGCCGCTGCCTCGCAGCAGCGTCGTCCGCTGTCGCCGGAAGCAAGCCTCTACGCCCCGCGTCGTGGCAATCTGGACGATCACGGCCGTTCGGTTCCGTCGTCGAAGGCCCATCACGAGGACGATCAGCTGGAAATCCCGGCCTTCCTCCGTCGCCAGTCCACCTGATCATGACCGGAGGCCGGATCACCGGCCTCTTCCTGCCCCGACAAGCAAACGCCCGCGGTCTACCGGACCGCGGGCGTTTTCGTGACAGGACGCTGCCGTACCGAGATTCGTGCTGGTTCAGTTTGACAACACAATGTCTGCGACCGCCGTGTTTTTGGGCGACCAGCTGACAGAGACCAGGTTGCGGAAGCTTTCCGGAAAAATGAAAAGCTGGTCCCTGGTAGAGTTGCCGCGGACGGTGACGGCAAAGGCCGTCGTGCCGCCATCGGCAAGCTGCCCGACGAACATGATCGATTGTGTCGGTGCGGTCTGGCTGAGGTTGCAGATTTTCAGCGCCTTGAGGCGAAAGGGCCTGTCAGGGTCATCGATGGACAGGTTGAAATTGATACTGGCGCCGGCATAGGCGGAAATATGGGGGCTGCCCTTTTCGCGCAAGCCGCGGATGCAGTCGCCATCGGCGCTGCAGGGCTTCAAGCCGCTGCGCCCGATGAGTGTGTACCCCTTCTCCTTGTATGTCTGGACCGATCCGGTGAGGTCGAGACCGGAAAAGGTGAGAGTGTTTTCACGCGCAGCGCCGATGCAGGGCTCTTCGCTCTTTGCAGAGGCCTGAAGCACCCCAGCCGCGACAGGCAGGGCAACCGTCTTGGCAGGGGACCCGCAGGCAGTTTGCGGCGAAGGCACTTGAACGACATCGTCTGCCGAGGCTATACCCGTATGTGATAGTGAAATATATAAAGAAGCAAGAATAAATATTGTGCGGTGCATTATGGCCCGTTGACCCTGCTTGATGGGGTTGTATTCGTTGATCACGGCCCGCTCCCTGCAGTATTTCTAATTTTTAATTTATTTTATGAATTCTATTTACATGCGGCGGCTCTCGTCAAGCTCCACTGTGGGCCGCAGACCGCGCAGCGCGCACTTTTGCGGCGTATCGTTTAAAATCATGGTAAATCAACGCGCTGGCTTCGTAACAATGCGAAAGAAACAGTGATTTGGCTTGGATGCCCTCCCGGCTTATGTACAGAATTGAGAAAACAATGTTTCGACGCGACAAGCGTAACGAAACGTCAAGGCTTTGACGCCCCGCTCGCGGGGCCGGGCATGAGAAGGCACAAGACATGACGATCGGACTTCTGGGTTTCCAAACTACAATCGCCGCCCCGGTGAGCCTCTCGGGGATTGGTGTACACTCCGGCAGCCCTGTCTCGATCACCTTCCAGCCGGCGGAAGCCGGCACCGGCATCCTGTTCAGCCGCCAGCTGGCGGACGGGTCGGTCGCCGAATACCGGGCGGTATCGTCCAATGTCGGCAATACCGATCTCTGCACCGTGCTTGGCACCTCGCTGCCGCGGTCGATCGCAACGATCGAACATGTCATGGCAGCACTTTATGCGCTCGGCCTCGACAATCTGGTGGTCGAAGTCGATGGCGCCGAAATGCCGATCATGGACGGCTCCTCCTTTCCCTTCATCGAGGCCATCGAGCAGGCAGGCATCGTCAACCTCGGCGAAAAGCGCCGCTACATCCGCGTGCTGAAGCCGGTTCGCATCGATTCGGGTGCCTCCTGGTCGGAATTCCGCCCCTATGACGGCACGCGCTTCGAGGTGGAGATCGATTTCGATTCGCCGCTCATCGGCCGCCAGTCCTGGAAGGGTGACCTGACGGCGCAGGTTTTCCGCGATCAGCTGTCGCGCGCCCGCACCTTCGGTTTCATGCGCGATGTCGAGCGCCTGTGGGCCGCCGGCTTTGCGCTCGGTTCGTCGCTGGAAAATTCGGTCGTCATTTCCGATGATGATTCGGTGGTCAATATCGAAGGCCTGCGCTTCAAGGACGAATTCGTCCGCCACAAGACGCTCGACGCCGTCGGCGATCTGGCGCTTGCCGGTGCCCAGTTCATCGGCTGCTATCGGTCCTATCGCGGCGGCCACAAGATGAATGCCAATGCGCTGAAGGCGTTGCTGAGCGATCCGACCGCCTATGAAGTGGTCGAAGCGCCGGTGCGCAGCCAGCGGGTTCGGGCGCGCGAATTCGTTGCCGTGAACGGCCTTGAGTTTGCTCCCTGGGCTGGCTGAGCACTGATAGATCGGGTTTGCAAGGCCGTCTCCCCGGAGGCGGCCTTTCTTTTTGGGACAGGGTGCCGCCGTGCCACAAAAATGCGTCAAAGCACCATCATTGCGTTGCTCTCCCGCTTCTTTTATGGCTAGAACGCCAATTCGGGCGGTCCAGGTAACATCGCGTGGCAATCGGGAAGTGTCGAATGACTGAGACGAAGTCTGTTGGATTGAGGAACACCGCACGCCTTGCGCTTGTGTCCCTGCTGTTGGTGGGCACGGGTACGCTGGTGACCTCCTGCCAATCCGACCCGGACATCGACATTACCAAGCTCGGTCTGAACGCCGATCCGCCGGAGCAGCTTTACAATCAGGGGCTCGCCAACATGAAGGCGGGCAATCTGACGGAAGCCAGCCGCAAATTCGATTCGATCGAAAAGCAGAACCCGTTCTCGGAATGGGGCCGCAAGGCGCTGGTGATGAGCACCTTCACCAAGTATCGCCTGGCGCGCTATGACGACGCCGTGCAGTCCGGCAATCGCTATCTGAAGCAATACCCGCGTTCGGAAGATACCGCCTATGTGCAGTATCTCGTCGGTCTGTCCTATTCCAAGCAGATTTCCGATGTGACGCAGGATCAGAAGGCCTCCAACCGCACCATCGAGGCGATGTCGGTGGTCGTGCGCGATTATCCGAAGTCTGAATATGTCGAGGACGCGCAGGCAAAGATCCGCTTTGCGCGTGACCAGCTCGCCGGCAAGGAAATGCAGGTCGGCCGCTACTATCTGGAACGTAAGGAATATCTGGCGGCCATCACGCGCTTCCGCGTCGTGGTGGAGAATTACGGCAATACCAATCAGGTCGAAGAGGCGCTCGCACGTCTCGTCGAAGCCTATTATGCCATGGGCGTGACGGAAGAGGCGCAGACGGCAGCTGCTGTTCTCGGCCACAACTATCCGGACAGCCAATGGTATGCGGATAGTTTCAAACTGCTGAAGGGCGGCGGGTTGGAGCCGCGCGAGAACCGCGGTTCGTGGATTTCTCGGGCCGGTGCCAAGCTGATCGGCGCCTGAAACAAGGGACATCATGCTGATCCAGTTGTCGATCCGCGATATCGTTCTGATCGAGCGGCTGGACCTTTCGTTCGAAAGCGGCCTCTCGGTTCTGACGGGCGAAACGGGGGCGGGGAAATCCATCCTGCTGGACAGTCTCTCGCTGGCGCTTGGCGGGCGCGGCGATGGCGGGCTTGTGCGCCACGGTCTCGACCGCGGCCAGGTGACTGCCGTCTTCGATGTCGCAGCCGATCATCCGGCCCGCCTGATGCTGCGCGAAAACGGCCTGGACGATGACGGCGACCTGATTTTTCGCCGCACGCAGTCGGCCGACGGGCGCACCAAGGCCCTCATTAACGACCAGCCGGTGAGCGTCCAGCTGATGCGCCAGGCGGGTCAGCTGCTGGTCGAGATCCACGGACAGCATGACGATCGTGCGCTTGTCGATACCGATGCGCATCGCGCCCTGCTCGATGCCTTTACCGGCCTCACTGACGAGGTGGCGACGGTTGCTTCCCTCTACAGGCAGTGGCGCGATGCCGACCGGGCCTTGAAGACCCACCGCGCCCGTGTCGAGGCGGCGGCCCGCGAGGCGGATTTCCTGAGGGCCTCCGTCGAGGAGCTGGAAGTCTTGAGCCCCCGCGACGGCGAGGAAGAGGAACTGGCCGAGCAGCGCTCCCGCATGCAGAAATCCGAACGCATCGCCGGAGATATTTCCGAGGCCTGCGACTTCCTGAACGGCAATGGCTCGCCCGTGCCGCTGATTGCCTCGCTGGTGCGCCGGCTGGAGCGCAAGAGCCATGAGGCGCCGGGTCTCTTGGAAGACACCGTGCAGCTTCTCGATGCAGCCCTTGACAATCTTTCCAACGCGCAGATGGAGGCGGAAGCGGCGCTGCGCCGCACCGAATTTGATCCGCGCGAGCTGGAGCGAGTGGAGGAACGGCTGTTTGCGCTGCGCGCCGCCAGCCGCAAATATGCGGTACCCGTCACGGATCTTCCGGCGCTTGCCGAAAAGATGGTGGCAGACCTTGCCGAACTCGATGCCGGCGAGGAGCGCCTGGGCCAGCTCGAAAAGGCGGCAGCATCTGCCAAGGCAGAGTTCGACCATGCCGCGCGTGCGCTCTCTGAAAAGCGCCACAACGGTGCGGATGCGCTGGCGGCGGCGGTCATGGCGGAACTGCCGGCCCTGAAACTGGAGAGGGCGCGCTTCATGGTGAATGTCACCGCCGATCCGGATGCTGCCACGGCAGACGGCATCGACACGGTCGAATTCCACGTGCAGACCAATCCCGGCACGCGCCCCGGCCCGATCATGAAGGTGGCCTCCGGCGGCGAACTGTCGCGCTTCCTGCTGGCGCTGAAGGTGGCGCTGGCCGATCGGGGATCGGCGCCCACACTTGTGTTTGACGAGATCGACACCGGCGTCGGCGGCGCGGTCGCCGATGCCATCGGCCAGCGGTTGAAGCGGCTTTCGGCAACCGTGCAGGTGCTGTCCGTCACCCATGCGCCGCAGGTGGCGGCGCGTGCGGCAACCCATCTTCTCATCTCCAAGGGGCCGGCAAGCGACGGGTCCGACAAGATCGCGACCCGCGTCGCCACCATGGCGCCGGAACACCGCGCCGAGGAAATCGCCCGCATGCTGTCGGGCGCCTCGGTTACCGACGAGGCCCGCGCCGCCGCCGCCCGTCTGCTGTCGGGCAGTGTCTGAGTTTTTTGGGTGCCCGTTCCAGGCACAGCCGGAAAATCGCGTGGCGTCGAAACAATCGGCATCGGACAGTGGATCGGCATGCTTTGCCGTTTTGCGAGGCCTTGCTTTAGCGTAAAAAGACGTCCGGCGAGGATCTGATCGCCAAGGCCTTGCTGTGTTGGAGAGTAGCGCATGCCCGTTGAACAAAGCCCCGTCGAGACGTTGAACGAGGATCAGGCGGCAGCCGAGCTTGCGCAACTTTCGGCCGACATCGCCCGCCATGATCTTGCCTATCATGGAGGCGATGCGCCGGAGATTTCCGACGCCGATTACGACGCCCTCAAGCGCCGTAATGACGCGATCGAAAAGCGCTTCCCGCAGCTGGTTCGCTCCGACAGTCCAAGCCTTCGGGTGGGAGCGGCTCCGCTGCCGACCTTCTCGCAGGTCACCCACGCCCGCCCCATGCTGTCGCTCGACAACACGTTTTCCGATGAGGATGTCAGCGATTTCATCGGTTCCGTCTATCGCTTCCTCGGCCGGCTGCCGGACAATTCCATTGCCTTCACCGCCGAGCCGAAGATCGACGGGCTCTCCATGTCGATCCGCTATGAAAACGGGCGCATGGTGAGTGCAGCCACGCGCGGCGATGGCACGACGGGCGAAAACGTCACGGCGAATATCCGCACCATTGCCGAAATTCCCCAGCAATTGCCGGCGGGCGTGCCGGATGTGGTGGAAGTGCGTGGCGAGGTCTATATGGCCAAGAGCGACTTCCTGGCTCTGAACGCCCAGATGGAGGCGGACGGCAAGCCGACCTATGTCAACCCACGCAACACGGCAGCAGGCTCGCTTCGCCAGCTCGACGCGAAAGTGACGGCAAGCCGCAAGCTGCGCTTTTTTGCCTATGCCTGGGGTGAAATGTCGGCAATGCCGGCAACGACCCAGATGGGCATGGTCGAAACCTTTCACGACTGGGGCTTTCCGATCAATCCGCTGATGAAGCGGCTGACCTCGGTTGCCGAGATCCTTGCGCATTACAACGAGATCGGCCTTCAGCGGCCGGATCTCGACTACGACATCGATGGCGTCGTCTACAAGGTGGACGAGCTTCAGCTTCAGGAACGCCTCGGTTTCCGCTCCCGTTCGCCGCGCTGGGCAACCGCCCACAAGTTCCCCGCCGAACAGGCCTTTACCACGGTGGAAGCCATCGACATCCAGGTCGGACGAACCGGCGCGCTGACACCCGTGGCACGCCTGACGCCGATCACCGTCGGGGGCGTTGTGGTCACCAACGCCACGCTGCACAATGAGGATTACATCAAGGGCATCGGCAATTCCGGCGAGCGCATTCGCCCCGAAGGCCATGATATCCGCATCGGTGATACGGTCATCGTGCAGCGCGCCGGGGATGTCATTCCGCAGGTGCTGGATGTGGTGCTGGAAAAGCGGCCCGACGACGCCCGCGAATATGTGCTTCAGCCGAAATGCCCGGTCTGTGGCAGCCACGCGGTGCGTGAGCGCAACGAGAAGACCGGCAAGCTTGATTCGGTCATGCGCTGCACCGGCGGCTTTACCTGCTCGGCGCAGGCCAAGGAGCACCTGAAGCATTTCGTCTCGCGCAATGCTTTTGATATCGAAGGGCTTGGGGCCAAACAGATCGATTTCTTCTTTGAGGCCGATGATCCCGCCCTGCAGATCCGCACCGCGCCGGACATTTTCACGCTGAAGGCCCGGCAGGAAGCCTCGACCCTCACCAAGCTCGAAAACATCGATGGCTTCGGCAAGGTCAGCGTCCGCAAACTATATGACGCCATCGATGAGCGCCGCCAGATCGCGCTCAACCGCTTCATCTTTGCGCTCGGCATCCGTCATGTGGGAGAGACGACGGCGAAGCTCCTGGCCCGCGCCTATGGCAGCTATGCGGCCTTCGAAGCGGCCATGAAGGAGGCCGCGACGCTCTCCGGCGACGCCTGGATGGATTTAAACAACATTGAAGGCATCGGCGAGGTGATGGCGCGCGCCATTGTCGAGTTCTTCAAGGAGCCCCGCAATGTCGAGGTCATCGGCCGCCTGCTGGCGCAGGTGACCCCGCAGGATGCCGAGCAGCCGGTGGCAAGCAACAGCCCGGTTGCCGGCAAGACGGTGGTCTTTACCGGCAGCCTCGAAAAGTTCACCCGCGACGAGGCCAAGGCCCGCGCCGAAAGCCTCGGCGCCAAGGTGGCCGGCTCGGTATCGAAGAAGACCGATATCCTGGTCGCCGGCCCCGGTGCCGGCTCGAAACTGGCCAAGGCCACCGAGCTTGGCGTCCAGACCATGGACGAGGACGAGTGGCTGGCGCTGATCGGCGGGTAAGGGGCTTTCTCTGTTCCCTCCGCACGGCAAGCGCCCCCCTCATCGGCCTGCCGGCCTCTTCTCCCCGAGGGGAGACATGCCGAGCGCAGGCGAGGCGATGAGGCGGCGGCTGGCGCAGTCATTTCAACCGCGCCATCGCATGGGCATCCACAAAGGCGCCGTCGCGGAAGGCGAAATCGCGGTGGGTGCCTTCCACGGCAAAGCCGAACTTCTGGTAAAGCGCCAGCGCCGGCCCGTTGTCGACAAACACCGTGAGTTCCAGACGGCGCAGGTTGAGCCAGTTGTCGGCAAGGTCGGTGACGGCGGCCATCAGGGCGGAGCCAACACCGCGTCCGGCATGCGCATCATGAACGCCCATACCGATGATCCCCACATGCGCGCGTCGGCCCGCCTGGCGCATCAGGCCGATTTCACCGATGATCTCTCCCTGCCGCTCGGCCACGAGGCCATGCGTATTGGGATTGGCATCGCTGAAGCGGCGGGCCGTTTCGGCAAGCGGCTGGTAGGGCAGGCGCAGCGTTCCCCGCCGAAAGCCCGGCAGATTGACGAGCGTCGTAATGGCGTCCGCATCCGATGGTTTTGCGGCGCGGATGATAAGGTCGGCGTAGCGGGCCGGGCGTTGTTCGGGTGGTTCGTCTTGCATCATGCTCTCTCGGGTTTGGTGAAAAGCCGAGGCAGAGCCATGTGACGGGTCCCTGCCTGAAACCGGCAGGGATGTGTGAACTGATCAGGCCATGCGCCAACCGTCCACACGCCCTGCGGGGCGAATGGTGTGGGTCATCACAAGATGGGTGCACGAACGGATCATGCGGCCAAGGTCTCAGACGCTTTGCCTGCCGTCAAGACGGCTTTGCCGAATCAGCCTGCCCGGATAGAACCCTGGCCATAGCAACCAGTCCGGACATCACCCTTGAAAACCATTGCCATCGATTTCGAAACCGCCAATGAACAGCGCGGCAGCGCCTGTTCGGTCGGTCTCGCCTGGATCGAGGATGGCCGGGTGGTGCGGGTCGAGGAGCGGCTGATCCGCCCACACGACATGCGCTTTTCCTCCTTCAACATCGCCGTCCACGGCATCCGGCCGGAGCATGTAGAGGACGCGGGGGAGTTTCCCGAGGTGATGGACGAGTTCATCGACGATTTTGCCGGCGCCACGATGATTGCCCATAATGCGGCGTTCGATTTCAGCGTCTGGCGCGCCTGCCTCGATCTCTACCGCCAGTCCTATCCGGACCTGTCCTATCTCTGCAGCGTCAAGATGGCAAAGAGTGTCTGGCCGCACCTGACATCGCACCGGCTGAACGTGCTGGCTGCCCATCTTGGCCTGACATTCCAGCACCATAACGCAGCACAAGACGCGGCGATCTGTGCGGAGGCGACGCTTGCCATGGCCCGGGCGGTGGGAGCGGTGCATGCGCACGACATTGCAGCCCGCATCGGCATGACGATCGGCAGGCTGTATGCCGGTGGCTATTCGGCCTGCACGCTGCGCAAGCGCTGAACCGGCTGGCCGGCGCGCTTGCCGTCTTGCATTCGCGCCTGCGATGCCTATCTCGTGATCACCACCGCTCACCGGAGATCTTGTTCATGCGCGCCCGTCTTTTTCTTGCCGCCGCTGCCCTTTGCGGCATGGTCTCGGCCTCGCCCTCATTTGCCGACGTGGTCGGCGAGGTTGGCGTCGACTGGATGGGCAATGATATCATCGTGGATGCGGTATCCGACCCCAAGGTGAAGGGCGTCACCTGCCACGTCACCTATTTCGATCGCGGCGTGCTCGACCGGTTGAAGAACGGCAAATGGTTTGAGGATCCGTCCAACAATTCCATCGCCTGCCGCCAGACCGGCCCGATCGAAATCGGCGACATCTCGCTCTCCAAGGGCGGCGAGGAAGTCTTCAAGCAGGGCATGTCGCTGATCTGGAAGAAGATGGTCGTCAACCGGATCTACGACAAGAAGAACAACACGCTGGTTTATCTCATCCACACGCGCGAACTGACCGACGGCTCCGCCAAGATGGCGATTTCCACCGTGCCGCTGTTCAACCAGTCTGTCACCTGGATCAACGGCCAGCCGAAGTAATGGCGAACTGACCGCGAACTAACGCCAAAAACCCCGGTTGCGAAGACCGGGGCGGCGTCTTTCATCCAGCAGCAGGCACGTCGAAATCAGGCGGCCTGGGCGAGCTCGTCTGCAATCACCGTGTCGAGGTTCAGGAAGCAGACCATGGTCTTTTCCAGTGCCACGATGCCGCGGCAGAAGGCACGCTGGGCTTCCGGAATGATTTCCGGCGCCGGCTGCAGGTCTTCGCTCTTGATCGTCATCATGTCGGAGACCTGCTCGACGAGCAGGCCGACCAGCTTGCCGGCAATGTCGGTCACGATGATCGCCGCCCGTTCCGACGGTTCGGTCATCTTCATGCCGAGACGGCAGGCCATGTCGATGACCGGGATAACCGCGCCGCGCAGGTTGATGAGGCCCAGTACGTAAGGCGGCGTGTGCGGCATCGGCGTCACCGGAGCCCAGCCGCGGATTTCGCGGATGGCCATGATGTCGATGCAGAACTCCTGGTCGCCCAGGTGGAAGGAGACGATCTCGAGATAGGCGCCGGTCTTCTTGATAGCGTTCGTCATGGTTAGAATTCTTCCCATTTTTCTTTGGTGGCGACGGCGGTTGCACCCGCTGAAGGCCTGCTGCTGCTGGTGATGGCGCCTGCAACCCGGTTCATCAGGCTGCGGGCGGGAGAGGGACGCGAGGGGACGGCGATGGCTGCCGTATCCACGGCGCGGGGTCCGGTACCTTCGACGCGGAACTGGCCCATCAGGCGGGTGAGGTTTTCCGCATCACTGGCCAGCGTATGGCTGGAGGCATTGGTTTCCTCCACCATGGCGGCGTTCTTCTGGGTGGTCTGGTCCATCTGGCCGATGGCGGAATTGATCTCGGACAGGCCGACGAACTGTTCGCGCGCCGACGTCACGATTGCGCCGACATCGTCATTGATCTTCAGCACATCGTCGCCGATGCGGTGCAGGGCTTCCCCGGTCGCACGCACAAGGGCTACGCCCGTCTGCACTTCGCCGCTGGAGCGGGTGACGAGCGCCTTGATATCCTTGGCCGCCCCCGAGGCCCGTCCGGCAAGCTCACGCACTTCCTGGGCAACGACCGCAAAGCCCTTGCCGGCTTCACCGGCGCGGGCGGCCTCGACGCCGGCGTTCAGCGCCAGAAGGTTGGTCTGGAAGGCAATTTCCTCGACCACGTTGATGATCTTGCCGATTTCGCCGGTCGCACCTTCGATGCGCTCCATGGCGGCCATCGCATCGGTGACCACCTGCGAGGAGCGCTCGGCATAATCCTTGGCGTTGCTCACCATCTGGCTTGCGCCTTCTGCCCGTTCGGTTGCCGTGCGCACCGTGCGGGTGATCTGCTCAAGCGCCGCCGAGGTTTCCTCAAGCGCTGCCGCCTGCTGTTCGGTGCGCTTGGCCAGATCATCGGCGGCCGAACGCATCTGCTGGGCATTGGCCTGGATGGAGCTGGAGCTGCCGGAAATCTCCGTCATGATCAGGCGCAGCTTCTCGGTCAGCCGGTTGAAGTCGGCGCGGACCGGCTCCAGATCCTCGCGGAAGGGCCGATCGATGACGATGCTGAGGTCACCTTCCGAGAGGCGGGTGAGGGCGGCGGCCAGCGCCTGCGTTGCCGTCTTGATCGCCTCCGCCTCCGCCTTCTGCAGTGCGTCGCGCTCGCGCGTAGCTTCTTCGGTGCGGCTGCGTTCTTCCTGCGTCTGCTGCTCGAGCGTGATCTTGTCGAGGCTTGCCTGGCGGAAGATTTCCGTCGCCCGGGCCATGTCGGCGATCTCGTCGCTGCCGCCGGTCCCTGGAACCGGGGTCTGGCAGTCGCCGGCGACAATACGCTGCATGCTGTCCTTCAGGTTGCGGATGCCGCGGCGAATGGCGCCGCCATGGATGAACTGCAGGATGCCGACCACGGCCATGGAGAAGAGACCGCAGAGGAACTGGATCCACAGCGAATTTCTGGAGATGCCTTGCACCGTGTCGATGCTGTCAGACGCAAGGGCGCTTCCAAGGGTCGATATGTTGCTGAGTGTTGAGGTGATCTTGTCGCCGGCAGCGTCGATCGCATCATCGATGGCTTCAAAGGCTTCATCCGAGCCGCGCGTCTCGACCAGTTTGGTCAGATCCACCTGAATGGCCTGGACGGCTTTTGCAAGGTCGCTTGAAAAGGTTGCAGCCAGCTCCGGGCGCCCGGCATCAGCGGCAAGCCGGGTGACGACGGCTGTGCCCTCGGTGAGTTTCTTCGCCGTATCGGCAACTAGTTGCAGGCGTTCGGGCTTAACGTGTCCTTCGTCCTTGTCGACGATGGTGTCCATGGCCGCCAGGATCATTTCGAGGCTGTCGGCCCTCAGTGCATTCAACCGATCGACATCCTGGTTGATCACGACGGCCCGATTGAGGCCTGATTCGACACGCGCCTGCTGATACCAGCCGACCGCCACGATCGCGCCCATGCCCACAAAGGCCGTGGCGCCGAGCGTCATCAGGCGCTGGCTTACCGACATTGTCCTGCTGCCGTATGTGCTGGTCATGAGTGCTGCTGGTTCCTGTTGAAGCTTTGGCGGAGAGAGAAGGAGGCTTGCTGCGTCGATATGGCTCCTGAAAGGCGCGATCATGCACCGGCCGTCACGTCAACACGCAGCAAAACTGTCTCAAACAGGTGTTAAACATTCGCTAATCCTGATATGACGAATGGAACTTCAACCAACTGCAATGTTGCGCTAGAAACTTTCCATGCGGTTACCTGATTATCCTTCATATTTGCCTTTCGGGCTTGCGGCAGGCTTGTTTCTGGCCGGCGCCTGCGGTTTTGCCGCCTATGGCTGGATCCAGCATGGTGCGGCGATCTATCTCGCACTGTCGCAGAACTTTGCCGCCTGGTGCCTCTAGGTGCCCGATGAGGCGGCTTGCTGCACTCGCCTGCGACGATGCAGCGCGCTTTATTCCAACACCCTGTTCGTGAATTGCGGCTCACCCTCGCAAGGGGTAAGGAGGTGGGATATCTTGACCGCCGGGAGCCCGCATTCGCCATGAAGACCATCCGAATAGCCTTATGGATTGCCTGTGCCGTCATGGCCGGTGTGCTCGGCTGGCTGACGCTCGAAGTCACGCGCTCCAACAAGGATATTGCGGAGGGTCCGTTTGGCGTTCCCTTCACGCTGGTGGCCCAGAACGGGCAGCCGATCACCGAAAAGGCGTTCCAGGACAAGCCCACGGCGTTGTTCTTCGGGTTCACCCATTGCCCGGAAGTGTGCCCCACCACGCTGTTTGAGCTGAACGGCTGGCTGCACCAGGTGGATCCGGACGGCACGAAGCTCAACGCCTATTTCGTCACCGTCGATCCGGAGCGCGATCCGCCGGAACTGCTCGGCCGCTATGTGTCCAATGTCACCGACCGCGTGGTCGGCATCTCCGGCGATCCGGCCAAGATAGCCGAGGTGATCAAGGGGTTCCGCGTCTATGCCCGCAAGGTGCCGGTGGACGAGAAGGATCCGAACGGCGACTACACCATGGATCACACCGCCTCGGTGTTTCTGCTCAACAATGGCGGCCGTTTTGCCGGCACGATCGCCTATGGTGAAAACCCCGATACGGCGATGAAGAAGCTGCAAAACCTCATCAAGGGTTGATCGCCTGGTGAAGATCCGAGCTGTTGCTTGATAGGGCCGACGATTTTGTGGCATGGCTGATCTTCGTGTCGAGCGGCCCGGGTATGTCGGTCGCGGAATGCCAGCTGCAGAAAGAACCAGACCTTGAGTGAGATCCGCCTCTACGTCACCGTCACCGAGCGCGAATCGGAAGACATACTCGACCTTCTGTCGCTGTGCTTCGGCGAGGAGGATTTTGCCATCGGCACCACGGAAGTGGACGAAAAGGCAGACCGCTGGGAAGCCTCTGTCTACATGATGCGCGACGACGAGGACGAGGTTCGCGCTCGGTTTGAGGAAACCATCGGCGAGGGCTATCCGGGTCTTGCGATCGAGCGCGAGGTCCTGCCCGATATCGACTGGATTGCGAAATCGCTCGAGGGCCTGAAGCCGGTGCGTGCCGGACGCTTCCTCGTCCATGGTTCGCATGATCGCGACAAGGCACGCCCGGGAGATCTCGCCATCGAGATCGATGCCGGCCAGGCATTCGGCACCGGACATCACGGCACCACGGCTGGCTGTCTGGAAACCATTGCCCGCGTCATGCGCGCGCATCCGCCGCGCAATGCGCTTGATCTTGGCACCGGAAGCGGAGTCCTCGCCATCGCTGTGCGAAAGCTTGCGCCTATCCCGGTTCTGGCAACCGACATCGATCCTGTTGCCGTGCGGGTGGCGGCGGACAATGTCCGCCTCAACGGGATCGCTCAGGGCATCACGCTGGAAACCGCGCCGGGTTTTCACTCGTCGGCCTTCCGTCGACACGGCCCGTTCGACCTCATCATTGCCAACATCCTGGCGCGGCCACTGATCAAGATGGCGCCGCAGCTTGCAACACACCTTTCACCGGGCGGCGATGTCATCCTGTCGGGGATTCTGGCCTCGCAGCGGTGGAAGGTGATTGCCGCCTATAATGGCGCAGGCCTTGCCCATGTACGTACCATCTGGCGCAATGGCTGGGTGACGATCCATCTGCGCCACGGCGCCTGAGTTTTATGGCCCTGCGGGAATTTGCAAGTCATATCGCGCCCGAACGGAATAGCCCCTATCGAAAGTTGAACCATGTTCCAGTCCTTCGACACCACCTCGTCTCCCGCCTCTGGCCCCTCGCGCGTCAAGGCGCTGCGTGAGCGTTTCGATGCCCTCGGTATCGATGGCTTCCTGGTGCCGCGTGCCGATGAGTACCAGGGGGAATATGTGCCGGCCTCGGCCGAGCGTCTGTCGTGGCTGACCGGCTTTACCGGATCGGCCGGCATGGCGCTGATTTTGCGGTCGCAGGCGATCGTTTTTGTCGATGGGCGCTATACGACGCAGCTCGTGCAGCAGGTGGACGCCGCGACCTTCACCCCCGGCGATCTCGTTGGCGAGCCGCCGCACAGCTGGATTGCTGCCCATGCGCCGAAGGGCCTGCGTCTCGGCATCGATCCTTGGCTGCACAGCGGCGCGGAGGTCAAGCGTCTGACGGCCGCCCTTGCCGGGCGCGACGGCAGCCTCGTGATGCTGGACCACAACCCGCTCGACGCGATCTGGCAGGATCGCCCGGCCGAGCCGATGGGCGCGGTTGCCGTGCAGCAGGAGGCGCATGCGGGCAAGCCTGCTGCAGACAAGATTGCGGCAATCGCCCAGGGGCTTGCCGAAAAGGGCGCCCATGCGGTGCTGATTGCCGATCCCTCCTCGATTGCCTGGATCTTCAATGTCCGCGGCGCTGACGTGCCCCATACGCCGCATCCGCTGGCACGGGCCATTCTGCTTGCCGACGGCACGGCCGAACTGTTCATCGACGCCCACAAGCTCGGCCCTGAGGCGGCGCGCCATCTGGAGGGTCTCGCACGTCGTCTCGATCCGGCAGAACTCGCGGACCGTCTTGCGCATCACGCAAAGGGAGGCGCCAAGATCCATGTCGATGCCGATGCCACATCGATTGCGCTCACCCGCGTCATCGAGGAAGCCGGCGGCGTGGTGGTCGAGGCGACCGATCCGGCCCGTCTGCCGCGCGCGATCAAGAATGCCGTGGAACTTCGCGGTTCGGCGGACGCCCATGTGCAGGACGGTGCCGCCATGGTGGCCTTCCTGCATTGGCTGGACACGCAGCAGCCCGGCACGGTGAGCGAGATCAAGGCGGTGAATGTGCTGGAGGCGTTTCGCGCCCGCGTTGGCGAAAGCCTGCAGAACCCGCTCAAGGACATTTCCTTCGATACCATATCGGGCGCCGGCGAGCACGGCGCGATCATGCACTACCGGGTAACGACCGAGACGGACCGGATGCTTTTGCCCGGCGAACTTTTTCTGATCGATTCGGGTGCCCAGTACATCAACGGCACGACGGATATCACGCGCACGGTCGCTATCGGCGCGGTGCCGGACGAGCAGAAAAAATTCTTCACGCTGGTGCTGAAGGGGATGATTGCCATTTCGCTGGCGCGCTTCCCCAAGGGCTCGCGCGGCTGCGACCTCGATCCGCTGGCGCGCATTGCGCTGTGGAAGGCCGGGGCCGACTTTGCCCATGGCACGGGCCATGGCGTCGGCGCCTATCTCTCCGTGCATGAGGGGCCGCAGCGGATTGCGCGTCTGTCGACGCAGGAGCTGCTGCCCGGCATGATTCTCTCCAACGAGCCGGGCTATTACCGTCCCGGTTCGTTCGGCATCCGCATCGAAAACCTTGTCTACGTGACCGAACTGCAGGCCATCGCCGGCGGTGATCTGCCGATGATGGGGTTCGAGACGCTGACCTGGTGCCCGATCGACCGGCGCCTGGTGGTCAAGGCCCTGCTAAACGAGGAAGAGCACCAGTGGCTCGATGCCTATCACCAGACGGTGCGGGCAAAACTGTCGCCGCTGATCTCCGATCGGGAGGTGCTCGCCTGGCTGGAACAGGCCACCCAGCCGCTCTGAGGTCGTCAGGACAGGAAAAGGTGGCGCAGCAGCAGGGCTGCGCCCCAGCCGGCCACCAACAGCGGCAGGCCGGGATGGCGAAGGCCGACCAGCAGCGCCACGATCATGGCAATCTTCACCTCGATGCCGCCATCAAAAAAGGCGGGCGCCACCAGCGTGGTCAGCACGGCCGCCGGAACCGCATTGAGCGCGGTTTCCAGCCGCGGCGGGATGCGTGTCATCGCACTGACCAGCAGATGTCCGCCGATCCGGGTCAGATAGGTTGCAAGCCCCGCGGCAAGGATGACCAGTGCGGTGTGAAGATCGGTCAGATGTTCCATCAGGAGGTTTCCCCGGCATCGGCAGTCTTGGCCGGTTTGTGAAGGACAAGGGCCGCGATAACGCCGGCAAGCGCGCCGATGCTCACATGCCAGGGCGACCCGACGGTGTGCATGGCAAGGATCGAGGCAGTGGCGCTGATCGGCACCACGATGGAAAACAGCGGGCGGCGGCGAAAGCCGAGGACGAGGCCGAGAAAATAGACCGGCAAAAGCACGTCGAAGCCCAGAGCGGCCGGATCGCCGACCAGACGCCCGAACAGGGCACCGATGGCGGAACTGGCAACCCATAGCCCATAGACCACGAAAGCCATGCCGAAATACCAGGAGGGTTCGACCTTTCCGTTACGGTCCACCTGTTTGGACGCTTCTGCAAACTGCGGGTCCGTCAGGAAGAACAGGGCGGAAAAGCGCGCGAGCGGCGAATAGGCGCGCAGATGCGGGGAGAGCGCCGCCGAATAAAGGATGTGGCGGAAATTGACCGCAAACACCGACAGCACGATCAGCCACGCCGGCACGTGCGTCCCGAACATCTGGACACCGACCAACTGGCTGGCGCCGCCAAAAATGACGCCGCTCATCATGGTCGCCTCAAAGGGCGTCATGCCCCCGTCGACGGCCACCGCGCCGAACAGCAGCCCGAAGGGCAGCGTCGAAAACCCGACGACCATTCCGGCTCTGGCGCCTTGGCGGAAAAATGAACTGCTCATGGCCTGATCTCCCGATAAGCCCCGCTGGTAAAGCGCTGGGGCCCTTCGGACAAGACAGGAATACTGATATCATCATGCATAGGATTGAAACCGGCCTTTGATGTGCGCAGGCCACGTTCGATTCGCAACAGCCGTGAAGCGTCAGTCGGCGAGGATCTCGCGGCTGGTCACGATGGCGACGCCAGCGTCGCGCATTTCGGCAATGGCGGCGGCAACGCCTGCCGCGTCGATGCCGCGGCTGGCATCCGAAATGAAGCGCACCTTCACATCCGGCAGCATGGCGCGTGCGTCGAGGGCGGAAAATTTGACGCAGTAGTCGGTTGCCAAACCGCAGATGTCGAGTTCGCTCACCTGCTGGGCGCGTAGATAGCCGGCAAGTCCGGTGATCGCCGCGTGATCATTGTCGCGAAAGGCCGAATAGCTGTCGACGGCCGGATTCTCGCCCTTCTGCTGGATGTAGTCGATGGCATCGACATTGAGATCGCCATGAAATTCAGCGTCCGGCGTGCCTTGCACGCAGTGATCGGGCCAGAGCACCTGCGGCTTTCCCGACAGCGTTCCCATGTCGAAGGGCTTTGCTCCAGGGTGCTGCGAGGCAAAGCTGCCATGATGATCCGGATGCCAGTCCTGCGAGGCCGCCACCAGATCGTAGGATCCTTCCTCGATGAGCCTGTTGACGATGGGCACGATCCGGTCACCGTCTGCGACCGGCAGGTTGCCGCCCGGGCAAAAACCGTTCTGGATGTCGATGAGCAGCAGCGCCTTCATGATCGTCTCCCTGCATAATGATTTCCCAAGATGCCAAGCCTGGCGGGCGGGATCAAGCGCTCCGGGGCTAGGCGAAAAGTCTTTCCGCCGGCTCGCCGCAAGTTGGAAGGTCATTCCTCGAACCAGCGGGAGTTCTGCCCTACCTGAAGCACATAATTTCAGGAGATTGTCATGACCTTTGCAAATTCATCGATCGCGCCCGGCGCGTCGAGTCTGCCGCCGCTTGGCGCGCCGGGCCTTGCCGCCCTTGTCGTTCTGGTGGCCGGAACGCTGGCGCTCGGCGTCACCTATGGCCCGGTCCAAGGTGCTCTGTTCCTGATCGGCGGTGCTCTCGGCATCTCGCTCTATCAT
The DNA here is from genome assembly GCF_042611105.1 of Neorhizobium fuzhouense. Taxonomy (NCBI): domain Bacteria; kingdom Pseudomonadati; phylum Pseudomonadota; class Alphaproteobacteria; order Hyphomicrobiales; family Rhizobiaceae; genus Neorhizobium; species Neorhizobium fuzhouense. The sequence goes on along the minus strand of NZ_JBHFFP010000002.1, from coordinate 146,264 downwards.
GCCGCCTTCGGCTTCACCTCCGCCTGGCGCGTGTTCATTGCCGAGGGGCGGGGACGGGGCCTGCGCGTCCAGATGCTGCTCCTGGCGCTCGCCGTCATTCTGTTTTTCCCCGTCCTGTCCGGCGGCACGCTGTTCGGTCATGACGTGCGCGGAAATATCTCGCCGGCCGGGGTCGGTGTTCTGGCCGGCGCCTTCCTGTTCGGCATCGGCATGCAGCTCGGCGGCGGTTGCGCCTCGGGAACGCTGTTTACCGCAGGCGGGGGCAATGCGCGCATGCTGGTGACGTTGTTCTTCTTCATCGTCGGCTCGCTGCTTGGCACGCTGCATTTCAACTGGTGGGCAAGCCTGCCGGCGCTGCCGCCGACAGCCCTCTTCCAGAGCTTCGGAGCGCTCGGCGGCATTGCCGTGTCGCTGCTAATCTTTGGTGCGATTGCGGCGCTGACCGTCGTGGTGGAACGGCGCCGGCGCGGCGCGCTGGAACAGGAGCCGGAAAGTGACCGTCAAGGTCTGCAGCGCTATCTGCGCGGTCCCTGGCCGCTGGTTGCCGGTGCCGTGGCGCTGGTCGCCCTCAACTTCGCAACGCTTGCCCTTGCCGGCCGTCCCTGGGGCATCACCTCGGCCTTTGCCCTCTGGGGCGCCAAGGGCGCGCAGCTGATCGGCATTGATGTGGCCCATTGGGCCTACTGGCAGACGCCGGCCAATGCCAAGGCGCTTGCCGCAAGCGTCTTTGCCGATGTCACCTCGGTCATGGATTTCGGCATCATTGCAGGCGCCATGCTCGCGGCGTCTCTGGCCGGCAAGTTTGCCCCGTCGCTCGATATTCCGCTGCGCTCTGTCCTTGCTGCGGTCGTCGGCGGGCTGCTGCTCGGTTACGGCGCGCGAATCGCCTACGGCTGCAACATCGGCGCCTATTTTTCGGGGATCGCGTCGGGCAGTTTGCACGGTTATCTCTGGGCCGTTGCTGCGTTTGCCGGAAATGTGATCGGTGTCTGGCTGCGTCCGTGGTTCTTTTTTGAACGTCTCAACATCCGCCGTAACGATGGATAAAGCATAAATTTCTACTGCAAATTGCGAAGGCGCGGCATTTTTGAGGCTTTGCCGCGCCTTTGTCGCATTTTCGCTAAACTTCCGGCCGTATCCGTTTATAATGGCCTCCGTACTGAAGAGGGGGCCTTGTAAACACATTGGTTACCATAAGTCGTCATCCTATCGCTGTTCGGCAGAGACTGTGGGTTTGCGCCACGAATGCCCGGTGTTGGTCTCTCCATAGTGTGCGGTGCTACGTGCCGCGTGTTCGAGTAGCGGTTAAAGGGTGAAGCGTATCATGGCACTGGCTTTTGCGGCGGAGCGATCCGTCCCACGAACCTCACAATATCGAGCCAAGACGCCCGCCTCGCGCGGTTTCCTGACCTACACGATGCTGGTGGGAACCGGCCTGGCGGTGGGCGCCTGGATGATCGGGGCGCTCGCGACCGTCCACAGCATGGCGAGCATCCAGCCTGCCGATTTCAGCTATCAGATGCGCGCATCGCTCGACCTGAAGCCGCTGGTGACTCCTACCGCCGACGCGCGGGTGATTCGCGTCTCGAAATTTTCCCGCATCTCCTCCGGCGCAACGCCGAAGGCTGCGCGGCTGGAGGACGCAGGTTTTGCGCATCTCGCCGCCGCACGGGCTCAGGCCGACAACGTCAAGGACAGCCTTTCGGTTGCACTGGCGGCGGCCGAAGACCAGAAAAAATTCGCAAGCCTTGCCGACAAGCGTCCGAATGAGGATGCCGTGAAGACGGCTCTTGCCTCGGCGCTGGAAAATACCGTGCTTGTCGCACCGAAGACTGAAACCGCCTGGGACGCCGTCCCGGCCGGCAATGTCGAGGGCGGCGAGGTGGAAGTGGCCGATCTGCAGAGCCCGGCAGAGCTTGCCGTTGCCCAGGCGATCGGGCCTGACGAGGACGATGGCCTGCCGATGGCGGGGCCGCTTCCGGTGCGTCGTCCGCCGGCCAATGCGCTGGCGCTTGCCATCGCGCCGTCTGCCGAGCGCACGGTCGCAAAGCCGCAGCGCGCGCCGGTGCCTGCGGTCGCCGAGGAAGAGGAAGAGGAAGAAGCGCCGAAGGCGCTCGCCTTCGCCCGCCCGGAAAACCCGATGAAGAGCGTTGCGCCTGCGGTTCCGTGGCCGGATCGCGGTGCTGCCAAGATTGCCATCTACGATATCACCAACGGCGTCGTGCACATGCCGAACGGCGAGACGCTGGAAGCCCATTCGGGCATTGGCGAAATGCGCGACAATCCGAAATTCACCCATGTGAAGATGCGCGGCCCCACCCCGCCGGGCACCTACAAGCTCTCGATGCGTGAAACGCTGTTCCACGGCGTTGCCGCCATTCGCCTGACGCCGACCGATGGCGTGGCGCCGCTTGGACGTACCGGCCTTCTCGCCCACAGCTACCTGCTGCGCACCCGCGGCGATTCCCACGGCTGCGTGGCCTTTGCCGATTACAACCGCTTCCTCAAGGCTTTTCAGCGCGGCGATATCACCCACATGATCATCGTCGAACGCCACACCGGCAGCATTCCGGCAACGGCCCTGCGCAAGATCAATCCGCGCTCGGGCGGCGGCGCTGCCACGCCCGTTGCCAGCGGCAATGACGGACGCCGTACGCTGGTGGACTACCTGAAGAACGACGGCTGATCCTCAACGCCGTTTGTTGAATAAAAAGATGCCGCAGTCCTGACAGGGCCTGCGGCATTTTCGTGGGATGATGATGGGTCCAAGCGGCACTCAGCCAAGAAGATCGTCGGCAATCCGCTTGAAGATGCGGGCACCGATCGGGATCAGCTGATCGGGAAAATCATAGGTCGGATTGTGCAGGGCGGGGTGGTTCTCACCGGCGCCGAGGAAGAACATGGCGGAGGTCGACACATCCGCGAACCGCCCAAAATCCTCTGAGGCCCGCAAGGTTTCGCCCTCGACGTGCGGCAGGCCTTCGCCATCGAGCGCGCGCCGGATGATGTCGACGGCCTTTGCATCGTTCATGCAATGGCGGAACGCCTCGTGATAGCTGAAGGTGACGGCAAGACCGCCTTCAGCCGCGGCACCCCGGCCAAGGGCTTCGGCACGCTCTTGCAACGCCGCCATCTGGTCGTCGTTCACCGTGCGCAGCGTCACCCAAAGCTCGGCCTCGCCGGGCGCAATGCCGAAGGCCGGTTCGCCGAGCGCGACATGGGTGACGGTGGCAAGCACCAGATCCCCGCCCTGGATCGTGCCGCGCCGCAGATCCGTCAGCGCCGGAATGAGGGAGGCAATCGCCTTGGCCGGCGAGACACCGGTTTCGGGCATGGAGGCGTGGGCGGTCTTGCCCGTCAGGCGGATTTTCAGCCCGCAGGAGGCGCAGTTGGCCGCACCCGGCTTGATCCAGCTCAGGCCGAAAGGAATGCCTGGCATGTTGTGCAGCGAAAACGTATAATCGGGCGCCAGGCGCTTGAATGCCTCGTCCGCCAGCACGTCAGCGGCGCCGGCCCCGGTTTCTTCGGCCGGCTGAAAGAGAAGAATGACCCGGCCTGTGGCGGGACGCCTCTCAGCGAGGGCAAACGCCAGACCGGCAAGCGTTGCCATGTGCCCGTCATGGCCGCACATATGTCCCTTGCCGTCGATCCGCGACCGATAGGGCAGATCATGCGACAATTCGGCGATCGGCAGTCCATCCAGCTCGGCGCGAAACATCACGGTCGGCCCGGGCTTTTCCCCGTTGAACACGGCCGCAACGCCGGTGCCACCAAGACCGGTGACGATCTCATCCGGGGATGTCTGCGCAAGAAACCGTACCACTTCCGCCGCCGTCCCATGTTCCTCGCCGGACACCTCCGGCATCGCATGGAGATGGCGACGCCAGAGGCTGAGGGCTTCAAGATCGCGCGCGGCAAGGGTCATGCGGGGCTCCTGTCGTTGCGGAACGGGATCAGGTGGGTTGTCGGCTTGATAAAGGAAATGGCGTCACACCTTCTCCACGAAGCCATCCAGCACCCGCTTCTGGCCCGCGCGGTCGAAATCGATCGTCAGCTTGTTGCCTTCGATCGCGGCCACATGCCCGTTGCCGAACTTGATGTGAAACACGCGGTCGCCGGTCTTGAACTTCGACGGTGTGTCGGCCACCGACTTTGCCACCAGTTCGCCATCGATGGTGCGCGCCTTCGGCCCGCTTTCGCCGTAGCCAATGCGCTCCACCGCGTGGCCGGAGCGGCTGCCCCAGTTGTCGCGGGTGGCGTCGGTCTTGTTGGCCTGGGCGCGCTTCCATCCGGGCGTCGAATAGGAGTTCTGGAACGGCTCGGTCTTGTCGAAGCGCGACTGGCCATAACCGCCACGCCCGCCATAGCCCCCATAGCCGGTATCGGCGGCAGCCACGTCGACATGGGCAGCCGGCAGCTCGTCTATGAAGCGTGAATGCACGGTGGATTGCCAGAGTCCATGGATCCGCCGGTTGGAGACGAACCAGATGTGGCAGCGGCGCTTGGCGCGGGTGATGCCAACATAGGCCAGCCGCCGTTCCTCCTCCAGCCCCGAGCGGCCACCTTCGTCCAGCGAGCGCTGGTGCGGAAACAGGCCTTCTTCCCAGCCGGGCAGGAACACGGTTTCGAATTCCAGTCCCTTGGCCGAATGCAGGGTCATGATGGAGACGGCATCGAGGTTTTCGTTCTGCTCGACATCCATGACCAGCGAGACATGCTCGAGAAATCCGCGCATGCTCTCGAACGCTTCCATCGAACGGATGAGTTCCTTCAGGTTGTCGAGACGGCCGGGCGCTTCGGCGGATTTGTCGTTCTTCCACATGTCGGTATAGCCCGACTCTTCAAGGATCTGTTCGGCAAGCTCGATATGCGGCGTATCTTCCAGCCGCTCGCTCCAGCGGGCAAAGCTCTGAACCACATCGAACAGCGCCTTGCGGGGCTTCGGTTTCAGCTCATCCGTCTCGATCATGTCGGCTGCGGCAGACAGCATGGGTATGTCGCGGGCGCGGGCATAATCATGCAGGTTGCGCACGGTAGAATCGCCAAGGCCGCGCTTCGGCGTATTGATGATGCGCTCGAAGGCCAGATCATCGGCCGGCTGACAGACGAGGCGGAAATAGGCCATGGCATCGCGGATTTCGAGCCGCTCGTAAAAGCGCGGGCCGCCGATGACGCGGTAGTTGAGGCCGAGCGTGACAAACCGGTCTTCGAATTCGCGCATCTGGAAAGAGGCACGGACGAGGATGGCCATGTCGTTCAGCGCATGGCCGGAGCGTTGCAGCTGTTCGATCTCTTCGCCGACGGCGCGGGCTTCCTCTTCCGAATCCCAGCCGGCGTGAACGATCACCTTGTCGTCATCGGGGTCGGTGCGTTCGGTGAACAGCGTCTTGCCGAGACGCCCTTCGTTATGGGCAATCAGGTGGCCGGCAGCTCCCAGAATATGTTCGGTCGAGCGATAGTTGCGCTCCAGCCGGATGACCTTGGCGCCGAGAAAATCCTTTTCGAATCTCAGGATATTGTCCACTTCCGCGCCGCGCCAGCCATAGATCGACTGGTCGTCGTCACCCACGCAGCAGACGTTTTGCGGCACGTCCTTCGGGCGCTGGGCCAGAAGCCGCAGCCACATATACTGCGCCGTGTTGGTGTCCTGATACTCGTCCACCAGAATATAGCGGAATTTCTGGTGGTACTCGCGCAGGATATCCGGGTTGCGGCGGAAAATGTCGATCGGATGCAGCAGGAGGTCGCCGAAATCGCAGGCGTTCAGCGTCTTCAGCCGGAGTTGATAGGCGGCATACAGCTCACGGCCCTTGCCGTTGGCAAAGGCGCGCGCATCGCCCTCGGGAATGTCCTTCGGGGTCAGGCCCTTGTTCTTCCAGGTGTCGATCATGCCGGCAAACTGGCGGGCGGGCCAGCGCTTGTCGTCAAGGCCTTCGGCCTGGATCAGCTGCTTGATCAGCCGGATGACGTCATCGGTATCGAGAATGGAGAAATCAGAGCGGAGACCGGCCAGTTCCGCATGGCGGCGGAGGATCTTGACGCCGATCGAGTGGAACGTGCCGAGCCACGGCATGCCCTCGACGGCGCCGCCGACCAGCACGCCGATGCGCTCCTTCATCTCGCGCGCGGCCTTGTTGGTGAAGGTGACGGCCAGAATCTGGCTCGGATAGGCGCGATTGGTGGCGAGGATATGGGCGATTCGTGTCGTCAGAACCCGCGTCTTGCCGGTGCCGGCGCCGGCCAGCACGAGGACAGGGCCATCCATGCTTTCCACCGCATCGCGCTGTTCCGGGTTGAGGCCGGAGAGATAGTCGGGCGCGCGGTGCTGGTCGCGCGCCGCCATGGCGCGCGCGGCAAGGCCAAGGCCACCGGCTGCCTGCACGCCCGTGGGCGGCACGCCCGTGGAGGGACTACCGGGCGCAAAACCCTCATCATCGGCAGACCGTGCCGCGCGGTTTCCCGTCAGAGACGTGTCCGGAAAGGGCGGTTCCAATGGGTGGGCGCCGGCCGTGCCGGGCGCGCGGCCTTTTTTGGGAGCGTGATCCGGTTCCTCGTCAAAGAACGGAATATCGTCGAAGCTGTTCGTCATATGGTCAATCTAGTGGTTTGCGCCGGACAAGGCCATAGTGCATGTTCTGCTTTTATTCCAGATGCGGCGCAAAGACGGGCAGTCGCCGATGTTTTGCGCAGGCAAAGCGGCGGTGCCGGCGGAGAGGAGGTGCCCTCAGACGCGGCGGCCTTCGTCATCACGCTGCCGTGAAGATACGTCAGGTTACAATTCGGCAAGGTTGGCAATCCGGCATTGCGTAAGATCTTGCTAAACGTGATACTTTGGCTCGATATATATCGTCTTCCCCCATCGGAGTGCCGAATGCGCATCTGGAAGCAATTGCTCCTCAGTCTTGTCCTGCTGCTGGCAGGCCTCTGTCTGTGGCTGGTCGTCAGCCCCGATGCAGGCCATGCGCTTGTGCGGATCGGCGTGCCGCAACAGGCCGTCGCCCTCGTGCAGCCGGCTGTTGCCGGATCGGAAAAGACGCCAGGCGCTGGCGCGCAGCCGGCGCGCGGGGCGGGCGCTGCGGCAGGGCAGGGCGGCCGCGGACAGGGCGGGCAGAGGGCAACCCTGGTCGTGACCCGGCCGGTTGTCGTCGACAAGGTCAACGATCGCCTGAACGCCATCGGCAGCGGCATGGCTATCCAGTCCGTCGTCGTCATGCCGCAGACGGCAGGTACGATCAACGAGATCCTGGTTTCCTCCGGCAAGCCGGTGAAGAAGGGCGATGTGCTGGCGCGTCTCGATGACGAGGAACAGAAGATCGAACTCGAAAAGGCGCGTGTCGCGTTGCGCAGCGCCGTGGAAAAATCCAGCTCCTATCGCAACCTGCAATCGGTTGCCCGGCTCGATGTTCTCGACGCGCAGATTGCCGAGGAAGCGGCAAAGCTTGCCGTCAGCACAGCCGAATTCAACCTGCGCCGCCGGGCTATCCTCGCCCCGATCGACGGTATTGCGGGCATCGTCGCCATCAACCTTGGCGACAACGTCACCACCCAGACCAGCATCGTCACGCTGGACGATCGCTCTGAAATTCTCGTGGACTTCTGGGCACCGGAACGGTTCGTCACCGCCATTGGACCGGGAATGGCGGTCGAGGCAAGTTCGATCAGCCGTCCGGGCGAAAGCTTTGCCGGCAAGGTCGAAAGCATCGACAACCGGGTCGATGCCGCAAGCCGCACGATCCGCGTGCGCGCCCGCATCGACAACCGGTCCGACGTTTTGCGGGCCGGCATGTCTTTTGCAGTGTCCATGCGCTTCGAGGGCGAGACATTTCCTGCCGTCGATCCGCTGTCCGTGCAGTGGGATGCCGAAGGCGCCTATGTCTGGAAGATCGCCGACAACAAGGCCTTCAAGGTGCGCGTCGGCATCATTCAGCGCAACGCCGATACGGTCCTCGTCAAGGCCGATCTGAAGCCGGATGACCGGATCGTCGTGGAAGGCCTGCAGCGCGTGCGCGAAGGCCAGCCGGTGCGCATGGAAAGCGTCGGCGAAAAGCCTGAAGAGGTGGCGCGTCAATGAGCGAGAATTCCGACTTGAAGATCGAGAACGCCAAATCGACGTTCACTGCCCTTTTCGTCAGACGGCCCATTCTGGCCGCCGTGATCAACACGCTGATCGTGGTGGCCGGCCTTGCCGCGCTTGTCGGCGTCGAGGTGCGCGAACTGCCCGATGTCGACCAGCCGGTGATTACCGTGCGCACCACCTATGACGGCGCCTCGCCGCAGACCGTCGACCAGGAACTGACCCAGGTGATCGAAGGGGCGGTGGCGCGCGTGTCCGGGTTGAAGGCGCTGTCGTCGGAATCGCAGTTCGGCGCAAGCCGCGTGACGATGGAGTTTTCCGATACGGTGGATCTGGCGGTCGCGGCCAACGACGTGCGCGATGCGATCGGCCGCGTTGCCGGCCAGCTTCCGGAAAGCGCCGACGATCCGCGCATCGTGAAGGCCGATTCCGATTCGCAGCCGATCATGCGCCTTGCCGTCACCTCGTCCACGCTCTCCATGGAAGACCTGACGCTTCTCGTGGACAACGAGATCAGCGACCGGCTGGCTGCCGTCGAAGGTGTCGCCGATGTCGAGCTCTACGGCGACCAGGAAAAGATCTTTCGCGTCGATATCAACCAGGCAGCCCTTGCCAGCCGCGGGCTGACGGTTGCCGATGTCTCCAATGCGCTGGCCAGTGCCGCGCTCGACGTGCCGGCCGGATCGCTGACCAGCCGCACGCAGGATATCGTCGTGCGCGCGACGGCCAATCTGTCGACGCCGGCCGATTTCGAAAATGTTCTGATCAAGGACAATATCCGCCTGCGCGATGTGGCAGGCGTCACGCTCGGCCCGGATGACGGCACGACGACGCTGCGCTCCAATGGCGTGCAGGGCGTCGGCCTCGGCATCATCCGTCAGGCCCAGTCCAATACGCTGAACATCTCGACCGGCGTGGCCGCAGCGGTGGCCGACCTGCAAGCGGCGATGCCCGCGGGCACGCGAATCGTCATTACCTCCGACGATGCAACCTTCATTCGCGGCGCGCTGCACGAAGTGGAACTGGCACTCGGACTTTCGGCCCTTATCGTGGTTGCCGTGCTCTATCTCTTCCTGCGCGACTGGCGGGCGACGCTCATCCCGGCGCTGACCATGCCGGTCGCGCTGATCGGCACGCTTGCGGCGATCTATCTCGTCGGCTTTTCCATCAACATCCTGACGCTGCTTGCCATCGTGCTCGCCACCGGCCTTGTGGTGGACGATGCGATCGTTGTGCTGGAAAACATCGTGCGGCGCCGGGCGCAGGGGCTCGGGCCGCGTGCCGCAGCCATTCTCGGCACCCAGGAAGTGTTCTTCGCCGTTCTGGCAACGACCGCCACGCTGGCCGCCGTCTTCATTCCGCTGTCCTTCCTGCCGGGTCAGCTGGGCGGCCTGTTCCGCGAGTTCGGCTTCGTGCTGGCGCTTGCTGTCGGTCTCTCCTCGATCACGGCCCTCACACTCTGCCCGATGCTCGCCTCGCGCATGCTGACAAAACCGATGGTGGAGCCGAAGGGCCTCCTCTCCGGTTTCGGCAATCTCTTTGCGGCAACCTATGCCCGCACGTTGCAGTTCTCTTTCAATGCGCCGGTGGTGGTGATCGCCGTCTGCGTCGTCATCATGGGCGCGGCCTATGTCGCCTTCGGTCTTGTGACCAGCGAACTTACGCCGCGCGAAGACCGCTCCATGATCATGCTGCGGGCGACGGCGCCGCAGGGCGTCAGCCTGGAATATACGCAGGACCAGTTGCAGCGGGTGGAGGAAAACCTGAAGCCGCTGATCGATCAGGGCGATATCCGCAACCTCTATTCCATTTCCGGCATGGGCGGCTCGTCCAATACCGGTTTCATGGTGATCACGCTGGCGCCCTGGGAGGAGCGCAGCCGCAGCCAGGACGAGATCGCGAGCGACATTACCGCAGCGGCCGCCCGCGTGCCGGCGTTGCGCGGCTTTGCGATCCAGTCGAACAGCCTGCGCATTCGTGGCGCCGGCAGCGGGCTGCAGGTGGCGCTGGTCGGTGCCGATCATCAAAGCCTGACGGCGGCGGCCATCCAGCTGGTGCAGGCCATGGAGAAAAGCTCCTCCTTCGTCACCCCGCGCCTCGACAACGAGCCCACCCAGGCGCAGCTTTCCGTGTCCATCGACCGTGAACGGGCATCCGATCTCGGGATCGATATTACCGGGCTTTCCACCTCCATGCAGGCGCTGCTGGAAGGCCGCTCCATCGTTGACGTCTTCGTTGATGGCGAGGCGCTGCCGGTGAAGCTCGTGTCCTCCATGCAGCCGATCAACGATCCGACCGATCTGGAAAACGTGTTCCTGCGCACCGGAGACGGCAAGGTCGTTCCGATGTCGACCATTGCCAGCCTGAAGGAAGGTGCCGTTTCGCCGCGCCTCAACCGCGAGCAGCAGCTTGCTTCCGTATCGCTCTCGGCAAGCCTTGGCGATGGCGTCTCACTCGGCGCGGCCCTCCAGGAGGTGACGACGCTTGCCCAGCCCCTCCTGCCCAAAGGCTCTCGCCTGATGCCCTTGGCGGAGGCAAAGACGCTCGGCGAAAACGCCAACGGCATGGCTATCACCTTCGGCTTCGCCATTGCCATCATCTTTCTGGTGCTGGCTGCCCAGTTCGAAAGCGTGCTGTCGGCGCTGATCATCATGACGACGGTGCCGCTCGGGCTTGCCTGCGCCGTTTTTGCGCTGGTCCTCACCGGATCGTCGCTCAACGTCTATAGCCAGATCGGCCTCGTGCTTCTGGTCGGCGTCATGGCGAAGAACGGCATTCTCATCGTGGAGTTTGCCAACCAGCTGCGGGATCAGGGGATCGCTGTGCGCCAGGCGATCGAGGAAGCCTGCCGCTTGCGCCTTCGCCCCGTGATGATGACGATGATCGCGACCATTCTCGGCGGCGTGCCGCTGGTTCTGGCATCCGGCGCCGGTGCCGAAGCGCGCGTGGCGCTCGGCTGGGTCATCGTCGGCGGGCTCGGGCTTGCAACGCTTGTGACGCTCTATGTGACGCCGGTCGCGTACCTGCTGATTGCCCGCTTCGCAAAGCCCCATGCCCATGAGGAAGAGCGCCTGCACGAGGAACTGGAGCGGGCGCACAAAGGGGCGGCCAATGCGCAGGAAAAGCCGTTGCTGGCGGCGGAGTGACGCTGTCAGTCGCCCGTTTCCTGCGCGCAGTTGCTGGGCGCGCAGGACATCCTGTAAACGTGTCACTCATCGATATGGACAACCACGACCGGCTCCCGTACCAAGCGTTACAGAGCATGACGGGCGTGTGTTGCCCGATCTGGAGGCATGACGATGGTGATGAGAGACGCGCAGGCCGGCCCACGCAATGAAGAGGGCATCGCGGCTGTTCTTGCAATTCTGAAGCAGAGCCTGGGCGACCGGCTGCAGACCGGCCAGGCCTTTCGCGAGCAGCATGCGCACACCACCACCTATCTGCCCTCGCAACTGCCCGATGGCGTCGTCTTCGCCGAATCGGTCGACGATGTGAAGACGGTGGTGAAGGCCTGCGCGGCCCATCATGTTCCCCTCATTGCCTTTGGCACCGGTTCGTCGTTGGAAGGGCAGGTGAATGCACCGCGCGGCGGCATTTCGCTCGATACCAGCCGCATGGACAAGGTGCTGCGCGTTTCGCCGGAGGATCTGGACGTAACGGTGGAGCCCGGTGTGACGCGCGAGGCGCTGAATACCTATCTGCGCGATACCGGCCTGTTCTTTCCGATCGATCCCGGTGCCAATGCCTCGATCGGCGGCATGACGGCCACGCGGGCTTCTGGCACCAATGCGGTGCGTTACGGCACGATGAAGGACAATGTCCTGTCCTTGACCGTCGTGACGGCCGATGGCGAGGAAATCACCACGGGGACGCGGGCGCGCAAATCTTCGGCGGGCTACGATCTGACGCGGCTTTTCGTCGGCTCGGAAGGCACACTTGGCATCATCACCTCGATCACGCTTCGCCTGCAGGGCATTCCGGAAAAGATCGGCGGCGGCGTCTGCGCCTTTCCGACGGTGAAGGCGGCGTGCGACGCGGTGATCATGACCATCCAGATGGGCATTCCGGTCGCCCGCATCGAACTGCTCGATGAAGTGCAGATGCGCGCCTGCAACGCCTATTCCGGTTTGAACTATGCGGAAAAGCCGACGCTGTTTCTGGAGTTCCATGGCACGGAAGAGACGGTGCCGCTGCAATCGGAACAGTTTGCCATGATCGCTGCCGAATGCGGCGGCGAGGATTTTCAGTGGACCGGCGATGCCCAGCAGCGGGCAAAGCTGTGGAAAGCTCGTCATGATGCCTATTGGGCGTCGCGCGCGCTTGCCCCGCATCTGGCAGGCCTCTCCACCGATGTCTGCGTACCGATCTCCCGCCTGGCGGAATGCGTGGCCGAAACCCATGCCGATATCGTTGAGCACGGCTATCTGGCACCGATCGTCGGCCATGCCGGCGACGGCAATTTCCACGTGCTGATCCTGTTCGATGACAAGGATGCCGAGGCTGTCGCGCGCACCGAAGCCTTCGTGGAACGGCTGAACCGTCGGGCCCTCTCGATGGGCGGCACCTGCACCGGCGAGCACGGCATCGGCCAGGGCAAGATGACGTTCCTCGAGCAGGAGGCGGGCTCGGCGCTTCCGCTGATGCGGGCGATCAAGCACGGGCTTGATCCAAACGATATCTTCAACCCCGGCAAGATCCTGCGCCCCGGCGTCTGATGCTTGCCGCTAAACTCCTCTGGGTGCTTGGGAATTTTGTCCTTAAACCGCCTGGGGTTATGCGCTAGAGTGCATCTGCGAAGGGTAAACCCTGTGGTGAGGCAGGGTTTTGGCAGGCGCAGGACAATTGCGAAACAGTTCAAAATGTTAGAGCGGCCGGCGGATCTGTCGGGTCGGGCGGCGCTCTCAGGAGAATGAACAGGTGCTCGGACGGATAATGCTGTTGCTCGGTGGCCTTGTGGTCATCGCGCTGTTTACGGCCTTGCTGGCGCCGTTTTTTGTCGACTGGTCGAATTTTCGGCGGGGCTTCGAGGAACAGGCGAGCCATATCCTGGGCAAGAAGGTTTCCGTTCACGGTGCGGTCGATGCCCGCATCCTGCCCTTTCCCTCCGTCACCCTGCATGATGTGCGCGTGGGGCAGGATCTGGATGGTTCGCCGCTGGTTCAGGTCGAGCGCTTCTCGATGGATATGGAGCTTGCGCCCTTCCTCTCCGGCGAAGCACGCATTTTCGACATGCGCCTGGAGCACCCGAAGGCCCGCATCCGTCTGCTGAAGGACGGCCGTCTCGACTGGACGCGCGGCGGCCAGCCCGACATCCCGGCCCGCAATGTCGTGCTGGAAGATGTCCATATCGAAGGCGGCCAGATCGAATTCATCGATGACGGCACCGGCCGCACGCGCCACCTGACCGGACTTTCCGCCAAAATGTCGGCCACCTCGCTCGCCGGTCCCTGGCGCGCCGATGGCAATGCGACGCTTGATGGCGAAGAGGCGCAGTTTTCGCTGTCGAGCGGGGCACCGGATGCTGCGACCGGCACCGTGCCCCTGCGCATGAAGGTGCGTCCCGACATTCAGCCCGTGGAAGTGCAGCTGGATGGTGCGCTTGCGGTTGCGGCCGGAAAGCCCGACTACAAGGGTGCCTTTTCCATGGTCTTCCTCGATGCGCCGGTAGAACCTGTCGTTCCCAAGGGCATCAAGCCTCCGCCACCGCCGCGTACCAAGGGCAAGTTCGAACTGACCAATGAGCGCATCCGCATTCCTGAATACCGGGTCGAGGTCGGGGCGCTGGACAATCCTTACGTGGTGACGGGCGAAGCCACCCTCGACACCGGCGACAAGCCGGAATTCCTGCTGACGGCCGATGGGCAGCAGGTGGATGTGAACCGCCTGACGGGCGAACTGGTGAACGGCAAGACCGCCCGCGATCCGCATGCGTCGGCGCAGCGGCGGCTGAACGCACTTGTCGAGATGGCGGCGAGGATACCGGTGCCGCAGGTGCCAGGCCGCGCCACGATTCGCCTGCCGGCGATCGTTGCCGACGGCACGACGGTGCGCGATGTGGAGCTCAATATGCGCCCGGCCGGCACCGGCTGGAATGTCGACAATGCCGTTGCCATCCTGCCCGGGCGAACGCGGGTGGAAGCGCAAGGCGCGCTGATGCTTCTTGGTGGCCCTTCCTTTACCGGCACGATGCTGCTTGCCTCAAACCAGCCTTCCGGCCTTGCCGACTGGCTGAAGGGGCAGGTGGATCCGGCCATTCGCCAGCTGAAGACCGCGGGTTTTTCGGCTGAGGTCGCGCTGACGCCCGAGTTGCAGCGGTTCGAGGGGCTGGAATTGTCGGTTGGGCCTGCGATCCTCAAGGGCCGCGTCGAGCGCAAGTCGCCGGGCGATGGCGTGCCGGATCTCGCCATGGATCTGGCCGGAAACGAGATTGATTTCGATGCGCTGCGGGCGCTGGCCTCGCTGCTCACCGGCGGCGATGCGGGGGAACAGGTTCTTGATCATCGCCTGTCGGCGCATCTGAAGGCCGGGCGGCTGACGGCCTTCGGCATTGCCGCCAACGATGTCGATACCGCCTTCACGCTGGGCGATGGTGCGCTTTCCCTCGAGCGGTTGACGGTCGGCGATATTGCCGGGGCTAAGCTTGCGGCGAAGGGCAGGGCAGAAGGCTCCTTCCTGGATTATACCGGTAAGGGCCAGCTGACCTTCAGCGCCTTCGATCCCGGCCCCTTTGTTGCCATGCTGCGCGAGCAGTTGCCGCGCCACCCGGCAATGGAGCAGCTGTCGCGCAGCGCCTCCTGGTATGCCGATACGAACCTGACGGCCGATGTGACACTGGCAAACGGGGTCTCCGCCCATGTCGCCGGCAACAGCAATGGGACAAAGGTGGATGCGCAACTGGGGTTGCCCAACCTGTTTGACCTGACGGCTGCGACCGACCTGAAGCTGGACGCCGTGTTTTCCAATCCACAGGCCGCGACGTTGCTCGGACAGGCCGGCTTTGAGACGCTGCCCTTCGAGGGCGATGCCGATGCGCGCCTGACCCTTGGCTTAGAGACCCATGGCGAGGCGCCGGCCACGGCCAAGCTTTCCTACCAGACAGACCGAACCGCCCTTTCGGCAGAGGGGAGCCTCGCGCTGCACGCCGAGACATTCGGCGAAGGATCGTTTGGCGTTTCGCTGAAAAGCGCGGATCTGGAGCCGACGCTTTTGACTTTCGGCATCGGCCTTCCGCAATTCGGGATGGGGCTTGCTGCAGACCTGAAGGCGAACATTGCCGTCAGCGGCAGCGAAATCGGCATCGCCGGCCTGGCCGGTACGCTTGGCGGCAACCCGGTCGACGGCAGGTTGACGCTTGCCCGTGCGGCACCGGTGCCGACGGTGACTGGGGCCATGTCGCTGGGCAGCGCCGATCTCGGCTGGCTTGCCGAAACCGTCTATGGTCCGCTCACTGACCCGAAGACCGGTGCTGTATCGCAAAAGGAATTTGCCCTGCCGATGTTTGCCGGCTGGGATGTGACGCTCGATCTGAAGGCGCGCACGCTGAGCACGCTCAGCCTTGGCCCGATCGACGGTTTTGCCGGACGGCTGACCAGCAAGGCAGGCGGCGTGGCGCTGGATGATGCAAGCGGCGGCTGGAAGAGCGGCCGTCTTTCAGGGCGCCTCTCCATGTCGCATAGCGGTGGGGTTGGCCTCTTCCAGACCCGTCTCAAGGTGGAGGGAGCGGATCTCGGAGGCATCCTCTGGCAAAGCGGTGGCCAGCCCGTGGCGACCGGCCGGCTGAGCGCGGAACTGGCGGCCGAAGCGACCGCCAAGAGCCCGGCGGATCTTCTGTCCGCCGCGAGCGGCTCCGGCACGATCAAACTCAAGGATGTCGCCCTGCCGGCGCTCAACGCGTCGATGCTGCCGGGCGTGCTGGCCGACGCCGACCGCATCGACGGCGAGGTGACGGCCGCCAAGGTCCAGCCGCTGGTCCGGCGCCGTATCCATGCGGGACGCGCCGAGATCGGCGCCGTCGAGGTGCCTTTCACCATCACCGGCGGTGAGTGGCGGGCGCAGAATATTACCGCGCGGGCCGGCAGCGCCTCGCTTGCCGGGGAGCTTCGCATGGACCTTGCAGACGGCGGTCTGGCGGGCGAACTGGGCCTCACCTTCGATCCGGGCGATGAGGCGCTTGCCGGAGCTGAGCCCGCGCTGACGCTACGTTATGATGGCGATGTGCGCGCACCTCAGGAAACCATCGAGGTGGAGGCGATGACCAACTTCCTCTCCATGCGCGCCTTCGAGCGGGAGCGCCGCCGGGTGGAAACGCTGCAGGCAAGCGTGCTCGAAAAACAGCGTCTGCGTCGCGAGGTGGTGCTGTATACCGCGCGCGAAGAGGACCGTCGCCTGGCCCGGGAGAAGGCCGCGGCCGAGGAACGGGCCCGCCTTGACGAAGAACAGAAGCTGCGCCGCGAGGCCGAACAGCAGCGCCAGCAACAGCCGCCACTCTTCGACATGCAGATCCAGCCGCCGCCGTTCCGGTAAGGTCGGTCACCATTGCCCTGTCGGACAGGGGCAGGGAATATGAAGAACGGGAAGCTTCCAGCCGCAATCGGGAGGCGGATCCGCCTGACTCTGCGCGAGGCGGGCCAGCAAACCGTTCACGCTGCGCAAGGCGACGCCGATGTATGCTGCTCAGGCTCTGTGCGTTTCAATGGGCGCACCATGCGACTTCACCCAGCCCAGCACATAAAGCCTGAGGGCCGAGGAGAGATTGCTGTCGGGTGATCGGGCGTCGTCGACTTCGGCGATCAGCGCGGCAAGGCTGATGGCGCGGGCGCTGGCGATAGATTTCAAGTCTTCAAAGAATTCAGCCTCCAGCGAGAAGCTGGTGCGGTGACCATGCAGCGTGGCGGAATGTTTGCGGATCACGCGGGCCTGCCCTGATCAATCGGTTGAAGAGGTTTTGAAGTTGAGTCTGCAGGTTTTCGCAAGTCGTTGACCCATCAGGATCTTTCGGCGTCAGTCTTCGCCCGTGTCGTCCGTAGGCTTGTCCTCGATCCGCCCTTGCTCCAGGTTTTTCGCAGCCTTGTCGTTCAGCGCCCGGGTCAGGTTCTTCTCGGCCTTGGTGCGGCCGAAGGTCAGGCGATTCTGCTCCGCCTGACGCTCTTTCTCGGAGCGCGCCTTCGTCTTTCGAAACTGTCGAAGATTGACGATGTCCGCGCTCATGGCGCCCTCTTTAAAAAAACGCCGGTTACTGCTTCTTGCGGAAGGAATCGAGCGAGACGACCGAAGCGGGCTTCTTTTCCTCGCCGCTGCTCTGCTCGCCATCGCCGGCAGGCTTTGCAACCGCATCCACCGGATAGGCGGTGATTTCCGCAGAGGTTTCGTCTTCCTCGACCAGCGGCACCTCGAATTCCAGCTCGAAGTTCACGGAGGGATCGTAGAAGCCGCGGATGGCGTTGAACGGAATGACCAGGCGTTCCGGCGTATCGGAAAAGGACAGGCCGATTTCAAACTGCGTGTCGGTCACCTTCAGGTCCCAGAACTGGTGCTGCACGACGATCGTCATCTGCTCGACATACTTGGTCTTCAGATGCTGCGAGATGCGCACGCCCGGTGCCCCGGTGAGGAAGGTGATGAAGAAATGATGATCACCCGGAAGCCGGCCGGTCGCGGCCACCTCGGTCAAAACCTTACGGATGACGCCACGCAATGCGTCCTGCGCCAGAATGTCGTAACGGATGTGATCCTGCCCCATAGGTGCCTTCTTCCAATCAAGTTCGTCTTGTTCCGGCGATTTGCCTCACCCGTTATAAGACAGGTGCGGCCCGCACGGAAGTCCCGAGGCGTGGTTCGTGACGATCATAGCGAAAAACTGGCAAATTGGAAAAGTGAAGGCTTCTGTTGCCAGGTGCCTTCGGACCCCGCCTCAAGGGGCTAACCTAGAGGACTTGGTTCGGATTTCCCGCACCGCCATTAGGCAGCGAGAGCATAACCCTTAGCGTTGTTGTCGTTTGCAACTACACTTGTGACCCGATAACGGCGGTATCATGCCGAGCAAAAGTTCGATCTTTACGCCCTTGTCGATCCTATTTCGCCCCCATCAAAAGCCGGCCTGTCTTTGAGGGTCGGCCGGTTTTTGGTGGAGGCGCCGGGTACCGCCCCCGGGTCCAATAGGTTTATTACACCGACAGTTTATTGCCATAGCCGGAGCAAGCCCCGGCACGAGTGATATAGGTGTTTTATGGCGCGCTGAAAAGGGGGCCTCCGCTTTTGTTTTCAAGGTGTTTCGGCGGGTGACGGCGCGTCGGCGGCAAGGCGGCTGAACGGGTGGTCGGCGCGGTTCCTTGTCCACCGGCCCCGCCCGGCACCTGCGGAATGGTGGGGAAACTGCGTTGGCCGGGTCTGTCTATCCAGACATGCTTGCCCTATGATCCCGGCCGTTTGAGGCGGGGGCGTGGCCCATCCGCCGGTTTTGCGCGCATGCAGCATGCCCGCGCAGAAGAATCAGGGAATCGTCATGGCGCGCCATCCGGAATACCAGTATCTCGATATCGTCGAGCAGGTTCTCACCAAGGGCGACAAGCGCATCGATCGCACCGGCGTCGGCACGCTGGCCTCCTTCGGCGCAATGATGCGCTTCGATATGTCGGATGGCACGTTTCCGGTCTATACGACCAAGCGCGTCTACTGGAAGACGGCGGTCAAGGAGATGCTCTGGTTCCTGACCGGCCAGACGAATATCCGTTCGCTGCTGCAGGAAAATGTGCGCATCTGGACCGACTGGCCGCTCGCCAAGTACCGCAAGGAAACCGGCCTGGACATCTCCCAGGAGGATTTCGAGGCGAGGGTACTCGCCGACGAGGAATTTGCACTGGCCTGGGGCGATCTCGGCCCGGTCTATGGCAAGCAGTGGCGCCGCTGGCTGGGGCCGGACGGCCGCGAGCATGACCAGATCGCAACGGTGATCGAGACGCTGCGCAGCAATCCTACCAGCCGCCGCATGCTGTTTCATGCCTGGAACGTGGCGGATCTCAGCCAGATGGCGCTCAATCCCTGCCACAACTTCTACCAGTTTTTCGTGCGAGGCATGGACGATGACGCACAGTCGCCGGCCAAGCTGTCGCTGATGGTCGGCGTCCGGTCGAATGATCTGGGTCTCGGAAACCCGTTCAATGTCTGCCAGCAGGCTGCCCTTCTGGCCATGGTGGCGCAACAGGTGGACATGGTGCCGGATGAACTGATCTGGGTGGGCGGAGACGTCCACCTTTACCTCAACCATATCGAGCTTGCCGAAACCATCCTGAAGCGCGAGCCGCGCCCGTTCCCGAAGCTTCGGCTCCTGCGCAAGCCGGACAGCATCGATGGCTACAGGATCGAGGATTTCGAGGTGACCGGCTATGATCCGCATCCGGCAATCGAGGCGCCGGTGGCCGTCTGACAGTCCGTCCCATAATTCCCTCCGGCGGGCTGCAAATGGCGATTTCTGATTGTCCGGTGCTCACGTACTTCTAAGTACGCTCCGCTCCGGTTCTCGAAATCACCATTTTCGCCGCAACAGAGGGAATTCTTGAACAGACTGTGACGGGGGGGCGGCCGCGGAGGTTTCAAGCGGTGGCCGTGGCTCGGTGCGCCTTCTGCAAAGGCGGCAGGCGGAGCATCGATCTTTCCACCGGGGCTTGGGAAAAATCCGTGTCGCGCGTTGGAAAGGACTTGCACAGTTTTGAGATCCGTTCTAAACGCCCGTCACCACACGCTTTTAATACCTGGTTGGCCTCGTGGCGGAGTGGTTACGCAGAGGACTGCAAATCCTTGCACCCCGGTTCGATTCCGGGCGAGGCCTCCAACCTTCCTTTTATCATCAGCCGATTGTTTTGCTCGGTGCACATGCGTCGCGCGTTTTCGGCATGAAAACGGCCGCCTCCTGCTCGCGCAGAAGACGGCCGTCTGATCTTGGAGATGGCGCCGCTCAGGCCATGCTGGCGGGATCGCCGATTGGCATCAGGGCCGGCACAAGCGTGGGATCGAGCGTCGGATCATTAGGGTTCTTGTTGTCTCCCGGATCCTGCGCCGGCGTGAGCGGCGGCTTTTCCTGGGTGCGGTCGGGCACGCCGGGAACGGGGGTTGGGCCGCGCGGGCCTTCGGCGGGATTGGGATCAGGCAGGTTTGTCGGCATGGTCGTCTCCCTTTTTTAAGGCTTCTCTGTAGGGCCAACGGGGCACTCCCTGGAATGTTCCGTGGTTTTGCGGGCGCAGGCGCGCTTTTTGGCGGGGCGCTTGCTGAGCGGTCTTGAAAGCCGACCCGGCCCCCAGTAATGAGAAGACCACACAAACGTTTTCACGAGCGCTTTTACGGGGCGAACGACAATGATGGATTTCGAAGCAGCACGTATCAAGATGGTCGACAATCAGGTGCGCACCACCGATGTCACCTCCCATTCCGTGCTGCGGGCCTTTCTGACGGTGCCGCGCGAAGCTTTCGTGCCGGAAAAGATGAAGCCGCTCGCTTATATCGACAATGATATCGAAGTGGCGCCCGGCCGTTATCTGATGGAGGCTTCGCCTCTCGCCAAGCTTCTGCAGCTGGCTGCCGTCACAAAGGACGACGTGGTTCTGGAAATCGGCTGTGGCACCGGTTATGCGACCGCACTGCTCTCCAACATCGCAAGCGCGGTCGTTGCCGTCGAAAGCGATGCGGGGCTTGCCACCAAGGCAACCGAAACGCTTGCCACGCTCGGCTGCGACAATGCCGTCGTCGTGACGGGCAACATGGAAGCCGGCTATGCGGCCGAAGCGCCCTATGACCTGATCTTCATCAACGGTGCCGTCGAGCAGGTGAGCGAGCCGGTCTTTCAGCAGCTGCGCGATGGCGGCCGTCTGGTGACGGTGGTCGGCTATGGCAATGCCTCGACCGCGCGGGTGTTCCGTAAGGAAAATGGCGTCGTCTCGGAAAGCGCCTTCTTCAACACGTCGGTGAAGCCGCTGCCGGGCTTCCGCAAGGCAAAAGAATTCGTTTTCTGACCTGCGCTTGCCTGCCCGTCGCGCTGGCAGGCGTGAGAGCTTCTCCTGTTTCAGGACATATCGGCCCGAAAACCGTCACGGTTTTCGGGCCGATTGCTTGGACGCGCCGAGAAAGCTGTGCATCGCAGAGGCGTGACCGGGCCGGGCAATTGTGAGAGTGCACCCGCATCGCGTACACTGATCTTTGATTCGGCACCTTGTTTGCCCGGCGTGTTGACCGGGGTCATCCGGACAATGGCTGCTGATCACGAAATCGGGGATAAAGATGGCTCAGCCAAGTGTCGCGCGCGAACCTTCCATGGAAGAAATCCTGGCCTCGATCCGGCGGATCATCGAGAGCAATGATCCGGTCGGCGAAGGTCAGGCGTTGAGCCGTCCACAGGCTGCAGCACCCGCCAACACCGCCTCTTTCGATGAGGACGAGGAGGGGGGCGAACTGTCCGACGAGATGGACACATCTTTCGTTCCCCAGAGGGCGGCAAACGATCCGGGACTGCCGTTTTCGCAAGTCTATGCCGAGCCGGCGCCGCTTCGCCCGCCGCTCGATGCGGCGGCACGCCAGCGCTTTGCCGCCGAATCGCAATCGTCCGTGAGCGGTGCGGCGTCAGCGGCATCAGAACAGCCTGTTGCTGCAGAGCGGCCGGGCGAGCGCAGCCTGTCGCTGGCCGATGTCGCAGCCCGGGTTCGCGCCGCCGCAGGCCGCGTGCCGGAGCCGATTGCGCAACGTCCGGCGCCTGGCCAGAAGACGCCGGACGCGGCTCAGTCATCCGACGCCCGTTTTGAGGCCGACGTCCGCGCACCGGCAGAGCGGCCGGTAGAGGTCGCGCCATCGTCTGTTGCGCCATTGCGGGTGGCGGCCGTGGAAAGCCCGGCCTTCGATCCGGCTCCTGTCCCGCGCGCCGAGGAACCTGCGCCCGCGCCGCTGCCGACGCGGATCGAGGAGGCAGCGAGCCTCATGCTGTTGTCGGAAGAGGCCGGTGCCCAGGTCGCCCGTTCCTTCAATGAGTTGGCCGAGATCTTCAACGGTATCGAGCGTCGCTCGGTGGAAGAGATGGCGCGTGAGTTGCTGCAGCCGATGCTGCGCGAATGGCTCGACGACAATCTTCCCGCGCTTGTGGAGCGCCTCGTGCGCGAGGAAATCGAACGGGTGGCGCGCGGCCCGCGCCGCTGATCGCACCCCTGCCGAAGGGCAGAGTGCCGTTGAGGGGCCGCTTTTCGAAGCGGCTTTTTTATTGACTTGGTTTTGCCAGTCCTGTTTACACCCAAGCCACGAGAACTCGAAAATCTGGTCGGAAAATGCTCGAAAAAACCTATGATTCCGCCGCCGTCGAACCGAAAATCGCCGCTGCTTGGGATGAGGCCAATGCCTTTCGCGCCGGCGCCAATGCAAAGCCGGACGCCGAAACCTTCACCATCGTCATCCCGCCACCGAATGTGACGGGCTCGCTGCACATGGGCCATGCGCTGAACAACACGCTGCAGGATATCATGATCCGCTTCGAGCGCATGCGCGGCAAGGACGTGCTGTGGCAGCCGGGCATGGACCATGCCGGCATCGCCACCCAGATGGTGGTCGAGCGCAAGCTGATGGAAGCCCAGCTTCCCGGTCGCCGCGCAATGGGGCGGGAGGCCTTCATCGACAAGGTCTGGGAGTGGAAGGGCGAATCGGGCGGCCTGATCTTCAACCAGCTGAAGCGCCTCGGCGCCTCCTGTGACTGGTCGCGCGAGCGCTTCACCATGGACGAGGGCCTGTCGAAGGCGGTTCTGGAAGTGTTCGTCACGCTCTACAAGCAGGGCCTGATCTATCGCGGCAAGCGGCTGGTCAACTGGGACCCGCAGTTCGAGACGGCGATCTCCGACATCGAGGTGGAAAACCGCGAGGTCGACGGCCACATGTGGCACTTTAAATACCTGCTGGCCGGCGGCGAAACCTATACCTATGTGGAAAAGGACGCGGACGGCAACGTCACGCTGCAGGAAGAGCGCAACTATATCTCGATTGCGACGACCCGGCCTGAAACCATGCTGGGCGACGGCGCCGTTGCCGTCCATCCGTCCGACGAACGCTACGCGGCCATCGTCGGCAAGCTTTGCGAGATTCCGGTCGGTCCGAAGGCGCAGCGCCGTCTGATCCCGATCATCACCGATGAATATCCTGATCCGACCTTCGGTTCGGGGGCGGTGAAAATCACCGGCGCGCATGATTTCAACGACTATCAGGTCGCCAAGCGCAACGACATTCCGCTCTACAGGCTGATGGACGGGCAGGCGCAGATGCGCGCTGATGGCGAGCCCTATGCGGTCTGCGCGGCCCAGGCGCTGGCCATCACCAGAAGCGGCGAAGTGCCCTCAGAAGCCGAGGTCGATGACATCAACCTCGTTCCGGAAGAGTACCGCGGTCTCGACCGCTACGAGGCACGCAAGCGCATCGTCGATGCCATCAATGCGGAAGGCTTGGCGGTGACCGTCAAGGACGCCGAAGGCAATGACGTGCCTTACGTCGAGAACAAGAAGATCATGCAGCCCTTCGGCGACCGGTCCAACGTCGTCATCGAGCCTATGCTGACCGACCAGTGGTTCGTCGATGCCAAGACGCTTGCCGAGCCGGCCATCGCCTCCGTGCGCGAAGGCCGCACCAAGTTCGTGCCGAAGAACTGGGACAAGACCTATTTCGAGTGGATGGAGAACATCCAGCCCTGGTGCATTTCCCGCCAACTCTGGTGGGGTCACCAGATCCCGGCCTGGTATGGTCCGGATGGTCAGGTCTTTGTTGAAAAGACCGAGGAAGAGGCGCTCGAGGCAGCCATCCAGCATTATCTGGCGCATGAAGGGCCGTGGAAGGCCTGGGTGCAGGAAAAGCTCGAAAACTTCGAGCCGGGCGCCATCCTGACGCGCGACGAAGACGTGCTGGATACCTGGTTCTCCTCCGCGCTCTGGCCCTTCTCTACGCTGGGCTGGCCCGACCAGACGCCGGAGCTTGCGCGCTACTATCCGACCAACGTGCTCGTCACCGGCTTCGACATCATCTTCTTCTGGGTCGCCCGCATGATGATGATGGGCCTGCACTTCATGAAGGACGAGGACGGCAACCCGGTTGAGCCGTTCAACACCGTCTATGTGCATGCGCTGGTTCGCGACAAGAACGGCCAGAAGATGTCGAAGTCGAAGGGCAACGTCATCGATCCGCTCGACCTCATCGACGAATACGGCGCCGATGCGCTGCGCTTTACGCTGGCCATCATGGCGGCACAGGGGCGCGACGTGAAGCTCGATCCGGCCCGTATCGCCGGCTACCGCAACTTTGGCACCAAGCTGTGGAACGCCACGCGCTTTGCCGAGATGAACGGCGTCAAGCGCGACCCGAACTTTTTGCCGCAGGCCGCCACCCAGACGGTCAACCGGTGGATCCTCACCGAACTGTCGGCGACCGTGGCAGAGGTCACGACGGCGATCGAGACGCAGCGCTTCAACGATGCTGCCGTCAGTCTCTACCGCTTCGTGTGGAACCAGGTCTGCGACTGGTATCTGGAACTGCTGAAGCCGATCTTCTCCGGCGAGGACGAGGTCGCCAAGGCCGAAGCGCAGGGCTGCGTCGCCTATGTGCTGGAAGAGGCCTACAAGCTTCTGCACCCCTTCATGCCGTTCATGACGGAAGAGCTTTGGGCGCACAGTGCAGGAGAGGGTGCGGTCCGCGATCGGCTTCTGTGCCATGCCGACTGGCCGTTGCCGGGCTTTGAGGATGCCGCCGCGGCCTCCGAAATCAACTGGCTGGTCGATCTCGTCACCGGCCTGCGCTCGGCGCGTTCGGAAATGAACGTGCCGCCGTCCGCCAAGGCGCCGCTGATCGTGGTGGGAGCGAGCGCGCTGACGGAAGGTCGCCTGCAGCGCCACGAGGCGGCCATCATGCGCCTTGCCCGCGTCGAAAGCATTGCGCTTGCGCCGGAGGCTCCGCGGGGTGCCGCGCAGGTTGTCATCGGCGAGGCAACCGCCTGCCTGCCGCTCGGCAGCCTGATTGATCTTGGCGCGGAACGTGCCCGTATCGAAAAGGCGCTCGGCAAGGTGGATGCGGATATCGACCGTGGCCGCAAGAAGCTCGGCAACGAAAAGTTCGTCTCCAATGCCGATCCGGACGTCGTCGCCGCCGAGCGCGAGCGCCTGGCGGAACTCGAGGTACAGCGCGCAAGCCTTGCGACGGCGCTCCAGCGGATCAACGAAGCCGGATAACACCGCCCCCGAATCAAATGCATCGACCGGCCCCGCCAGCGTCTTGCAGGCGGGGCCGGTTTCGTTTTGGAACAGTTGCGGCAACGCAGCGATGTCACTGCGGAGATGCAGCGTCGGGGGATTGTGTCATTTGTGTTTTTTTAGCAACGCCTGTGCCGAATTGAGGAATTCCGTTGCAGAAAAACCTGCGTTTTCACAAATTTAGTAGAAAAAAATACGCCCCAAAGGGTTTATGGCTCCTGATCCTCGGACATTTACGTAAATCGGGCAGGTGGGGTGTTGCGGTGCGGCATAAAATTAGCAAGTTGTCTTTCAAACACATGCATTTAGGTTCGCTCCTCTATATGCAGGGGAGTGAGACACACATGACAGGAAAATTGATCTGCAGAGGTCTGCTGGCCGCCATTGCCGCCGCATCCCTGCACACCAGTGCATCGGCTGGGGGGCTGGAGCGCGGTGGCTATAATATCGATCTGCTATTTGATCCGTCGACGGTGGCAGCCGAAGCGACCACCACCTATGTCGCGCCTCAGCGCAAGGCGAGAAACGTCAGGGACAACTATACGACCTCGGCTGTCTATCCCTATAACGGGACGGGGACGGGCACCGGCGGCGGCAATCTCAACGGGTTGTCGTCCAGTTCGGACGACACGGAAGGCTACTGGGCGCCACGTCTCGGCATCAAGGCGGCGATCGGCGATTCGGTCGATTGCATGTTTGACTATTCGCAGCCCTGGGGCGCGCATTCCAATCCGGGCCGCAACTGGGCCGGCGCCAACAACAATATCGAAACCAAGGTCGAGAGCGACAACTACGCAACGACCTGTTCCTACCGGTTCGATCTGGGGCCAGGCCAGCTGCGTTTGATCGGCGGCGCCTTTTACCAGGAAGTCTCCGGTTTCAAGGAGCGCCTGGTGCAGGATTACACCAATGTACCCACATCCCTGTCTGGCGTGGGACGTCTGGATCTGGAAGGCCATGGCTGGGGATGGCGGACCGGCATCGCCTACGAAATCCCGGAATACGCCGTACGCGCGAGCCTTGTTTACAACAGCGAAGTCAACCTCAGCAACCTCACGGGCACGCTTGATCTCAGGCAGGCCAATCCCGCGCTGAATGGCGGGCAGCCCTACAATGTCTTCGGGGAGCAGCGGACGCCGGATTCGCTCGAACTGAAGCTGCAGACCGGGATTGCCCCCGACTGGCTTGCCTTCGGCTCGCTGAAATGGACGGACTGGAGCCAGTTCCAGAAGATTCCGTTCTGCGTGACGGGCACCGTGAGCAGCTGCACCCTGTCGAGCCCCACCGCATTGACGACGCTCGACCTCGGCTATCGGGATGGCTGGACCGTGACCGGCGGCGTCGGCCACAAGTTCAATGAACAGTGGAGCGGGGCCGTGAGCGTCACCTGGGATCGGGGAACCTCGCAAGGCTTCGGCGCACAGACCGATACCTGGCTGTTCGGCGCAGGTGTCGCCTACCAGCCGAACAAGACGGTCGAAATTCGCCTCGCAGGTGTGCTGGGCATCCTGACCGGCGGATCGTCCGGCACGGTATCGCTGAACGGCGTGACCTACGGCGACGACCTCTCCTATAATTTCAAGGACGATGTCGTGGCCGCGGTCAACACATCCTTGAAAGTGCGCTTCTGACGTCTGCTTGAACTCCCGCGATGAAAAGGCCCGGCGCATGTCCGGGCCTTTTTCGTCTCCGCGGCAATACTGTGCCGAATTCGCGTTTTGTGACGATTCGGCAACAGATTCTTACGACAATCATCCGTAGTATTGCGGTTGGCCCCAATGTCTATTTCCCGCCACAAACGAGGAGCAGCGATAGGGCCGACAAGACGAGCGGACCTTGCGGGGGCGGGGGCGCATATCGGAGCAACATGGGCGAATTCTTCAGTGAAATGCCGTGGATGGCCAGGACGCAGCCAAGCGTTCGCGGGGCTTTCGACGTGACATCACACATTGCAGAAGCGGGTCGTAGTATTGCCGAAAATGCGGTCTATTCTCTGAACAACCGGAAGCGGCATGCGCCGCTCAACCCGGTCAGTCGCGGGTTCGTGAGGTCCGGCGTCATTGATCGTTTGTTCGGAGTACGTGCATGACCCTCATTGTGATCTGCGGCCACACATTTCAGGCGCATCCATCAGAAGCAATGCTCTCACCCTTTGTCCGATCAAACACCGGCATGGTTAAGGAAGTCTGAACATGCCGCTCATTCTTCACCGTTCGATGGGCCTCTGGGCCGCCGGACTGATGCTGGCGGCCGCAGCCTTCAACCCCTGTGCCGCGTTCGACATCAATTCCGGCGTCAGCAAGGAATCCGGCCCCTTCGATCTCTTCAAGTTCGGCTTCAAGGCCTATAAGAACGGCCAGAAGCAGGATGCGGTCGAAGCCTATAAATATGCTGCCGAAAAGGGCCATACAGGTTCGCGCTGGGCGCTTGCCAACATGTATGCCTTCGGCGATGGCGTGGCCAAGAACGACTTCGAAGCCTTCAAGATCTACAACGAGATCGCAAGCCAGGGCGTCGAGCCGGGCTCGGAGGATACCGGATTCTTCGTCAATGCTCTGCTGTCGCTCGCCGACTATTACCGGCACGGCATTCCGGGCTCGCCGGTGCGCGTGGACCTGTCGCAGGCCCGCCAGCTCTATTTCCAGGCGGCCTCCACCTTTGGCGTGGCCGAGGCGCAGTTCCAGCTGGCGAAGATGATCATGGCCGGCGAGGGGGGCGCACCCAATATGCAGCAGGCCAAGAAATGGCTGAACCAGGCCCGCAAGAGCGGCCATCCCGGCGCCATGGCCGTCTTCGGCAATGTGCTGTTCCAGGAAGGCCAGACGGTGCGCGGCCTTGCGTTTCTCACCGCCGCGCTTGACCGGTGCAGCCAGAAGGATTGTCCCTGGATGCAGCAATTGCAGGAGGATGCCTTCTCGCTCTCCAGTGAACGCGACCGTCGCACGGCCATCGTTCTGTCGCAGCAGTTTGCCGCCAATGGCGGGGACGAATAGGCGCAACTAACGCCCGTCGCCTCAGAGGGTCGCGTCAGGCAAAATCGAAATATCCGACCACGGGAACGTGGTCCGAAGGCTTTTCCCAGGCGCGCACCGTCTTTTCGATGGAAGTCGCGCGCAGCCGGTCTGCCGCTTCCGGTGACAGCATCAGATGATCGATGCGGATGCCATTGTTCTTCTGCCAGGCACCGGCCTGATAATCCCAGAACGTATAGAGCTTTGTCTGGTCGCTGGTGGCGCGCACGGCGTCGGTGAGGCCGAGATGCTCGAGCCTGCGGAATGCGGCGCGCGTCTGCGGCAGAAACAGCGCGTCGGTTGCCCAGACGGTCGGGTCGAAGCAGTCATGCGGCTCGGGAATGACATTGTAGTCGCCGGCAAGGATCAGCGGCTCCTCCAGCGTCAGGCGCTGCTCGGCATGGCGGCGCAGGCGCTCCATCCAGGCAAGCTTATAGGGATATTTGACCGGATCGTCGGAGGGGTTGCCGTTCGGCAGGTAGATCGAGGCGACCCGCACGACGCCGGACGGCACGGAAAATACCGCCTCGATATAGCGTGACTGTTCGTCGCTGTCGTCGCCCGGCAGGCCCCGCATCACCTCGTCCGGCTTACGCTTCGAGAGGATCGCAACGCCGTTGAAGCCTTTCTGGCCGTGCGTCTCGACATGATAGCCGAGCGCCTCGATCTCCAGGCGCGGAAAACCTTCGTCCACCGACTTGATTTCCTGCAGGCAGACGATGTCCGGCGAAAAATCCGCCAGCCACTGGCGCAGGTTCTCGATGCGCGCCTTGATGCCGTTGATGTTCCAGGTGGCAATTTTCATGCGTTGGGTACCTCTCGTCGGTTCCTTTTAACGCATGAGCTTATCTTGGGAAGCGGCAAAAGCCGTTCTCCTCAATCCGCGATGCTCAGATGGAGAAGCTCGTGCCGCAGCCGCAGCTGGCAACCGCATTGGGGTTCTTGATCTGGAACGACTGGCCAAGCAGGTTGTCGACGAAATCGATCTCGGAGCCGGCCATGTAGACGAGTGACAGGCTGTCGATCAACACCTTGGCATCGCCGCGGGCAACCACCACGTCGTCGTCCGTTTCATCCTGCGTCAGGTCGAACTTGTAGGAAAAGCCGGAACAGCCGCCGCCTTCGACCGAAACGCGCAGCGCCTTTGCGCCGTCATCCGCGCTGACGATCTGGGCAATGCGCTTGGCTGCGGATTCCGAAAGGGTCACGGTGGTGGTGTCAGTCATGATTTTTTGCCTTCCTGCCGGGTTCAAGGCCCGGAGATTGCCGTCATCGGCTTTGCGCCGTTGTGCCTCTATAGGTATGAAGGGTTAAATCTGGCGTCAATGGGTGCTTCGCGCCTTGCGTCGTGCAGACAGGTGCAAAACGGGTTTGAGCATGACGATCGATACACGCAGTCTGGGATTCGGCTCCGGCGAACGGGCCATCTATGCATCCGACCCCTGGTCGTCGCGCGGCCGTCTGTTTCCCGAAAGCTCCAGTCTCACTCGCTCCGAATTCCAGCGCGACCGCGACCGCATCGTGCATACCACGGCGTTTCGCAGGCTCAAGCACAAGACGCAGGTGTTCATCGGCGTCGATGGCGATCATTACCGCACGCGGCTCACCCATACGATCGAGGTGGCGCAGATTGCCCGTGCACTCGCCCGGGCGCTCAAGATCGACGAGGATCTCGCCGAGGGCGTGGCGCTGGTGCATGATTTCGGCCACACGCCCTTCGGCCATACCGGCGAGGATGCGCTCGACGAGATGCTGAAACCCTATGGCGGCTTTGACCACAATGCCCAGTCGCTGCGCATCGTCACCAAGCTCGAGCGCCGCTATGCCGAGTTCGACGGGATCAACCTCACCTGGGAAAGCCTCGAGGGGCTGGTCAAGCACAACGGGCCGCTGATGGATGCGGCGGGCATGGGGTTGAAGGGGCCGGTGCCGCAGCCGATCCTCGATTACTGCGAGCTGAACGACCTGGAGCTTGCAAGCTTTGCAAGCCTTGAGGCGCAGGTGGCCGCCATTGCCGATGACATCGCCTACAATACCCACGACATCGATGACGGGCTTCGCTCCGGCTATCTCACCTTCGAGATGCTGGAGGATGTGCCGTTCCTGGCCGACATGATGCGGCAGGTGAGGGCGAAATATCCGGTTCTGGAGCCGGCCCGCTTTGCCAACGAGATCATGCGCCGCCAGATCACCCATATGGTGGAGGATGTGATCGGCGTGGCCCAGGCAAGGCTTGACGCGCTGCGCCCGCAAAATGTCGGGGATATCCGCGCTGCAGACCAGGTGATCGCGACGTTTTCCGACGACATGGCCAAGACCGATCGGGCGATCAAGAAGCTGCTGTTCTCCCGCATCTACCGTCATCCGGACATCATGCGGATCCGGGCAGGCGCGGCGCAGATCGTGACCGATCTCTTCGGTGCCTACATGGCAGACCCGTCGCAGATGCAGAGCCATTACTGGGTCAGCCACATGGCCGGGCTTGGCGAAGCGGCAAAGGCGCGTCACGTCGGCGATTATCTGGCGGGGATGACCGACACCTATGCGGTGAAGGCCCATCGCCGGATGTTTGACCATACCCCCGAATTGGGCTAGGCACCCCACCAACAGAACCTCAGGACGGCGCCCGCCGTCGTTTGCGCGGATGAAGACCCATGAACCTTTTCGCTGATTTCGAAGTCCGGATCAAAGACGCCCTCGAGACCCTCGACATCATCCGGGAAAAGCGCGACCTCGTCGATTTCAGCCGCCTCACCATCGAGCCGCCGCGCGATGCAAGCCATGGCGATGTCGCAACCAATGCCGCCATGGTGCTGGCAAAGCCGCTCGGAACCAATCCGCGGGCGCTGGCCGATATCATCGCTGAAAAGCTGAAGGAGGACGCCGACATCGTGGATGTGACGGTAGCCGGCCCCGGCTTCATCAATATCCGGCTTTCGCAACATTACTGGCAGCGTCTGCTTGCCTCCGTCATCCGCGCCGGCACGGATTATGGTCGCTCGAGCGTCGGCAAGGGCAAGAAGGTCAATGTCGAATTCGTCTCGGCCAATCCGACCGGCCCGATGCATGTCGGGCACTGCCGCGGCGCGGTTGTGGGCGATGCGCTGGCCAATCTGATGGAATTTGCCGGCTACGACGTGGCCAAGGAATATTACATCAACGATGCGGGCTCGCAGATCGACGTGCTCGCCCGCTCCGTCTTCCTGCGTTACCGGGAAGCGCTTGGTGAAACCGTCGGCGAGATCCCGCCGGGGCTTTATCCGGGGGATTACCTGGTGCCGGTCGGCGAGGCGCTGGCCAAGGAATTCGGCACCAAGCTGCATAACATGTCGCCGGACGAGTGGATGCCGCTCGTCAAGGAGCGCGCCATCGATGCCATGATGGTGATGATCCGCGCCGATCTGGAGGCGCTCAACGTCCACCATGATGTGTTCTATTCCGAGCGCACGCTGCATGCCGATGGTGCAGCCCGCATCCGCCAGGCCATCAACGACCTGACCTTCAAGGGCCATGTCTATCGCGGCACGCTGCCGCCGCCGAAGGGCCAGCTGCCGGAAGACTGGGAGGACCGGGAGCAGACGCTGTTCCGCTCCACCGAGGTCGGCGACGATATCGATCGCCCGCTCATCAAGTCCGATGGAAGCTACACCTATTTTGCCGCCGACGTTGCCTATTTCAAGGACAAGTTCGAGCGCGGCTATGACGAGATGATCTATGTGCTGGGCGCCGACCACGGCGGATATGTGAAGCGGCTGGAGGCCGTGGCGCGCGCCGTCTCCGGCGGCTCGGCCAAGCTCACCGTGCTGCTCTGCCAGCTGGTCAAGCTCTATCGCAACGGCGAGCCGGTGAAGATGTCGAAGCGGTCCGGCGATTTCGTCACGCTGCGCGAGGTGGTGGACGAGGTCGGCCGCGATCCGGTGCGCTTCATGATGCTGTACCGGAAGAACTCCGAACCGCTCGATTTCGACTTTGCGAAGGTGACGGAGCATTCCAAGGAAAACCCGGTCTTTTACGTCCAGTACGCGCATGCGCGCTGCATGTCGGTTTTCCGCCAGGCAAACGAAGCGTTCCCTGATCTTGACATCGAATCAGTTGATCTCTCCGATGCCGTTTCGGATGTCACTGATTCGGCCGAGATCCAGCTGATCGCCAAAATTGCCGAATATCCCCGCCTGATTGAGGCCGCAGCGCTGTCTCAGGAGCCACACAGGCTTGCTTTTTACCTTTATGATCTGGCAAGTTCCTTCCATGCGCATTGGAATAAGGGCAAAGACAACCCTGACTTACGGTTTGTTAAGGATAACGACCGAAACTCCACCATCGCCAGGCTCGGGCTGGTGCGCGCCGTCGCTTCTGTTTTGAAGTCCGGGTTGTCCATTACGGGGACAGCCGCACCGGACGAGATGCGATAGTCCCGCCACCATTTCCCCATAATGCGCTGGCAGGTGGTTGTGTTAGCGTAGGTGAGTGGACGAAGGTATGGCAGACAAC
This sequence comes from Neorhizobium fuzhouense, assembly GCF_042611105.1. Classification (NCBI taxonomy): domain Bacteria; kingdom Pseudomonadati; phylum Pseudomonadota; class Alphaproteobacteria; order Hyphomicrobiales; family Rhizobiaceae; genus Neorhizobium; species Neorhizobium fuzhouense. The sequence goes on along the minus strand of NZ_JBHFFP010000002.1, from coordinate 113,442 downwards.
AGCGTTGCACTTGGCCGCGGTAGCGGACCGGATCTCTTTGCTGATGATGATCCGTTGGCGGAGCTTGCGCGGATTGCAGGCTACGACGATCGGCCGTCGCAGAGGCAGCCGTCTTCACCGCGCTCGTCCGCCCGGCCGATTTCCTCGCCGCGCCAGGAGCCGGCCTTCAATCTCGAAGACGAATTGCTGCGCGAATTCGAAAGCTACGAATCGCCCCGCCTTGATCCGGTGGACGATCTGGCGCTGGACGCAACTGTGAGGGCAGCATCCGGCAATCTGCCGCAGGAGCCGCACTTTGCTGCGCCTGAGGCTGGTGACAGGCATCGCGTCTATGCGCCGCAGGCTCACTCCGCTGAGATGCGTGGCGTCGATCCCTTTGCCGATGACCTGGATGCCGGTGCCGTGCCGACGCAGTCGCTTGCTCCGGCTTCTCCCGCCTTTGACGTGCAAGGCCGTGTGGATGATTTTGGCGGCTTTGGCCGGCGCGAGCCGTTTGAAGTCGCGGAGCCCGCTGTCGAGCCTGGCTTTGGCGGCGTTGATCCTTTCCACTTTCAGGCAGAATCGCGACGTGCCGAACCTGTGCGCGCCCTTCCTGAGCCTTCCGTCCCCCAGCCCGTCATGGATGAAAGTTTCCAGCTGGACCTGATTTCCGAACTGGAAACCTCGCTGGTTGCCGCGCCGGCGCCGGTTGCCCGCAAGGCTTCGTCGCGTCCGCCCGCCAAGGCCTATGAGCCGGGCTTCCGCATGCCGCTTGCCAATTTCAACCGGGCGCCCGAGCGGACCGTTGAGCCTGTGATGGCTGCCGAGCCACGCCTGCAGCCGCAATATAGGGAAGAAAGCCCGGTCGCTCCGGTGGCTGAGGCGCCCGCCGCCCGCCGCGCTCCGGACGCCGATTCGATCGTCGATGTTGCGCGCTCCGCGCCGCATCTGGACGCGCTCGACACATTCGAGACGCCTTTGCTGACGGATCACGATCTGGCGACGGATTTCACGGATGTCCGGGCCGCCGCGTCCGATGCACGTGTTGCCGACAAGGGTTGCTTCCAGCCGCTGGAAGAGCCGGTCTACGACGTGGATCACTATGCGTCGCGGTCCTCGCGGACTGAGGCTCCCGTCGAACCTGACCTGTTCCGCCGCGGCGGCGATGTGTCGCCTGCGCCTGTGTCCAAGGCGGATCCGGCACCGCTTGAGCTGTTGAACGAAGATGATTTCGAGCTGTCGCTTGAAGAGCTCGAATTGGATTTCTCCGATATTCTCGCCGCTGAGCCGCGCTTTTCCGCGCCTCAGGGCAAGCCTGCTGCCGAGCTTCCGCGCCAGACTGTGGCTGAAAAGGGCGAAGCGCCCTTGGCTGAGCCCGTTGCGCGTCCGGCAGCCGATGCTGCTGCGGCCGCCCCGGCTGCTTCAACCGCCGCCGTCAATCCGTTTGCGGCCCGGCCGGCTTCGTCTGCGGCGACCGTCAGCCCCGTGGTTCCGGCTTTCCTGGCTTCGTCCCGGTCTGCTGCAGCGATGTCGCAGGAGCCTATGGCTGACCAGCCTGTCGTGGCAACCCCTGCGGCGGTGCCGGATTTTGCGCCCGACGCCTTCGATCCGGCGCTCTTTGCCGATACCGAGGAGATGCTGGAAAGCGTTCCGGATCTGAATGTTCCGGATCTGCCGGCCCATGAGCCAGAACAGCGTCCGGTCCCGCATTCGGACTTCGACCTGCATCTCGATTCGGAACTGGCTTCGCTGTTTGAAGCGCCGGCACCGGCAGCGCCCGTTGCACAGGAGCCGGCCAGGAGCCGCGCAACGCCGACGACGGCCCCGTCGATTGCCGCTGTCGCGCCGGCTCCGCAGACGCCGGCAACGGCCAATGAGTTCGATGATTTCGAACGCGCTCTGGAAGAGGATTTCCGCCGCACGCTCCTGCAGCCGATCCAGCCTGGCCGGTCTGTCGGGTCCGAGGAGGACGAGGGCGACCACGAAGCCTATTATGAAGCGCCGCGCCGCAGCGCTGCCCGCTGGATCGTGCCGGCCTCGGTTGCCGGCCTTGTGCTGGTGGCTGGCGTGTCGGCCTATGTCTGGTTTGCCGGCGGCCCGTCCGGCATGGGCGGCAATGCGGCCCCGGTGGTGATTGCCGCCGATACCGATGCGATCAAGATGGTGCCGGAAAATCCCGGTGGCAAGACGGTGCCGAACCAGGACAAGGCCGTGTATGACCGTGTCGCGGGCGGCGCCTTGAACGACCCCAAGCAGTCGGCGCTGATTTCGTCCGACGAGCAGCCGATGGATGTCGTTCAGAAAACCCTGATGCCCGACAACCTTCCGATGGAAGGTGAGGAAGACGGCGCCGATGTGGCGGCCACGAATGTGGGCGACACCCAGGATCCGCGCCTTCTGCCGCACCAGGCCGCAGCGTCCGGCCAGCAGGCCGGTGATCAGCTGGCGGTCATGCCGCGCCGTGTGAAAACCATGATCGTGCGTCCCGATGGAACGCTGGTCGAGCAGGTGACGGATGTGCCGGCCCAGGGCAAGGCCCCGGCCGAGACAGCGGCACGCCCTGTGCGGGCCGAGACCGTTGCGGCATCCGGCGGCGCCCGTACCGAGCCGGCCTCAGCCGCTGGCATCGCGCCGATTTCTCAGCCGCAGGGAACAAAGCCGACGGAGCTTGCAGATGTGGATGTGGAGCAGACAGCGGCTCTGACCGGCACGCAGGCGGCAGTCGATGCGGCCGCCACGGCACCGCAGTTTGCAGCACCAGTGCCGACCGCGCGCCCCTCGCGGCAGCCGACAAATGCGGTTGCAACCACCACGGAAGCCGCTGCCCGCCCGATCCAGGCTTCCGCGCCTGTTTCCGCACCTTCGGCCTCAAGCGGCGCTGGCGGCTACTATATCCAGGTGGCATCGCTGCCCAGCGAGGCGGATGCGCAGAAATCCTACGCCAATATCGCCAGCAAGTTTGCCGGCGTCATCGGTGGGCGCGCGCATGACATCGCCCGGGCGGATGTGGCGGGGAAGGGCACCTTTTACCGGGTCCGAATCGCTGCCGGCTCCACCAAGGACGAAGCGGCAGCGCTCTGCGAACGCTACCGCGCCGCAGGCGGCACCTGCCTGATCGCCCGCTAAGGCATGCGCGTGTACCGCAAGATCTGGAATGGCACGAACGGGGCGGAAACGCCCCGTCTGCTTGAGCGCAGGATGGACTTTGCGCCCCAGGCGGCTTCCGTCCCCTTGCCCCACCGGCTTGCGTCCAGTGCAGACGAGCCGCGCACCCTGCCAGCCAAAGCTTTTTCCAGGTCATGAGCCTGGTGTCGCCTTGTTCTTTCCCCAAAAACTCCCGCCCAAGGACAAATCCCCATGAGCCCTTCGAAAGCAATGATCCTTGGATGTGCCGGTCTTGCGCTGACGGCCGATGAAATCGCGCTTTATCGGAACGAGCGTCCGTGGGGCTTCATCCTGTTTGCCCGCAATCTCGCCGAACCGCAGCAGATCATCGATCTGGTCGCCTCCATGCGCGATGCGATCGGCCGGCCCGATGCACCGGTGCTGATCGACCAGGAGGGTGGTCGCGTGCAGCGCATCCGTCCACCGCATGTTCAGAAATATCCAGCCGGAGCCGAACTCGGCGCACTCTTTGCCGCAGACAAGGCCGCCGGCCTTCGCGCCGCATGGCTGATGTCGCGCCTGCACGCCTTCGACCTCACCAAACTCGGCATCAACGTCAACTGCCTGCCGGTGCTGGACGTTCTGGTGGAGGGCGCGACGCCTGCCATCGGCAACCGCTCCTATGGCGGCGATGCGGCGATGGTGACAGCGCTTGGAACCGCCGCCTCCGAAGGGCTGAAGGCCGGCGGCATGCTGCCCGTCATGAAGCACGTGCCGGGCCATGGCCGGGCCATGTCTGACTCGCATCACGATCTGCCGGTGGTCAACGCCACGCGCGCCGAGCTAGAGGCGCAGGATTTCGCCCCGTTCCGGGCGCTCAAAGACGAGGTCATGGCAATGAGTGCGCATATCGTCTTCACAGCCATCGATGCGGAACGTCCCGCCACGACATCGCGCAAGGTGATCGAGGAGGTGGTTCGCGGATCGATCGGTTTCGACGGACTGCTTCTGTCCGACGACAGCTCGATGAACGCGCTGAAGGGCACGCTTGGCGAAAGGGCAGCCGATATTATCGCCGGTGGCTGCGATATTGTCTTGCATTGCAACGGTGTGATGGACGAAATGATCCAGGTTGTGCGCGAAGTGCCGGAGCTTGCCGGCAAGTCGCTTCAACGCGCGCAAGCGGTGCAGGCGGCGTTCCGGCCGGCACACGGTGCAAGCGAAGAGGCACTCCGCGCCGAGTTCGCAGCCCTCGTGCCGGTGGCCTGAGGGATGTCGGTGCCGGGAAGGCAGGAAGGGCTGAAGGCATGGCCGCAGAGACACCGCAGTCTGCCACGCCAATGGACAGGCTTTGGCAGGAGAGTGAAGAGCGCGCGCTGAGCGAGCCCGCGCTTGTCATCGATGTCGGCGGCTTTGAAGGGCCGCTCGATCTTCTCCTGCATCTTGCCCGCACCCAGAAGGTCGATCTGGCGCGCATTTCGGTGCTCGCACTCGCCGAGCAATATCTCGCCTTTGTCGAAAGCGCCCGGCGCGTGCGCATCGAGCTTGCCGCCGATTACCTGGTGATGGCAGCCTGGCTTGCCTATCTCAAATCAAAACTTCTCATTCCCCAGCAGGTGCGCCAGGAGGATGGACCGAGCGGCGAGGAAATGGCGGCAACGCTTGCCTTTCGCCTGAAGCGGCTGGAAGCCATGCGCGAGGCGGCCTCCCGGCTCGTCAACCGCAACCGGCTCGGGCGCGACGTCTTTGCCCGCGGTGCGCCCGAGCATATCGCCGAACGCAACGGGGCGGCCTTCGAGGCCAATCTCTACGATCTCCTGAACGCTTACGCCAATCTTCGCCAGCGCCAGGCGGTGATGCAGGTCACCATCGAGCGGCGCAAGGTGTGGTCGCTGGTGGAGGCGCGTGAACTGCTGACCAGCATGCTGGGCGAGATCGGTGACTGGACGGTGCTGCAGCGCTATCTGCTTGATTATATGCCGCCCGCCGACCGTGTGACGGCAACCGCGAGCGCCTTTGCCGCCTCGCTGGAACTGGTGCGCGAGGGCAAGCTAGAAATCCGCCAGGACGGCGTGTTCGCGCCGATCTATATGCGCCGGGGCACCGGCCGCCCCTCCACGGGCACAGGCGGCGACCCTGTTGCCGATCCCGCCGACGAATAGAGGATTGCGGCGTGCAGCAACCCGACGAGCAAGAGGTTTTGCAAGAGGCGGACGATCCAAGGTCCGAGGCGCCTGCGTCTGTTCCTGATTCGGCAGGGGCGGATGCGAGCGGTGTCTCCGGTTCCGAACTCGAGGCGGAGCGCACGGCAGAAGCGCTCATCTTTGCCGCGGCCGAGCCAGTGTCGGAGGCGTTTCTGCTGGAGCGTCTGCCGCGCGGCATCGATCTGCGCAAGATCATGGCACGGCTGGTGCGCCTCTATGCGCCGCGCGGCGTGAACCTCATGCGTGTCGAGGATCGCTGGGCTTTCCGCACGGCGGCCGATCTCTCCTTCGTCATCCGCCGAGACGATAACGACCAGCGGAAACTGTCGCGCGCGGCGCTCGAAGTTCTGGCGATCATTGCCTACCACCAGCCGGTCACGCGCGCCGAAATCGAAGACATTCGCGGCGTGCAGACCTCGCGGGGAACGCTCGACGTGCTGATGGAAGCCGGTTGGGTGCGGTTTCGCGGGCGACGGCGCACGCCCGGCCGTCCGGTCACGCTCGGAACCACGCCGCGCTTTCTCGACCATTTCGGCCTTGAGGAAATCCGCGATCTGCCGGGGCTTGAGGAGCTGAAGGGGGCGGGGCTTCTGTCGGGCCGCATTCCGCCGGACTTTCGCATTCCGATCCCGATGTCTGCGGACGATCTGTCGGAAGAGGAAGATCCGATCACCCAGCTCGATCTGGAAGAGCTGGGTCTTCTGACGCCTGCCGGCGAGGACGGGGAATAGCCGGGATCGCCGCTTCCGGACCCGGTCCGGCGGGGCTTTGAGCGAAACCGGTGGCGCGATGCCGCCGCCATCCGCCCACATCCGTGCGGAACCCTTGCCACGCAGTCTCGCAGACGTGAGTGTAAAGGTCGTAGGAGACGAAATTTTGTTGTTTGAAAATCAAGCGCAAACGTCTTACATCGACGGCGACGCGCAATGATGGAGTGGTAGCATGGGTTCTTTTAGTGTTTGGCATTGGCTGATCGTTCTGATCATCGTGCTTATCTTCTTCGGACGCGGCAAGATCCCCGATCTGATGGGCGATGTTGCCAAGGGCATCAAGAGCTTCAAGAAGGGCATGGCGGATGACGATGCCAACGACGCTCCGCCGCCGCCGGTGACCGGCAAGACGGTCGATCACCAGCGTGAAGAAACGAAATAATCGTTCGGAGCCGCGCCTCGGCGCGGCACCGCCAGGAGCGTAGCGAATGCTGGACATCGGCTGGACAGAGTTACTTGTCATCGCGGTCGTGTTGATCGTTGTCGTCGGGCCGAAGGACTTGCCGCCGATGCTGCGCGCATTCGGCAAGATGACCTCCAACCTGCGAAAGATGGCAGGGGATTTTCGCACACAGTTCGACCAGGCTCTGCGGGAAGCGGACATGGACGATGTGCGCCAGACCATTTCGGACGCGCAGCGGTTCAACCCGGCCAATGCACTGCGCGAAGCGATGAACCCGCTGCGCGAAATGGGCAACGAGATCCGGAACGACCTGCAGAAGGCGACGGAAGTTCCGAAGGCCGTCGAATCGGAAGGCCCGGAGGTGACATCCGTCGAGGATCTCATGCCGGCGCCTTCGCTGTCGCTGCCGGAAACGCCGCCGTTCGTGGCTGCAACGCCGGCGCAGCCGGTTGCCACCGCGACAACGGGGACGCCTGCCGTTGCCAGCCCTTCGACAACAGCCGTTCCTGCGGCAAACGCTCCGGCAACCAGCGCGCCGGCTGCTGCTTCCGCGCCGGTCGTCCCGGCTGCTGCTGTGGCGAAAAAGCCGCGGGCTGCGCGCAAGCCGGCTGTAAAGCCCGCTGACGTGGCCGGCGTTTCGCCTGCCTTGGAAACAGCAGTGCCTGCCGTTGCAAAGCCACGGCGTGCGGCAAAATCTGCCGTTGTTCCAGCCAGCACCGAAGCCGGGGCGGCCGGTGAGCCAGCGGTTGTGAAGCCCGCCGCACGGACGCGCAAGAAATCGACGACACCCAAGGATGAAGCATGACCGGCGAGATTGACGACAAGCCACAGCCGCTCATCGAGCATCTCATGGAACTGCGCACACGACTTATCTGGTCGCTGGCAGCGTTTTTCGTGGCATTCCTGGTGTGCTTCTTCTTTGCAAAGCAGCTCTTCAACCTGCTGGTCATCCCCTATAAATGGGCCGTCATCTGGGCCGGCCTCGATGTTTCGAAGTCGGAACTGATCTACACGGCGCCGCAGGAATTCTTCTTCACCCAGGTCAAGGTCGCCATGTTCGGCGCCCTTGTGATTGCATTTCCGATCATCGCCTCGCAGATCTACAAGTTTGTGGCGCCGGGTCTTTATAAGAACGAGCGCGCTGCCTTCCTGCCGTTCCTGATTGCCTCGCCGATCCTGTTCCTGATGGGGGCGGCGCTGGTCTATTTCTTCTTCACGCCGATGGTGATGTGGTTCTTCCTGGCCATGCAGCAGAAGCCGGGCGACGGAGAAGTGGCGATCTCGCTGATGCCGAAGGTGTCGGAATACCTGTCGCTGATCATGACGCTCGTCGTTTCGTTCGGCCTCGTCTTCCAGCTGCCGGTGGTGACCACGCTGCTTGCCCGCGTCGGCATCCTGTCGAGCGCGTGGCTGCGCGAAAAGCGCAAGTTCGCCATCGTGCTCGCCTTCGTGGTGGCTGCGGTGCTGACGCCACCCGATCCGATGTCCCAGATCGGTCTTGCGCTGCCGACCATCCTTCTCTACGAGATTTCCATCTATGCTGCACGTCTGGTCGAGCGCAAGCGCGCCGAAGAGGCGGTGGCCGAGACGGGCGCGGTGTCCGGTGTCGCCAAGTCCGAACCTTCCAAGTCCGACGAGGCCTGACCATCCGTTCCGGCAGAACAGGATATCTCGGCCGGACTTTCCTTTCGGCCGGGCGCATCGCATCGGCCATAACTTTTGAATAGATGACCTGGAACGACGATGCTCGATATCAAGTGGATCCGTGAAAACCCCGAAGCCCTCGACGCAGCGCTGAACAAGCGCGGTGCCGAGCCGCAGGCGCAAGCCATCATCGCCCTCGATGAAACCCGCCGGTCTGTGATCCAGGCGCTGCAGGACATGCAGTCGCGCCGCAATGCCGCCTCCAAGGAAATCGGCGCGGCCATGGCGCAGAAGAATTCCGAGCTGGCCGAGAAACTCAAGGCGGAAGTCGCCACGCTTAAAGACACGATGCCGGCGCTCGAACAGCAGGAGCGCGAGGCGATCGCCGCGCTGGACGACGTGCTGTCGCGCCTGCCCAACATTCCCTTTGACGACGTGCCGGTCGGCCGCGACGAGCACGACAATGTGGTGGCCCGCGTGGTGGGCGAAAAGCCGCTGTGGAACCATCCGGCCAAGGAGCATTTCGACATCGGCGAAGCGCTCGGCATGATGGATTTCGACCGCGCGGCAAAACTGTCAGGGTCGCGGTTCACGGTGCTGACCGGCCAGCTTGCGAAGCTGGAACGGGCGCTCGGCCAGTTCATGATCGACCTGCACACCAGCGAGCACGGCTATACGGAAGTCTCCTCGCCGCTGATGGTGCGGGACGAGGCCATGTATGGCACCGGCCAGCTGCCGAAATTTGCCGAAGACCTGTTTCGCACGACCGACGGCCGCTGGCTGATCCCGACGGCCGAGGTGACGCTGACGAACCTCGTCTCCGGCGAGATGCTGGAGCAGGAAAAGCTGCCGCTGCGCTTTACGGCGCTGACACCCTCGTTCCGTTCGGAGGCCGGCTCTGCCGGTCGCGATACGCGCGGCATGCTGCGCCAGCACCAGTTCTGGAAGTGCGAGCTTGTTTCGATCACCGATGCAGAAAGTGCCGTTGCCGAACACGAGCGGATGACCGCCTGCGCCGAAGAGGTGCTGAAGCGGCTTGGCCTGCATTTCCGCACCATGACGCTCTGCACCGGCGACATGGGCTTTGGCGCGCGCAAGACCTATGATCTGGAAGTCTGGCTGCCGGGTCAGAACACCTATCGCGAGATCTCGTCCTGTTCGGTGTGCGGCGATTTCCAGGGCCGGCGCATGAATGCCCGTTACCGGGTGAAGGACGACAAGGTGCCGAAATTCGTTCACACGCTGAACGGTTCCGGCACGGCTGTCGGCCGCTGCCTTATTGCCGTCATGGAAAACTATCTGAATGACGACGGGTCGGTCACTGTGCCGGCTGTGCTGGTGCCCTATATGGGCGGCCTGACCCGGATCGAACGGAGCGCGTGACGCAAAAGAGATGCGGATACTGCTGACCAATGACGACGGCATTCATGCCGAAGGGCTGGCGGTGCTGGAACGCATCGCCCGCAGTCTTTCCGACGATGTATGGATCGTGGCGCCGGAAACGGACCAGAGCGGGCTTGCGCATTCGCTGACGCTGTCGGAGCCGCTGCGGCTGCGCAAGGTTGCCGAGCGGCATTATGCCGTGCGCGGCACGCCGACCGATTGCGTCATCATGGGGCTTCGCCATGTGCTGGACGTCAAGCCGGATCTCATCCTGTCGGGCGTTAATGCCGGCTCCAATATTGCCGATGACGTGACCTATTCGGGCACCATTGCCGGCGCCATCGAAGGCACGATCCAGGGCATCCGCTCTCTTTCGCTGAGCCAGGCGGTGCGCCGCGACGGCGAGACCCGCGTCATTCCCTGGGAGATCGCCGAGACCCATGCCCCGGCGCTGATCGAAAAGCTCATAGAGGCGGATCTTGCCGGCGGCACGTTCCTCAACCTGAATTTCCCGGCCTGCACGCTGGATGAGGTCGAGGGTGTCGAAGTCACGAGCCAGGGCAAGACGGATTTCGGGCTGGTCGTGGATGAACGCCATGACGGGCGTGGCAATCCGTATTTCTGGCTGCGATTCGGCGCGCGCACGGGGCAGTTCCCGTCCGGCACCGATATTCATGCGGTCAGCATGAACCGGATTTCGGTGACACTGCTGAAGCTCGATCTCACCGATCATTCGGCGCGCGATGCCGTTCAGCAGGCTCTGGGAGTGGATGCTTGAAAGCCGCCATGATCGAGAAAGAGGGGTTTGCCGCGCTGGTGCTTCGGCTGCGGGCGCAGGGCATTACCGATCTTGATCTTCTGACGGCGATCGAGCAGACGCCGCGCAGCCAGTTCGTGCCGCCACAATTTGCCAGTGACGCCTATTCCAGCCGCTCCATTCCCATCGAGTGCGGATCCTTCATGGAAGGGGCCGATCTGGCCGCCAGGCTTCTGGCGCAGCTGCATGTGAAGCCCGGCCATCGTGTGCTCGAAATCGGCACAGGCAGCGGTTTCCTGGCGGCCGTGATCGGTCGGATCGCCGAGCGTGTCCTGACGGTGGAGCGCTACCGCACCTTGGTGAAGGCGGCGCAGCTTCGAATGGAAGCGCTCGGCCTTCGCAATGTCATCATCCGCCAGGCGGATGGGACGCACGGGCTGCAGGGAGAGGGCACCTTCGACCGCATCCTGGTGACGGCGGCCTTTGAAAGCATGCCGCGCTTTTATGCCGAACAACTGGTGCATGGCGGCTCGATGATCGCGCCGCTGATCACCGAGGGCGAGAACTGCATGATGGTTCGCCTCACCAAGACCGGCAGCCGATTCGAGCGCGAAGACCTGTTTCCAGCGCCCTACCTGCCTCTGGCCTCCCATATCGCTTTGCATCTTTGAGAACCGGCGCGGCCGGCGCCTGTGCCCGGCAGTGCGCAAAGCCGATTCATGGTTATCAATTTATCAAAAAAACGCAGTGTGGCTGCCTGCCTTAACCCGACGGTAAGACTAACGGGTTTTAATGATCGTCAAGTTAGTTGCGTCGTTTAGGTCGGGTCATGCGTTTGAACAGTTCATCGAATATGAGAAAGTCAGCCGTACGCGTCGCCGTGGCAGCGTTTCTCGCCAGTGCGGCAACCGGGTGCAGTTCCGATGCCACGCGCTTCTCAGGCCTGATGCCCGGAAGTGACGACATGACGACGGCTTCCATTCCGCAGCGTCAGGGGGCAGGGGCCTACGGCCCGGCGCCGATGCCTCAGGATGATGTCGGTGGCTACGCTTCCGCAAGTCCGCAGCCGAGCGGCGGTTACGCGCAGCAGCCTTCTTATCCGCAGGCGCAGCAGCAAACCTATCCGCAGCAGGGTGGTTATGGTTCAGCCAGCGCTTCGCCGGCCCGGCGCGCCGCAGCCCCGGTTGCCATCCAGCGCGCGGAACTTGCTCCCCCGACCGACAGCGTCGCCAGCCGCCCGCCGGCCCGCGAGGATCTGTCGCGCCAGCAGGCCATGGTGCAGCCGGCGCCTGCCGCCGCAGCCCGTCCGGCCGCCGGTGGCGAGCGGGCGCCAGGCGCACCGCAGTCCGGCTGGTCGACGGTCAATGCCCCGCGCATTGCCATGCGGCCCGGCGAGACGGCAGCCACGCTCTCGCAGCGGTACGGCGTGCCGGAAAAGGAAATCCTCAAAGCCAATGGTGGAACGCTCACCGCCGGCCAGATGGTGATCATCCCGACCTATGCGGAGCGCTCGAACCCGGCGCGCGTTGCCTCCGGCCAGATCGACCTGCCGAGCGATGGCAAGCTTCCGAAGCCCGCCCGCGATCAGGGCGACAAGGTGGCGGTACTGCCCGGCGCCCAGACCTCCCGCGACAAGACGCAGGCGGAAGCCGGCAAGCTCACCCCGCCCTCAGGCGGCGGCCAGCCGGTTCCGCCGAAGGGCGGCTCCTATGTCGTGAAGCCCGGTGATACGCTTGCCAAGATCGCCCGTGCAACCAACACGCCGATTGATCGCCTGAAGGCGGACAACGGTCTTTCCGATGGCGGCATCCGTGTCGGCCAGACGCTGAAGGTCGCAAACGGCGGCGAGGCGGTGAAGACGGCCGCTGCTCAGCCGGCCGCTCCCGCCAAGGTCGAGGCCGTCTCGGTTCCGGCGCACGAGGCAGCCGCTGCCAAGGCACCGGAAAAGCCGGCGCAGACCCAGACCGCGAGCCTCTCCGACGTCGAAAGCAAGTCCGATGTCAGCACGCCGGCACCGTCTGCGACGGGTATCGACAAGTATCGCTGGCCGGTGAACGGCGCGGTGATTGCCGCCTATGGTTCGAATGTCGATGGCAACCGCAATGACGGGATCGACATTTCGGTACCGGAAGGCACGCCGATCAAGGCTGCCGAAAATGGCGTCGTCATCTATGCCGGCAATGGCCTGAAGCAGCTCGGCAACACGGTTCTGGTGCGCCACGACGACGGCAAGGTTACCGTCTATGGTCATGCCGGCAATATCAACGTGAGCCGCGGCCAGAAGGTCCAGCGCGGCCAGACGCTTGCCACATCCGGCATGAGCGGCGATGCAAAGCGTCCGCAGGTGCATTTCGAAGTGCGCAAGGATGCAACGCCTGTCAACCCGATGACCTTCCTCGAATAGGCCGGTCGACGCTCAGGCGACCGGACCGAACCGCCGCCACTTCGATAAAAAGATTGCCCCCGCTTTTGTAGTGCGTCGCGAGGGAATGGGAGAAAGCCCGGCCTGCCCGGGCTTTTTTCATGCGCGCATTTTGCCTGTCCTGATCAGGCGCGATGAAGCGGCTTGCGCAGGCGACCGGCAAGATCCTGGATATATTGCCATGCGACACGGCCAGAGCGGCCGCCGCGGGTGGTTGCCCATTCTAAGGCCTCGTGATGCAGCGTTTCGCGCGCCAGGCCGAGGTCGAAATGGTCGGCGTAGCCGTCGATCATGCCGAGATAATCCTCCTGGCTGCACTTGTGGAAGCCAAGCCACAGGCCGAACCGGTCCGATAGCGATACCTTTTCCTCGACCGCTTCGGACGGGTTGATGGCCGTCGATTGCTCGTTTTCCAGCATATGGCGCGGAAGCAGATGGCGCCGGTTGGAGGTGGCGTAGAACAGAACATTGTCCGGACGCCCCTCGATGCCGCCATCAAGCGCTGCCTTCAGCGACTTATAGGCCGTGTCGTCGTGGTCGAAGGACAGGTCGTCGCAAAAGACGATGATGCGCTCTCCGGACGCCTTCAGGATATCGAGGAGGGCGGGCAGCGAGGAAATGTCTTCGCGGTGAACCTCGACCAGTTTGAGCGGCGCTCCGGTCGATGCCTTCACATCGGCATGCACGGCCTTCACCAGCGAGGATTTGCCCATGCCGCGCGCCCCCCACAGCAGGACGTTGTTGGCTTCAAAGCCTTCGGCAAAGCGCAGCGTGTTTTCGTGCAGGATGTCGCGCACGTGGTCGACGCCGCGAATGAGGGCAAGTGCCACCCGGTTCGGACGCGCGACGGGCTGCAGGTAGCGGTTGGCGGGCACCCAGACGAAGCAATCGGCGGCCGTCCAGTCGTTGACGGCGGGGGCGGGGCCTGCCAGACGCTCGAGCGCATCGGCCAGCCGGCGCACCTCGGCGATCAGTTCTGCGGTTGCATCCACGCTCATCTTCACCTCCTTGGTGCGGCGGCACGGGCCGGATTGCACGGTGCCTCAGCCGCCTTCACGCTTTTCCACGGCGGTAGCATGGTGTTTTCCCCATCGAAAGGGTAAGAGGCCTGAATTCGGTACGCCCAGCCCGCCGTTTCTGTTGCATTCCCCTTGATCGCAACTATATTCCGGCGGCTTGAAACGGGGGGTGCCTCCGTCATCCAATTCCGGGAGTTCTCGATGTTCATTACTGAAGCATTTGCCCAGGCCGAAGGTGCAGCCACCTCTGCATCCCCCTTTGGCTCCGGCCTCGAAATGCTTTTCCTCTTCGCACCGTTGATGGTGGTCTGGTATTTCTTCCTGATCCGTCCGCAGCGTGCGCAGCTCAAGAAGCGCCAGGAAACCCTGTCCAATATCCGTCGCGGCGACCAGGTCGTTCTCGGTGGCGGTATCTCCGGCAAAGTGACCAAGGTGGTCGATGACGCGGAACTGGAAGTGGAAATCGCCGAAAACGTTAAGGTTCGCGTGCTGCGCACCTACGTGGCTGAAGTCCGCGTGAAGGGCGAGCCGGTCAAGACCGAGAAGGCCTGACACTCTACCCGGGCTCGGCGTCCGCTGAAGCGGGCGCCTTTTTGACCCTGCCAGAACATCGAGAGCGCAATGCTATACTTCTCCCGCTGGAAGACCCTATTCATCTGGTTCGTGATTGCCGTCAGCCTGCTGATCGCGGCTCCGAACATGTTCAGCAGCGAGCAGTTGGCAAAGCTCCCGGGCTGGTTCCCCACCAAGAAGGTCACGCTCGGTCTAGACCTCCAGGGCGGTTCGCACATCATGCTCAAGATCGAGCGTGGCGATATCGTCAAGGAACGACTCGAAACCATCGTCGGCGACGTGCGCAATGTGCTGCGTGAAGCCAATGTGCGCTATACGGGCCTCAACGGCACCGGCCAGCAGATCCAGGTTCGGGTAACGGATGTGGCGCAACTGCAGGCGGCGCGCGATGCCCTGAAGCCGCTGCTGCAGCCGGTCTCTGCCGGTACCTTTGGTGGCAGCATCACGGAACTGAGGCTGGACGATTCGGGCGACGGCCTTCTGCGCCTGAGCCTCACCGATTCGGGCATCGACTACCGCATGTCGTCCGCCGTCACGCAGTCGATCGAAGTGGTACGCCGCCGCGTCGACGAGCTCGGCACCACCGAGCCGCTCATCCAGCGCCAGGGCGATGACCGCATCATCGTGCAGGTTCCGGGCCTGCAGGATCCGCAGCGCCTGAAGGCGCTTCTGAACCAGACTGCAAAGCTTTCCTTCCACATGGTCGATACCTCGATGCCGGTTCAGGAGGCCCTGAACGGCCGCCCGCCCGCGACATCGCAGATCATGTACTCGACCGACGATCCGGCCGTGCCCTATCTCGTGGAACGGCGTGCACTGGTATCCGGCGAAAACCTCGTCGATGCGCAGGCAAGCTTCAACCAGCAGACCAACGAGCCGGTCGTCACCTTCCGCTTCGATTCGCGTGGTTCGCAGCGCTTTGCTCAGGCAACGCAGCAGAATGTCGGTCGTCCCTTTGCCATCGTGCTCGACGACCAGGTGATTTCGGCGCCAGTTATCCGCGAACCGATCATCGGCGGCTCCGGCCAGATTTCCGGCAATTTCAGTGTGCAGGGCGCCAATGATCTCGCCGTCCTGCTGCGCGCCGGTGCGCTTCCGGCCACGCTGACGGTGGTCGAGGAACGCACGGTTGGCCCGGGCCTTGGCGCAGACTCCATTCGTGCCGGCGTCGTTGCCTCCATCATCGGTGCGGTTGCCGTTGCCGCCTTCATGTTTGCCTTCTACGGCTTCTTCGGCGTGCTCGCCAATATCGCGCTTGCCATCAACATCGTGATGATCCTTGCGGTGCTGTCGCTGATCGGTTCCACGCTCACCTTGCCCGGCATCGCCGGCATCGTCTTGACCATGGGCATGGCGGTCGATTCCAACGTGCTGATCTACGAGCGTATCCGTGAAGAGGTGAAGAGCGGCCGCTCATTGCTGCCGGCCATCGACAGCGGCTTCAAGCGGGCCTTCGCCACCATCATCGATGCCAACCTCACGACGCTGATTGCCGCCGTGGTGCTGTTCTATCTCGGCTCCGGCCCGGTGCGCGGCTTTGCCGTGACGCTTGCCGTCGGTATCGTCACCACCGTCTTCACCGCCTTTACCTTCACCAGCTGGCTGTTTGCCGTCTGGGTGCGCCGCGCCAAGCCGAAGCACCTGCCGAAGGGCATTCGCACCGGTGTGTTCGATGGTCGCGGCCTGCCGTTCATGTCGATCCGCCGCTACACCTTCCTGATCGCCGCAACCCTGTCCATCGCCTCGCTCGTCAGCTTCGTGACGGTCGGCATGAACCTCGGCATCGATTTCCGCGGCGGTTCGATCATCGAGCTGAAGGCGCGCCAGGGCGACGCCAACATCGCCGATATCCGTGCCCGCCTCGACCAGCTCAATCTGGGTGAAGTCCAGGCACAGGGTTTTGGCACGTCGCAGGACGTTCTGGTGCGCGTGCAGGCGCAGGATGGCGGCGAAAATGCCGAGCAGTCAGCGCTCGCCCGTATCCGTGGCGATCTGGAGGGTGATTACGAATTCCGCCGCGTCGAAGTGGTCGGTCCCTCCGTGTCGAGCGATCTGACCTACACGGCAACGCTTGGCGTCGGCATCGCGCTTCTGTTCATCCTCGTCTACATCTGGTTCCGCTTCGAATGGCAGTTTGCCGTCGGCGCCATCATCGCGACGATGCACGACGTGATCTTGACGCTCGGCCTCTTCGTGTTGACCGGCATCGAGTTCAACCTGACGAGTATCGCGGCCATCCTCACCATCGTCGGCTATTCGCTGAACGATACGGTGGTGGTCTACGACCGCATGCGCGAAAATCTCCGGCGCTATAAGAAGATGCCGCTGTCCGACCTGATCGATATCTCGATCAACCAGACGCTGTCGCGCACGGTTCTGACCGGCCTCACCACGATGATCGCGCTTTCGGCGCTCTATCTCTTCGGTGGCGAAGTCATCCGCTCCTTCACCTTCGCCATGCTGTTTGGCGTGGCGGTCGGCACCTTCTCCTCGATCTATATCGCGGCACCGGTGCTGATTGCCTTCAGGCTGCGCACCGATGCGTTCGATACGGAAGAGAACCGCAAGACCAAGACGGACAAGAGCTTGCCCTCCGGCAAGCCGGGCGTCTGATCCTTGGCCCGCGCGCCTGAAATCCGCGATGCCCATTTTCCGGGGCGTGCACCCATCGATGCCTATGGCAATGGCGGTTTTCGCTTTGCCGACATGTCGCATCGCGGATCTCTGCTGTGCCTGCCTTCCGGCATCTATGGCTGGGATATGGAGGAGGGCGCGGCGCTGACGGTGGACGCGTTTGCGCGCGTTCTTCAGGAAACGGGTGTGGAGTTTCTTCTCGTCGGCACGGGACGCGATCTGCGTCCCTTGCCGGCGCCGCTGAAGGCGGCCTTCAGGGCCCGCGGCATTTCATCGGATTCGATGGGAACCGGCGCGGCGGTGCGCACGTATAACATCATGCTCGGCGAAATGCGTCCGGTCGCTGCGGCCCTCATCGCCGTCTGAGCCAAATCCCCGGTCACGGGGGCAAACTTTAAGGGTTCGGAGACCCCAGGGTTCGGAGACCGATGTGACGGCTGCGCCAACCGATAATTTCCAGATCTGCCTGTCGACACTGCGGGAGACCGACCGCGACCGTTACCTTGCCTGTCTCCTGTCGCCGGAAGACAAGCGCGGGGCGCTGGCGGCCCTCTATGCCTTCCACGCCGAAATTGCGCGCGTGCGCGATGTCACCCAGCAACCGCTTGCCGGCGAGATCCGCCTGCAATGGTGGCGTGACCTGCTGGAGGGCGATGCCAAGGGCGAGGCAAGCGCCAATCCGGTGGCGGCTGCCCTGATGGACACCATCGAGCGCTACAGCCTGCCGCGCACGGTGCTTCTGGCGATGATCGAAGCCCGGGTGTTCGATCTCTATGATGACCCGATGCCGGACCGCCATGCGCTCGAAGGCTATGCCGGGGAAACCGCTTCCGCCCTGATCCAGCTTGCAGGCCTTGTGCTCGACGCACCCTCTGCCATGGCAAGTTCGGAAATTGCCGGGCATGCCGGGGTCGCTCAGGCAATTGCCGGGCTTCTGATGCTGATGCCGCTGCACCAGCGGCGCGGCCAGCTCTATCTTCCGCAGGATATCCTCACCGCCACCGGGCTTGACCGGGACCGGTTTCTGGCCGGTGGGCACAGCGACAATATCGGCCACGCCATCGAGGCGTTTGCGGGGCTTGGCCTCGATCACCTGGAAAAGGCCCGCAAGGCCGGTCAGATCCCGGCGCCGGTGCTTCCCGCCTTCCTGCCGGCGGCCATTGTCGAGCCGGTGCTGCGGCGTGCCGTCAAGCTGAAGGCGGGTGTTCTCACGGCCGGTTTGCAGCAGGCGCAGTGGCGCCGACAGCTGCGCATGGCGCGCACGCTTGTCTTGAAGAAAATCTGATCCATTCTATCTGCTGTCACGCTGGCGCAAGCCTCGCCGGCTAATCCGGACCTCGTGACGGTCTGCGATATGCAGCCCAAGGCTGGCCTGAGCAGGAGAACACTGTG
This sequence comes from Neorhizobium fuzhouense, assembly GCF_042611105.1. Taxonomy (NCBI): domain Bacteria; kingdom Pseudomonadati; phylum Pseudomonadota; class Alphaproteobacteria; order Hyphomicrobiales; family Rhizobiaceae; genus Neorhizobium; species Neorhizobium fuzhouense. Next base: position 95,157 of record NZ_JBHFFP010000002.1, on the reverse strand, counting down.
GCACTGGCAATCTGGTCGATCATCGGCCTTCTGGTCATTCTGATTGCCTATTATGCGACGCGCATGGCCCGCGAGCGGGAGGACGCCGATCGGCATGATCCGAGCATGGCCATCCTGGAATTCGGCCGCGCCTATCCGACCGAGGCGATCCGCAACCTGCATGAGACCGAGGACGGTTCGGCCATATTCGTGCGCCTGCACGACAACAAGGCGGGCATCATGCGCAACCGCCGCTCCCACTATGCCTGCCACCTGATCCAGCCGGGGCGCGTGCGGGTGACGCCGATGGAGAGTGATCGGGGCCTCACCATCCAGTTTCTCGACGCACCGGGCCAGGACGACAGCTTTGTCTTTTCGACGGCGCAGGAAGCGGCCGAAGTTTCGCTCTGGCTGCTTGGAAATTACGTGGCACCGGAACTGCAGCAGCTGGAAGAGAGCCGCTGAGGCGGGCCCTTCGGCCCGACCCTTGTCAGACAGGGGTCAGACGACCGCGTCTTCCTCTTCGACGGCGGCCGCGTCCACGACCGGCGCCGGCTTGCCGAGCCAGGCGGCGCAATCGGCAAGCGCTCGACGCGCCATCAGCTGGCGTTTCATGATCGTCTTGTCCTTGCCGCGAAAGCGCTTCAGCCCTTCCGGGCGCACGATGGAGCCGGGGGCAAGATCGGGAAACAGGCCGAAATTGATGTTCATCGGCTGGAAAGAACGTTTTCCCGGCTCATCCTCGGAGACGATATGGCCGCCGGTGATGTGGTTCAACAGGGCGCCCAGTGCTGTGGTGGCGGGCGGGGTGGAAATCCTGTCGCCCTTGCGCTCGGCGCTGGCAAAGCGGCCGGCGAGCAACCCGATTGCGGCACTTTCCACATAGCCTTCGCAGCCGGTGATCTGGCCCGCAAAGCGCAGGCCCGGCCGGCTCTTCAGGGTAAGGCTGTGGTCGAGCAGGGTCGGGGAGTGGATATAGGTGTTGCGATGCAGGCCGCCGAGCCGTGCAAATTCGGCGTTCTGCAGACCCGGGATCATCCGGAAGATTTCCGCCTGCGCGCCGTATTTCAGCTTCGTCTGGAAGCCGACCATGTTGTAGAGCGTGCCGAGCGCATTGTCCTGGCGCAGCTGCACCACCGCATAGGCCTTGACCGTCGGGTTATGGGAATTGGTGAGCCCCATCGGCTTCATTGGCCCATGGCGCAGCGTTTCGCGACCGCGCTCGGCCATCACCTCGATCGGCAAGCAGCCGTCGAAATAGGGCGTGCCTTCCCATTCCTTGAAACCCACCGTGTCGCCGGCAATCAGGGCATCGACGAAGGCATCGTACTGGTCCTTGTCGAGCGGGCAGTTGATATAGTCGCGGCCGTTGCCTCCGGGGCCGACCTTGTCGTAGCGCGACTGGTACCAGCAGATGTCCATGTCGATCGAATCGCGGTGGACGATCGGCGCGATGGCATCGAAGAAGGCGAGCGCGTCCTTTCCGGTCTCGCTCTGGATGCCTGCAGCCAGTGCCGGTGAGGTGAGGGGGCCGGTCGCAATCACCGTCAGGTCCCAGTCGGCGGGCGGCAGGCCCTGCACTTCCTCGCGTATAACCGTGATCAGCGGATGCTCATGCAGGGCCTGCGTCACCGCATCGGAAAACCCGTCGCGGTCGACGGCAAGCGCCCCGCCGGCCGGCACCTGGTGGCGGTCGGCGCAGGCCATGATCAGTGAGCCGGCCATCCGCATTTCCGCATGGATGACGCCGACCGCATTGGCCGTTGCATCGTCGGAGCGGAACGAATTGGAGCAGACGAGTTCGGCAAGCCCGTCGCCCTTGTGGGCATCCGTGCCGCGCACGCCACGCATCTCGTGCAGGATGACGGGCACGCCGGCTTCGGCGATCTGCCAGGCGGCTTCGGAGCCTGCAAGGCCGCCGCCAATGACATGAATGGGGGAAAAGGAGGTCGTGTTCATGGCCGGGTCATTACCACGAGCCGGCTTGGCGTCCAACTGCAAAGGCGAATTCGGTTCCGCTGCTGCGATGGGAGCCGATGGGCAAAACGGTGATGCGGACGGGTGCATTGACGCAGCCCTGGAAACGCCGCGGAAAAAAGAAACCCGGCACAAGGCCGGGTTTCAGAAAGGCATTCAGGCTGCGATGGCTCAGGCGGCCATGGCGGCGCGCAGGTTCTCGTCCACCTTGTCGAGGAAGGCGGTGGTGGAGAGCCACGGCTGATCGGGGCCGATGAGGAGTGCCAGGTCCTTGGTCATGTAGCCGGCTTCGACGGTGTCGATGCAGACCGTTTCCAGCGTCGAGGCGAACTTTGCAAGTTCCGCATTGTCGTCCAGCTTGGCGCGGTGGGCGAGGCCACGGGTCCAGGCGAAGATCGAGGCGATCGAGTTGGTCGAGGTTTCCTGACCCTTCTGGTGCTGGCGGTAGTGGCGCGTCACCGTGCCGTGAGCAGCTTCGGCTTCGACCGTGCGGCCATCGGGCGAGAGCAGAACAGAGGTCATCAGGCCGAGCGAGCCAAACCCTTGAGCAACCGTGTCGGACTGCACGTCGCCGTCATAGTTCTTGCAGGCCCAGACGTAGCCGCCGGACCACTTCAGGGCCGAGGCAACCATGTCGTCGATCAGGCGGTGTTCGTAGACGATACCGACTTCGTCGAACTTCGCCTTGAACTCGGTCTGGTAGACTTCTTCGAAGATGTCCTTGAAGCGGCCGTCATAGGCCTTCAGGATGGTGTTCTTCGTCGACAGGTAGACCGGCCACTTGCGCATCAGGCCGTACATCATCGAGGCGCGGGCAAATTCCCGGATCGACTCGTCGAGGTTGTACATGGCAAGCGCCACGCCGGCGCCCGGTGCGTTGTAAACTTCCTTTTCGATGACTTCGCCGTCTTCACCGACGAACTTGATCGTCAGCTTGCCCTTGCCGGGGAACTTGAAATCGGTTGCCTTGTACTGGTCGCCGAAGGCATGACGGCCGACGACGATCGGCTTGGTCCAGCCGGGAACGAGGCGCGGCACGTTCTTGCAGATGATCGGCTCGCGGAAGATCACGCCGCCCAGGATGTTGCGGATCGTGCCGTTCGGGCTCTTCCACATTTCCTTGAGGTTGAATTCCTTCACGCGGGCTTCGTCCGGCGTGATGGTCGCGCACTTGATGCCGACGCCGTGCTTCTTGATGGCGTGGGCGGCATCGACCGTCACCTGGTCGTTGGTGGCATCGCGGTTTTCCACCGAGAGGTCGTAATATTCGATATCGAGATCGAGGTAGGGCAGGATCAGCTTTTCCTTGATGAACTGCCAGATGATGCGGGTCATCTCGTCGCCGTCGAGATCGACGACCGGGTTGGCAACCTTGATCTTGTTCATGTATCAGCCTCTTTGATGGACGGGACCGAAGCCCCTATAGGATGGAATGAAGTCCCGTGCGCTATAGCATTGCCGCAGCCGAACGCAAAGCCGTGGTGGAACAATTGCCATTGTCAAATCAACCGGCCCGGATAATCTCCGGGCACCGCCACTCAGGGACACCACGCACATGCGGACCGCACCGCTCGCCTTCTTTTTCGCAGCTTTTGCCACCGTCACCATCACCGAAACCGCGGGCGCCGCGGACGTCGCAGAGCCCGTGCGCCAGGTGATGGCCATCACCAAGACGAACTGGGAAAGTGTCGATGCGGGCTGGAAATTCATTTTCGATCCGGATCCGCTTGCCAAACTGTTCAGCAAGCGGTTTCAGGCCGCCTACAAGGAAGCGGCCAAGCATCCGGCCTATGACACCGAGAACAATGAGCCGGGTGATCCCTTCGGCTATGACGTGGTGACGAATTCGCAAGACGGCTGCCCGTTGCAGGATATATCCATCGTTCCAGCCGCCGCAAAGGATGGCGTGACGCCGGTGAAGGTGCGCTTCAAGCAGTGGACCTGCATCGATGAGGAGGATATCAAGAACTCCGTGAGCGAGGTCGATTTCGATGTCGTGACGGAAGGCGGCAAGCCGGTCATCGATGATATTCACCGCGTTGCCGACAATGAGCGCGATTCGGTGATTGCGGAAATGCAAAGCCTGGCAAAAGGCCAGCAGTAGTATTTTAACGTCGGCTTGGCCGGCGTCGCGCAGGGGCGCGATCCCCCCGCGTCGAGGGGAGGCGCGATTTCCAATGCGCGACGGGCTGACGGGCCGTCGCGTTCAACAGCACATGGCACAAAAGACGATATGGCATCGAGAATCTCCCTGATCGACTGGCTTCATTCGATCGATCCGGCCCTGTCGCGCGCCAGAATGGGCGGTCGTGTGACGCTTGGCATCGGGCTTTCGGTGGCGGCCTTGGTCGCCATCCACCGCTTGTTGTTGCCGCTGCCGCCCATGGCCTTCGGACTTGCGATCATCCTCTCCATCGAGGGCGGCGTTGCGGTGCGCGATCGCACGCCCCGCGGCCAGATGGTGACGCGGCTTCTCGGAGGGCTGGCGAGCCTTGGCAGCATTGCGCTGGCAAGCTCGCTGGAGGATCACCGCTACCTCTCCGATCTCGCATTCCTGGCCATCGTGTTTCTCGCAAGCCTTGCGCGCGTCTATGGTCCGCGCGGCTTTGCCATCGGCATGTTCGCCTTCACCTCCTATTTCCTCAGTGCCTATCTGCGGCCGGGGCTGGACGAACTGCCGCTTGCCGCCTTTGCGCTTGTGGTTGCCGTGCTCATGGGACACGTCGTGCGCACGCTGCTGCTGCCTGACGATCGCGGCCGTGACCTGTTGCAGGCGATGATTGCCATGCAGGGGCGCGTCAACGACATCCTGGTGCGGCTGGCACTTCTGGCGCGCGCGCAGGTGACGCTGGACGAGGACCGCGCCGAGCTGATTGCGCTGCAGGAACGGCTGAAGGAAGTCTCGCTGATGGCGGAAGCGCTTCTTCCGCGTAGCAGCGACGGCACGCTGGACGAGAGCGACCAGAACGTCATGGACATCGCCATGGCGATTTTCGACCTGCACCTGGCAACCGAAAGTGCCGTGGTTCTCAGCGTCTACAATTCGGCCCCCTTCGGCCTTGTCCATGCGGTGCTGGAAGGCAAGGACGAGGCTGTTGCCGAATGGACGAGCATCGTGGATGACACGCCGGACCGGCATCTGCGCGAAAACATCTCCGTCTTCGCACTCCTGCACCGGATCCGGGTGCGTTTTGCAGCGCTTATTGAACAGGGCTCGCGCGACCAATTCCGCTCGCTGTCGCCGACGCGCGAAGGCCGCCAGCGCCAGCCCCGCGATTTCTCGCTGAACAACCCGTTGGTGCGCGCCGCGCTCCAGATCACCATCGCCTCCGGCATTGCCATGGTCTTCGGCCTGATGCTGTCACGCGAGCGCTGGTTCTGGGCGGTGCTGACGGCCTTCCTTGTATTCACCAACACGAAGTCGCGCGGCGATACGGCCGTGCGGGCGCTGCAAAGATCGACGGGGACGCTGGCCGGCATCGGCGTCGGCCTTTTCCTCGCCTCGATGCTGCAGGGCGATCTGACCGGAAGCATCATTGTCGCCGGAATCGGCATCTTTCTCGCCTTCTATGCCTTGCAGGCCTCCTATGCGGTGATGACCTTCTTCCTGTCGATCGTGATCTGCGTGATCTATGGCCTGATCGGTGTCCTCACCCATCAGCTTCTGCTGCTGCGTGTCGAGGAAACGCTGATCGGGGCGGTGGCCGGCACGGCCGTTGCCTTCGTGGTGTTTCCCTCGCGCACCCGCGAGACGCTGGAACTGGTGCTTGCCCGCTGGTACGACGTTCTAGGCGATCTGCTCAACGCCGCCCGCAACGGCGCGCCGGGCGCGGAACTGATCGAGCGCTCGCGCCGGCTGGACATGGCCTATGCGGAACTTTCCCAGGCCGCCCGCCCGCTGGGCGCCGCCTGGTCCATCGTCACGAAGCCCGGGCATGTGCGCCAGACGCTTGCGGTGTTTCTGGCCTGTACCTATTGGGCGCGCATGTTTGCACGCGGCCAGACGCTGCCGGAACTGGCCATGCCGGAGCGCGACCGGGCGGTGATCGACGATCTGATCGCCAAGCTGCCGGCCGCGCGCGAGGTGCGGGCAAAGCCGTTCTACGAGGGGTTCAAGGCGCGACGGGAGGTTCTCGACCATCTGCCGAGCCTCAGTCGCGGCGCAAAGCAGGGCCTCGACATGATCGGCATTACGCTTCTGCGCCTGTCCAGCTGATGGCAGGATCCACAGGCTTAATGCTTGCAGTTGGCGGCCGGAGGGCGATATAGCGCCCGCAGCACTCGCAGATCGGACAGGACGACCATGGCAGGCACCAATAGCGAACGCATCCTTCTTGCCGAAGGCCCGGCGGTCATTCTCGTCGAGCCGCAACTTGGCGAGAATATCGGCATGGTGGCTCGCGCCATGGCCAATTTCGGGCTGGCGGAACTGAGGCTCGTCAATCCGCGCGATGGCTGGCCGAACGAAAAGGCTGAGGCCGCCGCCGCCAAGGCCGACCATGTGATTGCTGGCACCACGGTGTTTGCAACGCTGGAAGAGGCCGTTGCCGACCTCAATTTCGTCTATGCGACGACCGCGCGCAACCGGGACGGCTTCAAGCCCGTGCGCGCGCCTGTGACGGCCGCCGCCACGCTGCGCGCCCGCTTCGGCGCTGGCGAAAAGACCGGCATCCTGTTCGGGCGCGAACGCTGGGGGCTGACCAACGAGGAAGTGGCGCTTGCCGACGAGATCGTGACGTTTCCCGTCAATCCCGCCTTTGCCTCGCTCAACATTGCCCAGGCCGTGCTTCTGATGTCCTATGAATGGATGAAAAGCGGCATGGAGGATGTGGAAGCGACGCCCTTCCAGCAGGTGGATCAGAAGCCTGCCACGAAATCGCAGCTTCTGGGCATGATCGAGCAGGTGGAGGAGGCGCTCGACGCGCGCAATTACTTCCACCCGTTGACGAAGAAGCCGAAGATGATCGACAACCTGCGCGCCGTGCTGTCCCGGCCGGGATTTACCGAGCCGGAAATCAGTCTCCTGCGGGGCGTGTTCACCTCGCTCGATCGCTTCTCGCGACGCTGGGCCAAGGGCAAGGGGCCGCAATCGGGCGAGGGGCAGGATGACGGGAATGACACGGCATCCGAATGATGACACGCAGGCCAGGGAGCCCGCCACAGCAAAGCCCGTGCTGGTGTTCGATTCCGGCATTGGCGGCCTGACAGTCCTGCGCGAGGCGCGCGTTCTCATGCCGGAGCGCGGTTTCATCTATGTGGCCGATGACATGGGCTTTCCCTATGGCGGCTGGGAGGAGGCAGCGCTTCAGGCGCGCATTCTGTCCTTGTTTGCCGATCTGCTGGACACTTATGAGCCTGAAATCTGCGTGATTGCCTGCAACACGGCCTTCACGCTTGCCGGTGCCGCATTGAGAGCCGCATTTCCGCAGATGACCTTCGTCGGCACGGTGCCGGCCATCAAGCCGGCTTCCGAGCGCACACGCTCGCGGCTTGTCTCCGTGCTTGCAACGCCCGGCACCGTCAGGCGCGCCTATACGCGCGATCTCATCCAGTCCTTCGCCAGCCAGTGCCATGTGCGGCTGGTCGGCTCTGAAAACCTCGCGCGCATGGCGGAAGCCTATATACGCGGCGATGCGCTGGATGATGCGGCTGTCAAGGCGGAGATCGCGCCTTGCTTTGTCGAGAAGGACGAAGCCCGCACCGATATCGTCGTGCTTGCCTGCACGCATTATCCGTTCATGGCCAATGTCTTTCGCCGTCTTGCGCCGTGGCCGGTCGACTGGCTCGATCCGGCCGAGGCGATTGCCCGCCAGGCCCGCCGGCTCGTGCCGCTCACCGAGGGGGCGGTGCATCCGGAGGAGGCGGATTTTGCTGTCTTCACCTCCGGCCAGCCGGATTTTTCAACGCGGCGGCTGATGCAGGGCTTTGGACTGCGCGTTCTCTGAGCCTCGCTTGCCTTTGTTGCCTTTCAGCAACAAATATGAGTAAATCTCTGCAATTCGAAATTGTGTGCTTGTCTGGCTTTTGGAGCCGTGGCATTTTGCCGCCATCCGCAATTTCAAACACAGGAGGCGACCGATGAAGACCATTTCAGCGTATATGCGCCTCTCTCGCGGTGTGTCCGTAACGGTGTTGCCGCGTGTCGCGGGCCTACACCCACATTACGGTCTCCAGGCCTGATAAGGCCCTAAATCCCGGCCGTTTGGCGTTTCTCCAACCTGCATGACGTAACCTGTTGACGCCCGGAATCCGTGGGGTTCCTGTCTGCAGCGCCTTGCGTCTTTTCAAACCTCGAAAGGACCTGGCGGCCTCATGGCGCCGGGGCGGAACCTCTATGTCTAAAAATCAATCAGTGGTTGAGCAAAGCCTGTTCTCGAAGGTCGAGGACCTTCTGTCGCATGTCGGCATATGGCGCCTTCTCGGCACCGTCGCCATGGTGGTGTGGAGAAGGCGCGAACGCGTCAACAGCACCCGATACCTCTCGGACCGCATGCGTCAGGACATCGGTCTCGACGTGAAGAGGGAGCAGCCCTTGATGCCCCGCCATCCCTTGTGGCTGATCAAGCTCTGAGGACGCGCATCCCCGGCCATAGCCTGGCCGGGGATGCGCATCAAAGCGGTCATGACCCTGAAGAGATCAACAGTATGACGTGCCTTCGACGACTGACCCTTGCCGACATGGCCAAGGCCGCCCGGGTGCACCGAACCTCCTTCGATGCGCGATTGCCGGATCTTGCCGGGCTGCACACGCCGGCCGAAGACTGCGCCTACTGGTGCGAACATCTGTTCGTCACGTGCTGCGTCTGGGGCGTCGAGGCCGCTGAGCGTCTGCTTGGCGTCATCGCCTTCCGCCAAGGTGCCATCGAGCAGCTTTATGTTCTGCCGCAGGCGCAGGGGCGGGGGATCGGCACGATCCTGCTCCAAAAGGCCAAGGCCGAGCATGATCTGCTCGACCTCTGGACCTTTCAACAGAACATCCGCGCCCGCCTGTTTTATGAAAAACACGGCTTCGTGGCGATCGAGGAAACCGACGGGCGTGGCAACGAGGAACGGGCGCCGGATATGCGCTATCGCTGGCAGCGCCTTGCGGATGACGGTCTTCACGCTGGATTAGCGGCCACGTGATAGACCCGCAGGCGGTGGCCGTCAGGATCTTCTGCCGTAAACGTGTGGCCGAAATCCATCGTTTCCGGCGACTGCAGGATTGTAACGCCCTTGCCGCGCCAGTCGGCATGAACCGCCTCGACTTCGGCATCCTCATCGCAGGTGAAGACGATTTCCGAGGCTCCGCTGTCTCCCGAAGTCTTCGGGGATACGCAGTCGGCCTTCCAGAGGCCGAGGCGGAAGCCGCCCGGCATCACGAACATGGCAAAGGTCGATGAGTGTTCGACCGGGCGATGATCGAACAGCCGGTGATAGAACGCGGCGCTTGCGGCAAGATCAGCAACATGCAGCAGGACGAAGTTGGCGGGTTTCATCAGTGTCTCCTTCTGTGTGGACGAGAAGACCTGTAGATCAGACTGCTGACAGAAAGTGGCAGGATCATGCATCGCTGCCGGCAGCAGGCTTGCCCGCCTCAGGGGATGGATTGGGACGCCCGCCATTCCTTCAGCAGCACCGTCTTGCGGCGCGGATAGCGTTGTCCTGTTTCTTCCAGACTGACGATGCGATCCGCGCGAAAATGGCGAAAATCCTGTCGCTTTTCACACCAGGCGATCATCACCCGCACATGATCAAAGAAGCCAAGGGCAATGGGCCACACGATCCGTTGCGTCAGCGCGCCGGACTGATCCTCGTAGGTCATTGCAAGCGTGTGTTCGCGCCGGATCGCCAGCCGGATCGGGGTAAGCAGTACGGTATCAGTGCCAGAATCTGGGGCCGGTCCGACAAGCAGATGGTTATCATCCAGCCGGTTCCGCAGTTCATCGGGCAGCACGGCGGCAATGCGGGCGAGCGCGCTGTCGGCCGCCTGACCCAGTGCGCCGCCGGTGCGCTTCGACACCCAGCGCATGCCAAGCACAAGCGCCTCCAGCTCGTCTTGCGAAAACATCAGTGGCGGCAGCAGAAAGCCGGGTTTCAGCACGTAGCCCATGCCGGGTTCGCCCAGGATATCGGCGCCCTGTCCGCGAAGCGTGGCGATATCGCGGTAGAGCGTGCGGATGGAGACGTGAAGTTCGTCGGCAAGCACTTCACCGCTCACCGGATGCCGGTGCCGGCGCAGGATCTGCAGGAGATCGAGAAGCCTGTCTGTTCGCGCCATCGATCTGCCTGTCCCCGGGTTCGTGTGAAAACACTGCTGCCATTTTACGGCAGGATGACGCAACCGCATAGAGCCGCGTCGAAGGATTGGCGCCAGCGCCCTCGCAGGGACTTGCGCTTTTGTCGCCGCGGTGGCTTGCTGGTCTTTCATCGAGAGGGGGAAGACGATGCCGCTTGAAACCTGGCTTGCCTTTGTGGCCGCGTCCGCAGTGCTTCTGGCCATTCCCGGCCCGACAATCCTGCTGGTGATTTCCTATGCGCTGTCGCATGGCCGGAAGGTGGCGATGGCAACGGTTGCCGGCGTGGCGCTGGGGGATTTTACCGCCATGACCGCGTCGATGCTCGGTCTCGGCGCATTGCTCGCCACCTCGTCGCTTCTCTTTACCGGGCTGAAATGGGTTGGCGCCGCCTATCTGATCTATCTTGGCATCAAGCTCTGGCGGGCGCCGGTGTCGGACCGGCAGGCGGCCGAGCAGGCGCAGGCGGCCGACGAAAAGCCGCTGAAGATCTTCCTGCACACCTATGTCGTTACCGCGCTCAACCCGAAAAGCATCGTGTTCTTCGTCGCCTTCCTGCCGCAGTTCCTGAACCTTCATGAGCCGCTGTTTGCCCAGATGGTGGTGTTCGAGACGACCTTTCTCGTTCTCGCCAGCCTCAACGCCGCGCTCTACGGGCTGCTGGCCTCCATGGCGCGTGACACGATCCGCAAGCCGAAGGTGCAGCGCATCGTCAATCGCACCGGCGGCTCGCTGATGATCGGGGCAGGGCTGCTGACATTCGGCTTCAAGCGCACGGCCTGAGCAACATTGTCGAATTGCCTGTTGATGGGCGTGTCTTTCAGCGCGCCGACTCGGTGAAGATTTGCTAAAGCCCTTGCCGATGAGCGGGTCATTGCCCGCAGAGAGGATGAGGTTTGCAGTGCAGGTAGGCATCGATATGGGAACTCTGTCCGGCGGGCAGCCGGCCAAGCTCGATATCGAGGAGCTGCTGGCCACCCGCCTTCTGGTGCAGGGCAATTCCGGCTCCGGCAAGTCGCATCTGCTGCGTCGCCTGCTGGAGCAGTCCGCACCCTGGGTGCAGCAGGTGATCATCGATCCCGAAGGCGATTTCGTCACACTCGCCGACAAGTATGGCCACGTGGTCGTTGATGGCGAGCGCACGGAGGCCGAGCTTCTGGGCATCGCCACCCGCATCCGCCAGCACCGCGTCTCCTGCGTACTCACACTGGAAGGCCTCGATATCGAGGACCAGATGCGGGCTGCCGCCGGCTTTCTGAACGGCCTCTTCGATGCCGACCGCGAGTATTGGTATCCGGTTCTGGTGGTTGTCGACGAGGCGCAGATGTTTGCACCCTCCGTCGGCGGCGATGTCTCCGAAGATGCCCGCAAGATGTCGCTTTCGGCGATGACCAACCTGATGTGCCGCGGCCGAAAGCGCGGGCTCGCGGGCGTGATTGCCACGCAGCGCCTGGCAAAGCTTGCCAAGAACGTGGCCGCCGAAGCCTCCAACTTCCTGATGGGCCGCACCTTCCTCGATATCGACATGGCGCGCGCCGCCGATCTTCTGGGCATGGATCGCCGGCAGGCGGAAATGTTCCGCGACCTGAAGCGCGGGAATTTCGTGGCCCTCGGACCTGCGCTCTCGCGCCGGCCGCTGCCGATCGTCATCGGCGAGGTGGAAACTTCGGCGCGCTCGTCCTCGCCCAAACTGATGCCGCTGCCGGATAGCGTGGCCGATGTCGAAGACCTGATCTTCACGCCCGACCCGGAAGAATTTACCCGTCCGATCGTGCGCCGGGCGCCTCCTGCGCCGCGCCCGACCACCGATATCCTGGCCGAACTGTCACGCTCGACGCCTGCGGCAAGCCCGATGACGCCGGATCCCGCGCGCCCGTCTCAGCCGGAACTCACCGCCGACGAGCGCGAGGAGCGGGTGGCCGCCGTGCTGTCAGAAATCATCGACGATCCGCAGGCCGCCTATCGCACTGATGCGGTCCTCTATCAGGAATTCCTGGTGCGCGCCCGCATGCGCCGCCTGCCGGGACCGCCGATGGCGATGGGCGAGTTTCGCCGCCGCGTGGCGATTTCGCGCGCCGGCGTCGACGAGGATACCGCCCAGAGCCCCGGCTGGCAGACGGCGCTCGAGCTGTCGGCCCGTGTGTCGGACGATCTGCAGGGCGTCTTCCTGATGATGGCGAAGGCCGCCTTGCTGGGCGAGCCATGCCCCTCCGACATGCGCATCGCCAAAGCCTATGGCACGCATTCGGCGCGCCGCGCCCGCCGGCTGCTCGGCTATTTCGAGGAGCAGGGGCTTGTCGTGGTGCATGCGGATTTTTCCGGCAAGCGCATCGTCGCCTTCCCGGATCTCGACGTGCAGACGGCGCCGGGCATGGCGGATGCGACCGATGACGAGCCGGCCCGCGTCGATCGGTTCGCGGCGGAATAACGTCCGTTGAGGGCAGCCGGAAAAGGCTGCCCGCGGATCGTAAGCCTCAGGCTGCCCGTTCTTCCCACACCTTCACCAGTTCCACGATCGTCTTCACCGACGTCTCCATATCCTGAACGCTCACCCATTCGAGCGGCGAGTGATAGGCATGGCCACCGGTGAAGATGTTGGGGCAGGGCAGGCCCATGAAGGAGAGGCGCGATCCATCGGTTCCGCCGCGGATGCTGTGGATCTGCGGCTCCAGCCCGACGCGTCGGGTGGCGTCGATCAGGTTCTCGATGATTTCCGGATGCTGGTCGAGCACGCGCTTCATGTTGCGATATTGTTGCCTGACCGTGAAGGTGTAGGTGGAGCCGGGATAGTCGGTCATGACCTCTTCGGTGATGGCCCTCAAAAGCTCTTCCTTCTCCGCCAGGCCCTCATCCTCGAAATCACGGATGATGAGGGAGAGCTTGGCGCTTTCCATTGCGCCTTCGATGCCGACGGGGTGGATGAAACCCTGTTTGCCCTCGGTGGTCTCCGGTGCCTGGTCCTGCGGCAGGCGGGCGACGACGGCGCTTGCGATCTTGATGGCGTTTTCCATTTTCCCCTTCGCCGTGCCGGGATGCATGGCAACACCTGAAATGGCAATGGTCACGCCGTCTGCGGAAAAGGTCTCGTTCTCGATCTCGCCGATGGTCGAACCGTCGAGCGTATAGGCAAAGCGGGCGCCAAGCTTCTGGAGGTCCACCTTGTCGGCGCCGCGGCCGATTTCCTCGTCCGTGGTGAAGAGGATTTTCACCGCGCCATGCTTGATCTGCGGGTTGGCGAGCAGAAACTGGGCGGCCGTCATGATCTCGGCAATGCCCGCCTTGTCGTCGGCGCCAAGCAGCGTCGTGCCATCGGTGGTGACGATGTCATGGCCGATCTGTGCCTGAAGTTCCGGATGCTCGGAAACGCGGATCACCTGCGTGGTATCACCGACAAGGCGGATATCGCCGCCCTGGTAGTTTTTCACGATCTGCGGCTTAACGCCGGTGCCGGAAAAATCCGGTGCCGTATCCATGTGCGAGCAGAAGCAGATGACGGGCACGTCTTTATCGGTATTGGCGGGAACGGTCGCATAAACATTGCCGTGCTCGTCCAGATGCGCATCCTCAAGGCCAAGCAGCTTCAGTTCCTGCTCAAGGATGCGGCCGAGGTTCTTCTGCTTTTCCGTCGAGGGCTGCGTGGTTGATGTCGCATCCGACTGGGTGTCGATGACGACATACCGCAGGAAACGATCAAGAACGGTATCGGTGGGAAGAGACATGGGCGGCATCCTGTTTTGGCATGGGAGCGAGCCCAATCTATAGACCGCATCCGCCTTGGCGTGAACGTCTTGCCGTGAACGCGGGGCAACAAAAAACCGCGCCGGGGGAACCGGCGCGGCTTGAAGAGGTCTGGGCAGTGTTAGTTGTCGGCCTTGACCTTGCCGTTGTCGATCGTGGCCGGCGTGTTGCGGGTCGCCCAGAGCGAGCCGATAATGCCGGTGGCAAGGATGGCGATCGTGACGCTCAGCGACACAAGCGGCGGGATTTTTGCCAGGCCCAATATGTCGGCCAGGAAGATTTTCGAGCCGATGAAGATCAGGACAACCGACAGCGCATATTTCAGATAGGCGAAGCGGTGGATGAGGGCGGCCAGCGCAAAGTAGAGGGCACGCAGGCCAAGGATCGCAAAAATGTTGGAGGTGTAGACGATGAACGGGTCCGTGGTGATGGCAAAGATCGCCGGGATCGAATCGACCGCAAAGACCAGATCGGCAAACTCGATGAGAATCAGCGCCAGCATCAGCGGGGTAAGGTAGGTCTTCAGCTTGCCGGTCTTGTCGTCCGTCTGGCGCACGAAGAATTTTTCGCCATGCAGGCGCTCGGTGATCGGCAGGCGCTTGCGCAGCACCTTCAGGATCGGGTTTGCCTCGACATCATAGGGCTCGCTGCTCGAAAACAGCATCTTGATGCCGGTGATGATGAGGAAGGCGGCAAAGAGATAGAGAACCCAGCCGTAGTTTTCGACGACGGCCGCACCCGCTGCGATCATGATGCCGCGCAGCACGATGACGCCGAGGATACCCCAGAGCAGCACGCGGTGCTGGTATTCGCGCGGGATAGAGAAATAGCCGAAGATCATCGCGATGACGAAGATGTTGTCCATCGCAAGGCTTTTCTCGATGACGAAGCCGGTCAGGTATTCAAGGCCGGTCTGCTGGCCGAACTGAAGCCAGACGAAACCGCCGAAGAGGACGCCGAGCGTCATGTAGAAGCCGGAGAGCAGAAGGCTCTCCTTGATGCCGATCTCCTTGCTCTTCTTGTGAAGAACGCCAAGATCCAATGCAAGCAGAGCAATCACGATGGCAAGAAAGGTGAGCCACATCCAGACGGCGGCCCCCTGGACATCAACCCAGAGAAAATCCATGACATTTATCCATGCCGGATCATGTTGATGGATGAAGCACCGACATCACGGGTCGATCCGGCAGTACACGTCAGAGGGGCCCGGTGCTGGCAAAAATCTGGGGATGGCAAAATTGTGGTTCAAGAGGGCTGGAACAATTTTTTCCACCATTCATCGCCATCGTGCTGTCATGTTGAATGTGCCAAGCCACAGGTGTGCCTATCTCCGTCCGCAATGGCTACGGATGTTGACAATCTCATGACTTGCCCCTAAAGACCGCGCCAGCACCGGATAGCAATGTCCTGTGTTTCAACGACATGTCCCGTGGTTGTCTCCGGACGCTCCGTGAGAAACCTGTCAGAGGTGGCCTTGAAAGAGGCCCTTCTTAGGAGGGCGTGTTTCCTGAAGGCTGGTTCGCAAGGACCGGCCTTTCAAACTGTGAAAGGAAATGCGATGAGCAAGCGCGCTGCATCCAAGTACAAAATCGATCGCCGCATGGGCGAAAATATCTGGGGCCGTCCGAAGTCCCCGGTCAACCGTCGCGAATACGGCCCCGGCCAGCACGGCCAGCGCCGCAAGGGCAAGCTTTCCGACTTCGGCGTGCAGCTGCGCGCCAAGCAGAAGCTGAAGGGCTACTACGGCGATATCCGCGAGAAGCAGTTCCGCGCCACCTATGACGAAGCCAACCGCCGCAAGGGCGATACCGGCGAAAACCTGATCGGCCTGCTCGAATCGCGCCTGGACGCCATCGTCTATCGCGCCAAGTTCGTACCGACGGTCTTTGCGGCCCGCCAGTTCGTCAACCACGGCCACGTCACGGTGAACGGCGTTCGCGTCAACATCGGTTCGTACCGCTGCAAGGCCGGTGACGTAATCGAAGTGCGCCAGAAGTCCAAGCAGCTGGTCACTGTTCTCGAATCGGTGTCGCTCGCTGAACGCGACGTTCCGGACTACATCGACGCCGACCACACCAAGATGGTTGCCACCTTCGTTCGTGTTCCCACGCTGTCGGACGTTCCTTACGCCGTAATCATGGAACCGAACCTGGTCGTCGAATTCTATTCGCGCTAATCGTTTCGGAAAGCCGGCGCCTGTCGCCGGCTGTTCCTCACCAAAAGGCCGTCTCGTTCTGCGAGGCGGCTTTTTTATTGCGCGGTCCATACCGGCAGAAACGAAAAAGCCCCGCACGCGCTGTCTGCGCGGCGGGGCTCGATTGTTTCCGGTGCTGACTGTCAGGCCGACTTTGCCGGGGCAACCTCGGGTGTTGCCGGGTCGAGCGACTGCGAGGTTGCAACCGGCGCTTCCTTCGGTCCTTCGCCCATGCGGTTCCAGGCGTCGAGACCGGCGATCTTGTAGGCTTCGGCAAGCGTTGGATAGTTGAAGGTGTTTTCGACGAAATATTCGACCGTGCCTTTGAGGTTCAGCACCGCCTGGCCGATATGCACCAGTTCGGTTGCGCCTTCTCCCACGATGTGAACACCGAGAAGCCGGCGCGTCTTCAGCGAGAAGATCATTTTCAGGAGGCCAGAATCGAGGCCCATGATGTGGCCGCGCGAAGTTTCGCGGAAATGCGCGATGCCGGCCTCATAGGGAATGCCGCGCTGGATGACTTCTTCTTCGGTGAGGCCGCAGGTGGAGATTTCCGGTACGGCATAGATGCCGTAGGGGAAATATTGCGGCGGCTCGTTGGCCTCGGCGCCCACCGCGTGACGGGCGGCGATGCGGCCCTGTTCCATCGAGGTGGAGGCAAGGCTTGGGAAACCCACCACGTCGCCGGCGGCATAAATGTGCGGCACGGCGGTCTGGAACGTGTCCGGGTCCACCTTCAGGCGGCCGCGGCTGTCGGCCTCAAGCCCGCAGGCGGAAAGGTTGAGCGCGCTGGTGGCGCCGACGCGGCCGGCGGCAAACAGCACCATTTCTGCCTGTAGAACGCGCCCGCTCTTCAGCGTCACGCGGCACTTGCCTTTCGGCTGCTCGCGCTCGACCTTTTCCACCGTCTGGCCAAAGATCAGCTTCATGTTGCGGTCCCGCAGCTGGTAGGCAAAATCCTCGACGATTTCCTTGTCGATGAAGTCGAGCATGGACTCGCGCGGCTCGACCACGGTGACCTGGGTGTCGAGCGTGCTGAAGATCGTGGCATATTCGATGCCGATGACGCCGGCCCCGACCACGACGAGAGAGCGCGGCACGGCCTTGATTTCCAAAAGCTCGTCGCTGTCGATCACGGCATCGCCGTCGAAGGGAATGTGTTTGGGGCGATACGGCCGGGTGCCGACGGCAAGCAGGATCGAGGCGCTGGTCAGCCGCAGGATTTCTCCGTCGACCTTTTCCACCTCGATCGTATGCGGATCGACGAACTGGGCACGGCCGCGCATCTGCTGCACGCGGTTGCGGGCGAACTGGTGCTCCAGCACTTCCACTTCATGATCAAGGGTGATCAGCAGGCGGCGGCGCAGGTCTTCAGCGCTGATTTCCTGTTTGACCCGGTAGGAGCGGCCATAAAAGCCGCGCTCGCGCCAGCCGGTGAGATTGAGCGCGGTTTCGCGCAGCGTTTTAGACGGGATCGTGCCGGTATGCACGGAAACACCGCCCACCCGTCGACCCTGTTCGATGACCAGAACCTTTTTTTCCAGCTTGGCCGCCTGGATCGCGGCGCGGCGGCCGGCAGGGCCACTGCCGATGACGATGAGATCGTATTGGTACATGAGGGTGCCTCGTCTTCCGGTGTGATGCTTATTGCAACGCAACAAATGATTTGGGTCAAATGATAACGTCGATATCTGACCAATTTCTCTTCTGGCGACGACGTTCCGGAAAAATAATCACAGGCGGATGCATATTATTTAAGCAAATCCGATTGTGCTCAGATTCTGGCTTGACTTCCGGGCGACCTTTGCCCGAAGATGAACCAATCGCCAATTGGTTCACACAATGGTACAGACGCAGCCACCCCTCGACAATGCCAATTACGCACTGGAAAAGCTGCGCGCCTTGCTGCACGAGGGCGACTTCGGCGCCGATGGCAAACTGCCCACCGAGCGGGCGCTGTCGGAGCGTCTCGGCATTGGGCGGCGCGCCGTGCGCCAGGCGCTCGAGGTGCTCGAGGCGGAAGGCGCGGTCTGGCGCCGCCAGGGCTCTGGCACCTTCGTCGGCCAGCGGCCGGATACGCTGGCGGGCGAGGTCGGAGCAATTGTTGCCGGCACCGATTTCATGGAGATCATGGAGGTGCGCCTGCGCATCGAGCCGCAGCTGGCGCAGCTTGCCGCCTTGCGCGCCAAGCCCTCCGAATTGGTTCGCATGCGCGAACTGGCCGTCAAGATCACCAAGAGCGATGACGCGGATGCGCGGGAGCTCTGGGATGGCGCGCTGCACCGGCAGATCGCCCAGAGCGCGCGCAACCGGCTGTTCCTCACCATTTTCGATGTGATCAATCATGTGCGCCAGAACGAGGCCTGGCAGAACATTCGCGAACGCGCCCGCACCGACAATGGCATCAACCTGGCCTATGCCCAGCATGCCGACATCATCGACGCCATTGCGTCGCGCGATCCAGCGCGCGCGGGCGAGGCCATGCGCCAGCATCTGCTGATGCTCCAGGAGCGGCTCATCCGTGCCACGTCGCTCGATAGTATCGAACCCGCACTATCTGCCGAACCGGTGGAAGTCGTGTCCTGAACATGTCCCGGGCGGCTCGCCTAGGGTTGGGAAAGCCGGCGGCACAAGCCGGCACCCGTGAATGCCAGAAACCCATTGCAATGGATCAGAGGAGAATGACCATGTCCCGTTTTCTGCGCCTTACCACGGCGCTTGCCTTCACCGCGCTGACAGCGCTGCCAGCCGCCGCCGTCGAGTTGAAGATCGGCCTGCAGGATGATGCCGACGTGCTGGATCCGGCCCAGTCGCGGACTTTTGTCGGGCGCATCGTCTACACCGCCCTGTGCGACAAGCTGGTGGATGTCTCGCCGGACCTGAAGATCGTGCCGCAGCTGGCCACCGAATGGGCGTGGTCGGAAGGTGGCAAGGTTCTGACCATGAAGCTGCGCGACGGCGTCAAATTCCATGACGAGACGGTAATGGATGCCGCAGCTGTCGTTGCCACCATCGAGCGCAACCTGACGCTTCCCGAATCACGCCGCAAGAGCGAACTGTCCTCCGTCGAAAAGATTGAGGCGACCGGCCCGCTGGAAGTAAAATTCACACTGAAGAAGCCGGACGTGACGCTGCTTGCCCAGCTCTCCGACCGGGCAGGCATGATCGTCTCGCCGAAGGCTGCCAAGGAACTCGGCGCCAATTTCGGCTCCAAGCCGGTCTGCGCCGGTCCGTTCAAGTTTGTCGAGCGCGTGCAGCAGGACCGTATCGTCCTTCAGAAGTTCGCCGATTACTGGAACAAGGACAATGTCTTCATCGACAAGGTGACCTACCTGCCGATCCCGGATTCGACCGTACGGCTTGCCAACCTGCAGTCGGGTGACCTCGATTTCATCGAGCGTTTGGCACCGACCGATGCGGCGGCCGTCAAGTCCGACAGCAAGCTCACCTATGCCGACGTCGTCAACATCGGCTACATGGCGCTTTACGCCAATATCGGCAACGGCCCGCGCGCCGACAACCCGTTCGGCAAGGACAAGCGCCTGCGCCAGGCCTTTTCGCTCGCCATCGACCGCGATGCGCTGAACCAGATCGTTTATGAAGGCACAGCCGTTGGCGGCAACCAGCCGTTCCCGCCGAACAGCCCCTGGTTCAACAAGGCCATTCCGGTGCCGGCGCGCGATGTGGACAAGGCAAAGGCGCTCGTGAAGGAAGCCGGTTTCGACCGCGTGCCCGTGGAAATGCAGATCCCCAACAACCCGGTTGCTCAGCAGATGATGCAGGTGGTGCAGTCGATGGTGGCGGAAGCCGGTTTCGACGTGCAGCTGAAGTCCACCGAATTTGCCACGCTTCTCGATGAGCAGACGCGCGGCAATTATCAGCTGTCGCGTTCCGACTGGTCGGGCCGTGTCGATCCTGATGGCAATATCCACCAATTCATCACCTGCAAGGGCGGTATCAATGATACCAAATACTGCAACCCCAAGGTGGACGAACTGCTGAACGAGGCGCGTGCCTCCACGGACGACGCCGTGCGCAAGGAAAAGTATGATGCGGCGAGCGTCATCCTCAACGACGACATGCCGATCATCTATCTCGGCCACCAGTCGTGGATCTGGGCGATGAAAAAGTCGGTCACCGGTTTCACCGCCTCGCCGGATGGCATGATCCGCCTCGTCGGCATGAAGAAGGGCTGATCGCCTTTACGTGAAAGACAAGAGGGAGGCCGAACGGCCTTCCGGGCGTCGCGGAGTTCAGCCCGCGGCGCCTCCATCCCACCCAGTCCCCGTGAAGGATGGCCTTGATGCCTGTCTATATCGGAAAACGTCTGCTGGTCGCGATCCCGACCCTGCTGATCATCTCCATCTTCGTCTTCTCGCTGCAGAAGCTGCTGCCGGGCGATCCTATCCTTGCCATGGCCGGCGAGGAGCGTGATCCGGCCGTCCTGGAACTGCTGCGGGAGAAATACCGCCTGAACGACCCGATCCCGGTGCAATATGTCCATTGGATCGGCGGCGTGCTGACCGGCGATCTCGGCATTTCGCTGCGCACCAACCAGCCGGTGACGGAGCTGATTGCGCAGAAACTGCCGGTCACCATCCAGCTGGCGGTGATGTCGATGATCTTTGCCTTCGTGATCGGCGTGCCGATGGGAATTCTGGCAGCGGTGAAGAAGAACACGGTGCTGGATTACGTCGCGAGCCTCGTGGCGCTGTCTGGCCTGTCGGTGCCGAATTTCTGGCTCGGCATCATGCTGATCCTGCTCGTCTCGGTGAACCTCGGCTGGCTGCCGGCGTCGGGCTTCGAATCGATCTTTGTCGATCCTGTGCGCTCGCTGCAGACCATGATCATGCCGTCCTTCGTGCTCGGCACGGCACTTGCCGCCACCCTGATGCGCCATACGCGCTCGGCCATGCTCGGCGTTCTCTCGGCCGATTATATCCGTACCGCCCGTGCGAAGGGCTTGTCCCCGCGCGACGTGATCCTCAGCCACAGCTTTCGCAATGCGCTTCTGCCGGTCATCACGCTGACGGCGCTGCTGTTTGGCGAATTGCTGGCGGGTGCGGTGCTCACCGAACAGATCTTTACCATTCCAGGCTTCGGCAAGCTGATCGTCGATGCCGTGTTCAACCGGGATTACGCCGTGGTGCAGGGCGTCGTCATGTGCACCGCCGTCGGCTTCATCCTGATGAACCTCATTGCCGACATTCTCTACGTTCTCCTCAATCCGCGTCTGAGGGCAAGCCTATGACCATGATCGAACAGGCGCCGCTCACCGCCAAACGCGAGAAAAGTCGCGCCTGGAAGAAGTTGAAGGCGAGCCGCAGTGCGCTGGCCGGCCTCGTCATCATCCTGTTTTTCGCAATTCTCGCGGCCGCTGCCCCCATTCTGCCGATCCCCGATCCGGTGGCGACCAGCTGGTCTGCCATCCGCAAGGCGCCGTCTGCCGCCCATTGGCTCGGCACCGATGATCTCGGCCGCGACATTCTCTCGCGCATGATCTGGGGCGCGCAGGCGTCCCTCATGGCCGGCGTCTTTTCCGTGGCACTGGCCG
The DNA here is from genome assembly GCF_042611105.1 of Neorhizobium fuzhouense. NCBI lineage: Bacteria > Pseudomonadati > Pseudomonadota > Alphaproteobacteria > Hyphomicrobiales > Rhizobiaceae > Neorhizobium > Neorhizobium fuzhouense. The sequence continues at coordinate 73,439 of NZ_JBHFFP010000002.1, read as the reverse complement.
TCGGCATCGGCGTGCCCTTCGGCATTCTTGCCGGTTATTTCGGCGGCTGGGTGGATCTCGTCATCTCGCGCATCACCGAAGCACTGCTCGCCATGCCCTTCCTCATCATGGCCATCGCGCTTGCCGCCTTTCTGGGCCCAAGCCTTACCAATGCGATGATCGCCATCGGACTTTCCGCCATGCCGATCTTTGTGCGGCTGACGCGCGGTCAGGTGCTGTCGGTCAAGCAGGAGGAATATGTCGAAGGCGCCCGCTCCGTCGGCCTCGGACACGTCGATATCATGGTGCGCTACATCCTGCCCAACGTGACGGCACCGATCATCGTGCAGGCGACGCTCACCATTGCGACTGCCATTATCGCCGAAGCGAGCCTCTCCTTCCTTGGCCTTGGCCAGCAGCCGCCGGCGGCTAGCTGGGGCTCGATGCTGAATGTGGCTAAGAACTTTCTCTCCCAGGCACCGTGGATGGCCATGTGGCCGGGTGCCGCGATCTTCCTCGTGGTGATCGGCTTCAACCTTCTGGGCGATGGTCTGCGCGATGCGCTGGACCCGCGCGAACACTGAGTGCAAAGGCAAACGACATGACTGATTTTACCACTCGGCCTGAAATCCTCGGCACGTTCGGTGTCGTCACCTCCACCCACTGGATCGCGTCCGCCGTCGGCATGAGCATTCTGGAAAAGGGCGGCAATGCCTTCGATGCAGCAGTCGCCACCGGCTTCGTGCTGCAGATCGTCGAGCCGCATCTCTGCGGTCCCGGCGGCGATATGCCGGCGATCATCTATTCCAAGAAGACCGACAAGGTTGAGGTGATCTGCGCGCAGGGCCCGGCTCCCGCCGGCGCCACCATCGAGCATTACACATCGGAAGGCTTAAAACTCATCCCCGGCGATGGGCTTCTCTCCACCGTCATTCCGGGCGCCTTCGATGGCTGGATGCTGATGCTGCGCGATTACGGCACCATGTCCGTGCGCGAGGTGCTGGAGCCTGCCATTTATTATGCCGAGCATGGCCATCCGGTGCTGCCGCGCGTATCCGCCACCATCAAGGGGCTTGCGGATTTCTTCGCCAAGGAATGGCCTGCCTCGCATGAGACCTGGCTTCCCGGCGGTTCAGCGCCCGAGCCGCATTCGAACTTCAAGAACCCGGTTCTTGCCGAAACCTGGAAGCGGATCATTGCGGAATCGGAAGCGAAATCCGGCCGCGAAGAGCAGGTCGAGGCCGCACGCGATGCCTTCTATCGCGGCTTCGTCGCGGAACGCATCGATACCTACCTCAAGACGGCCGAGGTGATGGACGCAAGCGGCATCCGCCACAAGGGCGTGCTGACGGCCGACGACATGGCAAACTGGAGTGCCACCGTCGAGGCGCCGCAGACGTTTGATTATCACGACTGGACGGTCGCCAAGACGCCGGCCTGGGGGCAGGGGCCGGTGCTTCTGCAGTCGCTGGCGCTGCTGAAAGGCTTTGACCTTGCCGCGATGGACCCGACCGGCCCTGATTTCGTCCACCATGTGGTGGAAGCGATGAAGCTCGCTTATGCCGACCGTGAGGTCTATTACGGCGACCCGGATTTCGGCCAGATCCCGACGGACACGCTCCTCTCGGACGGCTATAACAACGAGCGCCGCAAGCTGATGGGGGCGGAAGCCTCGATGGAACTGCGCCCCGGCACCGTGCCCGGCTACGAGCACCAGCGTGACGCGACCATGGCCATGCTGGCGGAATTTTCCGGCAAGGGCGCGGTCTATGAACCGACCATGTCGCATCTCACCGAAAAGAAGGGCGATACCGTCCATATCGATGTCATCGACCGCTGGGGCAATATGGTGTCCACCACGCCGTCAGGTGGCTGGCTGCAGTCCTCGCCCACCGTGCCGGGTCTCGGTTTTGCGCTGAATTCGCGCGCCCAGATGTTCTGGCTGAAGGATGGCCTGCCGACCTCGCTTGCGCCGGGCAAGCGCCCGCGCACGACGCTGACGCCCTCGCTTGCGCTGCACCAGGGCCGCCCGACGCTGGCGTTCGGAACACCCGGTGGTGACCAGCAAGACCAGTGGCAGCTGCCCTTCTTCCTGCGTTATGTCCATCACGGCAAGAACCTGCAGGCCTCCATCGATGCGCCGCTGTTCCACACCACGCATTTCCCCGGCTCGTTTTATCCGCGCACGTCGGAGCCCGGCCATATCATGGTGGAAGCAGGTTTTGGCGAAGCGACCATTGCAGACCTTCGCCGTCGCGGCCATCAGGTGACCGTTGCCGACAACTGGACGGTCGGACGCCTGACCGCCGCGCGCCGGGATGCAGACGGCCTGCTGCGGGCAGCGGCCACGCCGCGCCTGATGCAAGCCTATGCCGTGGGACGTTGAGCCATGACCTGGTCCATTGTCGCTCGCGATCCTGAAACCGGCCATCTCGGCATTGCCGTTGCCAGCCGCTTCTTTGCCGTTGGTTCGGCCGTTCCCTATATGCGCGGCGGCATCGGTGCCGTCGCCACGCAAGCCTTTGTGAGTCCGCTCTACGGAACGGATGGGCTTGCCATGCTCGGGCAAGGCAAAAGCCCGCAAGACATCATCGATACGCTGACGGCGCGCGACGACGGCGCCCAGCAGCGGCAGTTGCACCTCATCGATGCGACCGGCCGCAATGCCGTCTTTACCGGTGCCAAATGCATCGATTGGGCCGGCCATATTATCGAGGATAATGTGTCGGTTGCCGGCAATATGCTGGCGGGGCCGCAAGTGATCGAAAAGACGCTGGCAGCTTATAAGGATCTGGCCAGCGCCCCCTTTGCCGAGCGGTTGCTCGGCGCCATGGAGGCCGGCGAAGCGGCCGGCGGCGACAAGCGCGGCAAGCAGTCGGCAGCGCTGACCATCTACCGCGATCAGGATTACGCCTGGCTCAGCCTGCGCGCCGACGACCATCCCGATCCGCTCGAAGAACTCTGGCGGCTCTATAATGTGGCGCAGGAGCGCTACATCCACGTGGCCGAGACCATGCCGACGCGGGACAATCCGCATGGCCTGATCGACCGCAGTGAAATCGACCGCAAGATCGCAAGCCTCGAGGCCGAACGCATCGCAAGCGGCCGCGACAGCGCATCCTTTGCCACGCCCTGGAAACCGTCATGACCGCAGAACCGATCCTTTCCGTGCGCGATCTCACCACCGCCTTCCGTGCCGATGGCGGCTGGAAACCGGTGGTGAGAAACGTGTCCTTCGACGTCTCTGCCGGGGAGACGCTCGCCATCGTCGGCGAATCCGGCTCCGGCAAGAGCGTGACGTCGCTGTCGATCATGCGGCTTCTGGCGGAAGGGGCGAGCCGCATCGAGGGGGAGGTGATCCTCAACGGCCGCAACCTTCTGGCGCTCTCGGAAAAGGAGATGCGGGCTGTGCGCGGCAACGAGGTCTCGATGATTTTTCAGGAGCCGATGACCTCGCTCAACCCGATCTTCACCATCGGCCGGCAGATTTCCGAGGTGCTGACGCGTCACAAGGGCATGACGAAGACAGAGGCGCGGGCGGAAACCATCCGCATGCTGGAGCGGGTGCGCATCCCCAACGCCAACACCCGATTCGACGAATATCCGCACCAGTTCTCCGGCGGCATGCGCCAGCGGGTGATGATCGCCATGGCGCTTGCCTCGCGCCCGAAACTGCTGATCGCCGACGAGCCGACGACGGCGCTTGACGTCACCATCCAGGGCCAGATCCTCGACCTCATCAAGGAGTTGCAGGACGAGGAAGGCATGGCCGTGCTGTTCATCACGCACGACATGGGCGTGGTGGCCGAGATCGCCGACCGCACCGTGGTGATGTTCCGCGGTGACGCGGTGGAAACCGGCCCGACCTCCGAGATCTTCCACCACGGCGAGCACCCCTATACCCGCGCGCTTCTCTCGGCAGTGCCGAAACTCGGTTCGATGGAAGGCCGCACAGCGCCCTTGCGTTTTCCGGTGGTGGACACAAAGACCGGAATTTCGGTCGCCCCGATCGAAAGCAAGGCAACCGTCTCCAGCCAGCAGCCGATCCTGGAGGTCAAAAACCTCGTCACGCGGTTCCCGGTCCGCTCCGGCCTGTTCAGCCGCCAGACCGGCTCCATCCACGCGGTGGAAAACGTCTCATTCGATCTGCGCCAGGGCGAAACCCTGTCGTTGGTCGGCGAATCGGGCTGCGGCAAATCCACGACCGGGCGTTCGATCATGCGGTTGATCGAGCCGACATCCGGCCAGATCCAGCTCGACGGATACGATGTGCGCGGCCTGGGCTCGCTGGAACTGCAGCGGATGCGCAAGAGCATCCAGATGATCTTTCAGGACCCGTTTTCGAGCCTCAACCCGCGCATGAGCGTGGGGCAGGCGATTGCCGAACCCTTTTTGAAGCACCGCCTCGGCAACCGGGCAGAAGCGCGCGAAAAGGCGGCCTACCTGTTGGAGCGCGTCGGCCTGTCGGGCGATATCATGGGGCGCTTCCCGCATGAATTTTCCGGCGGCCAGCGCCAGCGCATCGCAATTGCCCGCGCGCTGTCGCTCGATCCAAAGGTGATCGTGGCGGATGAAAGCGTGTCGGCATTGGATGTGTCGATCAAGGCGCAGGTCTGCAACCTGCTGCTCGACCTGCAGGAGAGCCTCGACCTTGCCTTCCTGTTCATCAGTCATGATATGGCGGTCGTGGAACGCGTCAGCCACCGCGTCGCCGTGATGTATCTCGGCGAGATCGTCGAGATCGGCCCGCGCGCCGCCGTCTTCGAGAATCCGCAGCATCCTTATACGAAGAAGCTGATGGCGGCGGTGCCAGTGCCGGATCCCGCCCGTCGCGGTATCCGCCGCGGCATTTCCAATGACGAGCTGAAGAGCCCCGTCCGTCCCGTCGGTTTCAAGCCGCCGGTGCGGCAATATCGCGAGGTGTCCGACGGGCATCTGGTGCAGGTTGCCTGAGCGCCGGGAGCAGACCGGATCGCGTTCGAAGGCCGCTGCCGATGCAGCGGCCTTCGTCGTTTTGGTTGTCGGTCTTGCAGCTTGACAGGCAGCAAAAAGCGGCTTTAACTCGTTCGTATACAAACAAATAAAAAACGAGGAACAGCCGTGTCTCAGCACTTGCCCCGGGGGGATGACTCCCGGATTGCGCCCGCACGTCAATCGGTTGTCGCCGGCATCGATGTCGGGGGCACATTTACCGATCTGGTGCTGTTTGACGCCGCCCACGGCACAGTGCGACTGGCCAAGGTTCCGACCACCCTCGACAATCAGGCTTTTGGCGTCATCCATGCGCTGAACGCGGCCGACGCCGATATCGCGGCTCTCGATCTCATCGTCCACGGCACCACGACCACCACCAATGCGGTGCTGGAGCGCCAGCTCTGTCGCACCGGCCTCATCACCACGCTTGGCTTTCGCGATGTGCTGGAGCTTGGCCGGCGTACGCGTCCGCAGGCCTATGGCATGAAGGGCGAGTTTCACCCGATCATTGCGCGTGACCTGCGCCTTGAAGTGCCGGAGCGAATGGATGCGCGCGGCAACGTGGTGACGGCGCTTGACGAAGATGCGTTTCGCGCTGCCGTCATGCGGCTGATCGAGATGGATTGCCAGGCACTGGTCATCCACTTCCTGCATGCCTATGCCAATCCCGCCCACGAGATCCGCGCCGGCGAGATCGCGCGGGCTCTCTGGCCGAACGGCAATATTACGCTGGGACATGCGCTTCTGTCGGAAAGCCGGGAATACGAGCGCGGCGTCACCGCTGCCGTCAATGCTTCCGTACAGCCGCTGCTGCGGCGCTATGTAGAACGGCTGGCCGATACGCTGGCGGCACGCGGGTACCGGCATGACGTGCTTGTCATGAACGGCAATGGCGGCATGGTCTCTGCCCGCCATGTGGCAAACGAGGCGGCAAAGACGGTCATGTCCGGCCCCGCCTCGGGCGTCATGGCGGCCGCCTATACCGGACGGCGCGCCGGCATGGGCAACCTCATCACCTATGACATGGGGGGCACCTCGACGGATGTGGCGCTGATCCGCAATGCCGAGCCGACGGTCTCCAACGAGATCGAGGTGGAATATGCCATGCCGATCCATGTGCCGATGGTGGATGTGCGCACCGTCGGCGCGGGGGGCGGCTCGATTGCGAGCATTACGGCGGCCGGCCTGTTGCAGGTGGGGCCGCAGAGTGCCGGTGCGACCCCCGGTCCGATCTGCTATGGGCGCGGCGGTGAAAAGCCGACGATTTCGGATGCCAATCTGCTGCTCGGGCGTCTCAACCCCGCCCGGCTTGCAACCGTACCGGGTGGCGTCACCCTTCAGGATGTCAAGGATATCTTCGGCGCCACCATCGGTGCGCCGCTGGGGCTGGATGCGATCGAGGCGGCGGCGGCCGTCATCCGCATCGCCAATGCCCGCATGTCGGATGCGGTGCGCATGGTGTCGGTGAGCCTTGGCGAGGATCCGCGCGATTTTGCGCTGTTTGCCTTCGGCGGTGCCGGGCCGCTGCATGCGTCGGCCATCGCCCGCGAGCTTGGTATTCCCAAAGTTCTGGTGCCGTCGCGGCCGGGTATCACCAATGCACTCGGCTGCGTGGTGGCCGACCTGCGGCATGACTTCGTGCAGACGGTCAACAGGCCGCTGGCGATCGCCGATCTTGATGCGGTGCATTCGATCTTTGCGCGCCAGAGCGCCGAAGGGCGAAGCCTCATCGGCAAGGAGGCCGTCAGCATCCGGAATATCCGCGAAATCCGCTCCGTCGACATGCAGTTCATCGGCCAGACGCATGTGCTGCGCGTGGCGCTTCCCGATGGAGTGCCGAGCCGGGAAGACCTGCAGCGGCGTTTTGAGGAGGCCTATTTCGCCCGCTTCCACGTCGAACTGCCGGAAATTCGTGCCAATCTCGTCAACGTTAACACCTCCGTCATCGGCGAGCGCGAGGAGATCGACCTCTCGGCCCTGATCGATCCCGCCGGACGCCGGGCGCGGCTTGAGGATGCGCAGACCGGAACGCGCAGCGTCTGGTTCGATGGCTTTGTCGAAACGCCCGTCTACTGGCGCGATCATCTGCCTCTTGATGCGGTGATTGCCGGGCCGGCGATTGTCGAGCAGATGGATACGACCATTCTTCTCGAACCGGGCGACAGCGCCGCCCAGGACCGCGACGGCAATCTCATCATCACGGTCAAAGGCTGATCCCATGCAGATCGATCCGATCACGCTCTCCGTCATCCAGTCCGGCCTGCAGCAGGTCTGCGACGAGATGGACCTGTCGTTTTCGCGCGCCGCCTTTTCGCCGGTGATTGCCGAGGCGAACGACCGTTCCGACGGGATCTATTCTGCGGTCGACGGGGCGCTCATCGCGCAAGGCTCCACCGGGCTTCCGGTCTTCGTCGGCACGATGCAATATTCGACGCGGGTGCTGATCGAGATGATCGCCGCCGGCACGGCGGCAGCCCCGCAGCCCGGTGATATCTATATCGTCAACGACCCCTATCTCGGTGGCACGCATCTCATGGATGTGCGCTTTGCCATGCCGGTCTATCGCAATGGCAGGATTTTCTGCTGGCTCTCCAATACCGGCCATTGGCCGGATACGGGCGGCGCGGTGCCGGGTGGCTTTTCGGCGTCTGCCACCTCCGTCGAGCAGGAGGGCTTGCGGCTGCCGCCGGTGCGGCTCTTCAAGCAAGGCGTGCTCGACCCGGAAATCTACGCCATCATCTGCTCCAACATTCGCGTCTCCGAGCAGCGCATCGGTGACGTGAAGGCGCAGGCCGCAGCACTTCTCGTCGGTGAAAAGCGTCTTGAACGTCTGCTCGACCGCTATGGCGATGCGGTTGTGGAGGCGGCAATCGAGGAATTGCGCCTGCGCGCCAGCCAGCAGATGCGCGCCAATATCCGGCTGATCCCGGAGGGCGTCTATCGGTCGGTTGCCTATATCGACAGCGACGGGGTGGTGAACGAACCGCTCGAAATCCGCCTCTCGATCGCCGCAAAGAACGACAAACTCACCTTCGATTTCACCGGCTCGTCAGAGCCGTGTCGCGGGCCGATGAATTCGGTGCTCGCCACCACGCTGTCCTCCGTCTACCTCGCCATGCGCCACATCTTTCCCGATGTGCCGATTTCGGCGGGCGCGTTTGAGCCGCTGGACGTGATCCGCCCAGAAGGTACGTTTCTTGATGCGCAGTATCCGCGCCCTGTTTCCGGCTGTGCGGCAGAGGTCAGCCAGCGCATCGCAGAAGCGGTGTTTGCAGCCCTTGTCGAGGCACTGCCCGATCGCGTCACGGCTTCGCCCGCCGGCAGTTCCGGCAATTTCGCGCTGGGCGGCTTCGATCCCGAACGGGGGCAGGGCTATGTCATGTACCAGATTTCCGGCGGCGGTTATGGCGGCAATGCCAATCATGACGGACTGGCGAACGGCTGCTCCACCATCGGCATCTCCAAGGCGCCGCCGGTGGAGATCATGGAACAGCAGTATCCGGTGCTCTACCACCGCTATGCACTGCGCGAGGGGTCCGGCGGGGCCGGCTATCATCGGGGCGGCTTCGGGCTGGATTACGAGATCGAGCTCAGGCGCGGTGACGCAACGGCAAGCTTCGTCATGGATCACGGGCGCTTCGGCCCGCCGGGGGCACTTGGCGGGCGCGATGGCAGGGTGAACCGGGTGATCGTCGCGCGCGACGGTGTCGCCATGGAGCCGGAACATCTGTCCAAGGCGCAGGATATTCCCTTAAAGCCCGGTGACCGGGTGCGGGTACAGACGCCGGGTGGCGGCGGCTATGGCGATCCGCTGCGGCGGGATCCGGCAGCCGTGGCGCGCGATGTGCGGCTGGAGCGCTATACGGCCGGCGAGGCTCTGGATCTCTTCGGTGTCGTGGTGTCCGACGCGGGCGTGCTGAATGAGCCGGCAACCGATGCGGCACGCGCAGGACAGGGTGAGGCATGAGGAGAAACAATCAGTTACGGGAGGGAATGAAGGATCGTGCCGCGATCTGACCGAACCTTGAGAAATCCTTGTCGGCCGCTGCCATGGGCAGGCGCCGACCGGGCCTAAGGCTAATCGGAGGACCTATTATTTTCTTGTGCGGACAATGGTCTTTGCTATCGTGCGGCGCATATCACGCCTGCGCTTTTGGGGATGAGGATGTCTGTCAGGGGATACAGACCATCCAAACTTCCGTTTGTTGTTCTGATCGATCCATAAAAAAAGGGGAATGAGCATGCATCGGGATTCAAAGACATTTCTGCCGCTGTCGCGTCGTCATCTTCTCAAAACCGCAGGCGGTGCCGCAGCCGCGCTCGCAAGCCCTGCCGTGCTGCGGCCGGGCTTTGCCCAGAGCGGCACGATCAAGCTTGGCGCGCCCATCCACCGCACGGGCATCGGCGCCTCCTATGGCCGCTGGTATGAGCGCACGGCCATGGCCGCCGTCAAGGTGGCCAACGAGATGGGAGGCATCAACGGCCGCCAGATCGAACTTATCGTCGAGGACGATGGTACGGACCCCAAGCGTGGCACGGAAGTGATTGAAAAATTTGCCTCGCAATACAAGGTGGATGCCGTTTTCGGCCACCTGTTCTCCAACGTCGTCGCAGCCGCTGCACCGCGGGCCGGGGAGCTCAAACTGCCCTATTTCATCTGCTCGGAGGCAAGCCTTCTCGGAGCGGGCAAACTCAATCGCTACACGTTCCAGCCGGGCATTACCGATGTACGGGCGCAGGTGACTTCGATGGCACCCTGGATCGGCGACACCCTCGGCAAGAAGGTGACGATGATCTATCCGGATTACAATTTCGGCCATGATCACCGCGATTTCTTCACCGCCGCCATCAAGGCGCAGGGCGGCGAAGTGGTCGGCAAGATCGCCGTGCCGCCGACGGAAACCTCCTTCACCCGCTACTTCCCGCAGATCCCGCCCTCGACGGAGGTGATCTATCACGTGATGGTCGGCCCGGCGGTGCTCACCTTCGTCAAGGAACTGGGCGATTATCTCGGCAGCAAGCGCCCGGAGATTTTCGGCTTCATCGACTCGCTGGAAGGCGTCGATTTTGCCACGCCGCAACTCGGCTTCCTCGAAGGCTCCTACTTCTGGGAGGCCTATCCGCGCTATGCCCAGGTCAACCAGAGCGAGTTCGACAAGTTCTTCCGCGAGAAGGTTGGCGTCGATGCCAATGGCGCCAGCGTCAAGGATGGCAAGGACATCTCGACCTATTCCCACATGTTCTCCATCTGGGAAACGCTCTTCGTGATGAAGCAGGCCATGGAGCTTTCCAACTACAAGGGCGAGGCGCAGAAGAAGGATCTCGTGGTGGCGATGGAATCCATCTCCACGATCGCCGAAAGCCGCGAGCATCCGCAAGGGGCAAAGCTGTTCAACGGCAAGACACACCAGGTCTTCGGCTCGCAGAACATTTCCAAGGTCGAAGGCGGGAAGCTGAAGGTCGTGCATCGCACCTCCATCGAGGACGGCCTTTACGATACGGATGCCGATTACACCAAGTTGGCTCTCTGATCTGCGCTCTCTCTGGACAAGCAAGCTTCGCCGGCCACCGGGCCGGCGAGGCAAGGTCAACTGCGTCCGGCGATTGCTGAAAGGCAGTTTCGGACGCTGATGCAAGGAAGGCAGCCTCCCCATGGCTCTTGGGCCTTATCTCTTTCTGGCAACCCTTGAGGGGCTTGTGCAGGCGGCGGTGCTGTGCATCACGGCGGCCGGCCTGTCGCTGGTCTTCGGCGTCATGCGGGTGGTGAACGTCGCCCATGGCGAATTCGTCATGCTCGGTGCCGTCATCGCCTGGTTTGCCGCAAGCCTCGTCACCGGCCATCCGGCCATCGGCTTTGCCGTGGCGCTCGTCATCAGCCCGGTCATCGTCGGAGCGATTGCCTTTGCCGGCGAAAGGCTGATCCTGAAGCGGCTCGATTACAATCCGGAAGCCACCATCGTTGCCACCATCGGCCTTCTCTACATTCTCCAGCAGACGGTGCTGATCGTCTACGGCCCCGATGCGCGGCCGGTCGATCCGCCTTTCTATTATACGATCCGCTTCCCGTGGTTCGGCTATTCCAGCTACAAGCTGTTCGTCATTGCCGCCGCCATTGTCATCATGGGCGCCATCTGGTTCGTGCTGCAGAAAACCAGGGCCGGCCTCATCATGCGCGCGGCCCAGTTCGACCGTGAGACGGCGCAGGCTTTTGGCATTCCCGTCGACCGGGTCTCGGCCGTGGTGTTTGCCGCCGGCGCCGGACTGGCAGCGCTTGCCGGCGTGCTCGTGGTGCCGATCCAGCAGGCGCATTACCTGATGGGGGCCGATCCGCTGCTCCTCTCCTTCATTGTCGTCATCATCGGCGGGCTCGGCAGCATGTCCGGCACGGTGGTGGCTGCCATCCTGATCGGCCTGTCGGACGGCATCCTGTCGGTGATGTTTTCGCCGACCCTTGCCAAGATGGTCTCGACGCTTCTCGTGGCGCTCGTGCTCGTCTTTCGTCCGAACGGCCTGTTTGGAAAGGCGGAGCGATGACGAAATCGGCTTACCGCAACAATCTGGTCCTCAACGCCGGCGTCCTTCTGATGCTGTTTGTCCTGCAATTCGTGCTGCCGGATTATCATGTGCTGATGGCCACGCGCATGATGGTGCTTGCCGTCTTTGCCCTCGGCTTCAATGCCCTGCTTGGCTATATCGGTCTGTTGAGCCTCGGCCATGCGATGTTCTTTGCCGCCGGCCTCTATGGCGCGGGCCTCACCGTCTATCACTTCGGCTGGAGCCTGCCTTTCGCCTTCGGCTTTGCCGTCCTCGCCTCGGCGGTCGTGGCGCTCGTCATCGGGGCCGTGGCGCTGCGCACCATCCGCGTCTCGTTCATGATCGTCACGCTGATGTTTGCGCAGGTCGCCTATCTGATGGTGCTATATTTTGCCGAATGGACGAACGGGCAGGAGGGGCTTTCGCTGCCGATGTCGGCGCGTGCGGTGGACCTGTTTGGCTGGACGCTCGATCTCTCCAGCGCGCTCACCCGTTACAATCTCGCTTTCCTGCTTCTGGCGCTCTGCCTCGTGCTGCTGTTTGCCTATCTTGCGAGCGCACGCGGGCGGGTGGCGACGGCCATCCGCGACAATGAGGGACGGACCGAAATGCTCGGCTTCAACGTCTTTGCCGGCAAGCTCGAAATGTTCGTCATCTCGGGCGCGATGTCGGGGGCAGCGGGTGCGGCCTATGGCCTGCTCTTCGGCTATATCGGCTCCACCTTCGCGTCCTTCCAGTATTCCATCGAAGCGCTGCTGTTTACGCTGCTCGGTGGCGCCGGAACGATCATCGGACCGCTCCTCGGCGTTCTTCTGATGGTCGCGATGATCGATAAGCTCAGCGAACTCACCTCCGCTTACCTGCTGGTGATCGGCGTGGTGCTGATTGTCGTCATCCTCTGGTTTCCGAAGGGAATTCTGGGCACGGTCCGGGAAAGGTGGGCGCCATGGCTTCTTTGACACCGCTTCTGGTGACCTCCGGCCTGAAGCGCCATTTCGGTGGCCTGAAGGCGGTCGACGGGGTGAACTTTACCCTCTACGAGGGCGAGATCCGGGCGATCATCGGCCCGAACGGCGCCGGCAAGACCACCTTCGTCAGCCTGCTCTCCGGCCGCACCGACGTGTCCGGCGGCACCATCACCTTTGCCGGCGAAGACGTGACGCGACTGCCGGCCTATAAGCGCGTGCAGCGCGGCATCGCCTATACCTTTCAGATCACCAATATCTACCCGACGAAAACCGTGGCGGAGAATGTCCGTGTTGCCGTGCAGGGCAGGGCGCACCGCCACAGGGGCGCGCCACTTGATTTCGAAGCGGAAACGGCGCTTGCACTCGATGCCGTGGGCCTCTCCTCACGGGCGGATGCAATTGCCGGCGAACTTGCCTATGGCCATCAGCGACTTCTGGAAATTGCCATGGGGCTGGCGCTCGAACCGAAGCTTCTGATCCTGGACGAGCCGACGCAAGGACTGTCGGATGCGGAAATCGAGGACTTCCTCGTCCTCGTGCGGCACATTTCCAGCCGCGCCACGGTCCTGCTCATCGAACACAATATGCATGTGGTGATGTCGCTTGCCGACAGGATTTCGGTCCTGTCGCGCGGGCAACTTCTGGCCGAGGGGACGCCCGCCGAAATCCGCGACAATGCCGCCGTGCAAGAAGCCTATCTGGGGGCGTGATGCTGACGATCGACAATTTCGACGCCTATTACGGAAAAAGCCAGGCCTTGCGCGACTTCTCGGTCAAGGTCGCGCCGGGTGAGGTTCTCTGCCTTCTCGGCCGCAACGGAGCGGGCAAGACGACGGCGCTCAAATCCATCATGGGCATCGTGAAGCCTCAGCGGGGGCGGATCGTGCTGGATGGTGCGGACCTGACGGGCCTGCCCGCCAACCGCATCCCCATGGCGGGGCTCGGTTACGTGCCGCAAGGGCGGCGCCTGTTTGCCGAACTCACCGTGCGGGAAAATCTCGAGATCGGGCTGATGACGCGCAAGAGCGGGCCGCATGCCCTGGAGCGGGCGCTTTCCTATTTTCCGGCCCTTCGGGAACGCTTTTCGCAGCGCTCCGGCACGCTGTCGGGCGGCGAGCAGACCATGCTGGCGATTGCCCGCGCGCTCTGCATCGAGCCGACGATCCTGATGCTGGACGAGCCGACGGAAGGGCTGATGCCGAGCATGATCGCCACCATTCGCGACGTGGTGATCCGCCTGCGCGACGAAGGCGTCGGCGTACTGCTGGTGGAGCAGCGCATCGATGCGGTGCTGCCGGTCGCAAGCCGCATCGCTTTCATGGATCACGGCGAGATCAAGGCTGAGATGGAGATCGATGCGGTGCGCGCCGATCCATCGGTCCTGAAAACCTATCTCGGTGTCGGCCATTGAGGGAAGCGAGGCAGCGCGGATGATGGAGGAGGCGCGCAATGTACGGGTCTGGGCCGCTCTCTGTCTTGCCATTCCGCTCGCCTGTCTTGCGCCTGTGGGCGCCCTGGCGCATGGCGCGGAAGGCGGCATCGTCCTGCTCTTGCCGACGGGCTATTACCTCGCCGGCGCCGCCTTCGTGGTGGCAATCACCTTCCTGCTGTTTTCGCTGCTGCCGGACGGTTTTACCCGCTGGCTTTATGCGAGGATCATCCGGTTTGCGGCCGTCGCCGCGCCACCCGGTGCATGGATCAGCCTTGCCTCCTTCCTTGCCATGACGGTGATGGTGCTTGCGGGGTTTTTCGGCAGCCGTGACCCGCTGCTCAATCCGCTGCCGGCGGTCATCTGGACGCTCTGGTGGGTGTGCCTCACCATCGCACACGGGCTCTTCGGCCATCTGTGGCGCGTGCTCAATCCGTGGAGCGGGCCGCTGCACCTCCTGCGGCGGCTGGTGAAAAGGCCGGTCGGCGCGCAGGCGCTTCTGCCGCTGCCGGCGGTGCTTGGCTATCTCCCGGCGCTTGTGCAGTTCTATGCCTTTGCCTGGTTCGAGCTGGTGGATTTGAGCCCCAGCGATCCGGCCCGCCTCGCCATTGCCGTCAGCCTCTACTGGTGCCTCAATCTTCTGGCCATGCTGGTGTTTGGCGAAGCCACCTGGCGCATGCGCGGCGAACCCTTTTCGCTGTTTTTCTTCCTGATCGCAAAACTGTCGCCCATCGGCTTCTACCGCACCCCGGAGCGCAGGCTCTGCCTGTTTCTCTGCTGGCCCGGAAAGCAGCTGTTCGATCTGCTGCCGCTTTCCGTGAGCGGCATGGCCTTCATCCTGCTGACGCTTTCGACAGTGACGTTCGACGGCTTTTCCCGCACCTTCGTCTGGCTCTCCGCCATCGGCGTCAACCCGCTGGAATTTCCCGGCCGCAGTGCCGTCATGCTGTCCTCCAGTCTCGGCATCCTTCTCGCCTTTGCGGCCCTCGCCAGCCTTTTTGCCCTGAGCGTCGTCCTGGGATGCTGGCTGTCCGGGACACGCCCGATGCTGCCGGTCGCCGGGCGGCTGATCCACAGCATCATTCCGATTTCCGTGGCCTTCCAGCTGTCGCATTACCTGACGCTGGTGCTGGTCGAGATGCAGAACCTCGGGGTTGCCGTGTCGGATCCCTTCGCGCGGGGCTGGGATCTTCTGGGGCTTGCGGATCACCACGTGACGACCTCCTTCCTCTTCACCTTCGAGGGCGTGCAGGCAATCTTCAATACGCAGACGGCAGCCATCGCGCTTGGGCATGTGGTGGCGGTCATTCTCGCGCATGCGCTGATGGCCGAGAGCGCAGCCGGGACGCCGGGACACAAGCGCCGGCTCTTCTGGCTGGAACTGCCGTTTGCCGGCCTGATGGTGTTTTATACCGCCTTCGGGCTCTGGCTTCTGTCTACGCCGAGGATTTGAGCCGAGGATCTGAGCCGGAGATCTGAGCTATGACGGGAAGCAAGGCATGGTGCGTGAGGCCGGCCATTCTCCTTTCCGACACGGGCGCATGGCGGATGTGGATCAGGAGCGGAGGCCGGTATAGGATGATCGGCAAGGACAGGGGAAACCGATGAAAAGCCTGCACCTCGTTCTGCTGCTGCTTTTGCTGGTGCCCATAGCGCCTTCGGTCTCGCATGCGCATGGTTTTGACGCGCCCGAAGACCAGTCCGGCTATGCCATCCCCTCCATCGATCATGCCGCCATGCGCGTCATCGCGCCCTACCGCGACCGAATTATCCCGCTGGCAAGGCAGGCTGCCGCGACGGATGCGGAACTCTCGGCGCTTCTCCTGCATAACCAGATGCAGTCCGCCAACTGTCTCTGGCTGCTGGTGCCAGGAAGCCTGACGGACGAAGAAAACCCGTTCAACGAATGCGCCCATGCGGACATGGCCGGGCTGAAGGCCATGTTGGAGAGGCTGTCCCTCTTGCCCCAGACGCAAGGTGCCGCGCGGGCCGTGATTTCAGATCTTGACCACGATATGGTCCTTGCCGGCACGTCCTTTGTTCTTTGCGCCTTCGCCAAGGAAAGTTTCAACACCGCCTCGCAGGTCCGCCCCGACTGGGGTGCGGTATCTGCCTATCTCGTCGACCGCTACGGTTCGGTCTTCGGCCTTGCCGCAGCTCTTGCCGCCATCTGCCTGACGGGCATTTTGACCCTGCGATGGCTGCGGTCGGCACCCATCGACCGGCGCGGCTGATACCTTCGTAAATCCGCAAAAACAACCAGTTACATGCAGATTTGAGTCCAGTTTCGGATGCGCTTCAGAAAGAGAGTCAGCGCGCTGCGCTGCTGCCCCTGATGCTTCCGGCAAGCGCTGCCGTGTCAGACCATGCGGGCTTTCCCGGCGCAAAGCGGGCGCGCAGATAGGCTGACAACTCCCCGATCTGCCGGTCGCTGAAACTGTCGCGGAAGGACGGCATGGACATCGCCTGCGCATCCGCTTGCGGCTTCGCGCGAAGGCTTGCCGGCGCTTCAACGCCGTTGAAGAGGGCCTGGATGATGTTGTCGGGACGTGACGCCGAAAGATTGCTGTTGAGCGACAGGTGCGCAAGACCACGCGTTTGTGCCTCGTCTCCCTCATGGCAGGTGCCGCAGGCCCCTTCGAACAATCGCGCGCCTTCTGGAAAGGCAAGGGCTGCTTGCGGTGCCGCCGCCTGCGACCGGGCAATGATGGCGGCTGGCGCAACAGCCGTTTGCGTGTGCTGAGATGGCTGGAGGCTCCCAAGATAGGTGGCGATCGCGCGGATATCCGCGTCGGGCAGATCGGACATCTGCTTGACCACGGCCGCCATCGGGCCGGACGCGCTGCCGTGGTCGGCGGAATGGCCATGGCGCAGGTAGTCGTAGAGCGCATCACTGGTCCAGCCGACCGGGCTTGGCGAAAGACCGGTGAGCGCCGGCGCCTGCCAGCCCTCGGCAAATCCACCCGAAAGATGGGCGCTGCCCACCTGTTCGGCCCCCAGCGCATTGCGCGGGCTGTGGCAGGCGGAACAGTGGCCAAGGCCTTCCACCAGATAGGCCCCGCGGTTCCAGGCCTCGCCTTTTTCCGGCGCATAATCGACGGTCGAGCGTCCGAGATAAAGCGTGTTCCACCCCGCCATCAGGCTGCGGATGTTGAAGGGAAACCGCAGCGTCGACGGCTGCGAAGGGGCGCTCGATGCCGGGGTGGTCATCAGGTAGGCATAGAGATCCTGCAGGTCACCGTCGCTTGCATGGGTAAACGAGGTGTAGGGATGCACGGGGTAGAGATGGGAACCGTCCCGGCCGATCCCCTGCCGCATGGCGCGGGTGAAGGCGGTGTAAGACCAGCCGCCGATGCCGTGGCGCTCGTCCGGCGTAATGTTTGGTGCGACTACCGTGCCGAACGGCGTGTCGAAGCGCCGCCCGCCGGCCATTGCCTCGCCGTTTCCGTCCGCATGACAGGTGGCGCAGCCGCCGGCGGCGGCCACAAGCCGGCCGCGCTCGACGCTCGCTGCACTGAACAGCGCCGGATCGGGACGCTGGATCGCCTCGATGGCTGGACGCCATGGCGACATCACCGCAAGGCCCCCGGCGGCAAGGCCGGCAAGCCCGCTGACGCTCAGAAGTCCCAAACCGCCGAACTTCAGCCACCGCTGGCGTTTCGCACGCATCTCCTGCCGGTGTTCGAGCGTCTGGCGTCCGTTGAGGGCGGCCAGAACGCGCTCCGGCGTCAGCGGCAGTTCGCGAAAGCGCAGGCCCGTCGCATCATAGACGGCATTGACGATGGCCGCCGCACTCGGCACGGAGGCGGATTCGCCGGCCCCGCGCGGTTCCTCGTCGGGACGCGGGATCATCAGCACGTCGATATCCGGCGTCTCCTCGAAGGTCAGGATCGGATAGCCACCCCATTCGAGGCTTTCGATCCCGGTCTGGGTGAAACGCACCTCTTCCTTCAGCACGCGGCTGACCGACTGGATGACATTGCCGTGGATCTGGTGACGCACGCCGTCGGGATTGATCATCAGCCCGGTATCCTGGCCGACGGTGACGCGTGTGACGGAGACCTCGCCGGTGCGGCGATTGACGGCGACATCGGCCACCCAGGCGGACCAGGCGGCAGGGGTGCCCGGAAATTTGCCGTGCACATAAAGTGCATAGGCAAAGCCGCGCCCGTAGAGCAGGTCACCCTCGCTTCCCTCCGTGCCGAAGCGGGTGCGCGGCCGCCAGCCGGCCTTTTCGGTGACGGCCCGCACCAGATCGGCGCCGCGCGGATCGGTCAGATAGCGCAACCGGTATTCCACAGGGTCGACGCCGGCCGCAACCGCCAGTTCGTCGAAAAAGCTCTCATGCGCAAAGGAGTTCGGCATGGCCGAGACTCCGCGAAACCAGCTGGCGCGCGCAATCGGCGGCATGTCGTGCACCGCAATGCGCATGTTGCTCACCGCATAGGGCGGGATGGCGGTACGGTCGCCCATTTCGGCGACGTCCGGCACGGCGGCCACCTTGCCGGTGAGGATGAGTGCAAGCGTTGGAGACAGGTTCGAGGGATAGCGCGTCTCGAAATCATAGGCGATGGGGCCACCTTCGAGATCAAGGCCGCCGCGCACGTCGATCACCTGTCCGGCCCCTTTCGGTTCCCAGCCATGTTCCTGTTCGCGGGTCAGCTGCACGCGCACCGGCCGGCCGGTGGCGCGCGACAGAAGGGCGGCATCGGCCGTCACGTCATCGGCGCAATTGCGGCCATAGCAGCCGGCGGCTTCATGGCGTTCCACGATGATGGCGTCTTCCGGCATGTCCAGCAGGCGGGCGAGGTCCCGGCGCATGAAATGCGGGTTCTGTGTACCCGACCAGACGACCAGCTGTTCTGGCGTCCACTCGGCGACGGCGCAGGAGGGGCCGATCGAGCCATGCATCTGGTAGGGCCAGACATAGGTGCGTTCCATGGCGGGCGAGGCGCCGAGAAGCGCCCGCTCCACGTCGCCTGCATCCTTCAGGATGCGTTTCTTGCCCGGATTGTTCTTCAAGGCCGTCTCGACGTCGTTGAGGTCGGGCCGGACGGCGGGCGTCTTCCAGGTGACCTTGAGGCGTCGCGCGGCCTCTGCGGCAAATTCCTCGCGGGTGGCAACCACACCGACGAAATCGCCGATCGTCACCACGGCCACGATGCCGGAAAGGCCGGCAAGCGAGGCCTCGTCCACGCCGATCAGGCTGTCGCCGACGCCGTCGCCATGATCGTAGCCGACATAAGGCGGGCGGATGACGCGGCCATGCAGCATGCCGGGAACGCGCACATCATGCACATAGGTCCAGTCGCCGACGGTCTTGGCGGCAATATCCGTGCGTGGCTGCGGCTGGCCGACAATGCGATAGGCGCTGACCGGCTTTACGGGGGTGGCCGGATCGATGTCGATGCGACAATGTCGGCCACGCACGAGATCGGCATAGGAGACGGTGCTTCTGCCGTTTCCGACCACGCCGGCCTCGACCAGCAGATCGTCCAGAGGCGTGCCCAGATGCTCGGCGGCTGCGGCAAGCAGGTGACGGCGGGCACTTGCGGCGGCAAGGCGCAAGGGGTTGGCGGTAATCTGGATGGTTTCGCTCGCAATCGTCGGCCCCTGGTCCGGAACTGCCGATGTCGTGCCGAGCACCATGGTCACCCGGTCGAACGGGATGTCCAGCTCTTCCGCGACGATCTGCGCCAGGGCCGTGCGGATGCCGGTGCCGAGGTCCACATGGCCGTTGAAGGCGATCACCGCACCATCGCCGGTCATGGCCAGATAGATCTCCGGCTGGTTGCCGCTGCCGGGGCGGGTGACGAGCAGGATGTCATCCGCCTCCAGATAGGCGCGGCTGGTGGTTTCGCGGAGCGTTTTGGGGTCGGCTGGCGCAGACGTCATGGTGCGGACGCCTCCAGATCAGGGGCGGGCGGTTTTCGGAGAGGCGGGGCAGCCGCGCCAGTCGGGTCGCAGGCTGCGCGGCCGGCCGCCATCTCTGCCATCCGGTCGCGCGCCAGCCGCACGGCGGCCAGAATTTCCATATGGGTGCCGCAGCGACAGAGCTGGTGGCGCAGGGCGGCCCGGATGTCCTTCTCGTCGGCTTGCGGATTACGCGTGAGAAGGCCGACCGTCGCCATGATCATGCCACTCAGGCAATAGCCGCATTGCGCCGCCTGCATCTCCAGAAAGGCTTGTTGGACCGGATGCAGCGTTCGGCCATCGTGCTCTCCTCCAGACGAAAGGCCCTCGAGCGTGGTAATCGGCCGGTCGCGCACGGCGCCGATACGGGTGGTGCAGGCGCGGACGGGACGGTCTCCCAGAAGCACGGTGCAGGCACCACATTCGCCAAGGCCACAGCCGAATTTCGCGCCGTTCAGACCGCAATCATTGCGCAGCACATAGAGAAGCGGCGTCTGCGGATCGAGCGCAAAATCCTGCGCCCTGCCGTTGATGGTCAACGTCACCGTCTGTGTCGTCATGCTGTCCCGGCCTCTTCGGCAGGAATGCGCGCGCGTGTCTTCCCGTGGTTCTCATGCGAGGCTCGGCCCGGTGAGAGATGAGGAGTGCGGCGTTCCCGTTTTGGTTTTTGTCGTACGCATCCATGGCCGGGATGATAGCCGGAAATCATTGGCACGCAAACGAATTCTGCGGCCGCCGCGCGCGCCGC
Organism: Neorhizobium fuzhouense; assembly: GCF_042611105.1. Taxonomy (NCBI): domain Bacteria; kingdom Pseudomonadati; phylum Pseudomonadota; class Alphaproteobacteria; order Hyphomicrobiales; family Rhizobiaceae; genus Neorhizobium; species Neorhizobium fuzhouense. The sequence continues at coordinate 52,894 of NZ_JBHFFP010000002.1, read as the reverse complement.
TTCAAGGTGTGCGATCAACAGGAAAAGGGCAGGTGGGGTGCCGGAAGAGCGCCCGGTTGCGCGCTGCTTCGAAGGCTCAGCAGATCTTGCGCAGGAGTTCGATCAGCATCATCCGCTCGCCGGAGGTGAGTGGCGACAGCGTGTCATCTGTCACGGCAATGGCGGCTTTGATGTTGCTGGCAATTACTGCCTCGCCCTCGCCGGTGAGCGACAAGATGAGCCGGCGCCCGTCCTGCGGGTCCGGGGCGGTGGCCACATAGCCCCGCGCCACCAGCCGGTCGACCACGCCCTTGATCGTTGCGACATCCATGGCCGTATCGCGGCCGAGCTGGTTCTGCGAGGTGGGCTGGATCTGACGCAGCTTGCTGAGCGCTGCCCATTGCGTCGTCGTCAGGCGGTCGCCCATCAGGGCCGAAAAGATCGCGACGTGGCGCTGGTTGGCCTGACGCAGGAAAAAGCCGATCTGCTGATCGACCTTGTAGGCCTCCAGGTCTGTGGCGGGCGCTTGCGAAGCGCTGTCGCTTTTCTTGGCCCCGGCCATGCCGCCTCCCGTCAATCCCGATGAAGCCACCGGTTTATCCGCCAAAGGTGATTTGTCAACGCGCTTTCCCTTGGGCCCGCGAACCGTTTCAGAATTGCATTTGCGACGGTGAGGTTCGGCGCTAGACTTGTTTGCCTGCCAATGGACAGGCAGCGACCGGAAAGACCGTTGAAATCGGGATTTCCACGGTTTTGACCGGCGCCCGGAGCGGGCATGCCGCCTTGACAGGCTGGCGATTTCTGCTGATATTCATTCGTATACAAACGATATGCGCAAAGCATGCGGGAACAGAAGACGGCAAGGCCGCACCAGGGCCAATGCGGGGGTGATATGGTCAAGCAGCACGTGGAAAGCGCAGTGAATGGCAAGATCCGCTGCGATGCCTGTCCGGTCATGTGTTATATCTCCGATGGCCGCTCCGGCGCCTGCGATCGCTATGCCAATGTCGGCGGTGAACTGATCCGCGTCGATCCGCTGACCGTGATCGACGAGACGCTGAGTGCGGGCGGTGCCGTCGTGCCCTTCCTGCCCGGCAAGGACACCGAAGAGTGGTCGGGCGATCTCGTCTACGCGAACGCGCCCTTCGTCACCGCCGTCGGTGCAGGCACCACCTATCCCGATTACAAGCCCGCCCCCTTCATCGTGTCGCAGACGCAGAACGGCATCGACATGGTGACGGTCGTGACGGAGGGAATCTTTTCCTATTGCGGCGCCAAGGTGAAGATCGACACCGACCGGTTCATCGGTCCGGAGACGGCGATCGTGCGGGTGGAGGGCGAACCGGTCGGCCATGTCACGACGGGAGAATACGGTTCCCAGATGCTGTCGCTCGGCGGCGTGCACCACCTGACGGGCGGCTCCAAGAAGGAAGGCCGTATCACCTGCGAGACGCTGCTGCAGCTTTGCAATCGTGAGCGGGTGGAGATGCAGGTCGATGGCGGCGCCACCCTCTGTCTTCAGGCCGGCCATCCGCCGGTGATCAACGGGGTGGAGGAAAGCCGCATGCGTGTCGGCTGCGGGTCTGCCACCATCGGCATGTTTGCAAGACAATGGCAGAACATGGTGGACGAGGTCGTGGTGGTGGATGATCACATCACCGGCGTGCTCTCCGAACACCAGGCGGGAAAGCTCCTCGATATCCCCCCGACCGGCATCCGCATCAAGGGCCGCCGTTCGACACCGGGACGCTATTTCCAGGTGGCCGAACCCGGCACCGGCTGGGGCGGCACCACGATATCCGATCCGCTGTCGATTCTGGGCGATTTTGATCCGAAGGTCGCCTATCCGGGCCTGCGTCTGCTGATGGTGTCGACCACCGGCGAGCAGTACGATTATTATATTCTCGACGAAAATCTGGTGCCGGTGGCGCAATCGATCCTTCCGGCGGCAGTGCGCGAGACGGTGGAGATCGTGGCGGAAAACTGCGAGCCGGCGATGGTTTCGGTTCTCTTCATGGGCGGGGCAGGCGGCAGCCTGCGCGCCGGCGTCACCACCAATCCGGTGCGGCTCACGCGTTCGGTCAAGGAAGCGCTCACCCATGTGTCCTGTGGCGGCGCGCCGGCCACCATCTGGCCGGGCGGCGGCATCACGGTGATGGTCGATGTCACGCAGATGCCGTCCAACAGCTTTGGCTCGGTGCCGACGCCGGCGCTTGTGGCGCCGATCGAGTTTACCATGCGGCTTTGCGATTACGAGGCGCTGGGCGGCCATATGGACGCCGTCGTGCCTCTCGAGCAGGCTCTCCGTGAGGCCGGGCGCAAGATCGCACCGCTTGTCTCGGGCGCATGGCCGACGGCTGCCGGCAATTTCAAGTGGGGCCATTAGGCAGGGCGGGAGCATGGCATGAGCGGACCTGCCGGCGCCTATCTCGACGGAACGCCCGACGGCCGGCTGCATCTGCAGCATGGTCCGATCGATCTCGTCATCGGCCTGGCCTATGATGCGGCGGCGGACAGGCAGAGCGCGCTTCGTGAACGCGCGTATCGCCAGGCGGCGAGGCGTTTTGCCACCATCCTGGACGAACTGGTGCGCGAACTGCCGCTGTTGAAGGCACAAGCCTATCCGGGATGCCGGCAGCCTTCGGGCGCAGTTGCTCGCAAGATGATGGCGGCCGTTCTTCCGCTGTCGGGCGCGCATTTCATCACCCCGATGGCAGCCGTTGCAGGTGCAGTGGCCGATACGGTGCTGGAGGCAATGCTGGATGGTTTCGATAAAGAGGAATGTCCGCAGCGCATCTATGTCAATAATGGCGGCGACATTGCGCTTTTTCTGCAGGGGGATGCCGACTGGCGGGTTGGCATGGCGCGCGATGACGGGGTGGGGCTCGGAGCCTTTACCGTCCGGGCCAGCGATCCGGTGCGCGGCATCGCGACCTCCGGAAGAGGGGGGCGCAGCCTGTCCATGGGCCTTGCCGATTCGGTGACGGTGCTTGCCGAAACCGCAGCCGCCGCCGATGCGGCCGCAACAATCATTGCCAATGCCGTCGATCTTCCCGGCCACCCGGCCGTCTTTCGCGCGCCTGCCCACAGTCTCGTCGATGACAGCGATCTTGGCGCGCGGCTGGTGGTAACCGGCTGCGGCGATCTGGACGCAGGCGAGATTGCCAAAGCTCTTGACCGCGGGCTCACGAAGGCCGAGCAATTGCGCGCAGATGGCCTCATCGATCGCGCCGCGCTGTTTCTGCGGGGCGGCGTGCGCATCGCTGCAAAACGGGATGATATTCGCCCGCCAGACTTCGAAAAATTCGCAAAGCCGGAGAACCATGGCCATGCCTGAACCGAAAATCCGCAAATTCCTGACCGTTGTCGAGGAGGTGTTTCACGAGGGCGGGCCGGTGGCCGCCGTGCCGCTGAAGCGCGCGGCTGTGCTTGCCGTCATCGAAAACCCCTTTGCCGGTCGTTACCATGAAGACATCGCAGGCTTCATGAAGGATCTCGAACCGCTGGGGCTTCAGATGGCGAACCGCCTTGTTGCCGCGCTCGGCGGTGATGCGGCGCTGATCGAAGGCTATGGCAAGGGCGCCATTGTCGGTCAGGCAGGGGAACTTGAACATGGCGCGCTCTGGCACGTCCCGGGCGGCTATGCCATGCGCGAGGTTCTGGGCGACGCGAAGGCGATCGTCACCTCGACCAAGAAGGTCGGCGGTCCGGGCACGCGGCTCGATGTGCCGGTCACCCACATCAATGCTTCTTACGTGCGCTCGCATTTCGACGCGATGGAAGTGGGCGTGCCGGATGGACCGCGCGCCAACGAACTGGCGCTGGTGCTGGTGATGACCACCGGTGCGCGCATCCACGCCCGCGTCGGCGGCCTGAAGGCGAGCGACATCAAGGGAGAGGACGGGCTTCGATGAAGGCCGAGATCCGCAAGCTTGCGGTATTCGTCGAGGAACTACACCGCGAGATGGATCGGCCGGTGTCGCCGCCCTCCCGAAAGGCCTGTGCGGTCGCCGTCATCCGCAATCCCTTTGCCGGGCGCTATGTCGAGGACCTGGGCGACCTCATCGAGATCGGCGCGGAGCTTGGCGGACTGCTCGGCAAGCGGTGCGTGGAGGCGCTCGGCATCCCGCCGCAGGCGGCGGAAAGCTATGGCAAGGCGGCGCTGGTGGGCGAGGATGGCGAGCTTGAGCATGCCGCCGCCATTCTGCATCCGGCCCTTGGCAAGCCGCTGCGGGAAGCGGTGGAGAAGGGGGCGGCCCTGGTGCCATCCTCCAAGCGCCGCGGCGGGCCGGGCGTCGTTCTGGATATCCCGCTTGGCCACAAGGATGCCGCCTATGTGCGCTCCCATTTTGATGGCATGCAGGTCTGGCTGAACGACAGCCCGCGCGCCGATGAGATCATGGTCGCGGTTGCCGTGACCGATAGCGGGCGGCCGCTCGCGCGCATCGGCGGCCTTCAAGCCCATGAGATCGAGGGTCGAGACGGTCTGCGCTGATGACCGGTCAGATCAGCCGAAGCCCCTTCAGGCTCGCATGGCCATCCTTGCCGATGATGATGTGATCATGGACGGTGATGCCGAGCGGCTTTGCCGTGTCGATGATGGTTTTCGTCATGTCGATATCGGCGCGCGACGGGGTCGGGTCGCCGGAGGGATGGTTGTGGACGAGGATCAGCGCGGTGGCGGACAATTCCAGCGCCCGGCGCACCACTTCGCGCGGATAGACCGGCGTGTGGTCCACGGTTCCGCGACCCTGCACCTCGTCGGCGATCAGCGCATTGCGCTTGTCGAGGAAGAGAATGCGGAACTGTTCGCGTGCCTCATAGGCCATGGCGGCATGGCAGTAATCGATAACGGCGGACCAGGAGGCAAGCACCTGCTTGCCGCGCAGCTCGCTTTTCAGGATGCGCTGGCCGACAGAGGCAATCAGCTTCAGGTCGAGCGCCACGGCTTCGCCCACGCCCTTCACCTCCTGCAACAGCGAGGTCTGGGTGCCGAAAACGCCGGCGAGATTGCCGAAGCGGTCGATCAGCGCCTTGGCGATCGGCTTGGTGTCGCGGCGCGGGATGAGGCGGAACAGCAGAAGTTCGAGGATCTCGTAATCGGCAAGGGCGGTATCGCCATGCTCGCGGTAACGGTTGCGCAGGCGCTCGCGGTGGCCGTGATAATGCGCCTGCTTGTCGTCGTCCGGCTTCACCGGCTCGGCCTTTTTCATGCCGCCGGATTTTTGCGCCTGCTCGGCAAAGAAGCCGCGTTCATCGGCAAACAGATCATCCGATGTCTCGCCGGGGGCGTTCGGGGGCCCGCCTGCCGGTTCCTCCGGCGCATCCAGATGTGTCGGCAGGGGCGGGTGCTTCATCGATCAACCGTTGCGTGGAGGAAGACCGGGCCTGTCGAGACCACCGGGAGACAGGGTGAAGATCTCACAGCCGGTCGCCGTGACACCCACGGCATGTTCGTATTGGGCAGACAGCGACCGGTCGCGCGTCACCGCGGTCCAGCCGTCGGAAAGCACTTTTACATGCGGCTTGCCGAGATTGATCATCGGCTCGATGGTGAAGATCATGCCCTCGCGCAGTTCCGGCCCTTCGTCGGCGCGGCCGTAATGCAGGATGTTGGGGCTGTCATGGAACAGGCGGCCGACGCCGTGGCCGCAGAAATCGCGCACCACCGAGCAGCGTTCCGCCTCCGCATAGGTCTGGATCGCTTCGCCGATGGCACCGGTGCGCACGCCGGGCTTCACCACCGCAATACCGCGCATCAGGCATTCATGGGTGACTTCCATCAGCCGCTCGGCAGCGCGCTTCACCTGGCCGACGGGATACATACGGCTTGAATCGCCGTGCCAGCCATCCAGCACGTAGGTGACGTCGATATTGACGATATCGCCCTCGCGCAGCGGCTTGTCGTCCGGCATGCCGTGGCAGACGACATGGTTGAGCGAGGTGCAGACGGAATATTTGTAGCCGCGATAATTCAGCGTGGCGGGAAGCGCGCCATTGTCCATGCCGAACTCGAAGACGAAGCGGTCGAGGGCCGCCGTGGTGACGCCCGGCTTGACGAGGGCCGCCAGTTCGTCGAGGCAGCGCGCCGTCAGCTGGCAGGCCTTGCGCATGCCGGCAAAATCGGCCGCCGTATCGTAAAGCCGGATCGCGCCCGTGTTCTTCTTCGGCGCCGACGCCGCCTCGATGTAAGTTACCATGGAACCACTTTCGTCTCGTCTCATGCGGTTTTTAAACAGCCTGCCCGTCCTCGTCCATCGCGATCACGCGATCGGGCCAAATTCCTTGAGGTTCGACGCGGCAGGCGACCGCATAGGCCTCGACGCCGCGCATGCGCGCCCGCCGGAAAGCCCTCGCATAGGCCGGATCGAGATCCTCGCAGATCCGCAGGCGATCGCAATCATTGCGCTGGACGACATAGAGCATGGCGGCGCGGCAGCCGGCCTCCACCATGTCTCCCAGCTCGTCCAGATGCTTGGCGCCGCGCTGGGTGACCGAATCGGGAAATTCCGCCAGCTTGCGCGTGCGGGTAAAATGCACGTTCTTCACTTCCACATAGGCCGGGGGCCGGGCGGGGTCGAGCAGAAGCATGTCGATGCGCGAATTCAGCCCATAGCGCTGCTCGCGCCGGATCGTCGCATAGCCGGATAGGTCCGGCACGAGGCCCGAGACGATTGCTTCCTCAGCGATCCGGTTCGGCAGGCCGGTGTTGATGCCAACCAGCGTGTCGTCCACCTCCACCATTTCCAGCATGTGCCGGTACTTGCGTGTGCGGCTGTCGTGCTGGGAGAGAAAGACGCGCGAGCCCGGCGTGGTCAGTCCGCGCATCGAGCCGGTGTTCGGGCATGAGCCGGTGATTTCGGTTCCGTCTTCGAGCACCGCATCGAACAGAAAACGCTTGTAGCGGCTGACGAGCCGGGCGGGGATCAGCGGGGGATCAAACTGCATCGGCGCTCAGCTGCGCACCATCACGTAGGTGCCGGGCGCATCGCCGAGGCCCTGATCGGCGGGGGTTCGGGCAGAAACCCGGCGGGCATCGCGCGCTTCCATCCAGGCCTGCCAGTGCGGCCACCAGGAGCCGGGGGTTTCCTTGGCGCCCGCGATCCAGTCGGCCAGTTCACCGACGGCCGGCCCGCTCGTCCAGTACTGGTACTTGTTGCGGTCCGGCGGGTTGACGACACCAGCGATATGCCCGGAGCCGCCCAGCACGAAATCCACCGGTCCGCCGAAGAACCGGCATCCGGCAAAGACGGATTTCGCCGGCGCGATATGATCCTCGCGGGCCGCCAGATTGTAGATGGGAATGGTCACGTTCTTCAGGCTGACCTTTTCGCCGAACAGCGTCATCTCGCCCTTGCTGAGGCGGTTTTCCAGGTAGCAGTTGCGCAGATAGAAGGCGTGGTTGGCCGCCGTCATGCGCGTGGAATCGGAGTTCCAGTAGAGAAGGTCGAAGGCCGTCGGCTCCTGGCCCTTCAGGTAATTGCCGACCACATAGGGCCAGATCAGTTCGGATGCGCGCAGCATGTTGAAGGCGCTTGCCATCTTGGAGCCGGCGAGATAGCCGGCCGCTTTCATCTGGCCTTCCAGTGCCTCCAGCTGTTCCTCGTCGACAAAGACTTTCAAGTCGCCGGCATAGGTGAAATCCACCTGCGTGGTGAGAAACGTGGCCGATTGCACGCGCCGGTCGCCGCGCTTGGCATGGACGGCAAGCGTTGCCGACAAAAGCGTGCCGCCAACGCAGTAGCCGATGACGTTGATCTCCTTTTCGCCGGCGGCCTTCTCTACGGTCGACAGAGCAAAATCGATGCCTTGCGCGCTGTAGTCCTCCCAGGAGAAGCTGGCATGGTGTTCGTCCGGGTTGACCCAGGAGATGACGAAGACCGAATGGCCCTGGTCGACGCACCACTTGATGAAGCTCTTCTGCGGGCCGAGGTCGAGAATATAGAACTTGTTGATCCACGGCGGCACGATGAGCAGCGGGCGCTTGAACACGGTTTCCGTGCTCGGCGCATACTGGATCACCTCGCAGACGGCATTGCGGGCCACCACTTTGCCCGGCGTCAGCGCGAGGTTCTTGCCGAGCGCGAATTTCTGGGTGTCGGTCTGGCGAAGACGCAGCTCGCCACGGCCGGCGGCGATGTCTTCGGCCAGCATCTTCATGCCCTGGACAAAGTTGGCGCCATCGGTCGACACGGTCTCGCGATAGACCTCCGGATTGGTCAGGGCAAAATTCGCCGGAGACAGCGCCGCCGTCAGTTGGCGCACGTAGAAGGCCGCCTTGTGGCGGGTGTGGTCATCCAGCCCTTCGGCTTTCTCCACCAGCTTTTCCGCCCATTCGGCCGTGACCAGATAGACCTGGCGCAGGAGGGCAAAAAACGGGTTTTGGCGCCAGTCCGGATCGGCAAAGCGCTTGTCCTTGCGCAAGGTGTCGGGCTCTTCCGGCCCCGCCTCGCCGGAGAGCCGGCTCAGCGTATGCATCCAGATGCCCATATAGGAGGAGAGGAGGAGGGACTGGGCTTCCAGCGTGCGCTGCGGCTCCGACATCCAGTATTCGATGACCTTCGACAGCGTCTTGATCATGTCGGTCATCGGATCGAATGTGTCGACGCGTTCGCCGCGCTCGCGCGGGGCCAGCCATTCGGTCGCTGCTTTACCGAGGTTTTCCGCCGCCTTTGCCAGGTTGACCGCAAGCTTCTGGGGATCCTTCACCATGTAGGCTTCGAAGGACTTGGCATCGAAGCCCTTGGAACCAGCCTCTGGTCCACCCACCTTCTCGCGCGTGTCCATGGTGTCTCTCTCCCCTTTTCCACCCTGTTATAATCGTTGTTTTGGTTTTTACATTCTGCCTGAAAACGAATACAAGTGCCAGCGATAGCGACCTCGTCAGGTCGTATGCCGGAGCAGATTAGGGTTGCGTCAATGGTAGAACTCGCGCGGGGGCTTCGCTGGATGCCTTTGTTTGTCGGTATGTCGGTAATGCCGTTTGCGCTTGTCGGATGCAATTCCTTCAAGCTGGATGACGGCGTTCCCAATACGGCGCCGCAGGCAACGGTTGTCGGTCCGCGGCAGGTGCCGCGCCCGCAGGCGCTGGCCAAGAGCGATACCGGGGTCTATCCGACCTTTGCCGGTCCGCTGACGGCCGCCAACACGCAGATCAGCGATGCGGAAGCCACCACGGCCCAGGATCAGATGACGAAGCTTGCCGCTGCCCGCGCCAATGGATCGGTCTCTGAAGCAGACTACCAGGCGCGCGTGGCCGAACTGCGCAAGCTTGCCGCCGATCATGCCGCCGATACGCAGAGCCAGATCAGCAAATAGCACTTGCGTTCCAGCCCTTTTGGACGCAAAGCAACCTCGAACAAAGGCGCGGGATTTTGCGCCTTTTGCCTTTCCCTTACCCTGCTCTGGATGCCTTCACGAGGATCGCGATGGAAGAGTTTCATAAAGTCCGCAGACTGCCGCCCTATGTTTTCGAACAGGTCAACCGTTTGAAGGCGAGCGCGCGAGCGGGCGGCGCGGACATTATCGATCTCGGCATGGGCAATCCCGATCTGCCGACGCCGAAAGCCATCGTCGACAAGCTGTGCGAAGTGGTGCAGGACCCGCGCACCCATCGCTACTCGTCCTCCAAGGGCATTCCGGGCCTTCGCCGGGCGCAGGCCGCCTATTATGCGCGTCGTTTTGGCGTCAAGCTCAACCCGGAAACGCAGGTTGTGGCCACGCTCGGCTCCAAGGAAGGCTTTGCCAATATGGCGCAGGCGATCACCGCTCCCGGTGACGTTATTCTGTGCCCGGATCCGACCTATCCAATCCACGCCTTCGGCTTCCTGATGGCGGGCGGCGTCATCCGCTCGATCCCGGTCGAGCCGGACGAGACCTTCTTTGCGCCGCTCGAGCGGGCCGTGCGCCACTCGATCCCGAAGCCGCTCGCGCTCGTCATCAACTATCCGTCCAATCCGACGGCCAAGGTCGCAAGCCTCGATTTTTACAAGGACGTGATCGCCTTTGCCAAGAAGCACGACATCATCGTGCTGTCGGATCTGGCCTATTCGGAAATCTACTTCGATGGCGAGGCGCCGCCTTCGGTGCTGGAAGTGCCGGGCGCGATCGACGTGACGGTGGAATTCACCTCCATGTCGAAGACGTTTTCCATGCCCGGCTGGCGCATGGGCTTTGCCGTGGGCAACGAGCGGCTGATCGCGGCCCTGACGCGGGTTAAATCCTATCTCGACTACGGCGCCTTCACGCCGATCCAGGTGGCGGCAAGCCATGCGCTGAACGGCGATGGCTCCGATATTGCAGAGGTGCGCTCCATCTACAAGCGTCGCCGCGACGTGATGGTCGACAGTTTCGGCAAGGCCGGTTTCGAGGTTCCGCCGCCGGCCGCCACCATGTTTGCCTGGGCGAAAATCCCGGAAAAATTCCGCCATCTCGGCTCGCTTGAGTTTTCCAAGCTGCTTGTCGAGAAAGCGGATGTGGCGGTCGCGCCGGGCGTCGGCTTTGGCGAGCAAGGGGACGAGTACGTGCGTCTTGCCCTGGTAGAAAACGAGCATCGCATTCGCCAGGCCGCGCGCAACATCAAGAAGTTCATGTCGACGGCCGACGAGACCATGCACAACGTCATTTCGCTCAACGCCCATCGTTGAGCCCAATTGTATAAAAAGGGCGGCCCTTGTGCCGCCCGTTCAACGATTTTCAGGAACATGATCATGGCAGACGCCCTCAAAATCGGTCTTGCGGGTCTGGGCACCGTTGGGGCATCGCTGGCACGCATTCTCGCCACGCGGGCAAACGAACTGGCGGTAACCTGCGGGCGTCCCATTGAAATCAAAGCCGTCAGCGCGCGCGATCGTTCGCGTGATCGCGGCATCGACCTGTCGGCCGTCCAGTGGTTCGATACGCCGGAAGAGATGGCGGAAAAGGCCGATATCGACGTGTTTGTCGAACTGATCGGCGGCGCTGAAGGGGCAGCCGATCGTTCGGTGCGGGCAGCCCTGGCGCGCGGACTGCATGTCGTCACCGCCAACAAGGCGCTTCTGGCGCGTTCCGGCGTGGCACTGGCAAAGGCTGCCGAAGAAAAGGGCGTGCTTCTCAATTTCGAGGCGGCGGTCGCCGGCGGCATCCCGGTCATCAAGGCGCTGCGCGAATCGCTCACCGGCAATACGGTGAGCCGCGTCTACGGCATCATGAACGGCACCTGCAATTACATCCTCACACGGATGGAAAAGGAGGGCCTGACCTTTGCCGCCTGCCTGAAGGAAGCCCAGCGACTGGGGTATGCGGAAGCCGATCCGACCTTCGACATCGAGGGCAATGATACCGCCCACAAGCTTGCGATCCTCACCACGCTTGCCTTCGGCACCGAGATCGCGGCGGACGAAATTTACCTTGAAGGCATTTCCAACATCTCGATCGACGACATCCATGCGGCCGCCGACCTTGGCTATCGCATCAAGCTTCTCGGCGTTGCCCAGCGCACCGAAAGCGGCATCGAGCAGCGGGTCCACCCGACCATGGTGCCGCATGACAGCGTGATTGCGCAGGTGGATGGGGTAACGAACGCGGTTGCCATCGAATCCGATATTCTGGGCGAACTGCTGATGGTTGGCCCCGGCGCCGGCGGCAATGCGACCGCCTCGGCCGTTCTCGGCGACATTGCCGATATTGCCAAGAGCCAGCCGGGCATGCAGCGCGTGCCGGTGCTCGGCACGCCGGCAGCCGCCCTTGCCCCCTATCGCAAGGCGCAGATCCAGAGCCATGAAGGCGGTTATTTCATTCGTCTCACCGTGTCGGACCGCACCGGCGTCTTTGCGAATGTGGCGACCCAGATGGCCGAGAACGGCATTTCGCTGGAATCGATCGTGCAGCGGGCGAATGGCGGAGCCTCCGATGGCGCCAAGACCATCATTCTCGTCACCCATGCTACAAGCGAAGTGTCGATCCGCAAGGCGGTCGCCGGCATCAAGGCGGAAAGCTATCTGGCAAGCGAGCCGCAAGTCATTCGCATCGAACGGCCCAAAGCCTTCTGAGGCGTTTCGACCATCGCTCCGGTTCTGAGCGGCGCTGCCTCTTCGGGCGGCGCCTTTTTTGTCTGCCGTTTCAGTCTCTGGCGCATTAGCAAAAACAGGGATACACTGTGGCGGTACTTCATGAGCGAAGGGAGGCGCCTGTGATGTCCATTTTATCCTTGAAGCAGAATTATGTGCCCTGGCAGGCGTGGATCGTGCGCCGCAGGCAGGATCTGCCTTTGGTCCGTTTGCAGGAGGACGGGCCGGACGGCGAGGATCTCTCGCGTGAAGAGGCCGACCAGAACTGGGGTGTCGCGGTGGCGCTTGCCTGCTGGCCGCTCTGCCTCGGGGCAACGGCCGTTTGGGCGGTGCTCTGACCCGGCGGCGGGAAGGCTGACGAGAGCCCCTTTGTGGGGACGGTGCCGATAAAATTCTGTCGGGCCAATACCGGTGTGCGCATTTATGCAGTAGAAGCGGTCCATGCAACCGCCAGCGCCCACCCCATCGCCATGACAGAACCGGTCGATCCCGTCTCGCGGGCCTTTCTCGGCGTGGAGCGCTCGGCAAGCGGACAGCGCTGGGTGTCGCGGCTCGATCAGGCCGGGCAGAACCGTGCGCTCGCCATGGCGCAGGTTCATGGCATTCCCGAGCTGATTTCGCGCGTGCTGGCGGGCAGGGGCGTGGGCGTGGACGAAGCGCCGGCCTTTCTCGATCCGACCATCCGCAGCCTGATGCCCGAGCCCTTTACGCTGAAAGATTGCGACAAGGCGGCCGCACGTCTTGCCGATGCTGTGGCACGGCGTGAAAAGATCGCGGTGTTCGGCGATTATGATGTCGATGGTGCGGCCTCCTCGGCGCTGATGGCGCGCTTCTTCCGGCATTTCGGCGTCGAGGCCGAGATCTATATTCCCGACCGCATTTTCGAAGGCTATGGCCCGAATGCCAATGCCATCCGCCAGCTGATTGCCGGCGGGGCAAACCTCATCGTCACCGTCGATTGCGGTTCCACGAGCCATGAGGCGCTGTCAGCGGCCGTCGAGGAACGCTGTGACGTCGTGGTGATCGACCATCACCAGATGGGGCCGCAGCTGCCGCCGTGCCTGGCGCTGGTCAATCCGAACCGCAATGACGATCTGTCGGGGCAGGGGCATCTCTGCGCGGCAGGCGTGGTGTTCATCGTTCTCGTGGCAACCGCGCGGCTGTTGCGGGAGCGCGGCGACCCGCGGGCAAAAACGCTCGATCTCCTCAGCTGGCTCGATATCGTGGCGCTGGCAACCGTCTGCGACGTGGTGCCGCTGAAGGGGTTGAATCGCGCCTATGTGGTAAAGGGCCTGCTTGCGGCGCGCCATATGGGCAATGCGGGCCTTGCCGCTTTGTTTCGCAAGGCCGGCCTTGGCGGTCCGGTCACGCCGTATCATCTGGGCTTTCTGGTCGGGCCGCGCATCAATGCTGGCGGGCGGATCGGTGATGCAGCGCTTGGAAGCCGTCTCCTCACGATGGACGAGCCCACCGAAGCGGACGAGATTGCCGCAAAGCTGGATGAGCTGAACCGCGAACGCCAGGTGATGGAAGCGGCGATGCTGGCCGAGGCCGAGGCGGAAGTGATTGCCGAATACGGCACCGGCGAAAATGCCGCCGTGCTGGTGACGGCACGCGAAAACTGGCACCCCGGCATTGTCGGGCTTCTGGCGGCCCGGCTGAAGGAAAAGTTCAAGCGCCCGGCCTTTGCCATCGCGCTTGATTCGTCCGGCCGTGGCACCGGGTCCGGCCGCTCCATTCCCGGCTTCGACATGGGAAAGATGGTGCGCGGCGCCGTCGACCAGGGACTGCTGGTGAAGGGCGGCGGCCATGCGATGGCAGCAGGCCTCACTGTCGAGCGCACGAAGCTCGGCAGCCTTCGCGCCCATTTCGAGCAGGTGGCCAGCGCCGTCATCCCGGATCTCGTCGCCAATCACATGCTGAAGATTGACGGCGCGCTTGCCGCATCCGGCGCGACGCTGCAACTGATCGACCAGATGGAGCAGGCGGGTCCCTATGGCTCCGGCCACAGCCAGCCGGTCTTTGCCATGCCGGCCCATCGCATTGTCGATTCGCGCCTGATCGGAACGGCCCATGTGAAGGCGACGCTGCAGGCCATGGATGGCACGCGGCTCGACGCCATTGCCTTCCGGGCCGCCGATACGCCGCTCGGCCAACTGCTGCTCTCCTCACGGGGAAGCCAGCTGCATGTGGCCGGCTGCCTGGGCGCCGATCATTGGCAGGGCAGTCGTCGTGTCCAGCTGCGTATTCTGGACGCCGCAAAGGCAGTGTGAAAGCGTGCCGTATCGAATTGGGGGAGGTAGCCGCGGCCTCGAAAGCGCCGACGGGTGTGTTTACTGGATAGTGGAAATGAAAAGGAAGTGGCACGCCCTAGGGGAGTCGAACCCCTCTTCCCAGAATGAAAATCTGGTGTCCTAACCGATAGACGAAGGGCGCGTGCGCTTCGTGGTGGCGCCCTTATAGGGGCGGGCCGTCTGTCATGCAAGCGTCAAAATCGCGATTTTTACGTTGTTTTTCAAAAGAGAGATTGTTTTTCCACAAGGCATGCAAACAGCACTGCGGGGCAGGCCAAGTGCCAAGAGATCAACACGTTGCGGGGACATTGAGGAGGAAGTGGCACGCCCTAGGGGAGTCGAACCCCTCTTCCCAGAATGAAAATCTGGTGTCCTAACCGATAGACGAAGGGCGCGTGCGCTTCGTGGTGGCGCCCTTATAGGGGCGGGCCGTCTGTCATGCAAGCGTCAAAATCGCGATTTTTACGTTGTTTTTCAAAAGAGAGATTGTTTTTCCACAAGGCATGCAAACAGCACTGCGGGGCAGGCCAAGTGCCAAGAGATCAACACGTTGCGGGGACATTGAGGAGGAAGTGGCACGCCCTAGGGGAGTCGAACCCCTCTTCCCAGAATGAAAATCTGGTGTCCTAACCGATAGACGAAGGGCGCGTGCGCTTCGTGGTGGCGTCCTTATAGGGGGCAGGTTTGCCGGGTGCAAGCGGCTTTTTGACAAATCCCGCAAAATTATCGGCGTGGTGGAAAAGCGCACAGATCTGGGAAAATGCCGATCTTTATCAGACGGTTAGCTCCTGCGCAGAATGGACCTGAAGCAAATAATCCGCGTCGACGCTACCAAAGGCCGTCTTTGGCGGTCGTGCCAGTGGACTTCGCCATCGGTTCTGCTGCGGGAGAATGGGCAGACGATACGGCGGCCGGTGCCGGGACGGTTTCGGCTATGCTGCGGGCGGCAAACACGCTTCCCGCCATGGGATTGATTCTGCCGAGCGGCGCATAGGCGGCAACGCCATTGGCGGCATTGGCCGATTCGGCGCGCGCGTTTGCCAGCGCAAAGATGCTGTTGCTCCCGGCCTGCACGGCGGTAGGCTCGTTGATGACGGCGCTCAGCGACTGCTGTTCCGGCGCAAGCTGGGCCATCTGGGTCGCGGGCTCGGCGGGTGCGGCCGGCGCTGCGTCAGGCGTCGCGGGTGGACGATAGGCCCGGCTCCTCGGTCGGCTGTCCGGCGAAGCGGCAACGGCGACCATCGGGTCCACATAGGCTCCGGCTGCGGGTGTCTGGGCTTTCGCCGATTCGGCCTGCGCCATCGCCTCGGCGGCGGTTTTGGGCTGCTGGCTTGCAACTGCGGGCTTGGCTTTTCCCGTCAGGCCGACGCAACCGGTGAGCGACAGGGCCGTTGCCCCCATCAGCACGGCAATCGCGATCGGGCGCAGCGCAGGCGAGCAAGATGTCAGGTGCAGCATTCACACATTCCAGCTTCTGGTGTTCGTCTTTGAACATCAGAATGGCGCACGAAGCCTGCGTCAGGCTTTTGTTGCTGGATGGCTGCAAGGGGCTCGGATCAGGAGAGAGGCGCAGGCGCAGCGTAAAAGGCGCTGCGCCTGCGTGTTCACAAAGCTTTTACCAGCTGCCGGTGTTGGGCATCGAGGCCCAGGGTTCGGCCGGCGGAAGGGCAGGACCCTTCTGCAGCAGTTCGATGGAAATGCCGTCGGGGGAGCGGATGAACGCCATGTTGCCGTCGCGCGGCGGACGATTGATGACGACGCCCAGATCCATCACGCGCTGGCAGGTCTCATAGATATTGTCGACTTCATAGGCGAGGTGGCCGAAATTGCGCCCGCCGGTGTAATCTTCCGTATCCCAGTTATAGGTGAGTTCCAGCAGCGGAGCCTTGTTCGTATTGCCGCTTTCGACATCTTCGTTGGCGGCAAGGAAGATGAGGGTGAAGCGGCCCTTGTCATTTTCGATGCGGCGGACTTCGGTGAGGCCGAAGATGCGGGTGTAGAAATCGAGCGAGGCATCGAGGTCCTTGATGCGGACCATGGTGTGCAGATAGCGCATGGGGGAAAGTCCTCCTGATCATTGGCCGGCGATGGTTTGCGGCGACCGCCGGGATATGAAGCACAGGTCAGCCTCAGACAAGGAGTCTTGCCTACAAAGAAATGGAAACATGCGGACAGGGTCTTGCGCTGGACGAACGGCGCAATGTTAACATATCCTCTCAGAATCAGTTAACCGTGCGACCGTGACGCGTAACCCAGGGGCTGACAGAATGGCGGACAGAATGTCATCGAAGGGCGTTGCGATTTTTGAGGAGCTGGCCGGCGATCCGGTCGAGCTTATCGAAATCACCGGCGTCGTGAAATGGTTCGACGTGGCAAAGGGATTCGGCTTCATCGTGCCCGACAACGGCATGCAGGATGTGCTTCTGCATGTGACGTGCCTGCGCCGCGACGGCTACCAGACGATTCTGGAGGGTACCCGCATCGTGGCGCTGATCCAGCGGCGTGATCGCGGCTATCAGGCGTTCCGCATCCTCTCCATGGACCAGTCGACGGCGGTTCACCCGTCGCAGATGCCGCCGGTGCGCACCCATGTGCAGGTGACGGCAACCAGCGGGCTGGAGCGGGCTCTGGTCAAGTGGTTCAACCGTACCAAGGGGTTCGGTTTCCTGACGCGCGGCGAGGGCACCGAAGATATCTTCATTCATATGGAAACGCTTCGGCGCTACGGCCTGACGGAACTGCGCCCCGGACAGGTGGTGCTGGTGCGCTTCGGGCCGGGTGACAAGGGGCTGATGGCCGCCGAAATCCATCCGGACGGCCCGGTCGTGTCCTCAAGGGCCCATTGATGCGTACAGTTTTGACCACTTTTGCTGCGAGCGCCATGATGGCGCTTTTGGCATTTTCAGCGGTTGCCTCGGCGCAGCTCAGGTTCGACAAGGAGCCGCTGACCATCGTCACCACATCCGGCGCGCGCCATGAGTTCTCTGTTGAACTCGCGCTCGATCCCGGCCAGCGGGAGCAGGGGCTGATGTATCGCAAGCAGATGGCGGCCAATGAGGGCATGCTGTTTGATTTCTTCGAGGCGCGCGCCATCCAGATGTGGATGCGCAACACGCTGATCCCGCTCGACATGGTGTTCATCGACGCCAAAGGCACGATCACCCATATCCACGAACGGGCCGAGCCGCTGTCGGAAACCATCATATCGTCGCAGGGGCCGGTCAATTATGTGCTGGAACTGAACGGCGGTGCGGCGGCTCAGCTTGGAATCCACAAGGGCGACAAGGTGTTGAGCAAACAGATCGGCAATCGGCCGTAACCGTCTGTACCTTATCCTCATCTTCCTCGGATTTAGCTGTTGCGGCCTGCGGGCGAACCGTGTATCCCGCTTTTCATCGTTGAACGGAGTGTAGCGCAGCCTGGTAGCGCATCTGGTTTGGGACCAGAGGGTCGGGAGTTCGAATCTCTCCACTCCGACCAACGCCTTCCCTTAAGGGGCAAGGCTTGCAAGAAAATCCTAAAATTTCCCAAGACAATTACCGCCAACGGCACCGCCAACGATACGATCACCGCCAACGCGGGATCGGTGGCGGTTGAAATCCCGCATATTGATTTCCAACGCCGCACCTCGATTAGCTCGACAGACCTCTAGTAGCAGATAACGACTCGTGGCAATCTCGCGGCGAGCGAAGGAGAACTCGGTGCGTCGTGGGGCTTTCGAACAGGCTGGAAGATGGTTAGACAATTACAAGACTACCATCGCACTTCTTGTGTCAGGAGTTGGACTCTCTGTCATAAAAGATCTTTGCTTGGTTGTGCTGGATGAAAATCAAAGTCCTTGGGCGCGTGCTGGCAGTGCAATTGCTGCCATCGGAACTGTGGCTTGCGCGTGGTACGGCGGTGTCTCACAAGCGAAACTGGCCAGTCGGAACCGCGAGCTCGAGCAGCAGCTCGATGATGCCAATGAGCTCGTTCAGAACTTCGGCAGCGACTACTTCGCAATTTGGGACAATCGGCTAAAAGTCCTGGCGGAGGTCCTGAACCTTGATGCCCGGGACCGCGTCAGCGTCTATCGCCACACAGGAAATTCGTTCACCATGGTTGGACGATTTGCAGTGTTGCCGGAGTTGGACCGCCCCGGGCGTGGTGTCTACCCTGTTGACCAAGGGGTAATTGGTACGGCTTGGTCACGCGGTGACGGTAAGTGTGTGGTGCAGGATCTGCCGGATCCTCTTCAAGATCTCGACGGATACTGTGCTCGGAGCCGGGATGAGTGGAAGTTGCCTGTAGGGGTGGTAAAAAAACTTGGAATGAAGGCGCGTTCTATCGCTGCCTTTGCCCTCAACGGACACGCTGATAGCGTCCGGGACGCGATTGTGGTGTTCGAAAGCAGTGATGCCAATCGATTCTCTGTTGAACTCCTAGAGCACCATATCTACGGAGCGACTGGGAAAGATATCGCACACTTGCTCAAGGTAATGGGTGAACGGGAGCCGTCTCTTGATTTCGCCGCTACGCGAGGATTCTGACATGGCAACAACACGTGATGCTGTCGCATACCTCATAGCGAACTACCCTCATAAGGATGAACTGTCGAAGGCGCGTGTCACCAAGATGGTTTACCTCGCGGACTGGAAAGCCGCCTTGGATAACGGTAGCCAACTGACACCGATCAAATGGCGGTTTCATCATTTCGGACCCTACGTTGATGATGTTCACCAGATGGCTCTTGATGATCCTGCCTTCAAAGTGCGGTCTGAGACCAACATGTACGGCAAACGGAAAGAGCGGATCGAATTGGTTGACCCGAGAGGGACAGACGTCACATTGAGTGAGTGGGAAAAGCGTATCCTTGATCACGTAATCAGCAATACGAAGGCCCTGAACTGGGATGGCTTCATAAAGCTGGTTTATTCCACGTATCCCATACTTTCTGGTGAGCGCGGTGCGGAATTGAATTTGATGGCGTCGGCACATGCCTATCGTGAGCTCAACGCTACGCTGCAGGAATAGCTATATCCAAATCAATTCGCAGATTCCCCTCGGGCTGCGCAGGCGGAGCCGGAAACAAGGACCTCTATGTCGCTTTTCGGGCCGGCTACGGTTCCGGTGTGAAGAGAACCCTAGGGGAGTATCTGATTATCGACCTGATCTTGCTGGTGATGCGCGCGACGCTGGCGGGCATGGGGATTCGCATTTTCAAGGCGTTCACCGGAAGCTAAGATGACTGAGACGGACCAACACCGGAGCTGGACGATGTCTCGCGTGAAGTCGAAGGACACAACCCCGGAGATGATCGTTCGGCGCCTGCTGCACGCCATGGGCTACCGATATCGGCTGCACAGCAAGATGATGCCGGGCAAGCCCGATCTCGTCTTCGCCGGCCGCAAGAAGGTGATCTTCATCCACGGCTGCTTCTGGCATGGCCACAATTGCAAGCGCGGTGCGCGGATCCCTTCGACCCGGCAGGACTACTGGCTAGCCAAGGTTGGCAGGAACCGGGAGCGCGATGCCCGGAACGTGTCCAGCCTCGAACAAGCCGGGTGGAGCGTTCTGACAGTGTGGGAATGTGAACTGAAGGACCGAGTCGCGCTTGCGGCCCGGCTGGCCCAGTTTATTGGGGGTCCATCAAGTTTCGGGTTGCCCCCTCCGGCCTCGTCCGGCAGGAGTGCATGAATAAAGCTCTGGAAAGAGAACAAAACATAAACTAATAGAGTTTATTAACAGGATGCCTGTTGATATCCTGTGGAAAAGAATCGGGAGCGTACAATGCCCAAGCCATCATTCTACGAGTTCTTTGCAGGCGCCGGAATGGCGCGCGCTGGCCTCGGCAAGGGCTGGAAGTGCGCATTCGCAAACGACTTCGACAAGAAGAAGGGGCTGACCTACCAGCTCAACTGGGGTCTCGGCGGAGAACTGCTGGTCGACGACATCCGTCGCGTGAAGATCGAGAAGCTGCCAGGCATCGCGGATCTCGTCTGGGGTTCTTTCCCTTGCCAGGATCTGTCGCTTGCTGGCGGCGGCGCGGGCCTCAAGGGCGAACGATCGGGCACCTTCTATCCGTTCTGGGATATCATCGCCGATCTCAAGAAGGACAACCGCGCCCCGCGCGTGATCGCCCTTGAAAACGTGAACGGCGCCCTCACGTCCCATGGTGGCAAGGACTTCGCCGCGATCTGTCAGACGTTCACGGATCACGGATATCGGTACGGCGCGCTGGTCATCGATGCCGCCGTCTTCGTTCCCCAGTCCCGTCCGCGGCTGTTCGTGGTTGGAGTTCGCGACGACATCGAGATCGATTCTGCGCTGGTGGCTCCGGGGCCGACGATGCCGTTCCATACGCGTGGGCTGCGCAACGCTGTCGAGCGCGTTCCTGCGTCCGCGATGAAGAATTGGGTATGGTGGAACCTGTCGATGCCTGCGATGCGCACATCGACGTTCGCCGACATCATCGAGGAGAATCCGGTCTCGGTGGAATGGCACACGCAGGAAGAGACCTCGAAGCTGCTCGATTCCATGTCGCCCATCAACCGAGCCAAGGTCGAGGCCGCAAAGCGCGCGGGTCGTCGTATGGTCGGCGGGATCTACAAGCGCACCCGTCAGGATGCCGAGGGCCGTGGCGTGCGCGCCGAAGTCCGGTTCGATGATGTCGCCGGATGCCTGCGCACGCCTGCAGGTGGCTCGTCGCGTCAGACCATAATCGTCGTCGACGGCAACATCGTGCGCAGCCGTCTGATCTCGTCCCGGGAGACAGCGCGTCTGATGGGCCTGCCGGAAACCTACAAGCTGCCCAAGGGTTACAACGAAGCCTACCATCTCATGGGTGACGGCGTTGCCGTTCCCGTGGTGCGCTTCCTTGCCCATCATTTGCTGGAGCCCCTTGCGGGTGTAGTCTCGTCGGACGAATCAACCGATGAGATACATGTGGCATGACGGCAGAGTCGCCGATCCCCTGCATTGCAAACGCCGACCTGAGGAAACAGATCGAGAAGTTCGCGGAAGTCCTGAAGACTGAAGCGCACAAGCTCGGCGACCACGGCCTGGACGAGAAGGAGTTCTATAATTCCGGCCTCTTCCGCGGCGCCGTCGAGCGCGTTCGCGGCCAGTATTCCGCGACGATGTCAGAAAAGCGGGAGTTCGTGCGGCACGTCCTGAACTACATGCAGGATCAGAACGCCATCAAAGAATGGCAGTCGGCCGGCGAAGCCAATCGCCACGACTACGTCGTCGAGCTGCTGGACGGCAGGAAGGCAGCCATCGAACTGAAAGGCTGTCTCGACGGCAACAACACCAACATCTTCGAACGGCCACCGCACGTCCAGGAATTCATCATCTGGTCGGTCTGTTCGAATCCCGGGGCATCGCCGCCACACAATGCCTGGTCAGGGATCCACACCCGCTTGTCGGCCGAGATCATCTCTCGCAGCCAGCGCGTCGATGGCCTGATCATCTGGGACTGGGCTTGCGGAACCATCGGTCGGCCGTGTCCGAAGGTTGCTGCAGGCGGAGCGCCTGTTACGACGATTGGACCATATGAGCTGCCGCCACCCTGCATCTACCTTTTCCCCGGGACAATCCCCGCGCCAAGAAACAATCCGGCACCACCGCCACAGACGCTGCAACAGGTTGGGATCCTCAAGGCCTTCCATGAATGTTTCGGCGGTAACGACCACCACCTTCATCAGGTTGGCTTTACGGTCGAATATCAGGGCGTAGAGACCGTCCGTACGACGACCATCACTCGTGATGGAAATGTGGTGAAGCAGTCTCAGCCGTCGCCGATCAAGAGAACCTAGAGGTACAGGTTTCGGCGAACCTTATTCACTGTCCGCCGCGTCGTCTTCGTCTTCAGAGCCGACCTCGACCCCTGCCTCACCACCGAGAGCTATAAAGCGCTGCTCGGCAAGCCAGCGCATCCGGGTTGCCTGCGCCAGCAGGACGCGCCTGAGTCCCAAACCTTTAAGTTCCCGTTCCGAAATGACTTGGGCGAGCTTGGAGACGGTCAGAGCGCGTCGCGCCAGTCTGCTGTCCGGATGACCGCGCAGCTCCCGGATCTGATCGTTGAGGATAGTACCCCTGAATGACGGCGGCTCGTCGATCTCCACGGTCGGAGCTGGAGGATCCTTTTCATTGAGGATCACGCCGAAACGGCTCTGCTTGCGTAGTCTGCTGAAGATCAAGTGCTCCAAAGCGTCCAGATGCGCCTTGGCCGTCTTGAAGTCGGGATGCTTCGATCCAACGCCCTCGAACTCGGGTAGCGGCCAGACTTCGATATCGGCCACCTCGAAAGGATCTAGTACGGACATAGCAACGGCATCGGTCCTCTGGTTCGTCAGATGACGGCCCACGCGTCCAGATAGCTTTTCCTTTGTCTGACCTACATAGATCGGCTCACCGTCGTAGTCATAAAAGGCGTAAACGCCCCATTTGAAGCTGCCCACAGCACGCTTGGCGCCAGTGTCGCTTTCGTGGAACGTCTCACGGAAGAACCGCTGCAGACCTCGGCGAAGTTCCTCAGTCTCAAGCGGTGGCTTCCGCGTTGCTGCTGCGGCTACCTCGCTTGATCGCACTGACGGTTTGTCGTCGGTGTGATTGGCCATAATCGTCTTCCCCTACAATCAGCAGAATCAACATCACAGCTTACCTACCATCCTCCTGTAGATCATGCGATCGATGCACGGATAGTATGAATCCCATTTGCCTAACCGATAGCATGGGAGCTTTTCACTTCCGGCAGGCATGGTGTTCCAAACATGTTCCGTGGGTGAGCGGGTGCGTCATCTGAATCTCGGTTACGAGATTGGTCTGTGTCGGATTTATCCGTTAATCCCTGAGCAGTCCCGCTGGCGGCGCCCATGCTGATACGGATTGTTTCATCACCAACGCGAGTGAAGAAAATCAACGTCACAGAAGTCAAAGGCGGACGTTAACATCACAATTGTTGACGAGAGTTTGTGAGTAATATACACAGAAACCACATCAATCCTGGGAGGCAAGTATGGACGGTGACCTGGTAGGCATCAATGAGATTGCGACAATGGCAGGAGTGACGACTCAAGCTGTGGCCAATTGGCGGGTGCGTTCATCCGACTTCCCTCAGCCCCTGCAGGAGTTGGCCTCCGGTCCAGTATTCCGTCGGGCGCAGGTTCGGGCCTGGCTGAAGCGCAACAACCGGAGGCTTGGTTCCCTCGAAACTTCTTCTTCGTACTATCCGCGCCTCAAGAGCTTCCGAAATGACGATGATGCGCTCTCAAGCTGCATCGAGAAGATAGTCGACCAACTTGAGACGGAATCCACCACTGGGGATAGGCCGGGCATGCTTCTTGGCAAAATCCAATCAGGAAAAACGCGAGGTTTTGTAGGAATTATTGCCAAGGCTTTCGATCGTGGATTCGATGTAGCCATAGTGTTGACTAAGGGAACCAAAACTCTTTCAGCTCAGACAGTTCGCCGTCTCGAAGCGGACTTCAAGGAATTCATTGATGATGACGAGTTCCTCGTACTCGACATTATGAATCTCCCAGGAACGCCTCGTCGTAGCGAATTGCGCCGAAAAGTCGTGATCGTAGCGAAAAAGCAGGCGCGCAACCTCGAGCGGCTCATTAATTTCATCAATGACCATGAGGAGCTGCAAGGTCGCAAGGTGCTGTTGGTCGATGATGAAGCCGATCTCGCCAGCGTCCGGTTCGTACGTAAAAAGGGCGATCCGAACATCAACCAAGGTACGATCGCCGACCAAATCGATCAGCTCCGCGGTATGACGGAGGGCATCGCCTTCTTGCAGGTCACAGCAACGCCATACTCGCTCTACCTTCAGCCGGAGGGCTATGAGGATGACGCTAATGGTTCGAATTACATTTTCAAACCCAAGCGCCCCGTCTTTACTGAGCTGCTGCCTATTCATTCCGGCTATGTGGGTGGGGACGACTACTTCGGTTCGTTCGAAATGGATGATCCGCGCTCAAAATTAGTCGTTGAGGTCGGCGAGCCCGAGCAGGATGCGCTTCGGCGCGCGGACAGGCGCCGCATCAGTTCGGACAATGTCCTCGAAAGCGATAACGTCGCCGGCTTGCGACGAGCCATTATCACCTTTGTGGTTGCAGTGGGCGTTCGGCGATGGCAGCAGCGCGAGGCAGGAGACCGCACGAAGAAGTACGCGATGGTAATCCACAACGACATCCAGCGGTCCGCACATGCTTGGCAGGATCAGGTGATCGACTGGATCTTCAGTGCCATCGTGAATGCTGCCGAAAATGATCCAGATGCGTTGCGTCCGTTGTTTAACGATGCCTTCGACGATCTGGAAGCATCAGTCCTCGCGGATCAAGGGCGCATGCCTCCCCGTGACGACACTTTCGATGCCTTCATCGATGCTCTGCAGAGCGACGATGTGGTGGTCGAGAAGGTGAACTCTGACACGGATGTCATGGCTCTGCTCGATGCTAATGCGGAGCTCAAGCTACGCACGCCCTATAATATCTGGGTCGGTGGCAACATCCTCGATCGCGGCATTACCATTCCGAACTTGATCTCTTTTTACTATGGTCGCAACCCCAAGACGATGCAGGCGGACACTGTCCTCCAGCATTCGCGAATGTATGGCAATCGCGACCGGCGCGATCTCGCCGTCACGCGGTTTTACACCTCCCGTGCGGTTTACGATCGGCTCTACACGATCAATGCTCTCGAGGAGTCGCTGCGGACCGCCTTTAAGAATGGTGCCCACGATGCTGGTGTCGTGTTTATCCAATCTGACGCTGCTCGTCGCATTCGTCCTTGCGCGCCTAACAAGATCTTGCTCAGCGATGTGGTCGCCGTCTCACCTAATGACATGCTCCTTCCGAGCGACTTCCAAACCAAAGGGGGCACGGCGATGACGAAAATTCAGGCGGAGCTGGATCGCCTGATTAAGCCTGAGTGGCGCAACATCGACGACTTCGTTTCAGTGGACCGCACGACTGCGTTGGCTATTGTCGATGCAATTCAGCAGAGCATGGAATTCGACACAGTTGAGTTCGAATGGAAAGCCATGCGCGGCCTTATCGACTACTACTCGGATATGGCGCAGGGAGGCGACGGCAAAATCCTCATTTGGGCCGAGACGGGCAGAAGGCTGTCACGCTCAGGATCGGGCGACAAGTCAGGTCGGTCGATTCTCGGTACCGCGCTTCGCAAGAAAGTTCTTGATGAACCGCGTTCGAAATCTGCCCTGGTTTTGCTTCAGCAAGAAGGCGGCCGGGATCTTGGATGGACAGCACACAAGTTCTGG
Organism: Neorhizobium fuzhouense; assembly: GCF_042611105.1. Lineage (NCBI taxonomy): Bacteria > Pseudomonadati > Pseudomonadota > Alphaproteobacteria > Hyphomicrobiales > Rhizobiaceae > Neorhizobium > Neorhizobium fuzhouense. The sequence goes on along the minus strand of NZ_JBHFFP010000002.1, from coordinate 27,305 downwards.
TGGCCGTTGTTCGCGGCGCCCACTGACGCGGAGCCCTGTGTCTTTGCGACCAAGGTTGCAGTCTAATCTCCGCGGCATAGCACGCACGATGAACTGAGTTTCCGCTCCCGCGAGCCGAGAAAGCGACACGGAGTTGCCCTTGCCAATCGACTACCTTCAGCAATTCCCGATCAATGAAGCCCTGCTTCCACCGCGCCTACGTTCGCTGCTAGAACCAGTAGGATTGGATCCGGCGCGCCGCGTTGACGTGAGCGAACTATACGAGCACGACCCGTACGGTCCGGCACGAGAATGCGTTCATATGGTCATGGCTGTAATGCCCGAAGCCGAGATGGATACCATGGGGCAATCGCGGGCTGCAGGCGATGGTGTGGTGTCCTTCTCGACACCGCACGTCGAGGGACAGGGCGGCCTCGAAAAGTACGTTCCGTCGATAGATGGCTTCGACTACATCGTCGCTTCTTGGGGATCGGGTTCGTTCTACACCTACATGCTAGCCGAAAAGGTATGGATGACCCTCGGACTGTCAATGCGCGTTATTGGCCAAGACGAGCAACGCGTGGTGTTCGACGACCTCGGCGCTCCCGAATTCGGAGTCGCTGAGGGTGAAATCTCAGGAAGCTATCACTACATCGCATCCCGGAACATTCGCTGGCGGATGGCCAACGAGTATCTCCGACAGTATCTCTGGGCGCGTGGCGCATGGGGTGTCCGGGTCTTCTACTATCAGACCCTCTTTCCAGATCTTCCTGAGATCCGGAAGCTCATGAATGGCAGGGCGCACGAGTCGATTGGTGGACAAGACTCCTGGTTCGAACTCGACATCCGCGAGGACGATGGCGGATTACTGGTTCAAATCTGGGCAAAGGTGTTCGCCGTCTCCCCAGACCGTTGTTCCTCCGTCAGCGCAAATGGGCTGCGGTGGCCTGGTATCGACGGTGAAATGACCAAGCGTCGCGCCGAAGGAATTGTCGAAAGGCATACTATCTATCTGGATGACCGGTTTCTTGAGAAATATGAACAGAGCGGGTTCTATAGCACCTGTCCAATCGACTACCACGGACTCTGGCTGTGCAGCCCCTCTTACGGAGGACAATGGGGCTTCAGCGACTGTGTGCGGGTGGGACGCAACCTAATCAAAGTGCCCATTCGGGAGCTCTACAAGCCCAAGCCGGATCGCGAGATTGTCCATGCTTTCCAGTATGCCGTCTCTCCGGAGCAGGTTGCGCAGTTCGACCTCGCTGAAGAGCATATCGTCGCCAAGGTCGACAGGCTTGTTCGCGAGCTTCTGACCCTCGGGGACAACCTTTCGGGCCTTGGTGAAGCTGTCGGAATACCGAAGGATCCCGAGCAAATAATGAAGCTTTCCAGAAAGGAGATCAGAGCCAACGGCTGGACCAAGTTCCCAGAACTACAGCGTCTGGCTCAGGTCGCGCCATTATCTATGACAGAGCAGGCGTTTCTGGCGCGCTGTAAGAGCCTCCACGAACTCTACCAGCGGATCCCGGATGGGTTCATTCGCGGGATGGTCGAGCGAGCGGGCCATGCGCGCAAAGACGTGGCGAATTTTGGAAGCCTGAAACTGCTACAGGCGCTGACGAACATCGTTGAACGGTTGAATAGGGATGACGAACAGCTCGATGCGTTTGGCTCCGGCGCGGATCCAGCAGATCTCTCGGTCCGCAACGAGAAGATAGCGGCCCTGTTCATCAACAACGACCTGCGCATCGCCGATGCCCATAACGCGGGCGGGATTCTGCAAGCTCTCACCGCCTTGGGCTTCGACATCGCTGGGGTAACCAGCGGATACGGACATGCCCTCGATCTCGTATTCGACCAGGTGATCGCGTCCTTCGAACACTTCAATAAAGAACTCGGGTCGCTGCTTTCCCGGAAGGCCCTGACGGAGCCACGGATGGCTGGAAGCACGCAAGTGTAGATTATTGATCGGCCCAAGGTGTCCGTAATCGCCGCGCTGATACCCAGCCTGCGGTGCACATCATGTGGCGACAAAGATAACAACACCTTGGTCACAGGAAAGATGAAGCGCTAGACCTTGCAGCCCGATCGCCGACTCCAAATCATTCTCATCAGGCAGGAGGATCGCCCGTGCGAAAAGACGTTCTGCTGGGAGCATGCCGGAAACTGGATCTGCTTGGTGTGCAAACCTTCTACATCGTCGCGATTATTAACGGAACTATCCGTTAATAATATTGCGGACCTCTTGTTGACGCCGATTCCTGGATGCGATCGATTAGATCTCGAATTGTTGACAAGGAGTTTCGCGTTATGGGTATGACGATCTTCGATTCCAAGGACCCGGCAGGCCGTGCCGTCCTCGAACTGGGCCTCATCACGGCTTCCATCGCCTCCACCATGTCCGAAGCCGCTGCCGCTGGTCGACAGGCCGTCGAACGCAGCAAGCAGCGTCGTGCCGCCTACAGGTATGCCTGCGAGCTGAACGAGGCCCGCGGACGTGCCGATGAACTCGGACGCGTGGCCATCCGGGCGGTTCGCCACGTCGCCAGCCTCGAAGCTGAGGTTCGCCGTCTCCATGTCGCTCTTGACCAGCGTCAGGCTCACATCGACCGTATGCGCAACGCAGGTTGATCTCATGGATTTGTCCGATAAGTCGATGGCCGAGCGGTGGGGCCAAGTCATCAACGAAATTCCGGAACTGTGGGATGCGTTGAGGATCTTCGAAATGCAAAATCGCTCGGTTAAGGGCGATTTCAAAGTTTGCGGCGATGCAGGGGTATCAATGCAGCGTGGCGGAGGGGGGCGTGAACTTCGGATTCGTGTTGGGCGCTCCTGAAGACAGGAAAAGCTCGGCATGGCGGTCTGCGAAGAACTCACGATGGTATTCGCGCTTCTCGTCTTCCGACATCTCGTCCACAATTGGCGCGGCTCCGGGGATCTTCAGGATCTTTGGAGCCGTTTCCACGTCGGCAGGCCGCAGCTTTGCCCGGTTCACCAGAAGCTTCCGAGCCTTTACACTGCGCCTGCAGGCAGTTTCACCGGATTCGCCTAGCATTACCAGATCGGCATCGGACAGGCGCATCAGCCAGTCCTGCTGTTCCATCGAAAGCGGTGCCAGGTTTACAGTCTTCCGAGACTCCTCCGAGGCCGTGCAATATGCGTGGACGACCTGCGCCGGGGTCATGTCGGCGGCGATCTCGTCCATGGCTTCCTGCTCACGGCGGGCATCCTGTTCTGCATCGGTGACCTCGGTCGTTTGGATATTCTCGTGGCCATCGGTGCGGGGCGGTTGGGTGATCCCGAATGAGATGCCAAGCATATGCAGGAAAGCGCCGATCGAATGCAGGATCGTCCCGATCCAAGAAAGTGGGTTCCACCACTGAAACTTCGTGAACATGTTGTCCTCCCATTTGTTCTGCAAGGATGATGTGCAGCGGCAGCGCAACCGACAAAGAACGAGTCGGGAGTTGCCCCGGCTTTTCCGCGTAGAAGGATCCGCCCTTCGTCCACCCTCAGATGGTACTTTCGCTAGCGACTGCGCCTCACCGTGGCTCATCCGCGAGTTATGAAACGATACGGACATCTATAGCCTTAGACAACCGCACGACGCAGATCCGCGATCTCAATGACGAGCTGCGCCTGAGTGGCCCCGCCCTGAATGGTCGAATGGTCGCTATGAGTCAGCTCGGGCAGGAAGACAAAGAGAAGATCATTCGCGGCTACCGGGCCGCAGCAGCCTTCGACGACTGGCCGGAAGGCTACGATCCCTACCGGGAACACAACTTCGGCAAGTTCGAGGTCGACAACTACATCTTCAAGATCGACTACTGCAGCCTAGACGAGATACACGGCTCCGAGCATACGGAGGATCAGAACACCATGATCAGGGTGATGACGATGATGAGCGCCGCAGACTACTGAAAGCGTTCCCGCAGATATTCCGCGATCTTGGGCGTGGGAGTTCCCGCCATCTTAGGATGCCAGAGGTGATGGGGTATCTCCGCCGCTTTCCGGCTCGCCTCTACCTGAAATCTCGCGATGACATGCTCGTTCTTGTCCAGCATGACCGCTGTATGTGGCACCTTCGACCGCTTCCTCCGAGCCGCCGCCTCGTCTTGAAAACGAGCGGTCAAAGCCTCGCAGGCCTGTTGCTTCAGCTCGGCCAGATCGTCTCCGATCAGTGGGACGTCCTTTTCAGCCGTGTCACCGAACTCAAGGCGATAGAACCGCAGCATATAGATCTCGGGCATGATCTTCCTCCGTTTGTCAGGAGATAAGATTGGCGGCGGAATCTTTCAAAGGGCGACTGCTTCAACTTGTTCGACACCGTGCCCGAGCGCCGAGAAATCGTTCGGCTTGATCAGCCTCCTGACCTCAGGCGGGTAACCAAGAAATCGTTCGTTGGCATCGGCGTTAAGCATATCCCGCAGTTCCTGACAGCCGCGCGCAAGCTCAGTCAGTGCTAGTGGGTGGATGTAGACCGCCGTTTCGGAACGGCCAGTTCGTGGATCTACAGGGTTAGGCATTATGCGGGAGCGTATGCCCGACGCGGTGTCGCCCGGGCTTCGAGAGCTTCCTCCCGCTGCAGCGCGTGCAGCGCGCGACGGCCGTGACGGTCTATGTATTCGTGGGCTCGGCTCGTCAAAGCGCACCAGTCCAGGAATCGATGCTTGTCTTCGGTCGTTTCCGGCCTGCCGACGACGCGCGGTGGCATCGGCAGCCGTTCCCCGGAAGCCCGATCGACGAAGCCAGCGGCGACCGCTTGCGTGTCGACAATGTGATCCGGCAGCAGGCCGTCTTCGTCGAGCAGCTCGCGCAGCTCAAGGACTCGATTCGATGTCGAGACCCAGACAACGGCAACCAGGCCGTTGGCTTCGCGCTCGAGGTGCAGGTGCGTGACCCTCGTCGCCTTGGCTTCGGCGACCTCGGCGGCTATTTGTGCAGTGTCCATTTCAGTTCTCCCTCTTTTGTTGACACCGGAAGTATCCGGCGGAGAGATGCCGCTCTATGAGCTCTGCAGCGTCGGCAGAGGTCAGGGTGAGGCATCATGCGGCCGCGAGAATGTCCTGGGCCCAGGCTTCGGTCACCTCGACGAACCGCGCCCAGCCGTGGTCGACGGTGTCAGCGCTGCCGACCAGCTCCTCATAGTCCGGCGCGAAGAGAACGCTTTCGAGGGCGCGCACATGCATGACGAGAGGATTCTTGAGGTCCTCGAGGTCGGGCTCACTGTACGACAGACCCCGGAAGATCCAGGCTCGGCCGATGCCGGCGAGTTCCGTCTGTACCACCCGCTCGAATGCCCAGAGCACGGCACGCTCGATGTCCGACAGCGTGTCGTATGACTGGCCGAACGGCATATGAACGCGTAGCGTGGGGCGATGGACACCGACGGCGCAGGTCGCCAGGATGTCCTCGTCTTCGGTCAGATAAACATTTTTGATCATGTCCATGGTTGTTCTCCCTCGTTTCATGGATTTGGTGAGTTTGTCCGATGTACGGATGTCACTCGCTATCGCCTCCGGACGTGGCGCCGGAGGCGATAAAATGAGGCATCAGGCGGCGCGGCCGCGCAGCTCGTCGTCGAGGTTCAGATCGCCGTACTCCGCTAGATTCTTGACGTGCGCGTCATGCCATGAGACCGCCGAGACATGGTGCACGGCGGTCGGCTCTGAGCCGCAGTCGAGCAGCTCGGCATATTCGTCGGCTTCGGCGCGTGAACCGTAGCCGTAGACGGCCTCTCCGCCTGCCGGCGCGATCTTCCACCAGCCGCTGTCGGCATCCTCGTCGACGGCCTCGAGGGCATCTGTAGCGTTGTCAAAAGCGTTGACAACCTTGAGAAAAAGCTCTTCTTCCGTCGGCGCACAGAAGACAGTCGTCGTCCATTTTTTACCGCCGGACCGCGCGGCGCGCGTGAAGATCACCATCCAGCCGTCATCGTCGGACCGGACTTCGAACTCGGCGCTGTCGTATGTCAGCAGTGCCGAGGCGGCCTCGGCGAGCGTCAGGCCAACGTCGAGAATGCGGCCGTCGAGGCGTGTGAGTGCGTATTTTGTCATGTCTTGTCTCCTTTTTTGGATGTTGGTAGTCCGGGTGATCGATGCCGATCTATGACCCTGCGCTGTCGGAAGGGGTCAGGGCTGGGCATCAGGCGGCATTGTCAAAAATGTTGCCATTTGGTTCCCCGACCGAATTTCGGCGAGGAATGACTTCGAGGCCGAGTCCACGAATTTTGTCCGTGAGTTCGGCGATGACGGCATTCCGGAGTCGGCTGAGAGCCTGGTCCGACGGCGCCCGAGGATGCGCCGGGTTGAGCCAAGTGCGCAGCGTCGACGGCGTGTAGCCGAGAAGCCTGGCGAGGTCGTCGAGGTCATGCCCCGACGACAGCTTGCGGAATGCGGCTTTGCGGTCGGCGGCGGTCATCATGCGGCCTCCGCGCGGCGGCTAAGCTCTCCGACAGAACGGTCGTATTCCCAGCCAGTGCCGACGAGTGCGTCAACAATATCGGCCAGCGGATCGTTGTGCTCGCGGGCCTCGTCGTAGACATTGTTGACGGCAGAGCGGACCGTGACCTCGGACTCGGAAGACTTGGCGATGTCCTCGAGCGCGAGAAGCTTGTCGACGTATTTCATGGATTGGTCGACGAAGACGGCATATCCGAGCCGCACGGTGTCCTCGTGCGCAACCAGGTCAGCATACAAGTCGCCGCTGAAGTCGTTGACGGAACATTCCAGGACCTCGACGGTCCATTCGAACTCGTCCTCCTCGCCGGGGTAGTGCATCGGCCCTGTCGACCGAAGGAATTCGAAGAAGCGGCTGTCGGGCATCAGCTCGTCAACGAAGGTTGCGAAGGCGGCGATCGCGGCACGGTCAGTTTCGGAGACTCCGCTGAAGTCGTGCAGTGCAGTAACGCTGAGTTCTACGCGGTCGAGGACAGCGGGGTCGATCGGCTCATCGCCGACGGATCCTAGGATCTGCGCGTTGCGCGCAATGTAAACAGTTTTGCTCATTTGATTTCTCCCTGTTTTGGTGATGAGCGTGACCGGACGAAAGTCCGGGGGCGATGCCGCCCGGTATCCTCTCCGCCGGCGAAGACGGAGGGGATAAGGTGGGGCATCAGGCTGCTGCGGGCAGCGGGGCGAAGTCCTCGGCGTCGAAGTCCTCGACCTCGAGGACTTCTGGCCCGCGATTCCAATGACCGCGGTAGCGTGTCAGGTTGATGCGGCCGGCGAGGATGCCCTTGCGGTCGTGTGCTGTGTCGCCGCAGACATCGAGCAGCTCGGCGACGAAGGCGGCGGGGTCGGGACGCTCGGCGTGACCGTCGTCATACATCGATCCCTGACCGTCCTCCGACACCCACGAAGCGCACCAGAGTGCGTCGAGCGGAGCATAGTCGCCAAGGAAGCGGTCACGAAGAGCCTGAGCTTCGCGAGGCGCTGCCGTCTTGCGATCGTCGCAGCGGTAGTCGCATGGAATGCTGACGGAATATCCGTTGTCTTCGAGCCATTCAGTCATCTCAGTGCGGATATCGGCAGCACCCTCGACGTCGAAGGCGAAGAGGTTGCTGTCGGCGCCGTCGCAGAGCGCGACGCGGGCCGCGACGACTCCGGCGCTCGGAAAGGATCCAATTTCGAAAGCGATCCATTCGCAGATGTCCGGATTGCTGACGCTGACGAGTGCGAGGCCGCCGTCGAGGTTTTCAAACTTATATGCGCTCATTTCATTTCTCCCTGATGAGCGTGTCCTCCGGTTCTCCCGGAGGGGGCGGCTAGCCCCCAAGCTCCACCGATGTTGCGTGGAACCAGGGGGACAGTCGCCTGTCCCTGTTCTTGAGCTTCCTGCGCGTATTCACCGCATCCTGCGGGTCGTGTTCGGGAAGCTGCCTATTCGATTTTCAAAGAGCTCAGTGCCGAGGCGCTGCATTCGCTTTTGCCCGTGTCTCCGGGGCCAGGGTTGGCCTTGGCTTGGTTGTCGCCGCCGTCGGTAGCTGCAGCCATCTGGCTATTGAGAGTGTCTCTCCGCGGTTCCGATGAGATGATGCTGTCATCTGTTTGAGTGACGAACAAGTCCAAAATCAATGAAAAACGCTGTTTTGCAAATTGCGAATTAGAAACTCCAAGAAACATAAAGCATTTATAAAAAATTTTTTCACCCGGAGGCCACTGAAGAGCCGAGCATGACTGCTGGTGAATGGCCGATGTCGCCGGCGGCGTGTCATCCGATCTGGTGACGTGTCGAAATCCATGCTCACAAAATATGCTGACAATTCCATGCTTTATCGCGTGAAATCAGCTCGTTTTCGGATGTCGGGATTTCCACCGGCGAAAGCGGAGTTTGCTAAACTGGAGTCACCGGCGAAGAGCGGATGAATGACGGATAAATCCGTTTAATTATTAACACTACTTTTGATCGCTAGGAAAAAATATTGTGATTAATTAACAATGAGGCGAAAATAGAATTATATATTCGAAGGGGCACGAAGAATGCGCCCGGACATACAGCCGTCCACCCACACCAGCATATGCACACAGACAGGCCGACGCAGCCGCCGACGATCCTGCAAGAGAGCGCAGGCCTGCATCCCAGCGCGCACCGATTTTAATTAAATGTGCGCGCGTGCGCCCGGGCATGATGTCGTCGTCGACATGAATGGTGACGGAAAGTCACTAATGACGAAGCCGGAGACGATGCCCCGGCTTGTCGGATTCATGGAGATGTTCGTGAAGGGGCAAGCGGCCTTCGTATAGGCTTCCTAGGCACGATTGAAGGCTTCGGCACGCTGCTGCCAGAGACCGGAGGCCTGCTTGAACTCCGGGAGCTCTTCGATCTTTTCCGCCTGTTCGAGGATGTCCCAGACGACTTCACCCTTGTCGTCGTCCCTGAACCTCTTGCCGGGGCAATAGAGATCGCCGTTCGGGGCGACAGTGGTCGCGACCGCCACCGATTGCGCCGGATCCCGGTAGACCGCATCCCGTTCGCTGTAGAAGAACGCCTTCACTGGCACGGTCACAGCCGCGAAGAACTGGTGGTCGTCGTACTCGATCTTGTAGTCGAAAATCCCGTCGATCTTGCCTTCGGCTTCCACACAGGAGACGTGCGGCGCAGGTGTTAAGGGCGCGTTCGGATTTTGCAGCCCCCCTCCCGGTCAAAATTTCCAAGACCCCCTCCCGGCATTTTTTCGGCAGCACCCCCGGGGTGTTTTCGGAGGATGGGAACGCGGCTTCTCGGAGGTCCTGTTCAAGTTTGTAGATTTTGAGAAAGAGATTCACGTAGACATCCATGATTTTCGGAAGTTTGGATCCGGAGCCTACTTCGGCTGCGAGGGCAAGGCAGCCCTCTCGAATGGATGTGGCGGTCTCCGCCATGTCTTGAATCGTGGCCATGTATCAATCTCCTCCCGTTGAATTGGCTACAGAATGATTTGTTGCGGATCCGGCCGGCGCAACGGATATCGGTATCGTTGACAACAAGCCGGGCGCGAATAATCTTTAACCGGACTCGGGGGAGATGATGGGGAGCAAGTCGCAGGTCAGGTCGATGCAGCGTGGCGCGCAGAAGCGTGATCGGGTGCCCATGTCGACGGAATCGGACTACGGCAAGCTGCCACCCAAGATCCGGGATGAGGATCGCGCCCATCTTGGTCTGACGGAGGCCGCCGCCGAGAAGATGGCGACCACGCTGACGGAGAAGATCCGAGGATACGCCCGGGCGGGTTTCCGCAAGCCTGCTGATGTCTCCAGGCTCCTGAACAAGGAA